>NZ_JBXPIZ010000013.1:0-209833 GCF_056863265.1 Parviterribacter multiflagellatus
GGCGGCGCCGGCGGGGCGGGCGCGGGCGCGGGCGGCGCGGGAGCAGGAGCCGGCGGCGCGGGAGCCGGTGCCACCGCGGCGGGCGGCGCGACCGGATGCGCGGCGATCACCGGCGGCGCGGCCTGCCCGGCCAGCGCCTGCTCCAGCTTGTCCAGCCGCGACAGCAGCGCCTGCGTCGAGGCGTCCACGCGCGGCTGCGCGGCCTTCACCAGCGCGAGCTCGAGCTGCGTGCGGGCGTCCGCGCCCTCCTTGATCGCGCCGAGCGCGGCGGCCAGCAGCTCCAGCGTCCGCACGACATCACCGCGCGGCACGCGGGCCGCCTGCTCGGCCAGGCGCTGGTCGCGGTCCGGCGTCATCGTCAGCTCCGCCGGCACCTCGCCGAGGGTGCCGACGATCATCAGGTCGCGCGCGTGGGCCTCGAGGTCGCGGATGAACGCGCTCGGGTCGCGGCCCGTCTCGGCGAGCTTCGCCGCGGACAGCAGCGCGCGGCGCGGATCGTGCGCGGCGACCGACTCCAGCGCCTCGAAGAGGAGGTCCGCGTCGGCGACGCCGAGCACGGCGAGCACGTCGTCGAGCGCGATCGTCGTGCCCGAGTAGGTGACGAGCTGCTCCAGCGTGCCGAGCGCGTCGCGGAACGAGCCGGTCGCGTGCCGCGCGAGCAGCGCCACGGCGTCGGGCGGGATGGCGATCGACTCCGCCGTCGCCGCGCGCTCGAGCACCTGCGCGATCTGCTGGACGGTCGGGCGCGTGAAGTCGAACCGGTGGCAGCGGTCGGCGACCGTCGGGAGGATCTTGTTCGCCTCGGTCGTCGCCAGGACGAAGACCGTGTTCGGCGGCGGCTCCTCGAGCGTCTTGAGGAACGCGTTCCACGCTGCCGCCGTCAGCATGTGCGCCTCGTCGAGGATGTAGACCTTGTACTTGCCAGAGACGGGCGCGAAGCCGACCCGCTCCCGGAGGTCGCGGATGTCGTCGACCGAGTTGTTCGAGGCCGCGTCCATCTCGATGACGTCGAGCGAGGTGGCGTTGGCGATCGCGCGGCACGACTCGCAGACGCCGCAGGGCTCGACCGTCGGCCCGTTCACGCAGTTCAGGCACGCGGCGAGGATCTTCGCCATCGAGGTCTTGCCCGTCCCGCGCGACCCCACGAAGAGGTACGCGTGGTGGACGTTGTCCTGCTCCACGGCGTTGCGGAGCGTGCGGACGACGTGCTCCTGCCCGACGACGCTGGCGAACGTCCTCGGGCGGTGTCGGCGGTACAGCGAAGGGGCGGCGGCCACGGGTCACCCAGGATAGGCGCCGGACCGGCCGCCCCGGGCGCCGATCCCGCACCGTGCCCGATCACGCGATCAGGTCGGCACCGCTTCCGCCCGGGGCCCCGTCCGGCGCGCGGGCGCGCCGAGCAGGCGCGACAGCCGGGCACCGGCCACCGCGCAGGCGTGGCCCGCGGCGTCGAGGTCGCGGATGTGCTCCCGGTCGGCTGAGACGTTGACGGCCGCCACGAGGTCGCCGCGGTGGTCGCGGACCGGCGCGGACGCACCGACCAGGCCGGCCTCGAGCTCCTCCAAGACCGTCGCGTACCCGGTCTGCCGCACCTCGCCGACCAGGGCGACGAGGTCGCCGACGTCCTGCACGCGGCCGTTGGGACCGGGCGTGCGCACGTCGACGCCATCGAACAGCATCCGCAGCTCCTCGGGCCGGTGGTCGCCCAGGAGCACGCGCCCGGCGCTGGTGGCGTGCGCCGGCACGGCGCGTCCCTCCCAGCCGCTCGCGCGGAACGCGTGGGTCGGCGGCGCGTGGCTGCGGAGCGTCACGACCTCGCGGCCGTGGAGCGCGCACAGGTGCACGGTCTCGTCGAGCTCGATGGCCAGCGGCCGCAGCACGAGCGGCGCCGCCCGCAGGAGCCGGCGCTGCGCCGTCCGCGCGGCCAACGCGTAGAGCTCGAGTCCGAGGTGGTACCGGCCGTCGTCGTCGCGCTCGACGAGCCCGGCCTGCTGGAGCGCCCGCAGGCCGCGGGAGACCTGGCTCTTGTCGCGTCCGAGGACCGTCGCCAGCTGCACGACGCCAAGGCCGTCCTCGCCCTCCGCGTCGGCGAGCCCGCGCAGCAGGTCGAGGTCGCGCTCGATGCGTCCGCTCGGCTTCATGTGCAGAAACCAAGCAGCTCGTTGTCGAAATTGCAACCAGCGTTGCGGTTCCCGCCACCAGGATGCAGGGTTCCCGGCCGGGTCAAACGAACGGAGGAGACTCGTGGAGTTCGACTGGGACCGCTTCACGCGGTACGTCGACAACAACGCGGACGACATCCGCGGCTTCGCGCTCGAGCACGTCGAGATCGTCCTCGCGGCGCTCTCGATCGCGCTCGTCATCGGGGTGGCCATCGCCATCGCCACGTATCGGACGCGGATCGGCGCGCAGATCGCGATCGCGTCCACCAGCGTGATCCTCACCGTGCCGTCCTTCGCCCTGCTCGGGCTGCTGATCCCGCCGTTCGGGCTCGGGACGACGCCGGTGCTGATCGCGCTCGTGCTGTACAGCCTCCTGCCGATCGTCCGCAACACGATCGTGGGCCTGCGCGGTGTCGACGCGCAGATCCTCGACGGGGCGCGCGGGTGCGGCATGGGCGCCATCCAGCGGCTGGTCCGGGTGGAGCTGCCGCTCGCCTGGCCGGTCATGCTCACGGGCCTGCGCGTCTCCGCGCAGCTCGCGATCGGCATCGCGGCGATCGCCGCCTACGTCCGCGGGCCCGGCCTGGGGACGCTGATCTTCAACGGGATCTCCTCGCTGGGGTCCTTCAACGCCATCAACCAGGTCATCGCGGGCACGGTCGGGGTCGTCGTCATCGCCCTGCTCTTCGACGCGGTCTTCGTCGCGCTCGCCCGCTTCACCACGCCGAAGGGGTTCCGTGTCTGAGCACGCCGTCTCCATCCGCCTCGAGGGCGTCTCGAAGCGCTATCCCGGGGCCGAGCGGGCCGCCGTCGAGGACGTCGACCTCGAGTTCCCGGCCGGCGAGATCACCGTCCTGGTCGGCCCGTCGGGCTGCGGCAAGACGACGACCATGCGGATGGTCAACAAGCTGATCGAGCCGAGCGCCGGCCGGGTGTGGCTGGGCGACGAGGACGTCTCGTCGGTCGGCGGCGACGCGCTGCGCCGCCGGATCGGCTACGTGAACCAGGCCAACGGGCTGCTCCCGCACTTCACGGTGGCCCAGAACGTCGGCCTCGTCCCGCGCCTGCTCAAGTGGGACAAGCGCCGCACGGCCGAGCGCGTCGACGAGCTGCTCGCGCTCGTCGGGCTGCCGCCCGAGGACTACCGCGAGCGGTACCCGCGCCAGCTCTCGGGCGGCCAGCAGCAGCGCGTCGGCGTGGCCCGCGCGCTCGCCGCGGATCCGGGCGTGCTGCTCATGGACGAGCCGTTCGGCGCGGTCGATCCGATCACGCGCGAACGCCTGCAGGCCGAGCTCCTCCGCATCCAGCGCACGGTCCGCAAGACGATCCTCTTCGTCACCCACGACATCGACGAGGCGATCAAGCTCGGCGACCGCATCGCGATCTTCGCGGAGGGCGGGCGCATCGCGCAGTTCGGGACGCCCGAGGAGATCCTCGCGGCGCCCGCGTCGGCGTACGTCAAGTCGTTCATCGGCGCGGGCGCATCGCTCAAGCGGCTGCACCTGCTGCAGGTCTCCGGCGTTCAGCTCGGCACCTGGCCCGTCGCGCGGCCGGGCGAGCCCGCGCAGGTCCTGCGCGAGCGCCTCGCCGACAACGCGGCGTGCGGTGCGCTGCTCGGGCTCGACGCCGACGGCCGCCCCGCGCGCTGGCTGTACGCCGACGACCTGCGCGACGACGCGTGGGCCGAGCGCGGCGACGAGGTCGGGGCGGTCATCGGCGCCGACACGACGCTCCACGACGCGCTCGACGCGATGCTCGCCTCCTCGGCAGGCGTCGCGATCGTCTGCGACGCCGACGGCGCCTACGCCGGGACCGTCGCGATCGACGCGATCACCGAGCGGATCGCCCAGCTGCGCCAGGAGGCGACCCGCCGCGACCAGCAGGCCGCCGCGGCGCTGCGCGACGAGGGGGCGGTGCTGCGGTGAGCCTGCCGCGTCCCGGCCGGCTGGCGCTCACGCCGGCGGTCGTCCTCCTCGGCGCCCTGGCGCTGAAGCTCTGGGTCGACACGCAGGAGCTCGACTCGATCGCCCAGCGCTCGCTGAGCGAGGTCGCGATCCGCGAGGCGCTCCTCGAGCACGCACGACTCGTCGGCGCCGCGATGGCGATCACGCTGGCGATCGGCGTCCCGCTCGGCGTGCTGCTCACGCGCGGGCGCTGGCGCGCGCTCGCGCCTGTGGCCCTCGGGTTGGCCAACCTCGGCCAGGCGACGCCCGCGATCGGGGTGCTCGCGCTGCTCGTGATCCTGTTCGGCATCGGGTTCGAGATCGCGCTGGTCTCGCTCGTCGCCTACAGCGTCCTGCCGGTGCTCCGCAACACGATCGCGGGCATCCGGGGCGTCGACCCGCAGCTCCTGGACGCCGCGCGGAGCCAGGGGATGTCCCGGCTGCAGCTGCTCTGGCGCGTGGAGCTGCCGCTCGCGGTGCCGGTGGTGCTCGCGGGGATCCGGACGGCGCTCGTGCTGTGCGTCGGCGTCGCGACCCTCGCGACGTTCGTCAACGCCGGCGGCCTCGGCGATCTCATCGTCGCCGGCATCAAGACCCAGCGCGAGGCGGTCCTCGTGACCGGCGCGGTGCTGACCGCGTGCTTCGCGCTGCTCATCGACTGGGTGGGGGAGCTCGCCGAGCGCGCGCTCACCCCGCGCGGGATCGCGACCGACGGCGCGGCGTAGCGCCGCGTCCACACACACAAGGAGGAGACATGGGGTTCACGAAGAGCCTGACGGCCCTTGCGGCCTGCTGCGCGCTGGCGACGGGGCTCGCCGCCTGCGGCGACGATGCGGACACCGCCGCCGGGTCCGGCGACGACACGGCGAAGGAGCTCGCGGGGGCGACCTTCAAGGTCGGCTCGAAGGACTTCGCCGAGCAGTACGTGCTGGGCCACATCACGATGCAGGTCCTGCAGGCGCACGGCGCGAAGGTCGAGGACAAGACGAACATCGTCGGCTCGGACAACACGCGCAAGGCGCTCGTCGGCGGCGACATCGACCTGTACTGGGAGTACACCGGCACCGGCTGGATCACCTACCTGAAGGAGACCAAGCCGATCGCCGACCCCGCGAAGCAGTACGCGGCGGTCCGCGACGCGGACGCGAAGAACGGGATCGTCTGGTCGGAGCCCGCGCCGCTGAACAACACCTACGCGCTGGCGGTCAAGCAGGAGACGGCCGACGAGCTCGGGGTCAAGACGCTCAGCGACCTCGCGGCGCTCGCCCAGCGCGACCCGTCGAAGGCGACCATCTGCGTCGAGTCCGAGTTCCAGGGCCGCGACGACGGCCTGCCGGGCCTGCTGGAGCACTACGGGATCGACATCCCGCGCGGGAACGTGAAGACGCTCGACACCGGGCTCATCTACACGGCGACCGAGAAGGGCGACGACTGCACCTTCGGCGAGGTCTTCGCCACCGACGGCCGCATCCAGGCGCTCGGGCTCGCGGTCCTGGAGGACGACAAGCGGTTCTTCCCCGTCTACCAGGCGGCGGTGACGATGCGCAAGGAGACCGCGGACGAGCACCCGCAGGCCGCCGAGCTCCTCGCGCCGGTCGCGGCGAAGCTCACCGACGAGGTCATCCGCTCGCTCAACGCGAAGGTCGACGTCGACGGCGAGCAGCCCGAGGACGTGGCGCGCGAGTGGCTCGAGGCGGAAGGGCTGCTGGGATGACCGCGCCCACGCGCATCGGCGAGGACTTCGTCGGCGAGGGCGTCGAGCTGGCGCACGTCAACGTCGTCCTCGGTGCGCGCGGGACGGCGCACGAGACGGCCTGGAGCGTCGCGCTCGCGACGCCCCGGGCGGGCCACGTCCCGTTCCTCGTCGCACACCGGCCCGGCGTGCTCCTGCGTCCCGCGACCGTGTTCGTCAACAAGGCGCCGATCGCGTCCGACCGGCACGGGAGCCTGACCTGGGGCGCCGCGCAGGCCGGCGTCTCGGAGGGCGTGCTGGACGCGCTGCGCACCGGCGCCGTCGCCCGCGAGGAGGCCGCCGACCTGCTGCTGATCGCGGCCGTCTGGGTCAACCCCGACGCCGAGGACGAGCAGCGCGTCTTCGAGAACAACCGGACCGCGACCGCGGGGGCGCTCGCCCGCGCGGCCGCGGGCGCGCCGGACGTCGAGGCCGTGCTCGCCGCGGGCCCGTCCGCGAACGCCTACTTCGACGCCGGCGCGCTCGCCGGCAGGGAGCGCATGTGAGGATCACCGCCATCCGGACGCAGCGGCTGCGGCTGCCGCTCGACCCGCCGTTCAACGCCGCCTGGGACCCGGAGCCGCGCCGCGTCTTCGACGCGACGCTCGTCCGCGTCGAGACCGACGAGGGGCTCGTCGGCATCGGCAGCGGCGACACGATGACCGGGTTCGACGAGTTCGAGCACCTGTTCATCGGCCAGGATCCGCGCACGATCGCGCGCCACGTCCGGACGCTCGAGACGATCTCGTTCCACGCCGGGCGCTACTGGCCGCTGGAGGCGGCGCTGTGGGACCTGCTCGGCCAGTCGCTCGGCGTGCCGGTCGCGACGCTGCTCGGCGGTGCGGTCGACCGGTTGCCGGCGTACGCCTCGTGCGGCGAGCTGATGGCGCCGGCGGTGCGCGCCGAGCGCGCGCTCGCGCTGCTGGACCAGGGGTTCCGCGCGCTGAAGATCCGCATCGCCCGCGACCGCGTCGACGAGGGCGTCGCGGCGGTCGCCGCGGTGCGCGACGCGGTCGGCGACCGGATGGACATCCTGGTCGACCTCAACCAGTGGTGGCGGATGGCCGGCGACATCCACCCGGGCTTCGGCCCGCAGGATGCGCGCCGCGTCGTCGAGCGGCTCTCCGAGCACGGCGTGCTGTGGGTGGAGGAGCCGCTCGACGGCAACGACCGCGACGGGATGCGGACCCTGCGCCACTCGACCGGCGTCCGCGTCGCCGGCGGCGAGATGGCGCGCACGTTCGAGGACCTGCGGCTCGTCCTCGACGACGATGCGCTCGACGTGTACCAGCCGGACGTGGTGCTCGCGCTCGGCATGTCCGGCGCCCGCACGCTCGGCGAGCTCGCGCTGCGGCGCAACCGCTGGTTCACCCCGCACACCTGGACCAACGGCATCGGCCTGCTGGCGAACCTCCACGTCGTCTGCGGCGTGGGAGGCGGGCCGTACATCGAGTTCCCGTACGACCCGCCGGGCTGGACCGTCGACCGGCGGGACTTCATGCTGGCCGAGCCGGTCGGGATCGACGAGGGCGGGTGCGTCCGCGTGCCGGAGCAGCCGGGCCTGGGGATCGTCCTGGACGAGGAGGCCGTCGCGTTCTACGCGACCGAGACCGGACGGGAGGCCGTGCTGTGAGCGCCACCGCCGACCCGCTCGCGGGCGTGCGCCTGCGCACGGAGTGCTTCGTCGACGGCGGGTTCGCGCCCGCTGCCGACGGCCGCACGTTCACGACCGTCTCCCCGCGCGACGGCCGCGTGCTCGCCGCGGTGGCGCGCGGCGGCGCCGAGGACGTCGACCGCGCCGTCCGCGCGGCGCGCCGGGCGTTCACGACGTCGGGCTGGGCGACGGCCGACCCGGCCGAGCGCAAGGCGGTGCTGCTCCGCTTCGCCGCGCTGGTCGAGGAGCACCTCGAGGAGCTCGCGCTGATCGAGGCGCTCGACGTCGGCAAGCCGATCTCCGACGCCCGCGGCGTCGACGTGCCGAGCTGCGCGCGGTGCCTGCGCTGGTACGCCGAGGCGATCGACAAGGTGCCGGGCGAGCTGCAGCCCACCGCCGCCGACGCGTACGCGCTCGTCAGCCGCGAGCCGATGGGCGTCGTCGGCGCGGTCGTCCCGTGGAACTACCCGCTGATCATCACCGCGTGGAAGCTCGCGCCCGCGCTGGCGATGGGCAACGCGGTCGTGCTCAAGCCGGCGGAGGAGTCACCGCTCAGCGCGCTGCGGCTCGCCGAGCTGGGCGCCGCGGCCGGTCTGCCCGACGGCGTGCTGAACGTCGTCCCCGGGTTCGGCGAGGAGGCCGGCCAAGCGCTCGGACGGCACCCCGACGTCGACAAGGTGGCGTTCACCGGCTCGGTGCCGGTCGGCCGCCTGTTCCAGCGCTACGCGGGCGAGTCGAACGGCAAGTCGGTCGCCCTGGAGCTCGGCGGCAAGAGCCCGCACGTCGTGCTCGCCGACGCCGACCTGGAGGCGGCGGCCGAGGCGATCGGCTGGGGCATCTTCTACAACGCCGGCCAGACCTGTCACGCGGGCTCCCGCGTCGTCGCGGAGCGCCCGGTCCTCGACGAGCTGCGCGAGCGCGTGGTCGCGTTCGCCGAGCGGTTCGCGCTCGGCGACCCGCTCGACCCGGCGACGCAGATGGGCGCGCTCGTCAGCGAGGAGCACCTCGGGCGCGTCATGGGCCACCTCGAGCGGGCCCGCGCCGCCGGCGTGCAGGTGCACACGGGCGCCGCGCGCGTGGACGTCGCCGCCGGCGGGTCGTACGTCGCGCCGACGGTGCTCGAGAGCGCCGACCCGCGCGCGGCGATCGTCCGCGAGGAGGTCTTCGGACCGGTCGTCGTGCTGCAGCCGGCGGACGACGCCGACCATGCCCTCCGCCTGGCCGACGACACCGAGTACGGCCTCGCGGCCGCCGTCTGGACGCGTGACGTCGGGCGCGCCGGCCGGCTCGCCCGCGCGCTGCGCGCCGGGACCGTGTGGGTCAACACGTTCGACGTCTCCTCGCTCGCCACCCCGTTCGGCGGCATGCGGTCCTCCGGCCACGGCCGGGACCGCTCGCTGCACGCCCTCGACGCCTACGCCCACCTCAAGACCACCTGGATCTCCCTGACATGACCCACCTCGCGTTCATCGGCCTCGGGCACATGGGCGGACCCATGTGCGCGAACCTCTGCCGCGCCGGCCACGCGGTCCGCGCGTTCGACCTCGACCCGGCGGCCGTGCAGGCCGCGGTCGCGGCCGGCGCCGAGCCCGCCGGCTCGGTGGCCGCCGCGTGCGACGGCGCCGCGCTCGTCGTGACGATGCTCCCTGGCCCGGCGGAGGTCGCCTCCGTCGTGCGCGACCAGGTCCTCCCCGCCGTGCCGGCCGGCGCGCTCGTGATCGACATGAGCACCTCCTCGGCCGAGGTCGGCCGGCGGATCGTCGACGCCGCCGCGCCGCTCGGCGTCGCGGTGCTCGACGCGCCGGTGGCGGGCATGGCCGCGGGCGCGCGTGCCGGCACGCTCAGCATCTTCGTCGGCGGCGACGCGGCCGACCTCGAGCGTGCGCGGCCCGCGCTGGAGACGATGGGCGACCCGCAGCGGATCTTCCACGTCGGCGGCCACACCGCCGGCTACGCGGTGAAGCTGCTGCTGAACCTCCTGTGGTTCATGCACGCTGCCGCGACGGCCGAGGTCCTCACGGTCGGCGTCCGCGCCGGCGTCGACCTCGGCGTGCTCCGGGAGGCGCTCGTCCACTCGCCGGCGAACTCGAACTTCCTCGAGCGCGACGTGCTCAGCGTCCTGCACGACGGCGACTACGACGACGCGTTCGCGATGCGGCTCGTCACCAAGGACCTCGGCCTGGCCACGGACCTCGCGCGCGACGCGGGCGTGCCGGCGGAGCTGACGGCCCTGACCGAGCAGATCCACCGCCGCGCCCGCGCGCAGTACGGCGACACCGCCGGGGAGATGAGCGCGGTGCGCCTCTACGAGGACCTCACCGGCACGCCGCTGCGGCTGGAGGGAGAGGCCGTCCATGCCTGACACGCTCGCCGCCGCCCCGCCGCTCGGCGAGGTCCGCATCGCCCCGCCGCCCGAGCTGCTGTTCGGCCCGGGGACCGTCGCCGAGCTCGGCGAGCGCGTCGCCGCGCTCGGCACGCGCGCGTTCGTGGTCACCGACCCGGGCGTCGAGGCCTGCGGGATCGCCGGTCGCGTGCGGGGGATCCTGGAGCGCGCCGGGGTCGAGGTCGCGGTGTTCTCCGGCGTGAGCCCCAACCCGACGATCGAGGACGCCGACGCGGGCGCGGCGCGGCTGCGCGCGTTCGGCGAGGCGGTCGTCGTCGGCCTCGGCGGCGGCTCGCCGATGGACGCCGCCAAGCCGATCGCCCTGCTTGCGGCGAACCCCGGCGCGGTGGCCCGCGACTGCGACTACCGCGTCTCGCTCCCCGCGCCCGCGTGGCCGGTCGTCGCCGTGCCGACGACCGCCGGGACCGGGGCGGAGACGAACGGCTTCGGGGTGATCGCCGACCACGCGCGCGGCGAGAAGATCTACGCCGGGCACGACACGTGCCAGCCGCGCCTGGCGCTGCTCGACCCGGAGCTGACCGTCGGGCTGCCGGTCGGCGTGACGGCCGCGACCGGCTTCGACGTGCTGGTCCACGCCGTCGAGGGCCTGCAGGCCGCGACCGCCAACCCCTACGCCACCGGCCTGGCGCTCGAGGCCGTGCGCGCCGTCGCGCGGTTCCTGCCCCGCGCGGTCGCGGACGGCGAGGACCTGGAGGCGCGCGGGCAGATGCTGCTCGCCGCGCACCTGGCGACGCTCGCGTTCTCCGCCGGCGGCACCGGCCTGGGCACTGCGCACGCGCTGGCGCACGCCCTGTCGGATCGCTACGGCGCCGCGCACGGGGTCGCGCTGGCGGCGATCTTCGCGCCGGTGGTCCGGCTCAACGCGGTGGAGCGCCCGGAGCGGTCCGCGCGGGCCGCGGAGGCGCTCGACGCGCCGCCGGACCGGCTCGAGGCGGCGGTGCTCGCGCTCCAGGACCGCATCGGTCTGCGCCCGCGTCTGGCCGATCTCGGTGCCCGCGAGGCTGACCTCGACGCGATCGCCGAGCGGGCCCTGGCCGACGTCGTGATCGCGAACGCCCCGCGGGTGCCCGAGCGCGGCGAGCTGGTCGCGCTGCTGCGGGAGGCGCTGTGAGCACGCTCGCGGCGGCGCCGTCCCAGATGTTCGTCGGCGGTGCGTGGGTGGACGCCGCCGGCGGCGGCCGCTTCCCGGTGCGCGACCCGGCGACCGGCGCCGAGCTGGCCCAGGTCCCGGACGCCGGGCCCGGCGACGCGACCCGTGCGGTCGATGCCGCCGCCGCGGCGCTGGAGGCGTGGCGCGACCGGCCGGCGCGCGAGCGGGCCCGGGTCCTCGCCGCGGCGGCCGCCGAGCTGCGGCGGCGGGCGGGGGAGTTGGCGGCGACGATCACCGGCGAGCAGGGCAAGCCGCTCGCCGAGGCGGCCGGCGAGGTCGAGTACGCGGCCTCGTTCCTGGAGT
This sequence comes from Parviterribacter multiflagellatus, assembly GCF_056863265.1. NCBI lineage: Bacteria > Bacillati > Actinomycetota > Thermoleophilia > Solirubrobacterales > Parviterribacteraceae > Parviterribacter > Parviterribacter multiflagellatus. The sequence goes on from NZ_JBXPIZ010000013.1 coordinate 11,349, forward strand.
GGTTCGCCGGGGAGGCCGAGCGCGTCTACGGCCGCGTCATCCCCGATCAGGCCCCCGGGCACCGCTCGCTCGTCGTCCGGGTGCCGGTCGGCGTGTGCGTCGCGATCACGCCGTGGAACCTCCCGGCCGCGATGCTCGCCCGCAAGCTCGGGCCGGCGCTGGCGGCCGGGTGCACGATGGTCGTCAAGCCCGCCGAGGCGACGCCGCTCACCGCGCTGCTCGTCGCCGAGTGCCTCGCGGCGGCCGGCGCGCCGGACGGCACGGTGAACGTCGTCACGTGCGCGGATCCCGGGCCGGTCGCCGGCGCGCTGATGGACGATCCCCGCGTCCGCAAGGTCTCGTTCACCGGCTCGACCGCCGTCGGGCAGCACCTCATCCGCGCGTCGGCCGCGGACGTCAAGCGCCTGTCGCTCGAGCTCGGCGGGCACGCGCCGTTCCTCGTGTTCGAGGACGCGGACCTCGACGTGGCGGTGCGGGCGCTCATCGCGTCGAAGTTCCGCAACGCCGGGCAGACGTGCGTCTGCGCCAACCGCGCGTACGTCCACGCGGACGTGCACGACGCGTTCGCCGAGCGGCTCGCCGCGGCGGTCGCGGCGCTCCGGGTCGGCCCGGGCGTGCAGCCGGGCGTCGACGTCGGACCGCTGATCGACGCGGCGGGCCTCGCCAAGGTGGAGGCGCACGTCGCCGACGCGGTCGCGCGCGGCGCGCGCGTCCTGTGCGGCGGCGCGGCGCTGGCCCCAGGCAGCGTCCCGGGTGCGGAGGCCGGCCACTTCTTCGCGCCGACGCTGCTGGCGGGCGTGTCGCCGGACATGCGGATCTGCAGCGAGGAGACGTTCGGGCCGGTGATCGGCCTGGAGACGTTCACCACGGAGGCGGACGTGCTGGCCCGCGCCAACGCCGGGCCGTACGGCCTGGCCGGCTACGTCATGACGCGCGACACCGCGCGGACGCTGCGCGTCGCCGAGCGGCTGGAGGTCGGCATGGTCGGGGTCAACACCGGCGTCATCAGCGCCCCGAACGTCCCGTTCGGCGGCGTCAAGCAGTCGGGCCTCGGCCGTGAGGGCGGCGCCGAGGGCATCGAGGAGTACCTCGACACCCGCTACGTCCGCCTCGCCGGGGTCTGAACGCGCCGGCGGCTCCCGCGTACGCGCGGGAGCCGCCGGCTGCTTCCGGGACGAACTGCGGCCGTCTCAGAGGATGCGGTTGCCGTCGAACGGCGTGGTGCCGTTGACGAGCTGGAGGCCCGGCACGCCGTGCGAGCGCGCGTAGGCGAGCATCTTGTCGAGGTCGCTGACGCCGTTGGAGGCCGGCAGCGGGGCGAGCGCGAGCGTGCTCAGGACGCCGAACGCCTTGCCCGACGCGTCGAGGAACGCGCTGCCGGAGTCGCCCGGGATGCCCGGCGTGAGCGTGTAGAGCTGGTGCGTCCAGCCGTCGCCCGAGGCGCCGAGGGTGATGCCGCGCTTGGGCTTGAGCAGCTCGATGCCCTGGCGCAGCGACGAGTTGCCGTACGAGTAGACCTTCGAGCCGGCAGCCGGCGCGGTGGTCGCGACGCCGTTCGGGCCGCCCCAGAACGGGACGTTCGGGTCGGCGGCGGTCCCGGCCGGGAGCTTGATCAGCGCGAGGTCGTTGTAGGCGCAGGCGTTCTCGTCGGTCTCGCCGGCGGCCTGCATCGCGTTCCACGAGCTGTAGGCGATCGTCCCGGTGACCGGGAACGAGCCGGGGTTGTCGGCGTCCTCGATCTTCACCTGCGTGCCGAGCGGGAGCGTGCCGGCGTCGCACCCGTTGGTGTCGGTCGCGGCGCCCGTGCCGGAGCAGTGCGCGGCCTGGCCGAGGTAGGTGGAGGAGCCGTCGGTGAACACGAAGTTCGCCGTGCACTGGGCCCCGTTCGTGTCCGTCTGGACGCCGGGGTTGATCTTCGCTTCGGCCCCTGCCGCGAAGGTGAGACAGGCGAGCGCTGCGGCGGCTGCGGTGGTGACTACGCGCTTCATCGATAGAACCTCATGCCGTTCGAGTGACCCGGACTGGGTGCTCCAACGCCTTCCGATGCCGAAACTTGCCCTCTTCGCCGCGCTCTCCGGCGCCCTCGCGCTCACCGTCCTCTGGGTGTTCGGCGGGAACGCGTTCATCAACTACGACACCGCGTACGCCCTGCTGTGGGGGCGGGATCTGCTCGACGGGGTCAAGCCGGACATCGAGGTCCCGCTCGCGCCGACGCCGCACCCGCTGCAGACGCTGTGGTCGACGGTGCTGAACGCGTCCGCGACCAACGTCCTCTCGTACGTGTCGCTCGGCGTCGCCACCGCGCTCGTGGCCCGCCTGGCGCAGCTGTGGTTCGGGGTGGCCGCGGGCGTCGTCGCGGCGGTGCTGTTCCTCACGCGCGAGCCGGTGCTGTCGTTCGGCCTGCGCGCGTACGTGGACCTGCCGTACCTGTGCCTCGTCCTCGGCGCGCTGCTCACGTTCGTGACCGTCGCCGTCCCCCGCCGGGACCGCCGCGGGGACGTCGCGGTGCTCGGCCTGCTCGCCGCAGCCGGCCTGCTGCGACCCGAGGCCTGGCTGTTCTCGGTCGCGTACGTCGCGTGGCGGCGGGACCCGCGTCTCCTGCTCGTCGCCGCGATCGCACCGGTGCTGTGGATGCTCCACGACCTCGTGCTCACCGGCGACCCCCTCCACTCGTGGCTCGGGACGGCGGACAACGCGGAGGAGCTCGGGCGCAAGACGGGCCCGGTCGACCTCGTGCTCTACGGGCCGCGGCGGCTCGGCGAGATCCTGCGCGAGCCGGTGCTGCTCGGCCTGGTCGCCGGCGCGTGGCTGGCCTGGCGGCGGCGGGCGCGCCTGGGCCTGACCCCGCTCGTCGCGCTCGCCCTCGCGTTGGTCGCCTTCGGGCTGCTCGCCACCGCCGGACTGCCGATCATCACGCGCTACCTCGTGCTGCCGGCCGCGCTGGCGTGCGTGCTCGCCGGCGGCGCGCTCGTCGAGGGCCTCCGCTCGCGCGCGTGGCTCCCAGTCTCCGCCGCGCTCCTCCTCGCCCTCGCGGTCTTCGCGCCGGGGCAGATCGACCGGCTCCAGCGCCTCGACCGCTCGCTCGGCATCCAGCACGACATCCTCGCCGACCTCGACGCGCTGCCGGACGACGCGCTGCGGTGCGAGCCGGTCGGGACGACGACCCGCCGCCCGGTGCCGCAGCTCGCGCTCCGCTTCGACGGGATCGACCCGCGCGACGTCGTCGTCGGCGCCGACCCGGCCGACGTCTGCACCTACCTCGGGCCGGCCAGCCCCGAGGTCGCGCAGCGGTTCATCTTCGACAAGTCCGACCCGGTCCGGACGCTCCCGCGCACGTCCGGCGAGGTCGTCGCGCGCAACGACTCGTGGGTCGTCGTGCGGCCCGACCGGCTCAAGTGACCCAGCGGGCGCCGAGCTCCTCGTCGCTCGGCGGGGCACCCGGCAGCTCGGGCGGCGGGGACCACCCGCCGCGCGGGGCGCGGATCGCCTCGAGCACCAGCTCCGTGTAGCGGGCGCGCAGCTCGGCGGCGCGCTCCTCGTCGTCGAGCCGCAGCGACGCGAGCGACTCGGTCAGGAGCGCGATGTCGTTCATCGTCACGCCCTCGCGCAGGACGCCCGCGGCGTGCGCGCGCTCGAACAGGCGGGCGTTCAGCTCGCCCGCCGCGGTCGACTGCTCCCACAGCTCCTGCGACGGGGTGAACGTCCCGGCGAGCCGGAGCGTGATCGACGGCGTGTCCGCGGCCATGATCCCGCGCACGTAGCCGGCGAACGCCTGCCAGACGTCCTCCGCGGCCTCGCCCTCGTGGTCGAGCGCGGCCTGCGCGATCTCCATGTACCGCGTCAGGCCGTCGCCGCACAGCTTGCGGAGCAGGTCGTCCTTGCTCGGATAGCGGCGGTAGAGCGCCGCGATCCCGACGCCCGCCCGCTTGGCGACCGCCTGGATCGGCGCGCCCGGGTCCGCGGTGAACACCGCGCGCGCGGCGTCGAGGATCGCCTCGTCGTTGCGGGCGGCCTGGGCCTTGCGGCCGACGAGCGGGGTGGGGGCTGCCTCATCCATCGCGGAGAAGCATATCCGGCTTGCAGAACGGATCGTTCTGTTCTACTCTTCACTCATGGAACGGAACGCTTCGTTCTCCTTCGAGGAGACCACGGTGGACGCGCCGCGCAGCGGCAGCGCGACGGCAGCGACGGCGGGCGCGGACGCGCCGCTTCCCAAGCGGTGGGTGGGCTTCGGCGCGGTGATGGCCGCGTGCGTGATGGACCTGCTCGACGTGTCGGTGATCCACGTCGCGGCGCCGGCGATCCGCGAGGATCTCGGCGGCTCGTACGCCCAGCTGCAGTGGCTGGCCGCGGGCTACACCCTCGCCCTGGCGGTCCTGCTCCTCACCGGCGGCCGCCTCGGCGACCTGTTCGGCCGCAAGCGGATGCTGGTCGTCGGGCTCAGCGGGTTCACGGCCGCGTCGGCGGTGTGCGCGCTGGCGGTCTCGCCGGAGATGCTCATCGCGTCGCGGGTCGCCCAGGGTGCGTTCGGCGCGCTGATGGTGCCGCAGGCGTTCGGCCTCATCCGCGACCTCTTCCCCGCGCACGAGCAGGCGAAGGTGTGGGCGATCTTCGGGCCGATCATGGGGCTCGCCGCGGTGCTCGGGCCGATCGTCGGCGGCATCCTGACCGACGTCGTCGGGTGGCGCTCGGTCTTCTTCATCAACCTGCCGATCGGCGTCGTGGCGCTCGCGGTCGCGCTGCGCCACCTGCCGGACGTCAAGCCCGCTCCGGGCCAGGGCCGGCTCGACCTGCGCGGCGTCGCGCTCGGCGGCACGGCGATGCTGCTGCTCGTGTTCCCGCTCGTCCAGGGGCGTGAGCAGGACTGGCCGGCGTGGATGGTCGCGCTGCTCGTCGCCGCCGTGCCGGTCGTCGCGCTGTTCGCCCGCGATCAGGTCCGCCGCAACCGCACCGGCGCCGCGACGCTGGTCGAGCCGAGCGTCCTGCGCAAGCGCTCGTACGCGTCGGGCGTCCTCTTCTCCGTCACGTTCCACGCCGCGATGGGCGGGATCATGCTCTTCATCGGCGTCCTGCTGCAGGCGGGCCTCGGCTTCTCCCCGCTGGAGGCCGCGATCGCGATGGCCCCGTCGGGCGTCGGCGCGTTCCTCGGCTCGGGCTTCGGCGGCGCGCTGATGCACAAGCTCGGCCGCTCGATCCTCCAGCTCGGCCTGACGCTGATGGCGCTCGGCCTCGGCGGCTACCTGCTCGTCCTCGCCTCCACCGGCACGGCGCTCGGCGCCTGGGACCTCGCCGCCCCGAACGCGGTCTTCGGCTTCGGGATGGGGATGATCTTCGTGCCGCTGTTCGACATCGTCCTCGGCGACGTCGAGGACCACGAGGTCGGCTCCGCGACCGGCCTGCTCGGCTCGATGCAGCAGCTCGGCTTCGCCACCGGCGTCGCGCTGCTGGGCACCGTGTTCTTCTCGGTCTCCGGTGAGCAGGGCGCGCTGACCGCGGCGTCCGCGGTCGCCGCGGCGCAGGTCGCGACCGTCGTGGCGCTCGGCCTCGTCGCGCTGGCGCTCACGCTCTCCGGCGCCCTCCCGCGACGCGCGCGCGAGCAGCAGTGGGCCGCGGACGCGCCGGCGGCGACGGGCGAGCTGGTCGCGGCCGCCTAGCAGTCAGCACGGTGAGGGCGGGCCGGGCCATCGCTGCACGGTGCGTGGCCCGGCCTTCTCATGCAGATGCCGGCCGAGGCGTCACGCCTTGGCCTTCGCACGCGTGCTGCGGGTCGCCCCACCGGCCCGCTTCGCGCGCGTCTGCGCCCCCTTCTTGGCGGCGGCGCTGCGCTTCGCCGCCTGCCGCTTGCGGGTCGCCGCGGCCTTCTGCGCGGCGGCCTTCCGCCTCTTCGACTTCCCCGTGACGCGGTCCTCGATCTCCTTGCGCGCGGTGTCCAGGTCGCGGAGCACGGCCTGGACCGCCTTGGGCGGGTTCTTCTTGGGCGCCCTGCCGACCGCGTCGGCGACGGTCTCCGCGACCTTGCGACGGAGGCCCCGGGCCCGGAGCAGCTCGATCACCTGCTCCTGCTGGGAGGTCTTCTTCGCCATGTTGCTTCCCATCCCCGCCGCGCCTACGTGCCAAACCGCACGTTTTGCGCCAGGCTCACTCGTAGACGACGAGATCGGGCGGCGGACGGAGGTCCAGGACGGCGCCCGGCGTCATCAGGTTCGTGTCCTCCTTGTAGAAGAGCTTGAACCCGTCGTGGAAGCGCTCCTGCCCCCGCGTGAACTCCGCGTACTTGGCGAGCTTGTTCGCGCGATCCCCGAAGCCGTCGACGTTGAGCGTGATCGCGAGCCCCTTCCGCGGCCGCAGCGCGGGCCGGTTCTGGATCATGTCGGCGGTGAACTGGTGGACGACGAGCAGCTTCTCGGGCAGGTCGTGCCGCGCGACGAGGCCCGCCAGCCACTCGGAGATCTCGTTGACGTCACCCGCGGTCACCGAGCCGATCTCGGTCCCCGGGACCGCGCCGGGCGTGTGCCACTCGGGGTCGAGCGCGAGGCCGACGTCGGGCTCGCGCAGCCACTTCTCCAGGCGCAGCACCTCGGTCATGAAGTCCGCGTGGCCGGGCTGGACGTCGAGCACGAGCAGCGCCTTGGCGCGGCGCGCCGCCTTCAGGTACCGCTCGATCACGGCGTCGTCCTGGCGCAGGTTGTAGCGGTCGCCCTCGCCCGGGTGGGCCGCCGCGACCGTCGCGATCAGCTCGAGCGCGGGGAGCGCGGGGCGGCCGCGGCGGTCGTAGTCCTTGGCGACCCGGGCGAGCTTGCGCGCCGCGCGCGTGGGCGTGCCGATGCCGAGCACGCCGAGCTCGTCGTCCTGTGGCGCGCCGTAGAACGCGACGACGCGGTGCTCGGGGAAGATCGAGCGGCCGCCGCGGGGCAGCTGCGGGCGCCGCTCGGGCTGCTGGGAGTCCGCGCTGGCGCTGACCCCGCCGCCCGCGGTCTCGTTCCCGTCGTCGCCGCCTCCACCCGCGAGGAGCAGGAGCGGCAGCGCGACGAGGAGCGCCAGCACCCCCAGGGCGGTGGCGCGGCGCCTCCAGTACACCGCTCCGGGCTGCACGGTGAACGTGCTGCCCGGAACGGCGTCGAAGGAAGCGGACCGTGCACCCCTTGTCGAAACGCGGTCCCGGACGCTCTCCGTCGGCCAAGGCTCCGGTCCAGGCGACCCCGTTGCGCCCATCGACTGTCGCTTAAGGCTGCTTCCTTCCGGACCTGACCTGGTTCGCGGGCCGACGTCGCACGGGACCCGGGCCATCGACGCCGCGACCGACGGCGCTGACCGGGGCCGACGCCCCTCGAAGGGGAGTTCAGCCCCGCTAGAGCGGATTGCGGGTGCAGGGCACCGCTACCTCCCCGCCTAGCACGGTCCTGGGGTGAATCTAGCGCAGCCGGAGCCCCGCCGTGCGAACCGTCGTCCCGCCGGTGGCCGCGGTGGCGGTGTAGCGGCCCCTCCGCACCCGGAACGTCGTGGTGAACGTGCCGCCGCGACGGACGGTCACGCGCCGTGTCGCGAGCGTACGACCGGCGCGCTGGAGGGTCACCACGACCGTCGCGCCCGCCGGGCCGCGGCCTGTGACGACGAGGCGGCCGGAGCGGCGGAGGAGGCGCGCGGTCAGGCGAGCCGGGACGCGTGAGGCGGCCGTGGTCGTGGTGGCGGCGCGCGCGGAGGCCGCGGCACGCGGGGCGGCGGCGGTGGGCGCGGGCGCAGCGGGCTGCGGGGCCGGCGCGGCGGCGGGCGCCGGCGCACCGGGCTCCTCGGGCGTCGCCGGGCCGGGATCCGGCTCGGGTGCCTCAGGCGCGGAGGCCGGCGCGACGAGCGCCGGCGGCAGCGCGAACGCCGGATCGGTCGCGGCCTCGATCGTGGCCTGGTCGACGGTGAACGGCGCCTCCTCCAGCCACTCCTCCAGCCGCACCGCCGGCCCGCCCGGCAGCGTCGGCGTCCGCGCCTCACGCAGGAACGGCAGCGTGATCGTCGCACGGCTCACCTGCACGGTCTGGAGCGTCGGCACGTGGAGGAACCACTCCGCGTTGGAGCTCGACAGGAGCACGCCGATGCGGTGGCCGGCCGGGATCTTCCAGTCGTTGCCGAGCAGCTCGAGGTCGAGCGTCGTCCCGTTCCCCACGAGCGTCGTCGCGCGGCTCAGCATCATCGCGGTGCCGTCCGGCGCGACGCTGTAGACGTTGACCGCGAGGTTCGCGCGCGGGAGCGGTGCGCCCACGTCGACCCGCAGGCGCGGGACGCCCGCCAGGTGCGCGTCGTGCGGAAGCGGCGGCGAGAACGTCCAGATGCCGTCGCCGGCGCCCTCGCCGCTGCCGTTGTTGAGCGTCGTGTCGCGGTAGCTGCCGGTGCGCAGCGCGCTCGTGTACGTGGTCGCGTCCGCCGGCGGCCACTGCTCCTCCGCCCGCCAGGTGCCGTCGCTCGTCTGGACGACGACGGGCGGATCCGTCGGCGCGGGCGCGCCCTTGAGGTGGTGGTCGAAGAAGCGCACGACCTCGTCGAACCAGCCCTCGCGGCCCATCAGCAGGCGACCGTCGGCGTCGCGGTCGTTGCCGCGCACGTGGTCCCACATCCCGAACCACGCGCGGTTGCCCGGGTTCGCGAGCCCGTTGAACAGCTCGAACGCGCCGTCGGGCTTGGTGTTGTTCTCCAGGAAGCCCTGCGTGAGGAAGACGGGGACGTCGGAGCCCTTCGTCTTGCGGATGTAGTCGCGCGCCTGCCAGTACGGGTCGCTGTGGTTGTCGTTCTGCTGGTCGAGCCAGTTGAGGAGCGGGCAGCCCGGCCGCTGCAGGTCGTTGAGCGAGTTGACGACGTAGTACGGGTCGTCGAGGAGCGGCCCGGGCGTTGCGGCGATGAGGTCGTAGAGCGCGGGCGTGCCGAGCGAGTTCGCGTACCGGACGCCGTTGGAGTAGAGGTAGCGGTAGAGGTCGTAGACCGGCTCCTGAGAGACGACGGCGCGCAGCTCGGGCGGGTTGAGCGCGGCGCCCATCAGGCCCGTGAGCCCGTCGTAGGACTTGCCGTACATGCCCACCTTGCCCGTCGACCACGGCTGCTCGGCGCTCCACTTGATCGCCGCCGCGACGTCGGCGAGCTCACCCGGCCCGGCCCAGTCCTGGCAGCCGGTCGAGCCGCCGTACCCGCGCAGGTCCACGTAGACGACGGTGTAGCCCTTCTCCATCAGCTTCGCGCCCTCGATGAAGTCGGTGAAGCGGTCGGGGACCTGCGGCTGGAGCGGGTCGTACGGCGCGCCCTGGACCGGCCCGGCGGCGCCGACCTGCCCGGCGCGGCTGAAGTACGGGCCGACGCTGAGGATCACCGGCGTCTTCTCCATCTCCGCGACGTGCGTCGGGCGGAACACGGTCGCGTTGAGGAGCGTCCCGTCCTCCTCGTAGATCGTCGCGTCCCACCAGAGGGCGCCTTCCGGCACGTCGGCGGCAGCGGGGCTCGCCGCGGCCACCAGGGTCGCGAGGAGCGTGATGGCGAGAGCGACGAGCGGCCGTGTCATGCCGCCTTGAACGCGTGCCTGCGGCCGAACTTGTGGCGATCCGCGCCAAGACTCCACCGGAGTTATTGACAGCGCACTGTCATTATGACAGCATGCTGCACATGCCCATCACCGTGCACCTCTCCGTCTACGACACCCTCGCCGACTGGGAGCCCGGGTTCGCCGTCGCCGGCATCAACCAGCCCGAGCACCAGCGCGAGCCCGGCCGCTACGCCGTCCGCACCGTCGGCCTCACCCGCGAGCCCGTCACCACGATGGGCGGCGTCACGATCGTCCCGGACCTCGCGCTCGCCGACCTGCGGCCCGCCGACAGCGCCATGCTCCTCCTGCCCGGCGCGGCGCGCTGGGACGAGGGCGGCCTCGGCGAGTTCGCCGAGGCGGCGCGGGCGTTCCTCGCCGCCGGCGTCCCGGTCGCGGCGATCTGCGGCGCGACCGCGGGCCTCGCGCGCGCCGGCCTGCTCGACGACCGCCGCCACACGAGCAACGCGGCCGAGTACCTCGCGTACGTCGAGGGCTACGCGGGCGGCGAGCGCTACGTCGACGCGCCGGCGGTCACCGACGGCGACCTCATCACGGCCAGCGGCGTGCGGCCGGTGGAGTTCGCGCGGGAGGTCTTCGCGCGCCTCGACCTCTACGCGCCCGACGTGCTCGAGGCCTGGTACGGCCTGTACTCGACCGGCGACCCGGCGTGGTTCGGCAAGCTCATGGCGGCCACCGCGTGAGCGAGCCCGCGGGGCGCGCGACCGACGCCGGCGCGCCGCCGTCCGGCCGCACGCCGGCGGGCGACGCGCTGACGGAGATCGTGCTGGCGACGTTCCCCCTCCACGGCCTCTTCCTCGAGGCCGCCGAGCGCCTGTCCAAGCCCGTCGGCCTGACCGCGGCGCGCTGGCAGGTGCTCGGCGCGGTGCTCCACGAGCCGCGCACGGTGAGCGGCGTCGCGCGCGTGATGGGCCTGACGCGCCAGAGCGTCCAGCGCCTCGCCGACGTCCTCGTCGCCGACGGCCTGGCCGAGTACCGCGACAACCCCGAGCACAAGCGCGCGAAGCTCCTCCTCGCCACGCCCGCGGGCCTGGAGGCCGTCCGCGCGATCCACACCGACCAGGTCGCGTGGGCCAACCGCGTGACCGCCGGCCTCGACGCCGACGAGCTCGCCGCGGCCCTCACGACCCTCGACCGCCTCCGGGCCGCGGTCGAAGCGGAAGCGGCGTCACGCTAGGATCAATCCTCCCCTGAGGGCGCGTAGCTCAGTGGGAGAGCGCTCGCTTCACACGCGAGAGGTCGCAGGTTCGAAACCCGCCGCGCCCACTCGGAAGGGCCCGACTTAGTCGGGCCTTTCTTCTGCTCGGACCTCCCCCTGCCCTTTCCTCTTCGCCCCGGTGGAAGCGTGCTGGAAGCGGGTGTACCGCTCCGCGCGCCGGATAGGTCGATCCTGTAGCTACAGGCTGGCCGGAGCCTCAGGGAACGTCGGCACGACTCGCGTCGTCGAGACATCGATCATCACCGGAGGCTCGCCACCGCTCTCGTTCGCCTCGTCGATGTACCGCTGCGCCGCGTGCAGCCCGTCCGTCTTGGCGTCGTCATCGAGCGGCGAGGGCAACGACTCCGCCGAGATGTAGGCCATACCGGAGATCTCGACGAAGAGATCTCGGCGCTCGCCCTCGCGTTCAACGACGAAGCGGAAGCGGTGACCGTCGTTGACGGCGCGGACTTCCTCAGGTCCCTGCGTGATGGTCCACATGCGTCCGACCGTAACCCCGTCGCGGATGGACCAGCGGGCGCGGAACGGGAGGCATCCGATCCGGCCGAGACACTCTCATCCGCGCCGAACTGACTCAGAGTTCGCGCATACGGACGTCCCATGACGCAGAACCCGAACCGGCTGACAAGTGATCCTGGCGATGGCCCCACGTCACTCCAGATTCACGTCTGCGAGAAGACGCTCCGCTGGGTCGCGACGAACGCGGAATCATGGACTGTCGCCCGCGAGCTAGAGCCCGCTGACCTCCTGCTGCTGACGTTCTTCGCGCGTTCCACGCGAACGTATGAGGCCGTCACCCGGTGGCTCGCGAAGCGCATGTTCGGCGAGCAGGGCCTGATGCTGAACCGCTCGCTGTGGGAGGACATGCTCGACGCCCACTGGATCGCGCTCAACCCCACGCTGGCCGTCGAACGAATTCAGCAGCACGACAAGCTCAGCCGCATCCTTCGCGCTCGCACGCAGGTTGAGTTCGCCTCCTGGTTCGACGGGGAGAAGCCGCCTTCGATTGACGTCTCGGACGAGGAGACGGACGAGCTGATGAAGCTCTTCAAAGGCGGCACGAGTAGCTGGACGGGCGTCGGCAGCAAGGCAAAGTTCGAGGCCGTCTTGACGTGCTGGCAGACCGAAGCGGATCGCAATCAGGTGCGCTTCATGAACGCGTGGGTGGTGAAGCTGATGAACGAGGTTCTTCACCCGTCCGCATTCTCGATCGCCCGCATGGGCGCTCCGAAGTTTGGTCGGGGCCAGCAGATCGAGTGGCGGTTCGGAAGCACACCGGAATGGCTATCGCAGGCGGTGCACTTCGCGTTCTGGACGTATCACCAGTCGGTGGGCCTCGTGGTCCAGCGCTACGGAACCGACGCGCATCAGCGAGAAGCGGCGCTCGTCTACGCCGAGGGCAATCGCGACTTCGGGCGGTCGTTTCGGTGGGCCAAGACCGGCGCACTGGAGGCTCCCGAACCGGTCACGTACCTGGACGACCCGCCGACTTAGAGTCGACGAACGCCGGCCGGCCACTCTTCGAAGAAGTGTCCTTCTCGCAGGTACGCCCAGGTCCGTGCGTCTTGGAATCCCTCGTACGCCCATGTCCCGCCGCGATAGCGATCTTGCGCAGCCTGGTAGAGCGCCATCTCGTTGCAGTCGCGCAACGCGGCGCGAAGATCCGAATCCGAGCCCGGGAAGATCTGGGTACGCACCTCGCTCTCGCGTCGCAGCGCGATCACGTGCGGCTCGACATACGCGACGGGGAACTTGGCGTAGCTCGGGTAGACGTCCATGATCCCGCCGCCCGGCGAGCCCACAACCATGACTTGCGCGAGCAGGTCGAAAGCCGCGACGAACCGATCACGGGTTTCCGGACTCTCTGAGACGAAGCCAAAGCTCGGGTTCGTCGCCAGGCGCACCGCGCAGAGATTGAGCACGTTGTCGTCGGCGCGATCGGTTGAGGCACGTGAGCTCATGACCTGGCCGTGTCTCAGCCACGTGCGGTAGTGGCCGCCCTCCTCAGGCGCGCGCATGACGATTGATCGGACGGTCGCCCAGTCCTCTGCCTTTACTGCGACTGCGCCCAGAGCCCACAGCGAGCCTACGGCCGTCTCCCACAGGCGGACGTCGTCCTCAGGCCCACCGTCCGAGTCAACAGAGCCAGTCCGGTAGGTCTGGAGCAGAGCATCAAGCGCGGCCTCGACGACGCCACGCTTGTTGCGCCGCAATGCGACTGCTGCCACCGCACACGCGTTGACGATCGGCACCGGTACATCGAACCGTTCTTCCGCGTCCGAGCGGAGCCCCTTGACCGTGTCCGGAAGCGCGGCCATGAGATCGAGCAGTGCACGGTCATCGCCCGCCGCGATGAGCCTGTTCACCTCGCGATCGAAGACGTCCTCGCTGCCTTGAAGGAGAAGCTGATCCATAGCCGCATGAAGTATGAGCGCTCAGCCAGACGTTCTCGTTTGTTGAACGCAGCTAGTTGAGATCTCAGCGGAGGTCGGGGCATGTACGTGCTTCAGCACCCGCCGAGGACGCCCCTGGATCATCGTCCGCGTTCGCTCGGGTTACCCCACGCGTTGAACGCAGATCGGGGAGAATGGAGCCATGCGCGTTGCCGTGAACGACGATCGACTTGCAGCCGACTCGCGGCTCTCTACGGCGGCAGCGCTCAGTTCGGCCCGTCGTCCTCGTCCTTGCGCTGAAGGTAAGGCGCGATGCCCGGCTCTGGATTCGAGCTTTCGCCATCGGGATCGATGAGATGCGTCGTCAACTCTTCGTCCCGCGCGTCGGTCACACGGACCCAGACACCGAGGTCGTCCTCGTGATAGGCCTCGACGATCGCATCCGACTTCGCCCAATAGCGCTTGAGTTGCTCAAGCTTCTGCGTCTGCTTTTCGTCATGCGCTCTATGGAAGCGCGTGTGGAAGCAGCACACGGCAGCACACCGCGACGCTCGGAGATCGCGCCAGCGCGGATTCGAACATGTCCTCGGCAGATCGCGGCACCTCGCAGTAGCTCGCGACCGGCGCGCCGGACTTCACACGCGAGAGGTCGCAGGTTCGAAACCCGCCGCGCCCACCTCATCGAAGGCCCCGCCACGGCGGGGCCTTCGGCGTTCCCGGGGGTGGACCAGGGGGTGGCACGGGTGCGAAGCGGGCCGCCATGTCGGACGGTCGATCGCGTATCGACCCGTCAACACCAGGAGGTCCACGAATGAGACAGCGCACATGGCTCGTGACCGGCAGCTCGCGCGGCTTCGGGCGGGAGATCGCGATCGCCGCGCTCGAGGCGGGCGACCGCGTGCTCGCCACCGCCCGCACCCCGCGGCAGCTCGACGACCTCGTCGCCACGTACGGCGACGCCGTCCGCGCGGTCGCGCTCGACGTGACCGACCCGGCCCGCGCGCGCGAGGTCGTGGCCCTCGCGACGGAGCAGCTCGGCGGCCTCGACGTCGTGGTCAACAACGCCGGGTACGCGAACAGCGCCCCGATCGAGGAGATGGCGGAGGACGACTTCCGCGCCCAGGTCAAGACGAACTTCTTCGGGGTCGTGAACGTCACGCGCGCGGCGCTGCCGGTGTTCCGCCGCCAGCGCTCGGGCGTGTTCGTGCAGTTCTCCTCGGTCGGTGGCCGCGTCGGCGGCACGCCCGGGCTGGGCGCGTACCAGGCGGCCAAGTTCGCGGTCGAGGGCTTCTCCGAGGTGCTCGCCAGCGAGACCGCGCCGTTCGGCGTCAAGGTCGTCATCGTCGAGCCGGGCGCGTTCCGCACCGACTGGCAGGGCGCGTCGATGCGGCGCCACCCGGTCGGCGACGACTACGCCGCGACGGTCGGCGAGATCCACCGCCGCCGCGACGAGACGGACGGCGCCCAGCCCGGGGACCCCGCCCGCGGCGCGCAGATCGTCGTGGACGTGGTCGGCCAGGCCGACCCGCCGCGCCGGCTGCTGCTGGGCGCCGACGCCGTGGCGATCACCCGCAAGGCCGAGCAGCAGCGCGCCGAGGAGCTCGAGCGCTGGGCGGAGCTGAGCGAATCCGCGACCTCCGCGGCCGCGCGCTGAGGGCCGGGCGATGAGCACCTTCCAGACCCCCTACGACGCGCCGGCGATCGGCGACGCGCAGAGCGCCCCGGACACCCGCGCGCTGCTCGGCCAGGTGATGGGCTACGTCGCCGCCACGCTCGGGTTCAGCGCGCTCGGCGCGTACCTCGGCCGCGACCTCGACGGCGGGATCGGCATCGTGCTGTTCCTCGGCGCGCTCGGGCTGACCGTCGGCCTCAACGTCGCCGCCGCCCGCGGCAACGAGCAGCTCGCGATCGGGCTGCTGTTCGGGCTCGGCCTCGTGCTCGGGCTGGCGGTCGCGCCGGTCATCGCCGACTACGCCGGCGCCGATCCGTCCGCGCTGTGGCAGGCGGCGGGCGCGACGGCGGCGTTCGTCGCGGCGACCGGCGCGTACGGCTACGCCACGCGCCGCGACCTCAGCGCGTGGGGACGCACGCTGTTCTGGGCGCTCCTCGCGCTGATCGGGTTCGGGCTCGTCGCGATCTTCGTGTCGGTCCCGGCCGAGAACACGATCTACGCCGTCGCGGGCCTCGGGATCTTCGGCGCGTTCACGATCTTCGACTTCAACCGCCTGCGCCGCAGCACGCCGGACGCCGCCGTGCCGATCGCGGCCGGGATCTTCCTCGACATCTTCAACGTGTTCCTGCTCATCCTCGAGCTGTTCGGCCAGCAGCGGGACTGAGCCGCAGCGGCCGCGCGATGCGCCAGCCCGTGACCAGGAGCGTCGCGCCGAGGGCCATCATGCCCACGGCGACCGGCCGCTGGAGCGCGTCGGGCGCGTAGAGGGCGAGGAACCACGAGCGGTCGTCGTGGCCGGTGAAGGTCATGACCAGCGGGACGAGGCCCTGGGGGAAGAGCGGGATCGAGCCCAGCGACAGCGCGAGCGCCGCGTACACGCCCCGGCCGGTCATCGCCTCCATCCGGGCCTCGATCCCCGCCTGCGCGACGTCGAGCGTCATCGGCAGGCCGCCACGGCCGTCCGCGAGCGCGTCGCGCAGCAGCTCACCCATCGCCTCGCCGTGCCGCTCCCGCCAGGCGGGCGGGTACCAGGCCAGGAGCCGGCGGACGCGCAGCTCCGGGTCGCGGCGGACCGCGCGCTCGCGCTGCACCAACGCGACCGCGAGGACCGTGAGTCCGATCGGCCACAGCAGGACCCAGAAGACGAACGCGAGCGGCAGGTACCACCAGCCGAGCCGCTCGACGAGCCGCGCGTGGCGCGCGCCGAGGCTCGTGCAGCCGCTCATGCCGTCGCCCCCGACAGGCGGCGCAGGCCGACGTCCGCCATCCTGCGCTGCGCCTTGAGGTGGTCCTCCAGCGCCAGCGCCCCGCGCGGCGTCAGCCGGTACGGACGGCGGCGCCCCTCGCCGTCGAGCGCCTCGATCGCCCCTTGCTCGGTCAGCCGCGTGAGCGCGCCGTAGAGCGTGCCCGGCTGCAGCGTCACGGCGGCGAACCGCTCGATGTCCTTGGTGAGCGCGTAGCCGTGCTTGGGGCCCTCGGCGAGGCTCGTGAGGATGAGCGTCGCCGGGCCGGAGTAGCGCCCGAGGTCGAGGAGGTCGTCGGAGCTCATGGCGAGCAGACTACTACGTGAGGCGATACAACGTACGACGTTCTACCGTCTCGCGAACCAGCGGTGCGTCACCCATCGCGGGTGAGGGGCGCTCACCCGGCCCGGCGCCATCGTCCGCGGCGTGCCCGTGCTCGACCGCGTCACGCTCGAACGGCTGGCCGCGCTGGACGCCGGCTCGCCCGTGCTCAGCCTCCACCTGCGGACCGACCCGCGCGACCCCGCCAACACCCGCGCCGCGCCGGCGTGGCGGGCGGAGCTGACCGCCGGCATCAAGGCGCTGACCGAAGACGGGCTGGAGCGCGAGGACCGGCTCGCGCTGCGGGCGGTGCGGGACGAGGTCGTGGCGGCGATCGACGACCTCGACGCGACCGCGCGGGGGCGGAGCCTGAGCTGGTTCCTGAGCCTCGACGGCGCGCTGGACGAGCGGCACACCGCGCAGCTTCCCCTGCGCGCCTCGGCGGTGGTGCTCGACAGCCGGCCGTTCGTGTCGCCCGCGGTCGACCTCGTCGAGCGCGGGACGCCCGCGGGAATCGTCGTCGCCGGCCGCGAGCGCGTGCGCGTCCTGGAGTGGGCGCACGGCACGATCGACGAGGACACCGACGTGGAGCTCGAGCTCGACCGGTCGGACTGGCGGCGCTACCGCGGTGCCGGCGGCGCGCCGCGCGCGAACCCGGGCACCACGCACCTCGAACACCTCAGCGCGCGCGAGGAGGAGCACCGCGACCGCTTCCTCGTCACCTCCGCGACCGCCGTCGCGGAGCGGATCGCGGCGCGCGGGTGGGAGCGCGTGATCCTCGCCGCCCCCGGCGGGCTGGCGCCCCGCTTCCACCTCGCGCTGCCCGAGGCCGCCCGCGCGCGCATCAGGCTCGACCTCGACGTCAACCTGCTCGGCCTCCCCGCGCACGAGGTCGCCGCGCGCGTCGAGCCGCACCTGGAGGCGCTCCACCACCACGACGCGGTCGCCCGCGCCGACGCGCTCGCCGCGGCCGGCCCGGACGCCGCGGCCGCGGGCCCGGCCGCCGTGCTCGCCGCGCTGGCCACGGGCCGGGTGGAGCAGCTCGTGCTCGACCCGCTCCACGTCCCGGCGGCCACCGTCATCCCCGCGGTCGCGCGCGACCTGGTCGACGGCGGCGACCCGGCGCTCACCGGCGAGCGCGCGGTCGAGGCCGCGCTCGCGTCCGACGCGACCGTCACCACCGTCGGGCTGCTGGAGTCGCCGGCGCTCGCGGACGCCGACGGGATGCTCGCCGCCCTGCGCTGGTAGCGGCCGCGGCGCTCAGCAGGGGCCGAGGGGCTCGGTGCAGGTGGCGTCGCTCGTGGCGAGCGCCAGCAGCTCGTAGAGCTGGTCGCGCTGCTCGTGCGAGAGCGCGGCGAGCACCTCGTCCTCGACCACCTGGAGCGCGAGCTCGGCCTGCGCGAGCTGGTCGCGGCCCTCGGCCGTGAGCCCGACGACGTGCTTGCGGCGGTCCTCGGCCGACCGGGTGCGGGCGACCAGCGAGCGCTGCTCCAGGTCGTTGAGCAGCCCGACGAGGTTCGTGCGGTCGAGCTGGAGCGTCGTCGCCAGGTCCGCCTGCGAGATGCCGTCGCGCTCGCGCAGGACGGTCAGCGCGACCAGGTGCCGCGGACGCAGGCCGAGCGGCTCCAGCACCGCCTCGGCGCGCACCCGCATCCGCCGCGTCAGGTGGTCGAGCAGCGCGGCGGAGCGGCGCGGGAGCTGGTTGACGACGGGCAGCGAGGACACGGCGTCCAGTCTACGCCGCGCCCATCACTGATTGACGTGCTACAACTCCTTTGCGTTTCACCAACGATCTACGGAGCACAGCACGTCATGCCGCATCTCCTCCATCTCGACTCGAGCATCCAGGGCGACCGCTCGATCAGCCGGCGCCTGAGCCGTCGTGCCGCAGAGCGCTGGCGCGCGGCCCATCCGGAGGGCACGGTCACCTACCGCGACCTCGGCGCCGAGCCGGTGCCGCACCTCGACACCGACGCGCACCTCGCCCGCGTCACGCCGCCCGAGCAGCACACCGACGCGCAGCGCGCGACGTGGGCGACGACGGTCGCGCTCATCGACGAGGTCAGGCGGGCGGACACCGTCCTGCTCGGCCTGCCCGTCTACAACTTCGGCGCGCCGAGCAGCGTCAAGACGTGGGTCGACCACCTCGTCACGCAGGGCTTGAGCATCGACCCCGACACCGGCGAGGGCCTCCTCGGCGGCCGCGACTTCCTCGTCGTCGCCTCGCGCGGCGGCGGCTACGCGCCCGGCACGCCGCGCGAGGGGTGGGACCACGCCGAGCAGTGGCTCCCGCACGGCCTCCACCTCACCGGCCTCGTCCCGCGCTTCATCACCGCGGAGCTGACGCTCGCCGACGTCACGCCCGCGATGGCGGAGCTGCGCCCGCTGGCGGCCGAGTCGCTCGCGGCAGCCGAGCGGGCCATCGACGCGCAGTGGCGCGAGCACCGCGTGGCCGCGTAGAGGTCACGTTCTCGCGCGCCCGCGCGTTGGGGCGGTATGAGGCTCTACGACTACGCGGCGTCCGGCAACTGCTACAAGGTGCGGCTGCTGCTCGCGCTGACCGGCCGGGAGGTCGAGCGGGTGGCGGTCGACATCTTCGCCGGGGACACGCTGACCGAGGAGTTCGGGCGGCTGAACTTCGCAAGGGAGACGCCGGTGCTCGAGCTCGACGACGGGACCGTGCTCCTGCAGTCGAACGCGATCCTGTGGTTCCTCGCGGAGGGCACGCCGCTCCTGCCCGGCGACGCGCTCGGGCGGGCGCAGGTCGTCCAGTGGCTGACGTTCGAGCAGGAGCACGTGATGACCGGCATCGCGGGCGCGCGGTTCCGGATGCTGACCGGCCGCGATCCGGAGGTCGTCGCGCAGCGGCTGCCGATGGCGCGGCGGGCGCTCGACGTGCTGGAGGAGCGGCTGACCGGCGCGGACTGGCTGGTCGGCGACGCGCCCACGATCGCCGACCTGTCGATCTACGCGTACGCGCACGTGGCGGGCGATGCCGGCCTCGACCTGGCCGGCTGGCCCGCGGTGCGCGCGTGGACCGACCGCGTCGCGGCGCTGCCCGGCTACGTCAACGACCTCGTGCCGTACCCCGAGAACGCGCTGCCCGGCGCGGGCCGCTCCATCTACGGCTGAGCGCGCGGCGCGCGCTGCCAAGATGGGCCGCGCATGAGCGCCACCGTCCACGTCGTCGGCTCGGTCAACGCCGACGTCACGCTGCCCGTCGCCGAGCTGCCGTCGCCCGGCGCGACCGTGCTCGCCACCGGCGACCCGCTCCACGCGGGCGGCGGGAAGGGCGCGAACGTCGCGGTGGCGGCGGCGCGGGACGGCGCGCGCGTGCGGCTCGTCGCGGCGGTCGGCGACGACGACGCCGGGCGGCGGAGCCTGGACGAGCTGCGCGGCGAGGGCGTGGACACGGACGGGGTGGCGGTCCTGCCGGACCGCGCCACCGGCGTCGCGATGATCTGCGTCGACGCGGCGGGCGAGAACACGATCGTCGTCGCGGCCGGCGCCAACCTCGCGCTCACCGCCGAGCACGTGCGGGCGGGGCTGGCCGGCGTCGAGCGCGGCGACGTGGTGGTCCTGAGCTTCGAGATCCCGGACGACGCGCTCGTCGCGACGGCCGAGGCGGCCACCGCGCGCGGCGCCCGCCTCGTCGTCAACCCCTCGCCCGTGCGGGCGCTGCCGCCGCAGCTGCGCGCCGCCGCCCCGATCGTCGTCGCCAACGCCGGCGAGGTCGCCGCCCTGGGCGAGCGCGGCGACGGCCCGCTCGTCACCACCCTCGGCGCGGCGGGCGCGCGCATCGACGACGGCGCCTCCGTGCGCGCGCCCGCAGTCGAGGCGGTGGACACGACGGGCGCCGGCGACACGTTCACCGGCGTCCTCGCCGCGGCGCTGGCGCGCGGCCGGTCGGCCCACGAGGCGATGACGCGCGCGGTGGTCGCCGGGGCGCTGTCCACGACCGTCCCCGGCGCGCGCGGCGGAATGCCCCGCACAGCGACCATCGACGCGGCCACGGCCTCACGCTGAAGCCGAGCCTGAGGGTGCGGCGACGCGCCGCCGAACCTCGGTTTTCCCGCACCCCGATGCGGCGCACCCGAAAGTGGAAAAGCCGCATTCCGACCGGATGCCAGTGCATCGGCGGCGACCGTAGGTTCGCTCCGTCTAGTCCTCGGTGGTCGTCAGGTGGCGGCCATGCCTGAGGGCGCTGGAGGTTCCATCAGCCATGCCCCCGACGGGGATCTCACGGAAGAAGCGGCTTGGGAGGCTCGGAGCCTTCGGCGCCGCGTTCGCGTGTGCCGCGGCCTTCGCCGCTCCCGCGCAGGCGATCAACATCGGCGGGCTCGACCCGCTCGATCCGGGCGACCTGCCCCTGCCCGGCACGGAAGCCGACGCGCAGCAGGGCAACGCGCCGATGCTCGCCTGGCGCGGCGAGTACCTGCGGCTCACCGGCTGCAGCGACAACGTCGTGATCAACATCCCGTACCTGGAGGACGTCCTCGAGGCCAACGGGCTGGAGCTGAACGACATCCTCGACTCCAACGTCGAGGTCACCGCCTGGTCCGGCAAGCACGAGGCGAGCTCCCCGAAGGTCATGCCCTTCAAGGCGCAGGACTGGTTCATCACCGACGACGGCCAGGTCTGCGTCAAGCACGTCCTGATGTCCACGCAGGACGGCCTCGCGCGCGTCTCGCAGAACATCACGCTCGACCCCGCGGACATCGGCGACCTGCTCGAGGACGTCGTGATCCCGCTGCCCGGTGGCGGCGGTGGCGGCGCCGAGGCGGCCGACGTGGGCGACCTCATCGACGTGATCATCGACCTCTTCACGGAGAACGAGCGGCTCCTCAGCCGGCAGGCCCTCATGGGCTGGATGTCGCTGACGACGCCGGAGCTGAGCATCCTCCACGCGCCCAAGGCGTCCATCCCGGGCGGCGCTCCGAGCGAGCTCGACGTCGACGTCAAGGGCCTCATGTCCATGTCGGGCGGCGACTTCGCCGACTACGACTTCCCGGACACGGTGACCCTGCCTGACGCCTGGCCCGCGATGGCCAAGCAGCTGGCCGAGACGACCGACCCGATCATCGACAAGCACGCCGCGCAGTCCTACTGGGACCTGCACGACACCAAGGCGGCGACCGAGGGCCACGTCAGCGGCCTGGTCTGCGACATCGGGACGGCCACGCAGGTCGACGCGGTCGACAACTGCGACGGCGGCGAGTACTTCAGCCGCGTGTTCGCCGGGCTCGACAGCCTGCTGAACCTGTCCGGCCTGTTCGGCGTCACGCCGCTCGGCCTGACGACCGACGAGACGATCGGGCCGTTCGACCCGGTCCGCACCGCGCAGACGCTGCTCGGCGACGGGCAGATCACGCCTGAGGACGCGCCGATGCCGTCCACGCGGATCGACTTCGACATCCTGCCCGGTGGCGTCGGCCACTTCGGCGTGGGCGGGCCGCTCGAGGCCGGCGTCGCGGACGACCCGTTCGCCGATCCGAACGCGGACAAGCGCATCGACTACTCGCGCAACGGCACGGGCCTGGCGACGGCGCACAACCTGTTCGCGCCGTACTACACGTCCCTGATCCCCGCCACGGGCGACGGGAACTTCCTGTTCAACACCTCCCCGGTCTCCGGCGTCGACGGCGCGGTCCTGGGTCGCAACAGCGCCCCGGGCTTCCTCGTCAACGGGCCGTACGACTACTGGGACGTCGCCCGCATCCTGGCGGTCGGCGACGCGGACCCGACCAAGTGCCTGCAGTGGGTCGGCGACCACAACGAGCCGCGCACGACGCCTGAGGGCGCCCAGAGCGTGGCCGTCTACAGCGACGAGCACGGCGAGGCGCGTGCGAACTGGTTCCCGGGCTACGGGTTCTTCTTCGACAACCTGCCGAACCTCAACCTCGGCTGCGACCTCGAGAAGGCGAAGTTCCCGCTGCTCGGCGAGGCGGACATCCAGGCCGTCGCGAGCTACCCGGACGAGCCGGTCGCGCCCGACAAGAAGTCGAACGTCGTCAACATCGAGGTGGGGAACGAGTTCTCCAAGTACCTCGTCGACTACGCCAAGGGCACGATCAGCCATGACGGCACGCCGGTCTCCGGCGGCGACCGCAACGGCCGCGTCGTGATCGCGCACGCGCAGGACATCGACGGCAGCGGGTTCGCGGGCGAGCTCGTGTGCCTGTCGTCCCAGGCGGCGGACAACGTCCGGTTCTACGGCCCGTCCGCGGGCGGGGCGAGCCAGATCGGTCCGTGGAGCCTGGTCGGCACGTCGCAGTCCGGCGACAACGGGCCGCAGCGGGCCTGCGGCATCACGAACTCGGCCGGCAACGTCGCGTTCGAGGTGTACCGCGCGGACGGCAACCCGCTCGAGCAGATCGGCGTCGTGGCCGACTTCGTGAACGAGGGCCTGTTCCGCTCCAAGGCGCTGGACTTCAACGACCAGACGCCGCCTCCGCCGGTCGACCCGCCGGTGGATCCGCCCGTCAACAACGGCGGCACGCCGAACCCGGGTGTCCAGGCGCCGGCCCAGGCCAGCACCAGCACCCCGTCGATCGCCATCGCGAAGGCGAACAACATCCAGGTGTCCTCCGCTTCCCCCACCAAGGTGAAGAAGTGGGCCGTCTCCGGCCGGCTGGTCCGGAGCAAGAAGGGCACGTCCATCCGGCTCAACGCGCGTGGCCCGAAGGTGAAGTCGGTCCGCGTGCGCGTGAAGATGCTGAACAAGAAGGGCAAGGTGGTCGCCACCCGGACCTTCAGCGTCGCGCCGAACAAGGTCGTGGTCCTGAAGACCGCGATCCCCGCCTCGGTCAAGTCGATCTCGCTCAGCGCGATCTAGGCACCGAGGCTCCCTGAAGACCCGAGGAGGCCCGCTTCCAGGTGCGGGCCTCCTCCGTCTCCGATGCGCTCCCTCCGCCTCCTTCCTCTCGTGCTCGCCCTCGCCGTCCCTGCCCCGGCCGCCGCTGCCGGCCCGCCGGCCACGACGTCGCCCGAGTCCGTCCGGGCCGCCGTCGCCGACCTCACCTCCGGAGAGCTCGCGCTGCTGCGACGCACCAACGCGTACCGCGCCTCGCTCGGCCTCCGCCCGCTCCTCGTCTCCGCCCGGCTGCAGCGAGAAGCGCGCTGGTACGCGCGGGACATGGCCGCCCACGACGGCTTCACGATCACCCACGTGGACTCGCTCGGCCGCGACCTGTGGTCGCGCCTGGCCGACTTCAACTACCTCGACCCGGGCGCAGCGCAGAACACCGGCACGGGGTCGCTCGCCGACGACGCGATGTTCGAGGCGCTGAAGGCGTCGCCGCCGCACGACCGCACGATGCGCGGCGCCGCCTACCGCGTGACCGGCGTCGCGGTCGCGGAGAACCCGGCGTTCGCCGCCCGCTGGTACTGGGCCGCGACGTTCGGGACGGTCGACGACCGCCCCCGCTTCGACGCCGTCATCGCCGTCCCCGACCCGCCGCGGCTCGCGGTCTCGCGTTGCGCGCACGGGCGGCGCGTGCTCCTGCGGTCGCTGGCCGACGCGCCGGTGCGGGCGGTGGAGCTGCAGCTCCGCGGCCGCCGCGGCTGGGGCGGCGTGCGGCACCTCGGGACGGCGCGCGCGTGCGTCGCGGTGCGGCCGGGCGCGCTGGCGCGGGCCCGCGCGGTCGCGTACCCCGAGACCGTCGAGGGCCCCGACCGCGGCGCGTGGCGGACGATCCGGGGGCCGCGGCGATGAGGCGCGCGCACGTGGCCGTCGCCCTCGGCGCGTGCGTCGCTGCCGCGGCCGTCCCGCCCGCGCACGCCGCCGGCCCGGCGCAGCCCTACGTCGTCGTCTACGAGCCGGGCGTGCGCGCTCCCGACCGCGCGACCGACGCCCGCGAGCGCCGGCAGGGCTTCCGCGCGCGGCTGCGCTTCGACGCCGCCGTGCCCGGGTTCGCCGCCGCGCTCACGCCGGCGCAGGCCGCGCAGCTCGCCGCCGACCCGGCCGTCCGCGCCGTGTCGCCGGACCGCCCCGTCGAGGCGGTCGCCGATCCCCCGCTCGCCGCCGGCGAGACCGCGCCGCCCGGCGTGCGTCGTGTCGGCGCGGCGACGGCCACCACCGCCGCGCGCGCGTCCACCGCGGGTGTCGCCGTGCTCGACACCGGCATCGACCTCGGCCACCCGGACCTCACCGTGCGCGCCGGGACCGACTGCGTCGCGCCGGGCACCACGCCGGACGACGACCACGGCCACGGCACGCACGTCGCGGGGACGATCGCGGCGCGCAACATGGGCAGCGGCGTCGTGGGCGTCGCGCCGGGCACGCCGGTGACGGCGGTGAAGGTGCTCGACGCGGCCGGCCGCGGGGCCTGGTCGAAGGTGATCTGCGGCCTGGACTGGGTGGTGGGAACGCGCACCGACGCCGACCCGGCGAACGACGTCCACGTGGTCAACCTCAGCCTCAGCGGCGGCGGCGACGCGACCGACCACCGCGCCTGCTCCGCGGCGGCGAGCTCCCTGCACCTCGCCGTCTGCCGCGCCGTGGGCGCCGGGGTCACCGTCGTCGTCGCCTCGGGGAACAGCGGGCGGAGCTTCGAGCGCACCAGCGCACCCGACGTGCCCGCCGTCTACCCCGAGGCGCTGACGGTGACGGCCGCGACCGACACCGACGGCGCACCCGGCGGCGCGGGCCCGGGCGCGCTGTGCTCCGGCGCGCAGGCCGACGACCGGTACGCGAGCTACTCGAACTTCGCCACCAGCGCCGCGGGCGGCGCGCACGTGCTGGCCGCGCCCGGCTCGTGCGTGCTCTCGACGCGGGCCGGTGGCGGCACGCAGGTCAGGACGGGCACGAGCATGGCCACGCCCCACGTCGCGGGGCTGGCCGCGCTCTGCCTCGGGACCACGGACGGCCCCGGTCCGTGCGCGGGCAGCGCCCCCGCGCAGGTGGTCGGGCGGCTGCGCGCGGCCGCGGCCGCGCGCAGCGCCGCCGACCCGGCGCTGGGGTTCCACGGCGACCCCGACCGCCCCGTGCCCGGACGCATCTACGGCCATCTCGGGTGGAGCGGCGCGGCGACCCCGTCCGGCCCACCCGACCCCGACCCCGACCCGGACCCCGATCCCGACCCCGATCCCGATCCGCCGCCCGCGCAGACGACGCACGCGCCCGTCGCCGTCACCGTCGGCACCGGCACCAACCCACGCGGCGGCCCGGCCGAGCTCGCGGCGGGGGATGGGGCGGCGTTCCTCCTCGACTCGTCGACCGGCCTGTCGCCGCTCGTCTCCTGGACCGCGACGTTCCGCGACGTCCCGGCGACCGCGACGACGCTCGCCGCGACGTACACGGGCACGGAGACGCGCGCCTGCACGCGCGAGCTGACCATGCTGCGCTGGCGCGACGGCGCGTGGATCGGCGTCGGAGGCGGCCTGCCCGCCGCCGACCACCGCAGCGCGGGCGGGGAGGTGCGCGTGCGCGTGCGCTGCGCGGGCTCGATGCTGAAGTTCACCGCGTCGGCCGACCTGCTCGCGCTGACCGCCCGCAGGAGCGCGCCGTGAGCGCCGCCCGCGCCACGACGTCCGACGGCGGCTCCCGGCCGGGTGTAGGGTCGGCCCGGGTCATGGAAGCGGGGACGAAGGCGGCTTCCGGCGGCGGCGCGATCACGATCGTGCTGGCCGACGATCACATCGTCATGCGGGACGGGCTGAAGCTCCTGCTCGAGGCCGAGCACGACTTCGAGGTCGTCGCCGAGGCGGACGCCGTGCACGACACGGTCCGCGCGGTGGAGGCGACGCAGCCGCGCGTGCTGATCCTCGACATGAACCTCCAGGGCGAGCTGGCGCTCGGCGCGCTGCCCGAGCTCCAGCACCGCGCACCCGACACCGCCGTCGTGGTCCTGACGATGCAGGACGACCCGTCGCTGGCCCGCCGCGCGCTGCGCCAGGGCGTGTGCGGCTACGTGCTCAAGGACGCGGCGGCGACCGAGCTGGTGAGCGCCGTCCGGGCGGCGTCGCGGCGGCGGACGTACCTCCAGCCCGAGCTGGGCGCGCGCATCGCGACGCTCGTCGAGTCCGGCGACGGCGCGATCGACGACGAGCTGTCGGCACGCGAGGTCGAGGTGCTGCGGATGATCGCGCTCGGCTACACGAACCGCCAGATCGCGGACGAGCTCGTGCTCAGCGTGCGGACGGTCGAGTCGCACCGCGCGCACCTGCACCAGAAGCTGCGCCGCACGACGCGCGTGGAGCTCGTGCGGTACGCGATCGAGCACCACCTGCTCGACGACTGACGCCCGGACGGCTCAGCGGGCGAGCGGGAGCGACGCCTTCACGCGCGTCCCGAACCCGCGCCGCGACGCGATCACGAGCCGCCCGCCGGTCAGCGCGACCCGCTCGCGCATCCCGGTCAGGCCCGCGCCGCCCAGCGTCAGGCGCGGGTCGAAGCCGAGCCCGTCGTCGACCACCTGCACGTCGAGCGCGCGGGCCGAGCGGGAGATCGTCACCGCCACCCGCTGCGGCTCGGCGTGCTTGGCGACGTTCGTCAGCGCCTCCTGCGTCACGCGATACGCGACGACCTCGACGTCGCGCGGCAGCCGCTCGTCCGGGCCGAGGTCGATCCGCGCCTCGATCGGGTACGAGCCGCGCTTGCGCGTGCGCTCCACGAGCGCGCGGACGGCCGGCTCGAGCCCCAGCTCGTCGAGCATCACCGGCCGCAGCTCGTTGATGAGCCCGCGCAGCCCCGCGATCTCGTCGGCCAGCCCGTCCGCCGCCGCCTGCATCGCCGCGCGCGCGTCGGCGTCGTCGTCGGCCAGCGCCACCGTGAGCCCGATGCGCAGCACGCCGAGGTCCTGCAGCGTCTCGTCGTGCAGCTCGCGCGCCCACCGCCGCCGCTCCTCCTCGGTCGCCGCGAGCGTGCGGCGCAGCCGGTCCTCCTCGATCAGCCGCGAGCCCGCCACCGCCGACGACGCGCCCGCCGCGAACGACTGCAGGAGCTGCGTCGCCTCGGCGTCGAACCCGCCGCTCGCGCTCAGCCCCTCGATCGCCACGAGCATCCCGACCGGCTCGCCGCGGAAGACCATCGGCGCGACCAGCCCGCCCTGGTCGGCGCGGCCGATGTCGCTGTCGGCGCTGAGCAGGTCGCGGCGGACGAACGAGTCGACCGCGCGCGGCTGGCCGTCCGCGAGCGCCTCGGCGAGCACCGTCCGCTCCCCGACCGGCAGCCGCAGGCCGCGGATGTCGCGCGCGAACGGGCCGGCGTGGGCGGCGACGACCAGCTCGTCCCCGTCCACGAGGAGCGCGAGCGTGAAGCGGGCGTCCACCAGCGCGAGCGCCTCGCCGACGATCCGGTCGAGCACCTTCGAGATCTGCGGCTCGCGCGTGACCGAGTCGGCGATCCGTCCCACCGCGCCGAGCGTCCGGACGGCCCGGACGAGCTCGGTCTCGCGCACGCGCGCATCGTCGACCAGCCGCGCGTTGCTCAGCGCCATGCCCGCCCAGCGGACCAGGACCGCGAGCGCCTCGGCGGCCTCGGCGTCGGGCGCCTCCCCCGCCGCGGTCACGACGCACTGCCAGCCGTGCAGCCAGCGGCCGTCGAGGAGCGGGACGACGAGCACGTCGGCCGGGGCACCGTCCGGGAGCGTCGCGGCCGCGCTGAACCGGTCGTGCTCGTCGGGCCCGCCGCGCGCCGCCGCGTGCTGGTGGACCTCCCACAGCAGCGCCCGCGCGTCAGGCTCGGCCAGGGCGGGCGAGGCGGCGTCACGGCGGGTGGTGAGCAGCCGCGCGAACGCGCCCTGCCGCTCGTCCAGCACGGCGAGCGTCGCCGACGTCGCGCCGGTCACGTCGAGCGCGAGCGGCGGCAGGCGGCGCTCGATGCGGTCGCGGTCCTCGCCGCCGCTGAGCGCGCGGCAGGCCGCGAGGATCCGCTCGGTGGCGCCGCCGGACGTCCCCGGCGCCGTCGACTCTCCATGTCGCTCGATCACGCCTGGTCCCCTTCGGCCGACCCTACCCGCAGCGTGGGGGCCGCCCGTGGCGGGATGAGAGGTTCGCAGCAGCCTGCGGCGCAAGAAACCCCCGCGCGGACGTGCGCTCGATTACGGTCCGCCATGGGTCATGTCCAGGTCGTTGGAGCGGAGCCGCAGGCACGGAGGCGGACCGGTGTCGCACGGGCACAACAGCGCCGACGGGGCGCACGAACCAGCGGACGCGCAGGTCGCGCACGACCTGCGCGACGGGCTGTCGCTGGTGCGTGCCGCGGCCCAGCACGCGCTCGCCACGCCGCACGGCGTCCGCACGTGGCGTGAGGAGGTGCTCCGCATCGAGGCGCAGGCCGTCCGGCTCGGGCAGCTGCTCGACGGGCTCGCCACCGACGGCGGCCACGCACGCGACGGGGCCGTCGCGCCGTCGGTCTACCGCGCCGGGACGGGGGAGCGCGAGCTCGTGCTCGTGGTCGACGACGAGGAGGCGATCTGCGACCTCGCGGTGCGCGCGCTCGACGACCGCTACGACGTCGCGGTGACCGGCACGGCCGCGGACGCGCTGCGGCTGGCCGGGGAGCTGCGCCCGCGGCTCGTGCTCGCGGAGGCGGCGCTGCCCGACGCGCGCGGCGAGGTCCTGCTGGAGCGGGCGCGCGAGCACGAGGCGCTCGCCGACGTCCCGTTCGTGCTCATCCCGGTGAACGGCAGCCCGGGCGAACGCGACCGGATGCGGCGGCGGGGCGCGAGCGGCGTGCTGTGCAAGCCGTTCGGGGCGACCGAGCTGCGCGCCGAGGTCGACGCGGTGCTCGCAGGCCGGACGGCGGCGCCGGCGGTGACGGCGGTGCCGCAGCCCGTGACCGACCAGGTGATCGGCGAGCGGGCGCTGGAGGTCGTCGTGCAGGACCGGTTGTGGCGCGCGGCGCGCGAGCGGCACGCGGCCGCGCTGGTGTGCGCGCGGGTCGCGCCGGCGGCCGCGGGGGACCCGCTCGACGCGCTCGACGCGGTGCGCGCGGACGAGGCGCTCGACCGGCTCCGCGGGCGGCTGCGCGCGTGCACGCTCCCGCACGACCTGCGCGCCCGGCTCGACGGGCGCCAGCTCGTGGTGCTCTGCCAGCGGCCGGCGCTGGCGCAGGCCGGGCGGCTGGTGGAGGAGACCGTCGCGGCGCTGCGCGACGAGCTGGAGGGCGTCGAGGCCGGCGGCCTGGCCCTGCGGCCGGCGGACCTGAGCGCGCGCGAGGCGCTCGCCCGGGCCCGCGCCGCGCTCAGACGGTGAAGACGACCTTGCCGACGAGGTCGCCGGCGTGCATCGCGGCGAACCCCTCGCGGGCGTCGGCGAGCGGCAGCTCACGGTCGATCAGCGGCTTGAGGTCGCGGTCGACGAGGAAGCGCGTCAGCCGCTCCAGCTCGTCCCGCGTGCCCATCGTCGAGCCGATGATCGACAGCTGGAGGAAGAACGTGCGCGCGAGGTCGTTCGGCGGGGTGAGGCCGCTCGTCCCGCCACTCACCACGAGCGTCCCGCCGGGCTTGAGCGACTTGAGCGAGTGCGCCCAGGTCGCGTCGCCGACGGTCTCCATCACCGCGTCGACCCGCTCGGGCAGCCGCGCGCCGGTCTCGAACGCCTCCGCCGCGCCGAGCTCGACCGCGCGTCGGCGCTTGGCCTCGTCGCGCGACGTGGCCCACACCCGTGCGCCGGCCGCGCTGGCGAGCACGATGAGCGCCGTGGCGACGCCGCCGCCCGCGCCCTGGACGAGCACGGTCTGGCCGGGCGTCACGCGCCCGCGCGTGAAGAGCATCCGGTAGGCGGTCAGCCACGCGGTCGGCAGGCACGCGGCCTCGGCGAAGCTCAGCTCGGCGGGCTTGGGGGCGAGGTTGCGCCGCGGCACCGCGACCCGCTGCGCCATCGCGCCCGGGTGCTTCTCGGAGAGCAGCGTGCGCTTGGGGTCGAGCGTCTCGTCGTCGCGCCAGTCGGGCGTCGAGATCACGGCGTGGACGACGACCTCGTTGCCCTGCTCGTCGACGCCGGCCGCGTCGCAGCCGAGGATCATCGGCGTCTGCTCGGCGCGGAGCCCGACGCCCTTCAGCGACCACAGGTCGTGGTGGTTGAGCGCGGCGGCGCGGACGTCGACCGTGGTCCACCCGTCGGGCACTTCAGGCTCGGGGCGCTCGTCCACCGCGAGGGCGGAGAGCGGGTCGTCGGGATCGATCTTGGCGGCGTAGGCGGCGAGCATGTCGGTCGCCTACCCCAGCACACCTCGGAGCACGTCGAGGGCCCGGCGGCGGTGGGCGTCGAGCTCGTGGACCAGCTCGTCGGCGTCGGTGGCGTCGATCGCGGCGAGGATGCGGTCGTGGGCTTCGAGCGAGCGCTCGCGCTCGGCGGGGGAGTTGTAGTAGAGCGCGCGGTAGGCCTCCGTCGAGTCCCACAGGAGCTTGATCAGCCGCAGCGCGTGCGGCTGGTCCGGCGCCTCGAGGATCGCGAAGTGGAACCGGCGGTTGGCCGCCAGCTCGGCCTGGACGTCGCCGGCCTTCGCGGCCTGCGCGCACTCGCGGGCGGCCGCGCGGATGCGCTCGCGCGCGTCCTCGTCGAGGGTGGGGAGCGCGTGGCGCGCCGCGCGCTCCTCGAGCAGCTGGCGGAGCCCGTAGATCTCGTCGAGATCCGCGACGTTCAGCTCGGTGACGAAGTAGCCGCGCCGCGGGATGTACGTCAGCTGGCCCTCCTGCTCGAGCGCCTGGAGCGCCTCGCGGACCGGCCCGACGCTGACGCCGATGCGCGCCGCCAGCTCCTCCTGGTTGACCCGCTTGCCGGGCGCGAGGTCGCCGGCGACGATGAGGCGCCGCAGGTGCGCGAGCGCGTGCTGCTGGGCGGTGCCGAGCGGCTCAGGTGTAGCTGTAGAGGCCACGGCCCGTCTTCCTCCCCAGCAGTCCGGCGGCGACCAGCCGCTGCAGCAGCGGCGGCGGCGCGAACAGCTGCTCGCGGTGCTCGGCGTGGAGCGTCTCGGCGATGCCCATGACGGTGTCGAGCCCGATCAGGTCGGCGAGCGCGAGCGGGCCCATCGGGTGCGCGCACCCCTCGACCATGCCCTTGTCGATGTCCTCGGCGGTCGCGAGGCCCTGCTCCAGCATGCGGATCGCGCTGAGCAGGTACGGGATGAGGAGCGCGTTGACCGTGAAGCCGGCGCGGTCGGGGGCCGTGATCGGGTCCTTCGCGAGCTGCTCGGTGGCGAACCGCGTGACGCGGGTGGTCGTGCCCGGCGCCGTCAGGAGCGACGGGATGATCTCCACGAGCTTCAGCACCGGGACCGGGTTGAAGAAGTGGAGGCCAAGGACGTTGCCGGCGCGCGTGCCGGTCGCGGTGCCCAGCTCGACGATCGGGATGCTCGAGGTGTTGGAGGCGAAGATCGCGTCCTGGTCCTCCACCACCTGCGCGAGCGTGTGGAAGACGTCGAGCTTCGTCGCCTTGTCCTCCACGACGGCCTCGACGACGAGCTCGCGGTCGGCGAGCGCGTCCATCTCGTGCGTGGTCCGGAGGCGCCCGAGCGCCTCGTCCGCCGCCGCCTCCTCGAGCTTGCCGCGCTTGACCGCGCGCTGGAGCGACTTCGCGACGCGCTCGCGGGCCGCCTCCGCGCGCTCCGGGTTCGCCTCCACGAGGACGACGTCGACACCGGCGCGCGCGGTGACCTCGGCGATGCCGGTGCCCATGATGCCGCCGCCGACGACGCCGGCGCGCGTGATCGGGGTGGTTGCGTCTCCGCCGGTCATCGGAACGCCTGGATGCCGGTGAGCGCGCCGCCGATGACGAGCGCGTGGACGTCCGCCGTGCCCTCGTAGGTCACGACCGACTCGAGGTTGTTCATGTGCCGGATGACCGGGTACTCGAGCGTGACGCCGTTGGCGCCGAGCACCTGCCGGGCGGTCCGCGCGACGTCGAGCGCGGCGTTGACGTTGGCGAGCTTGCCCATCGAGACGTGCTCGGGCCTCAAGCGGCCGTCGTCCTTCATCCGGCCGAGGTGGAGCGCCAGCAGCGTCGCGCGGTTCACCTCCACCGCCATGTGCGCGAGCTTCTGCTGCTGGATCTGCGTGGCGGCGATCGGGCGGCCGAACTGCTCGCGCTCCTTCGCGTAGTCCAGCGCCGCCTCGAAGCACGCGCGCGCCGCGCCGGCCGCGCCCCAGACGATGCCGTACCGCGCCTCGTTGAGGCAGCTGAGCGGGCCCTTCAGGCTCGCGACCTCGGGCAGCCGCGCGGAGTCCGGGACGCGCACGTCGTCGAGCACGAGCTCGGACGTGATCGACGCGCGGAGGCTGAGCTTCTTGTGGATCTCCGGCGCCGTGAAGCCCTTCGCGCCCTTCTCCACCAGGAACCCCGCGTAGCCGTCCTCCGTGCGGGCCCACACGACGGCGACGTCGGCGATCGACCCGTTGGTGATCCACATCTTCGCGCCGTTGAGGATCCAGTCGTCGCCGTCGCGCTTGGCGTGCGTGCGCATCGAGCCGGGGTCGCTGCCGCTGTCGGGCTCGGTCAGGCCGAAGCAGCCGATCTTCTCGCCCTCGGCCATGCCGGGAAGCCACTGCTGCTTCTGCTCCTCGCTGCCCCAGCGCCAGATGGCGTACATCGCGAGCGAGCCCTGGACCGACACGAGCGAGCGCACGCCGGAGTCGCCGGCCTCCAGCTCCATGCACGCCAGGCCGTAGGCGGTCGCCGACGCCCCGGCGCAGCCGTAGCCGGTCAGGTGCATGCCCAGCACGTTGAGCCTGCCCAGCTCGGTCGCCAGCTCGCGCGGGATCGTCGCCTCCTCGAACCAGTCGCCGACGTGCGGCACGACGCGGTCCTGCACGAACTGCCGCACGGTGTCGCGGATCAGCCGCTCCTCGTCGGAGAGGAGGTGGTCGACGTCGAGGAAGTCGCGGGGGCGGATCTCGGCCGGACGGGCGGCGGTGGCGGACATGGCTTGGAGGCTCCTGAATCCCAGATCTTCGAAGATCTAAGATTAGGCGATGGGTCAAGCGCTCGACGAGCTGCACGTGCTCGACTTCTCCCGCGTCCTCGCCGGCCCGCTGGCGACGATGGTGCTCGGCGACCTCGGCGCGACCGTGACGAAGGTGGAGCGGCCGGGCGCGGGCGACGACACGCGCCACTGGGGCCCGCCGTACGACGACCGCGGCGAGGCGACGTACTTCCAGTCGGTCAACCGCAACAAGACGTCGGTCGCGCTCGACCTGCAGACGCCGGAGGGCGCGGCGGAGGCACGCGCGCTCGCCGCGCGCGCGGACGTCCTGGTCGAGAACTTCCGCCCCGGCGTGCTGGACCGGCTCGGGCTCGGGTGGGAGGAGCTGCGCGCGGTCAACCCCGGGCTCGTCTACTGCTCGATCACCGGGTTCGGCCGCAGCGAGACCGGCGCGGCGCTGCCCGGCTACGACCTGCTCGTGCAGGCGCTCGGCGGGTTGATGAGCGTCACCGGCGAGCCGGACGGGGAGCCGCAGAAGGTCGGGGTCGCGCTCGTCGACGTCATCACCGGCCTGTTCGCGAGCGTCGGCATCCTCGCCGCCGTCCGCCACCGCGAGCGCACCGGCGAGGGCCAGCGCGTCGAGGTCGACCTGCTCAGCTGCCTGCTCGCCGCGCTGGTGAACCAGGGCAGCGCGTACACGCTCGCGGGGTCCGTGGCGGGCCGGATGGGCAACGCGCACCCGTCGATCGCGCCGTACGAGCTGTACCCCACTGCGGACGGCGACCTCGTGCTCGCGGTCGGCACCGACCGCCAGTACGCCGCACTCTGCGGCGTCCTCGGCGCGCCCGCCCTCGCGACCGATCCCCGGTTCACCACGAACGCCGCGCGCGTCGAGCACCGCGAAGCCCTCCGGGAGGAGCTGATCGCGCACCTCGCGGCGCGGGGTGCGGCGGAGTGGGTCGAGCGGCTCACCGCCGCCCGTGTCCCCGCCGGCCAGGTCAACGACGTCGCCGGCGCCTTCGCGCTCGCCGCCCGCCTCGGCCTCGACCCGACGGTCGACATCCCCCGCGACGACGGCACGGCCGCCACGCTCACCCGCAACCCCATCCGCCTCTCCGCCACGCCGCCGGCCTACCGCACCGCCCCGCCCTCGCTACCTTCGCCCCATGCCCAAGCGGAGCCGTGACAGCCGCGACACGAACGTCGTCTACTCGACCACCGACGGCGATCTGCGCAAGGCGCGCGCGCCGAAGCCGGAGGGCGCGACCCCCGGCCCGGGCGGCGGGCGCGTGAAGGTGCGGCGCGAGACCGCGGGGCGGCGCGGGAAGACGGCGACGACGATCTCGAACATCGCGCTGGACGACGCCGGGCTGAAGGAGCTGGCCGGGAAGCTCAAGAAGCGGTGCGGCGTCGGCGGCAGCGCGAAGGGCGGCGTGATCGAGATCCAGGGCGACCACCGCGACACCGTCGTCGAGGTGCTCAGGGCCGAGGGCTACGACGTCGTCCTCGCCGGCGGGTGAGCGCGCCCCGTGGCAGGCGACCGGCTGGGGCGGCACCGGCGCGGACCACGTCGAGCCGCCCGCCGTCCGCGCGTACCTCGGCTACCTGCGCGACCGCCCGGACTCGATCGTCGCGGCGCTCGACGACATCGCCACGACCGACGGCGCCACGATCGTCCACTGCGCCGCGGGCAAGGACCGCACGGGCATGGTCTGCGCGTTCGCGCTCGCCGTCGCCGGCGCGCCGCACGCGGCGATCGTGGCCGACTACGCGGCGACCGCCGAGCGCATCGACGCGATCCTCGCCCGCCTCGGCGCCTCCCCGACCTACGCGCCCGACCTCGAGCACACGACGCCCGACCACCACCGCCCGCGCCCCGCGACGATGGCCCGGCTGCTCGCGCTGCTCGACGAGCGCCACGGCGGCGCCGGGGGCTGGCTGCGCGAGCACGGGTTCGGCGCGCGCGAGCAGGCCGCCCTGCGCGCCCGCCTCGCGACCTGAGACTGGCTGCGCGGCCAACCGGCTCGACACTGTGTCAGGATCCCGGCCATGGACGTCCGGGTAGCGATCGTCGGTGCGGGGTTCGGCGGCCTGGGGGCGGCGATCGCGCTGCGTCAGGCCGGGGTCGAGGACGTGGTCGTCCTCGAGAAGGCGGCCGATCTCGGCGGCGTGTGGCGCGAGAACACGTACCCGGGCGCCGCGTGCGACATCCCGTCGTGCCTGTACTCGTTCTCCTACGACCAGCGGCGCGACTGGTCGCGGCCGTGCTCGCCGCAGGACGAGATCCTCGCCTACCTCCACGACACCGCGCGGGTCAACGGGGTCGAGGGCAAGCTGCGGTTCGGCGTCGAGGTGCGCGACGCGCGGTGGGACGAGCGAGCCGGCCGATGGACGCTCACCACGACCGGCGCCGGTGACCTGGAGACCGTCACCGCGCAGGCGATCGTCCTCGCGTGCGGCCAGCTGTCGCGCCCGCTCTTCCCCAACGTCGAGGGCGTCGGCACGTTCGACGGGCCCGCGTTCCACTCGGCCGAGTGGGACCACGACGTCGACCTGGCCGGCAAGCGCGTCGCGGTGATCGGCACGGGTGCGAGCGCGATCCAGTTCGTCCCCGAGATCGCCAAGGTGGCGGGCCGCGTCGACGTCTACCAGCGCACCGCGCCGTGGATCCTGCCGCGCCGCAACAACGCGTACGCGCCGTGGGCCAAGCGCCTCATCGAGTGGCTGCCCGGGCTGCAGTCGACGCGGCGGCTCGGCATCCTCGCGTTCGCCGAGACCGGCATCGCCGGCCAGACGCGCCTGCCGCTCCTGCGCGCGTCGCTCAGGGCGTGGGCGACGTGGCACATGCGCAACCAGGTGAAGGACCCTGAGCTGCGCGCGAAGATCTGGCCCGACTACCCGATCGGCTGCAAGCGCGTCCTGTTCAGCTCGCACTACCTGCCCGCGCTCACGCGGCCGAACGTCGAGCTCATCACCGGCGCGGTCACCCGCATCACGCCCAAGGGCGTCGTCAGCGGCGACGGCACCGAGCGCGACGTCGACGTCGTCATCTACGGCACCGGCTTCCGCGCCCACGACTTCGTGGCGCCGATGGAGGTGCGCGGCCGCGGCGGGCGCGAGCTGAGCGAGGCGTGGCGCGGCGGCGCGCGGGCCCACCACGGCATCACGGTCAGCGGGTTCCCCAACCTCTTCCTGATGTACGGCCCGAACACGAACCTCGGGTTCGGCTCGATCATCGTGATGCTCGAGGCCCAGGCGCGCTACATGGCGGACGCGGTCACGTCGCTCCCCCGCCTCGGCGCCGCGGCGATCGACGTGCGGCCGGACGTGCAGGAGCGGTCGACCGAGGCGGTGCAGGAGCACCTGCGGACGACGGTGTGGACGGGCTGCGAGAGCTGGTACCGCGAGGGCGACGACGGCCGGATCGTCAACAACTGGCCGGGCCAGATGGCGGAGTACGTGCGGGCGACACGGCAGGTCGACCTGTCGGAGTACGACCTCGTCCCGGCCACGAACGCAGCGCCGCCAGCCGCCACTGCAGCCGCCGGTGAGCGCGGCGGGACACCCGCGCCGCTCGGCTGACCGCGGGCGGGGTCGCGGCGGCCTCCAGGCGGCGACGTGCGGCGCGGCCGGCGGGGCCGGCGGGGCCGGCGGGGCCGGCGGGATCGAGCATCTCCGCGACGCGCAGGAGGCGCAGGGACTCCGCCGCCTCGCCGGCGTGGTCGTGGACCTCGGCCAGCTCGAGCGCCGCCCGCGCGGCGAGCGCGAGCGACTCGCCCTCCACGGCCCGGCGCAGCGCCGCGACGGCCTCGGCGCGCCGCTCGGGGAGGGGCAGCAGGAGGAGGCCGAGGTGGATCCACGCGTCCTCGGAGCCGAGCGCGAGCGCCTCGCGGTACGCCGCCTCGGCGTCCGGCCCGCGCCACCACCGGCCGTGCAGCTCGCGCCCGCGCAGCACCGCCAGGTACGCGGCGTGCTCGGCGGCCTGCTCGCGCACGTCGTCGAGCGCCGCGTCGCCCTCCGCGATGGCGAGCGCGCGGCGGTAGCGGGCCATCGCCTCAACCGGGCGCGCGAGGTCCTGCAGCGCGTACCCGGCGTACAGCTCGGCCACGGCGCGGATGCGCTCGGCGGCGAACGTCCCGTCGCCGCAGTACCGCGTGATCAGGCGGTCGAGCAGCGCGAGCGCCCGCGCGGGCGCGCCGGCCTCGCGCGCGTCCCACGCCTCCGTCAGCAGCGCCTCGACCGCTCGGTCGATCTCCTCCAGATCGTCCGTGTCGTCCATGACACCGGAAACGGTACTGTCGCGGTCAAGTTGGTCAGCTGAGCGCGTCGATGTCCGCCTTGGCGTCGCCGAGGCTCTTGCCGGTCTCGCGGCGGTGGAGCTTGATCGCCTCGATCTCCTTGCCCTGCAGGGCGAGGTCGCGAACGGCCGCGGAGACGGTCGGGGAGGCGGTGGGCAGCTCGAGGCCGAGGTGGCGGTAGAGGTTCTCGACGAGGTGCTCGAGGTGGGCGATGCGCGTGAGGTCGGCGGCGTTGCTCATCGCGCGAGCGTACGGATGCCGCGCGCCGCGCTCCAGCTCTCGACGACGAGCTGCGTACGCGCGTCGTTCAGCCCGATGTGGGTCGCCTCCGTGATGTCGAGGCGGAACAGGTGCATCTGCCCGTGCGCCTCGTGCCCCTCGACGACGCGCGCGATCGTGGCGTCGTCGCCGGCGTCGACCGCGCGGCCCGCGACCTTCGCGTCGCCCGGCCACGTGGGCGGGTCCTCGGAGCCTGAGTGCAGCGCGAAGCGTGGGTCGCGCAGGAGGTCGAGCGCCTTGCGCGACTGCCACATGGAGCCGATCCACAGCTCGCCCTCCGCCCAGATCGTCTCCGTGCCCGAGATGCGCGGCGCGCCGTCCTTGCGGATCGTCGCGATCGTCTTGTGGACGTGGGCGTCCAGCCGCGCGCGGACCTTCGCGGCGAGGTCGGGGGCGGCGGCTTCGAAGTCGGACCAGCTCGGCATGCGCGGGAGGATCGGCGCGCCGCGGCGGGCGGTCCAGCGACAGGTCGAATGCGATCAAATGGAGGCGTGGCCGCCGACCGCCTGCGTGACCTGATCGACCTCGTGGTGACGTCGCTGGACGACGGTGCGGACGGGCGGGAGCTGGCCGAGCGCGCGCACTTCTCGCGCGACCACCTCGACCGGCTGCTCGCCGCCGCGACCGGGGAGACGCCGGTGGCGCTGCGGCGGCGGCTGCTGCTGGAGCGGGCGGCGTGGCAGCTGCGGGCCGAGCCGGGGGTGGCGGTGGCGGATGTCGCGGCGGCTGCGGGCTACGGCTCGCTCGCGGCGTTCTCGCGCGCGTTCGCGCGGGCGTTCGGGACGCCGCCGTCGGCGTACGCGGGGCCGTACCGGCTCGACGCGCCGAACGAGATCCACTTCCACCCGCCCGGTGGCCTGCTGCTGCCGGCGGGACGGAGGAGGGGTGGCGACGACGGGGTGACGCGGCGGATGGTCGAGCACCACCTCGACCGCACGCGCGAGCTGCTGATGGCGGCGGAGGCCCTGCCGGCGGAGGCGCTCGCGCGGGAGCTGCGGCCGGGGTTCGTGGCGGTGTGGTTCGAAGGGGAGGAGCCGAGCGCCGCGCTGATGGCCGAGCGGCTCGTGTTCACGCTCGAGGTGTGGGTCGCGGCGATGGGCGGCGAACCACGCCCGGAGACCGCGGGCGAGACGCTCCTGCAGCGGCTGGACCGCACCGGCCCGAAGTTCGCGCGTCTGGCCGCGACCGTCGCGCCGGACGACGCGTTCGTCGACGCGCTCTGCGAGCCGCCCCAGTCGTTCACCTACGGCGGCGTCCTCGCACACAACCTGACGTTCGGCGCGGTCCGCCGCGAGATGCTCGCGAGCGTGCTCGCCGAGCTCGGCGCCACCGGCCTGCAGACCGGCGACCCCGTGCTGTGGGAGGAGGATCGCCTGGAGAAGCTCAAGGAGTGACATCATGTCGCCGATTGACCTCCCGTGCTCCGCTCGCTCCTCCTCGCGGCCCTGACCGCCGCCGTCCTCGGCACCGCCCCCTCGCTCGCGCACGCCGCCCTGTACGACTTCGACCAGACCAACGGGCCGAGCGACGACCCGCGCTTCGAGCCGGTCACGGCGGCGGTGCAGCGCTCGCAGGTCTTCGTCCCGTCGCAGGACGGCCGGCTCTACGGGCTCTACCTGTACCTGCTGCCGGAAGGCGTGCCCGGGCCGATCGTGGTCCAGGTCCAGCCGATGATCGGCGGCGTGCCGACCGGGACCGTGCTGGCGGAGGAGCAGACGATCGACTGGGGCGACCCGGCGCCGATCATCTTCGCCGAGGCGCCGCCCCTGCGGGGCGGTGTGCCGTACGCGATCGTGCTGTCGAGTCCGGGCACCGTCGGAGCCGGCACCCAGTGGGGCGTCCGCATCAGCGACGACACGTACGACAAGGGGACGATGCTCGTCCGCGCCGGCGCCGACCCGTGGACGCCCGTGCCGGCGATGGACTTCGGGTTCGCCTCGCTGATGAACTTCATCCCGCCCGACGTCGGCCCCCCCGCGTCAACGGTGACGCCGGCCGTCCCGAGCGGCGCGACCGGCTGGTGGCACGGACCGATAGGGCTCACGGTGACAGCGAGCGACGGCGCGGGCATCGGCCTCGACGAGACGCGCTGCTGGCTGGATCCGGCGACGCCGCCGGCCACGTTCGCCGCCCCGGGCGGCGGGCCGTGCCCGACGACCGTCGAAGGCGAAGGGGCGCACACGCTCTACGTCGCGAGCCGCGACCTGTTCGGCCAGGCCGAGACGCCCCGCCCGCACGCGCTGAACATCGACGGAACCGCCCCGATGACGACCGACGCCGGCATCGCGCGCGAGCGGACCGCCGGCCCGCAGACGGTCACGCTGACGGCCGCCGACGGCAGCGGCTCCGGCGTCGTTGCGACGTACTACGAGATCGGCGTCGACCCGGCGAAGCCGACCGCCGCGTCGCCGGTCTACGACCCCGCCGGCAAGCCGGTCCTGCGGGACGGCGAGCGCATCCGCTACTTCTCGGTCGACCGGGCCGGCAACGTCGAGCCCTCGACGACCAGCCGCGCCGCCGACGTCGGCTTCCCATCCGCGCCGGCGCCGGAGGTCCGGACCGAGACGCGCGTCGAGACCCGCACCGTCCCGGCGCCGCCGGTCACGACGACGACCACCGCGAGCGCGCGGCTGGGGCCCGGGCGCGCCGTCCGCGTCGCGGTCGGGTGCGGCCGGAGCGCCTGCCGCGCGACGGTCACCGCGGAGGTGCGCACGGGCAAGAAGGTCGTCGCGCGCGTGAAGGCGAGGGCCGTGCAGGTCGCCGCCGGCCGCACGCGGGTGGTGAAGCTCACGCTCACCAGAGCGCAGCGCAAGAAGGCCGGCAAGGCTGCACGCGTGGTCGTGAGCGTCCGGATCGAGGGCACCGCGGCACCGTCAGTGGAGCGCGGGTAGCGGCGCTCAAGCTGTGACGCCGCGTGGCCGATGCCGCGAACGTGCCACGTCTCCTCGCGTTCACGCTCGCCGCGCTCACCGTCGCTGCCCTCGCCGCGCCGCCTGCCGGTGCCATCCCCGTGCGCGACCAGCACAACCCGGTCAGCGGGTCGGGCTCGGTCAGCGCCCTCGCCCAGGACCTCGCGCAGACCTTCGTGCCGAGCGCGGACGGCCGCATCCCGTACGTCGACCTGCACCTCAGCATCTACGGCGACGCGGAGCCGGAGGAGCCGCTCGTCGTCGAGCTGCGCACCGTCGCGGGCAACGTGCCGACCGACCGCGTCCTCGCGCGCGCCGGCGTGAGCGAGGTCGGCTCGCCGCGCCGGGTCACGTTCCCGTCGCGCCCCGCCGTGCGCGGCGGCACGCCCTACGCGCTGACGCTGTCGGCCTCCGTGGACTTCTGGATGGCGCGCTTCGACACCGTGAACGCGTACGCGAGCGGCGCCGCGTACTGGCAGCCGAGTCCGCCGGCGTGGACGTACATCTCCGGCCTGTTCAACCGGGACCTCGCGTTCACGACGTACCTGGACCCCGTCACCGACGCCGCCGCCCCGGCCACGACGCTGGCACCGTCCACGTCGGGAGCCGCGGGCTGGTGGCGCGGGACGGTCGGCCTCGACGTCGACAGCGACGACGGCCCGAGCGGGGTCGGCGTCGACGAGACGCGGTGCTGGATCGATCCCCCGGCCGTCCCGGCGACGTTCGACGCCGCCGGCCACGCGCCGTGCCCGGCGACCCTCGCCGGCGAGGGCGACCGCCGCGTGTGGGTGGCGAGCGCCGACGCCTTCGGCAACGGCGAGGTGCCGCACGAGGTGCGCGTCCGGATCGACGACACGCCGCCGGTGACGCAGCTCGCGGACGGGCCGGAGGTGCCGGTGGGTCCCGTCACGCTGCTCGCGGAGGACCCGGGTGGCTCGGGCGTCGCCGCCACGTACTACGAGATCGGCGCCGACCCCGCGCTGCCGACCGCCGCGTCGCCGCGATACGACCCGACGGACAGGCCGGTGCTGGGCGCGGGCGAGCGGATCCGGTTCCTCTCCGTCGACGCCGCCGGCAACGCGGAGGCCAACGCGACCAGCCGCGCAGCGCCGGCGCCCGCGCAACCCGAGCCGCCCACGCGCGTCGAGACCCGCACCATCGAGGTGCCCGGGCCGCTGCGCGTCGAGACCCGCGCCGTTCCAGCGCCGTCCACCCCGCCCGCTCCCGTCAGCACGACCGCGAGCGCGCGGCTGGGGAGCGGTCGCACGATCCGCACCAGCGTCGGCTGCGGCCCGAGCGCGTGCCGCGCGTCGGTCACCGCGGAGGTGCGTGTCGGCAAGCGCGTCGTCGCGCGGGTGAAGGCGAAGAGCGTGCAGCTCGCGGCGGGCAAGCAGCAGACCGTGAAGCTCATGCTCACGAAGGCCCAGCGCAAGAAGGCCGGCAACACCGCGCGCGTCGTCGTCGTGGTGCGGACCGAGGGCGCGAGCGCGCCCTCGGTGCGCCTCGGCTAGCGCTTCTTGGCCTTCTTGTTCGGCAGGTCGGTGATCGTGCCGTCCGCGACCTCGGCCGCGAACGTGACGGTCTCCGACAGCGTCGGGTGCGGGTGGATCGTCAGCGCGACGTCGCCGACGTCCGCGCCCATCTCGAGCGCGAGGCCGACCTCCGCGATCAGCTCGCCGGCGTTCGGGCCGGTGATGCCGCCGCCGAGGATGCGCTTCGTCTCGGGGTCGTAGAGGAGCTTCGTCGTGCCCGACGCGCCGTCGACCGCGATCGCGCGCGCCGACGCCGACCAGGGGAACACGCCCTTCTCGAACGCCGTCCCGTTCTCCTTGGCCTCCGTCTCGGTCAGGCCGACCCAGGCGACCTCCGGCTCGGTGTAGGCGACCGACGGGATGCCGCGGACGTCGAACCGCGCGTTCTCTCCCGCGATGACCTCCGCCGCGACGTGCGCCTCGGCCGTCGCCTTGTGGGCGAGCATCGGCTGCCCGACCACGTCGCCGATGGCGAAGATGTGCGGCACGTTCGTGCGGAGCTGGTCGTCGACCGGCACGAACCCGCGTTCGTCGACGTTCACCCCCGCCGTCTCGAGGCCGATGCCGGCGCCGTTCGGGGTGCGGCCGACGGCCACGAGCACGCGGTCGAAGACGGCGTCGGGCACGTCGCCGGAGAACGTCGCGTGCAGCCCGTCGTCCTTGGCCTCGATCTTCTCGACCTTGACGCCGAGGTGGATCGCCTCGTACCGCCCCTCGATCCGCTTCTGCAGCGGCTTGACGAGGTCGCGGTCGGCGCCCGGGATGAGGCCGTCGAGCAGCTCGACCACCGTGACCCGAGAGCCCAGCGCGTCGTAGACCGTCGCCATCTCCAGGCCGATGATCCCGCCGCCGACGACGAGCAGTCGCTCGGGGATGTCCGGCAGCTCGAGCGCGTCGGTCGAGTCCATCACGCGCGGGTCCTCGTGCGGGATGCCCGGCAGCTTCACGCTGCGCGAGCCCGTCGCGACGATCGCGTGGTCGAACGACACGGTCGACTCGCTGCCGTCGGCGCCGCGCACCGCCAGCATGTGCGGCCCGGTGAACCGGCCCTCGCCGGTGACGACCTGGACCTTGCGGCCCTTCGCCATCTGCTTGAGCCCACCGGTCGGCTTGCCGACGACCTCGTCCTTCCACGCGCGGATCTTGTCGAGGTCGAGCGTCGGCTCGGCCGCGCCGAAGTCCACGCCGTGCTCGCGCGCGGTCTGCGCCTCGGTGATGACCTTCGCGATGTGGAGCAGGGCCTTCGACGGGATGCAGCCCACGTTGAGGCACACGCCGCCGAGCGTCTCGTAGCGCTCGACGAGCACGGTCTCGAGGCCGAGGTCGGCCGCGCGGAACGCCGCGCTGTAGCCGCCGGGGCCGGAGCCGAGCACCAGCACCTGCGCGTGGACGTCGCCGCGCTCGGTCGCGCCGGCGGACGGGGCGTCGGTGGAGGCCGGGCCGGACGGGGGCGGCGGGACCTTCCCCACCGCGGGAGCGGGCGACTCGACCGCGGCGGGCGCGGGCGCGTCCGGCGTCTCGGCGGACGCGGCAGGCGACTCGGCCACCTCCAGCACCGCGAGCAGCGAGCCCTCGGACACGCTGTCGCCGACGCTCACCTTGAGCTCCTTGACCGTCCCGGCCTGCGGCGCCGGGATCTCCATCGAGGCCTTGTCGGACTCGAGGACGACGAGCGGGTCCTCCGCGGCCACCTCGTCGCCGACCGCGACGAGCAGCTCGGCCACGGGCACGTCGGTGAAGTCCCCGATGTCGGGGACCAGGACGTCGAGGGTGGAGCTCACAGCAGCGCCCTCCGCAGGTCGCTCAGCGTCTTGACGAGGTGCGCGACGAACCGCGCCGCGGCGGCGCCGTCGATCACGCGGTGGTCGTAGGACAGCGACAGCGGGAGCATGAGCCGCGGCTCGAACTCCTTGCCGTTCCACACCGGCTTCATGGCGCTGCGGACGACGCCGAGGATGGCGACCTCCGGCGCGTTGACGATCGGCGTGAACGACGTGCCGCCGATGCCGCCAAGCGACGAGATCGTGAACGTCCCGCCGCTCATGTCGGCCGGGCCGAGCTTGCCCGCGCGCGCCTTGCCGGACAGCTCGGTCAGCTCGCCGGCCAGCTCGAGGATGCCCTTCTTGTCGACGTCGCGGACGACCGGCACCACGAGCCCGTTCGGCGTGTCCGCCGCGAAGCCCAGGTGGTAGTACTGCTTGCGCACCAGCGCGTCGCCGTCGAGCGATGCGTTGAAGTCGGGGAACGCCTTCAGGGTCGCCGCGCTCGCCTTGAGCAGCAGCGCGACCATCGTGACCTTGACGTCCGACTGCTCGCTGTTGAGCTGCTTGCGGAACGCCTCGAGCTCGGTCACGTC
Source organism: Parviterribacter multiflagellatus (assembly GCF_056863265.1). Lineage (NCBI taxonomy): Bacteria > Bacillati > Actinomycetota > Thermoleophilia > Solirubrobacterales > Parviterribacteraceae > Parviterribacter > Parviterribacter multiflagellatus. The sequence goes on from NZ_JBXPIZ010000013.1 coordinate 56,010, forward strand.
CGCCTCGTCGTTGTGCGTGACGTGCGGGATGTAGACCCAGTTGCGCGCGAGGTTCTTCGCGGACAGCCTGCGGATGCGCGACAGCTCGACGCGCTCCACCGGCCCGAACTTCTCGAAGTCGACCTTCGGCCACGGCGCGAGGTCCAGCCCGGCGATCGCGGCGCCGCCGGCCGCAGCGCCCGCCGCCGGAGCCGCGGCCGCGCCGCCGCCCTCCGCGAACGCCTTGACGTCCTCGGGCGTGATGCGGCCCTTGCGGCCGCTCCCGGTCACGCGCTCCAGGTCGACGCCCAGCTCCCGCGCGATGCGCCGCACGGACGGCGACGCGTACACGGGGCCCTCGGACGCCGGCGGCAGCTCGGCGGGCTTGGGCGCCGGAGCGGCGTCCCGCGGGCGCGCGGACGCCTCGGCGCTCACCGCCGTCCGCACCGCGCTCGGCGCGCCGGCCTCGGCCACCGCGGCCTCGTCGACCGGCTGCACGTTCGCGGCGTCGGGCGCCGCGCCGTTGCCGGACGCGGTCACCGCGAGCATCACGACCGGCGTCCCCTCGGACGCCGTGTCGCCGACCTTCAGCAGCACCTGCTGGACCTCGCCCGCGTACGGCGCGGGGACGTCCATCGTCGCCTTGTCGGTCTCGAGCGTGATCAGCGGGTCGTTCTCCGCGACCGTGTCGCCGGGCGAGACGAACACCTCGACGACGGCGACGTCCGAGAAGTCGCCGATGTCCGGGACAGCGACCTGCTTCACGTCCGCCACGGGGCCTCCCCATCGGTGTCGATCTCGTACTTGGCGATCGCCTTCGCGGCGTCCTCGTCGCGGCCGAGCGCGCGGAGCGCGGCGACGGCGACGTGGTGGCGGTCGACCTCGAAGAACCGGCGCAGCGCCTTGCGGTAGTCGGAGCGACCGAAGCCGTCGGTGCCGAGCACCGTGTAGGTGCGATCGCCGATCCAGGGCCGGATCATGTCGGGCAGCTGGCGGATGTAGTCGCTCGCGGCGACGACCGGGCCGGTGCGGCCCTCCAGCTGCTGCTCGACGAACGAGGTCGCGGCCGCGTCGCCGGCGCCGCGCAGGCGGTTCGCCCGCTCGACCTCCATGCCGTCGCGGCGCAGCTCGGGGTACGAGGTGACCGACCAGACGTCGGCGCTGACCCCGAGGTCCTCGCGCAGCAGCTCGGCGCCCGCGAGCACCTCGCGGAGGATCGTGCCGGAGCCGAAGAGCTGCAGGTCGGCCTTGCCACCGGCGTCCGAGACGAGGTGCATCCCGCGCAGGATGCCCTCCTCCGCGCCCTCCGGCATCGCCGGCTGCGCGTAGTTCTCGTTCATCACCGTGAGGTAGTAGAAGACGTCCTCCTGCTCCCCCACCATGCGGCGCAGGCCGTCCTGGATGATCACGGCCAGCTCGTACGCGTACGCGGGGTCGTACGAGATGCAGTTCGGGATGAGCGAGGACTGGATCAGGCTGTGGCCGTCCTCGTGCTGCAGGCCCTCGCCGTTGAGCGTCGTCCGGCCGGCGGTGCCGCCGAGCAGGAAGCCCCGCGCGCGCGAGTCGCCGGCGGCCCAGGCGAGGTCGCCCACGCGCTGGAAGCCGAACATCGAGTAGTAGATGTAGAACGGCACCATCGCCACGCCGTGGTTGGCGTACGAGGTGGCCGCCGCGATCCACGAGCTGAAGGCGCCGGGCTCGTTGATGCCCTCCTGGAGGATCTGGCCCTTCTTGTCCTCCCGGTAGGACATGAGCTGGTCGGCGTCCTCGGGCGAGTACAGCTGCCCGACCTGGCTGAAGATGCCGAGCTGGCGGAACATGCCCTCCATGCCGAACGTCCGCGACTCGTCGGGGACGATCGGGACGATGTGCGGCCCGAGCTCCTTGTCGCGCAGCAGCGTCGACAGGATGCGGACGAACGCCATCGTCGTGGAGATCTCGCGCTCCCCCGTGCCGTCCAGCTGCGCCTTGAACTTCTCGAGCTCGGGGACCGGCAGCGGCGGCGCGTCGGTGCGCCGCTGCGGGAGCGAGCCCCCGAGCGCGGCGCGGCGCTCCTTGAGGTACTGCATCTCCGGCGTGTCGTCGGCCGGCTTGTGGAACGAGACCTCGCGGACCTCGTCGTCGGTGAGGTCCAGGTCGAAGCGGTCGCGGAAGGCGAAGAGCGCCTTCTCGTTCATCTTCTTCTGCTGGTGGGTGATGTTCTGGCCCTCGCCCGACTCGCCCATGCCGTAGCCCTTGATCGTCTTGGCGAGGATCACGGTCGGCTGGCCCTTGTGCGCGCTGGCGGCGGCGTACGCGGCGTAGACCTTCTGCGGGTCGTGGCCGCCGCGGTTGAGCGAGAAGATCTCGGCGTCGGACCAGTCCTCGACCATCCGGGCGAGCTCGGGGTACTTGCCGAAGAAGTGCTCGCGCACGTAGGCGCCGTCGCGGGACTTGAACGTCTGGTACTCGCCGTCGACCGCCTCTTCCATCCGGCGGACGAGCAGGCCGTCCTTGTCGGCGGCCAGCAGCGGGTCCCAGCGGCGGCCCCAGATGACCTTGATGACGTTCCAGCCGGCGCCGCGGAAGTTCGTCTCCAGCTCCTGGATGATCTTCCCGTTGCCGCGGACCGGGCCGTCGAGCCGCTGCAGGTTGCAGTTGATGACGAAGTTCAGGTTGTCCAGGTGCTCGCGGCCGGCGAGGCTGATCGCGCCCATCGACTCGGGCTCGTCCATCTCGCCGTCGCCCATGAACGCCCAGACCTGGCGGTCCGACGTGTCGCTGATGCCGCGCCCGCTCAGGTACTTCATGAAGCGGGCCTGGTAGATCGCCATCAGCGGGCCGAGGCCCATCGACACCGTGGGGAACTGCCAGAAGTCCGGCATCAGCCACGGGTGCGGGTACGAGCTGAGCCCACCGCCGCCGACCTCGGTGCGGAAGCGCTTCATGTCCGCTTCGCTGAGGCGGCCCTCGAGGAACGCGCGGGCGTAGATGCCCGGGCTCGAGTGGCCCTGGATGAAGACGAGGTCGCCGCGGTGCTCGTCCGTCGGCGCGCGCCAGAAGTGGTTGAAGCCGACCTCGTAGAGCGTCGCCGCCGACTGGTAGGAGGCGATGTGACCGCCCAGCTCGGAGCTGGTCTTGTTCGCCTGCAGGACCGTCGCGATGGCGTTCCACCGCATGAGGGAGCGCAGCCGGTGCTCGACCGCGGCGTCTCCCGGGATCTGGGCTTCCTGATCGACCGGGATCGTGTTGACGTACGGCGTGCTCAGGTCGCCGGCGGGGTGCAACCCGCGCCGCCGGGCATCCGCGAAGAGCGCCTCGAGGAGCTCGCGTGCCCGGCCGGGACCGTCGTGACGGACCACCGCCTCCAGGGCCTCGAGCCATTCGGCGGTCTCCGTGGGGTCCGGGTCGACGTCGGGGCGTACGTCACTCGGACTCGTGGACATGCGAGCTCTCCTCCCTACGAAAGGCGATACAGCCTGCTACCACGCAGCGCGTTGGACGAACCGCGGCGCGCACCGGTGTCGGTGATGATCGCGCGCTCGGTCGCGTCGGTCAGCCACGGCATCAGCTCGGCTACTCGCACGTGCTGCCGCTCGGCGGCACGAACAAGGCTGTCGAACGTGAACGGCTGCTCGAGCTGAGCAGCCAGTTCCTCGGGCGTGAGCTGGGCCTTCGAGGCGGTGGCAGCAGACATGGGTACTAGTATACAAGCACCTGGACAGCCTGTCGAGCGCCGCCCGCCCGCGCACGCCCTCGCGGGACACGAGATCCCGGCGGAGGAGGCGACCGGCCCGCACCGCGAGCCGGTCGCCCTGATGCGACGTCGCGCTCAGCCCGGCAGCGAACAGCGCACCTGGAAGATCGACAGGAAGCCGGTCTCGAAGCCGTTGCGCGCTGCGCGGAGGTAGATGCGCCAGACGCGGACGCGCTCGGGGTCGGCGAGGCGGTTGGCCTTGTCGAGGTCCGACTCGAAGTTCTCCAGCCACGCTGTCAGCGTGCGCGCGTAGTCGTGGCGGAAGTCCTCGACGTGGTGGGTCTCGAAGCCCGCCCGCTCCAGCGCGAACTGGACGCGCGAGAGGTGCAGCGGCGCGGCGTCGGGGAAGACGTAGCGCTCGCTGAACGGGCCGGCCTCGGGATCGCCGTGGCGCAGGCGCGCGATGCCGTGGTTGAGCAGGCGGCCGCCGGGCCGCAGGAGCCGCGCGAGCACCTCCGCGTACGCGTCGATCTGCGACGCGCCGACGTGCTCGACCATGCCGATCGACGAGATCGCGTCGAACGGGCCGTCCGCGATGTCGCGGTAGTCCATGACGCGGATCTCGACCTTGTCGGCGACTCCCTGCTCCTCCGCCCGCTGCCGCGCCAGCCGCGCCTGCGGCTCGGAGAGCGTGATCCCGACGACGTCCACGCCGTAGTGCTTGGCCGCGTGGATCGCCATCGCGCCCCAGCCGCACCCCACGTCTAGCAGCCGCTCGCCCGGCTGGAGCGCGAGCTTCTGGCAGACCAGATCGCGCTTGCGGAACTGGGCCTCCTCCAGCGTCGTCGCCCCGTCGCGCCACACCGCGCACGAGTACGTCATCGACTCGTCGAGGAAGTGCGCGAAGAAGTCGTTGGAGACGTCGTAGTGGTGGCGCACCGCGCGCATGTCGCGGTCGCTCGTGTGCCGGCGCCCGCGCGGGCGCAGCTCCGCGGCCGGTGGCTTGGGCGGGATGCGCGGGCCCGCCGCGACGGCGGCCAGCGCGGCCAGCTTGGCCGCCTCCTTGCGCTCGATCGGCGCGGGCTTCCACGTCGCGAGCAGCCCCATCAGCGCGTCCATGTCGTCGACCTCGAGCGCCCCGCTCACGTACGCGCGCCCCAGGCCGAGCTGGCCGGGGGCGCGGAGCACGTGCGCGATGGCGTCAGGCGTCGTGGCGCGGAAGGTGGGCCCGCCGTTGCCGTTGCTGCTGGGCAGCCGGCTCCCATCCCACAGCTCGACCGCGAACGGCCGATCGGGGAGGGCCGTGTCGAGCTCGTCGAGGAACCTCCGAGTCCTTCGTCCCATGCCTCGACCCTATGGGTTCGATCAAGGGCGAACCATAGGGCTAACCCCCGTGTCGGCGCTCGCGGGGCGGTCGCCCAGCGTGACGGTCACCGTCTGCGACTCGCCGTCGCGGGTGATCGTGAGCTGGACCTGGTCGCCGGGGGAGCGGTCGTTGACGGCGGAAGTGAGGTCGCTGGCGTCCTCGACCGCGTCGTCGCCGATCCTCGTGACGACGTCGCCCTCCTGCAGGCCCGTGTCGGCGGCCGGGGAGCCGTCCGTGACCGTGCCGAGCTGCGCGCCGCCGCCGTCCGCGTCGCCGGCCTGGACGCCGAGGTAGGCGTGCTCGACGGTGTCGCCGGACCTGAGCGCGGCGACGACCTTGGTGACGGTGCCGGAGTCGACCGCGAAGCCGATGCCGGTGTTGCCGGAGTCCGAGGTGCCGGAGGTCTCGATCTGCGAGTTGACGCCGACGACCTGCCCGGCGGCGTTGAGCAGCGGGCCGCCGGAGTTGCCGGGGTTGAGCGCGGCGTCGGTCTGGATCGCGCCGTCGATCGTGTAGCCGTTCGGGGCCTCGATCTGGCGGTCGAGCGCGGACACGACCCCGACGGTGAGCGTGCTGGAGAGGCCGTACGGGGAGCCGATCGCGTAGACCTCGTCGCCGACCTGCACGGCAGCGGAGTCGGCCAGCTCGAGCGCGGTGAGCTCCTGGCCGGACGCGTCGATCTTCAGCAGCGCGAGGTCGCTCGACGGGTCCTCGCCGACGATCTCCGCGCTGACCTCGGCGCCCGACCCGACCTTCACGGTGATCTCCGACGCGCCCTCGACGACGTGGTCGTTGGTGACGATGTAGCCGTCGGCGTCGACGACGAAGCCGGAGCCGGTCGCCTCGCCGGACGCGCCGGTGGCGGTGATGAACGCGACCGAGCCGGCGGCGTTCGCGTAGACGGTCGCGGCGGTGCTCGTGGACGAGGACGCGTCGGAGGCGTTCGAGGCCGCTACGACGGGCGTGGAGATCGCGGGGACCGGGTCGTCCCTCAGGGTGAGGGTCGCCGCCGCACCGCCACCGCCGCCGATGGCCGCGGCCGCGACCAGGGCGAGGAGGCGACGCGGCATCCGGGGCTTGGAGAGCTGGGGCGTCGCTTGCATGCCCGTCAGGCTGCGGCGGCGCTGCGAGCGCGCGGTGAGGGCTACCTGAGAGGAAGCTGGGAGCGCGCGTACCGCCGCGCGTGGCGGAAGAAGTGGCCGCCGTCGGTCTGCGGGGTCGTGCAGCCGTCCGCGCCCGCGCCGAAGAGCAGCCCGACGACGCCCGCGTCGCGGGCGCGGCGCAGGTTCTTGCGGGAGCCGAGGAGGAGGTCGACGCGGTTGTCGCGGTAGCGCTTCCACGTGTTGTTCAGCCCGCGATGCCCGAGTGGCAGCTGCCACAGCACCATCGGAGTTCGCGTCGCGCGCGTGACCCCGCGGACCCAGCGCAGGTGGCGCGTGACGTCGCCGCTGCCCCAGTGGTGCACGACGCGCGGCTCCTTCAGGACCTTCTCGCGGAAGCCGTCGTCGCGGTCGGCGACGTCGTTGAAGATCAGGTCGAACCGCGCGGGCCCGAGCGAACGCGCGAACGCCGCGCTGCGGGCCGCGAGCTGGTCGATCAGCGCCGGCGTCGCGTCGTCGGAGGTCGTCGAGCGGTTCGTCCCCCACGTCGACAGGTGCCACCCGATCAGCACCTTGGGCGCGTGCTTGTCGCGCAGCCGCACGACCGCCTGCGCGAAGCCCGCGAGGTTGTCCGGGAGCCCGGCCAGCTCCGGATCGCCGCTTGCCGCAACGGCCGCCGGGGTGCGGGACGCGTCGTCCCCGTGGCGCTGCTGCGCGAAGCCCCACAGGTCCGGCTCGACGTGGAGCACGACGCGATGCGAGCCCTCAGCCATCCGCCGCAGCGCCAGCCGCAGGTCGGCGTAGTACGCGCGCATCAGCTCGGCGTCGGTGAGGTTCGCGAAGTCCTTGTCCGCCTCGCCCAGCTGGCGCGACGGCTTGGACGGCAGCAGCTGGTAGTAGGTGAAGACCGGCGTGACGCCCGCGCGCGCCGACTCCTCGACGTACCGCGAGACGAACGTCGCGTCCTCGTTCCAGTGGCGCCAGCCGTTCTCGGTGTCGACCCCGCCGGTGAGGTACTGGTAGCGCTGATCCACGCGCCCGCGCGCGCGAGCCTTCTCCGCCCCGCCCGGCGAGTCCGCGACCCCGAGCTGGAGCGTCTTCCCCCAGCCCGCAGGCACGCGGACGTCCGCGGCCGCCGGCGCAGCGGCCGCGAACAACGAGACCAGGAACGCGAGAACCCCTGCGCGCTTCACCCGATGGGCGAGGCTACCCGTTCTTCGGCGCGTCACGCGGCTCGAGGAACGGCTCCTTGTCGACCGGCCGCATGCCCGCCTCGATCTGCCGCCCGCGCTCGAGCTCGGCGTTCAGCTCCGCGCCCAGCAGGATCGCGATGTTCGAGATCCACAGCCACACGAGGAACGCGATCACGCCGCCGAGCGAGCCGTAGGTCGCGTTGTACGAGCTGAAGTTCGCCACGTAGAACGCGAACAGCGCCGACGCGACGATCCACAGCACGACCGCGAAGACGCCGCCCGGCGAGACCCACTTGAAGCCCGGCTGCTTGACGTTCGGCGCCGCCCAGTAGAGGAACGCGAACATGAAGCTCACGACGACGAGCATCACCGGCCACTTGGCGATGTTCCACGCGGTGACGGCGGCGTCGCCGAGGCCGATGAGCGAGCCGACCTCCTCCGCGATCGGGCCGGTGACGACGGTCAGCACCGCCAGCACGGCCAGCAGCACGAGCATCGCGACGGTGATCGCCACGCGCAGCGGCAGCTTCTTGTAGATCGGCCGCCCCTCCTCGACGTCCCAGATCGCGTTCGAGGCATCCATGAAGCCGGAGATGTAGCCCGACGCCGCCCAGATCGCGGAGCCGAGACCGATGACGAACGCCAGGCCCGCCTTGCCGCCGCTCTCCGTCAGGCCGGTCAGGGCGTCGGTGAGGATGTCCTTCGCCGGGCCTGGCGCGGCGGTCGCGAGGTTGTCGAGCAGCGGCTGGGTCGCGGACTGGCCGACGAGGCCGAGGATCGACACGAGCGCCAGCAGCGCCGGGAAGAGCGAGAGCACCGAGTAGTACGTCAGCGCCGCCGCCCAGTGCGTCAGCTTGTCGTCCGAGAACTCCTTGGCGGTGCGCTTGAGCACGCCCAGCCAGGAGCGCTTGGGCAGGTCGCCGGGGTCGTCCGGTGCACGGCGCTCCTCGGCGTCGCGGTGGAACCGCTGCTCCTGGTCGTGCTCCTGCGCCTGCTGCTGACGCGCCGTGGTGTGCGGGTCGCTCATGTGATCGGCGTTACCCGGGAACGCCGACCCCGACCGACGTTCACACGCCAACTGAGAGGAACGACATGGATCCGCAGCCTCCGGGCGCGATCACGGACGAGGCACGGTTCGCACGCGCGGACCGCGACGACGACCGGAGCGTCGCCGACCTCGTGAAGGACCTCAGCCAGCAGACGCAGACGCTCGTGCGGCAGGAGCTCGAGCTGGCGCGCGTGGAGCTGACGGCGAAGGGCAAGAAGGCGGGCGCCGGCGCCGGCATGCTCGGCGGCGCGGGGCTCTTCGGCCTGTTCGCGTTCGCCGCCCTGACCACGTGCCTCATCGCGCTGCTCGCCAGCGCGCTGGATCACACGTGGCTCGCCGCGCTCATCGTCGCCGCCGTCTACGGCGCGGTCGCGGGCGTGCTCGCGCTCACCGGCAAGAACAAGGTGCAGGACGCCGGTCCGCCGGCGCCCGAGCGCGCGCAGGAGAGCGTCAAGCAGGACATCGCGTCGGTGAAGGCGCACGCACAGGCGGGGAGGCACCAGGCATGACCCAGGACACACGCGAGGCGGAGCGCATCCGCGAGGACATCGAGCAGACGCGCGAGGAGCTCGGCGAGACCGTCGAGGCGCTCGCGGACAAGGCGGACGTCAAGGCGCACGCGAAGGCGAAGGTCGACGAGACGAAGGAGCAGGTCAAGGAGCGGGCGACCACCGACCGCCGTGTGCAGATCGGTCTCGGGGTGGGCGCCGCGCTGCTCGTCCTGCTGGTCGTCCGCCGCGCGCGCGAGTGACGTCCGCAGTTAGTCTGCCGGCACGATGAACCTCGCGGAGAACCTCCTGAAGACGGCGGCTGCGGCGCCGGAGACGATCGCGGTCAAGCTCGACGACGTGGCGCTCAACTACGCCGTGCTCGACAAGGCCACCGCGCACGTAGCCGGGCTCCTGCAGGAGAAGGGCGTCAAGCCGGGCGACCGGGTCGGCGTGATGCTCCCGAACGTCCCGTACTTCCCGTTCGTCTACTACGGGATCCTCCGCGCGGGCGGCGTCGTCGTGCCGATGAACGTGCTCCTCAAGGGCCGCGAGGTCGCGTACTACCTCAAGGACTCCGGCGCGGAGCTGCTGTTCGCCTGGCACGACTTCGGCGAGGCGGCGCAGCAGGGCGCCGAGGAGACCGGCGCGGAGTGCGTGCTGGTCAAGCCGGGCGAGATCGAGGGCGTCGTCTTCGGCGCGCCCGAGATCACCGAGCTGGTCGACCGCGACCCCGAGGACACCGCGGTGATCCTCTACACGTCGGGCACGACGGGCTCCCCGAAGGGCGCCGAGCTGACCCACCGCAACATGCAGCGCAACGCCGAGGTGTCGGCGGACCTCATCCAGTACGAGGCCGGCTCGGTCGTGCTCGGCGGGCTGCCGCTGTTCCACTCCTTCGGCCAGACGTGCTCGCTGAACACCGCGGTGCTGCGCGGCGCGACGCTCACGCTGCTGCCGCGGTTCGACCCGGTGAAGGCGCTGGAGATCATCGCCCGCGACCAGGTGAACATCTTCCTCGGCGTGCCGACGATGTACGGCGCGCTGCTCCACACCCCCGAGGCCGAGGGCGCGGACACGTCGTCGCTGAAGGTGTGCGTGTCGGGCGGCTCGGCGATGCCGGTCGAGGTGATGCGCGCGTTCGAGGAGAAGTTCGGCGCGGTGATCCTGGAGGGCTACGGGCTGAGCGAGACGTCGCCGGTCGCGTCGTTCAACCACCCCGACAAGGAGCGCAAGCCCGGCTCGATCGGCACCCCGATCGACGGGGTCGAGATGAAGGTCGTCGACGACGAGGGCAAGGACGTCCCGCAGGGCGAGGTCGGCGAGATCGTCATCAAGGGCCACAACGTCATGAAGGGCTACTGGGGCAAGCCCGAGGCGACGGCGGAGGCGATCAAGGACGGCTGGTTCCACACCGGCGACATGGCCAAGGTGGACGAGGACGGCTACTTCTTCATCGTCGACCGCAAGAAGGACATGATCATCCGCGGCGGCTACAACGTGTACCCGCGCGAGATCGAGGAGGTCCTCTACGAGCACCCCGCCGTCCGCGAGGTCGCCGTCATCGGCGTCAAGGACGAGGAGTGGGGCGAGGAGGTCGGCGCGGTCGTCGCGCTGAAGGAGGGCGCTTCGGCGACGCCGGAGGAGCTGAAGGCGCACGCGAAGGAGCAGGTCGCGGCGTACAAGTACCCGCGCCACGTGTGGATCGTCGACGAGCTCCCCAAGGGCCCGACGGGCAAGATCCTCAAGCGGGAGATCGAGGTCCCCGCCCCACAGGAGTCCTAGAACGCCGACGGGGCGGCCCGATGGGCCGCCCCGGTCGTCGCGTCTGGGGACGGTGGGGACTAGGTCGTCGGCTGGATCGCGCCGAGCTGGATCGCGCTGAGCTTGATCCCGTCCATCACCACCGTGGGCGTCGTCTTCTTGCAGACGATCCGGACCGTGTCGTCGAGCGGGTTGTCCGGCGTGTTCGCGTGCGCCGCCATGAGCGCGACGACGGTGCGCTGACCGACCTGCAGCTCGATCTCGGTCGAGTCGATGACGACGTTGATGTTCGTCTGCAGCTCGCAGTCGAGCGAGCCGGCGTCGGCGCTGATCGCGGTGAACTTGGCCTGGACCATGTTCGGACCGGCCTCGACGGGGAGCGTCGCCACGAGGCCCTGCTGCGCCGTCGTGAACGTGTGCGTGTTGTCGCCGTGGATGGTCGCGGCGCTCGGACCGCGCTCACCCTGCGGTCCCTGGGGGCCGGTCGCGCCGGTGTCGCCCTTCGGGCCCTGCGCGCCCGTCTCGCCCTTGGGACCCTGCGGCCCGGCGGGCCCGGCCTTGCCGTCGGCGGCCGCGGTGCGCAGCTGGTTGCGCAGCGACGAGTGGAGGCGGTCGGCCTTCAGCGAGCCCTTCTTGATGTCGACGGCGGTGATGGAGCCGTTCTGGATCTGCTTGCCGGTGATGAGCTTCGCGGCGGTCGCGGTGCCGGCGGTGAGGAGCGCCGCGACGAGCGCGAACGCGGACAGCTTGAGCAGGAAACGCATGGTGCGTCAGTCCTCCGGAGTGGGAGTGGATGTCGGGGGCGTGCTCGCCACCGGGCGCATGAGCTCCTCGATCGCCGCCGCCAGGCCGAGCCAGCCGCGGAAGTCCCGCGAGGCCCCGTCCGTGCGGGCGAGGCGGCCGTGAAGCGGGTCGCCGCCGTCGATCTGGAGGTGGAGGTCGATGCGTCCGGTGTCGAGCACGGCAGGAGCATCGATCCGCCGCGCCGGGTCCTCATGAGGGGACGTCCCTCAACTTCAGCCCTGGGGGTCGGCCTGGGGGGCGAGCGCGCCCCCCAGCTCCTCCCGTGACGAGACGCCCAGCTTGCGGTACGCGCGGCCGAGGTGGTTCTCGACCGTCTTGGCCGTGACGAACAGCGCCTGCGCGATGTCCCGGTTCGACATCCCGCGCGCGGCCAGCTCCACGACGCGCCGCTCGGACGCCGTCAGCGACTCGGCGCCGCTGAAGCGCAGGCGGCGCGGTCGCGCGCCCGCGGCCTGGAGCTGGCGGTGCGCGCGCTCGGCCAGCGCGCGGGCGCCCAGCGCGCGGGCGAGGTCGAGCGCGTCGGTGAGCGGCTCGCGCGCCGCGGCCGGGTCGCCGACGTGTCGGGTGGCGGCGCCCAGCTCGACGAGCGCGCGGGCCAGCTCGAGCCGGTCGCAGCCGTCGCGCAGGAGGCCGATCGCGGTGCGGCGGCGCTCCAGCCCCTCCTCGCCCGGGTGGAACAGCGCCTCCGCGCGCAGCGCCGAGCCGAGCACGGCGGGTGAGCCCCACGCGCGCGCCCGCTCGACGTGGTCGTCGACCAGCGCGCGGGCCGCGGCCAGGTCGCCGGCGCCGGCCCGCAGCGCGGCGAGCACGAGCCGCCAGCCGAGGATCGGCGTCTGGATCGCGAACGCGTCCTCGTGCGCGGCGGCGGCCTCGATCTCGGCCTGCGCGGCGACCGGGTCGCCGCGGCGCAGCGCGACCATGCTGCGCGCGAAGCAGACGTGGATCGACGGCATCGCCGACGGGAGCGCGGCGCGGGTGGGGAGCGCGTCGAGCGTCGCGGCGGCCTCGTCCAGCGCGTCGGTCTCCAGCAGTGCGAGCGCGAGGAACGCCCGCGCCATCGGCGTCACCAGCGCGTGCTCGACGCCCGTGTCGACCGCCGCGCGCGCGTCGGCCTCCGCGTCGGTGATGCGGCCCGCGCGCAGGCGGGCGAGCGCGCGGAGCGTCGAGGACGCGGCGAAGCCGTAGACCGAGCCGCGCCGGCGCGCGTCGTCGAGCGAGGCGGCGAGGTGCAGCTCGGCGTCCTCCAGCCCGTCGGCGACGACGAGCGCGAACGTCGCCTGGTGGAGCGGGACCGAGTCGCTCGTCTCGTCGGCCAGCAGCGCGCCGCCGGCCAGCGCCCGACCGGCGAGCTCGCGGGTGCGGTCGACGCCGGCGCCGCCGACCCACGCGCGCAGCGCGAGGTTGGCGAGCACGACGCGCTCGGCGTGCGTGGCGCCCGCGATGTCCGCGTGGCGCGCCAGGCGGGCGGCCGCACGCGGGGCGAGGAGCGGGTCGGTGAGCCCGATCGAGGCCTGGTCGCCGTCGAGCAGCATCGCGGTCTCGGGCGCCTCGTCGCGGAGCGCGTCGGCGAGCTTGCCGAGCGTCTCGACCGCCTCGGCCGGGCGGCCGCTCGCCGCCAGCGCGCGGCCGAGCAGGCGGGCGTGGCGGGCCCGGTCGAGCGGGGGCGTCCCGGGCGCGGCGGCAGCCGTGAGGTGCTCGACCGCGGACGGGTCGCCCGCCCGCAGCGCGGCGGCGCCCAGCTCGCCGGTGACCGCGCGGCGCTCGTCGTCGGTGGGCTGCTCCACGAGCGCGCGGCGCAGGGCGCGGACGGCGATCTCGGGCGCGCCGCGCTCCACCGCCGCGGCGGCGGTCGCCCGCAGCACGGACGCCGCCCAGGGCCGCTCGCCCGGCGGCGCGAGCAGCAGGTGGCGGCCGATCGTCGCGGGCTCGGCGCCCTCGTCGCGCAGCGCGTCGGCGGCGCGCGCGTGGAGCAGCGCGCGGCGACCCGGTCCGAGCTCCTCCTCCACCGCGGTGGCGACGATCGGGTGCGCGAACGCGGGCGCGCCGTCGGGCGCGAGCAGCCCGGTCCCGGCAAGCGCGTCGAGCGCCGCGGTGGCCGTCTCGGGGGGCAGGTCGGCGACCGCCGCCACGCGCGGGAGCGTCGCCTCGGTGCCGAGCACCGCCAGCGCCGCGGCGGCGTCCGACGTGCCGGCGGGCAGCGCGGCGAGGCGGACGAGGATCGCGTGGACGACCGTGCGCGGGCCGAGCGTGGCGATGCGGCCGGCCTCCGCCGCGACCGGCGCGACGCCGTCGCGGCTCAGCGCGCCGAGCAGCTCAGTCGTGAAGTACGGGTTCCCCGCGGCGGCGGTGTGGACGGCCTCGGCGAACGGCGGCTCGCACTCGGCGCCGAGCACCGCGGCAGCGAGCCGGGCGACCGCGGCCGGGGTCAGGGCCGACGGGCGCACGACGGTGCTCGCCGGGTCGGCGCTGAGCGCCGCCAGCGCGGGCTGCCCGGCGGCCGGGTCGGAGGAGCGCACGCCGACCGCAAGCAGCACCGGCAGCTCCTCGACGCGGCGCGCGAGGTAGGCCAGGAACCGCAGCGACGCCGGGTCGGCCCACTGCGCGTCGTCGGCGACGAGCACGAGCGGGCGCTCGGCGGCGAGGTTGCTCGTCAGCCAGTACAGGCCGTGGAGCGCGGCGAACGCGGGCTCGGGCGCGTCGGGAGCGTCGGGCGCGGCGGCCTCCGGGGCCAGCCCGAGCGCCGGGCCGGCCAGCGCGGCCGCGCCCGCGAGCAGCGCGTCGCGGCGGTGCGCGTCGGCCACCCGCACGCGGCGCTCGAGCAGCTGACGGACGACGCCGAACGGGAAGTCGCTCTCGCCCTCGGCGGCGCGGGCCGTGAGGACCTCCGCGCCGCGGTCGGCCGCGAGCCGCCGCAGCTCGCGCAGCAGCCGCGTCTTGCCGATCCCCGCCGGGCCCTCGAGCACGAGCGTCCCGCCACTGCCGGCCAGCGCCTGGTCGAGCGCGGCGTCCAGGGCTGCCAGCTCGGCGGCGCGCTCCTCGAGCGCCTCGGCCTCGATCACGCGGCCGCCGCCTCGGCGAGGTCGAGCGCCCCGGCGAGATCCGTTCGCGAGCCGATGCCGAGCTTCGCGTACACCCGCGACAGGTGGTTCTCGACCGTCTTGGCGGTGACGAACAGCGCCTGCGCGATCTCGCGGTTCGTGCGCCCGGCGGCGGCCAGCTCGGCGACGCGCCGCTCGGACGCGGTGAGCGCGTCGGCGCCGCTGAACTGCAGGCGGCGCGGGCGGGCACCGGCGGCGGTCAGCTCCTCGGTCGCCCGCTCGATGAGCGCGGTGGCGTGGCAGCGGCGGGCGAGGTCGAGCCCGGTGCGCAGCGCGTCGCACGCGTCGCTGCGGCGGCCGCGCCGGCGCAGCGCGACACCGAGCGCGACGTGCGCGTGCGCCGCCTCGAGCCGTCCGCCGGAGCCGTCGAGGACGGCCGTCGCCTCCGTCAGCAGCTCGAGGTCGTCGCCGACCACGCCGCGCACGCGCAGCGCGCGACCGACCGACGTTGGCGCGCCGAGGCGGCGGGCGAGCGCGAGCTGCTCATCCGCGAGCCGCGCCGCCTCGTCCTGCGCGCCGCGGGCGAGGTGGCCGAGCGCCGAGAGCACGCGCCAGTCGACGCCGACGTCCACGAGCCCGAGCCGCTGCTCGCGGTCGGCCAGCTCGGCGAGGTCGGCCAACGCGGCGTCGGCGTCGCCCTGCGCGAGCCGCACCGCGGCTCGCGCGTGGAGGATGCGGTTGGACGGCAGCAGGTCGGGCATCCGCCCCTCGGCCTCGTGCTGGGCGAGCCGGCCGGCGGCCTCCGCCAGCTCGCCGCGCTCCAGCAGCGCGAGGACGAGCGTCGCGAGCGGGATCACCTGGTAGACGGCGTGGTCGCGGAACGCCTCGACGGCCGCCTGCGCGTCGGCCTCCGCGGCGGTGACGTCGCCGGTCCACAGGCCGAGCAGGGCGCGGCACGTGCTCGCGAAGCCGTAGCCGTGGACCGAGCCGCGCCGCCGCGCGTCGTCGAGCAGCAGCTCGGTCGCGGTGGCAGCGTCGTCGAACGCGTCGGTCAGCGTCAGCGCGTACGCGGCCTGGGACGGGACGATCGACGCGCTCCCCAGCTCGGTCACGATGCGGCCGCCGGCCAGGCCGCGCCGCGCCAGCTCCGCCACCTCGGGCGCGGGCCGGCCGGTGAGGTACGCCTCGCGGGCCAGGCCGCAGAGCAGCAGCCGCTCGGCCGGCGTGTCGCCGGGGAGGTGCGCGAAGCGCGTGAGGCGGTCGCCCGCGCGGACCGCGCCGCCGCCGAAGGTCTCCATCGTGGCCAGCTCGCTCTCGACGCGCAGCGCCAGCTCCTGGTCGCCCGCCTCCTCGGCGTCGGCGCGCGCGTCGTGGAGCACCGCGATCGCGGCCTCGGGGTCGGCGACGGCGTTGCGGGCCTCGGCCAGGTCGAGGCGGCGCAGGGCGCGCTGGGCGGGATCGGTCGTCTCCTCGATCGCGGCGGTGAGGTGGCGGTCGGCCGCGGCGCCGTCGCCGGCGTGGAGGTGCGCGGCGCCCAGGTCCGCGCGCAGGTCGCACCGCTCCCCGGGCGGCGGCGGCTCGGCCAGCGCACGTTCCAGGAGGCGGGCGGCGATGTCGGCGGCGCCCTGCTCGCGCGCGGCCGCGGCGGCGGCGCGCAGCAGCCGGACCGTCTCGGCGGAGCCCTCGGGCGCGGTGCCGAGCAGGTGGGGCGCGAGCTCGCCCGGCGTGGCGCCACTCGCGCGCAGCGTCGCGACGGCCCGCGCGTGGGCGGCGGCGCGCTCCGCGGGGGCGAGGTCCTCGTAGATCGCGCTGCGCACCAGCGGGTGGACGAAGTCGAGCTCGGGGCCCGGGCCGAGGAGCCCGGTGCGGTGCAGGTCGTCGGCGGCCTCGGCGGCGACCGCGAGGTCGAGCCCGGCGACGGCGGCGGCGCGGTCCGGCGGGGACGCGGTGGCGAGGACGGCGACGGCGCGGGCGAGCTGGAGCGCCGGCGCTGGCAGCTCCCCCAGCCGCAGCAGGATCGAGCGGCCGACCGTGCGGGGGCCGACCTGCGCGACGTGCGCCGCCCCGGCCGCGTCGGGGGCCACGCCCGCCTGCGCGGCGGCATCCGCGAGCTGGCCCAGCAGGAACGGGTTTCCGCCGGTCGCCTCGTGGCACATGCGGACGAACGCGTCGGCCGGCTCGGTGCCGAGCCGGTCGCGCAGCAGCGCGGCGGCGGCCTCCGCCGACAGCGGGCGCGGCGCGATGCGGAGCGTCGCGGGGTCGGCGAGCAGCGTGCCGAGCGCGCGGTCGGCGTCCGCCGTCGCGCCGGTCCGGACCGCCGCGAGCAGCAGCACGGGCAGGGTCTCCAGCCGCCGCGCGAGGAAGGAGAGGAAGCGCAGCGACGCGCCGTCGGCCCACTGAAGGTCGTCGACGCACAGCACCGCGGGGCGGTCGTCGACGAGGTTCGCGGTCAGCCAGTAGAGGCCGTGGAGGATCGTGAACGCGGGGTCCGCGCCCGCCGGCGGAGGCGCGGCGCCGGGCGCGGGCAGGCCGAGCGTCCCGGCCGCGGCGGCCGCGGGCCCGCTGAGCAGCTGCGCGCGCTGCTCGGGCTCGGCGCCGTGGACCGTGCGCTCCAGCAGCTGGCGGACGACGCCGTGGGCGAAGTCGCGCTCGAGCTCCCCGCACCGGGCGGTGAGGACGAGCGCGCCCTCGGGCGCCCGCGCGGCCGCGGTCCGCAGGAGGTCGCTCTTCCCGATGCCGGGCGGGCCCTCGACGACGACCGTGCCGCCCTGCCCCTGCGCCACGAGCGCGAGGGCGCCATCCAGCACCCGGAGGTCTCCGTCCCGCTCGAGCAACGTCCCAGCCACGCCCGGGGCACAGTAGTCCCCGATGCGGGCGGGGTCGAGGGTGAGCTACCGACCGAGCGCGGGGAGCAGGCAGATCAGACGGCGGTCACCGCGCAGGTCGACGCCGTCCAGCGCCCGCGTCAGCGCCGCCGGCGCGAGGAACCGGCCGGGGCTGTCGCTCTTGGGCTTCGTCGCGTCGTAGCGGTAGACGTCGAGGCCGCGGTTGATGTCGTTGCCATACAGCCAGAAGGAGCCGTCGGGCTCGACGCGCGGGGTCTTGGCGCTCCACGTGTTCGCGTTCTCGGGGATGAAGTGCGCGACCTCCTTCATCGCGCCGCCGAGCGTCGTGTCGCCGATCCCGACCCCGACCCGCGCGTCCGCCAGCCCGGAGAGGTCGACCACCCGCACGCCGCCCATGTAGTACGCGATCGTCATGACGTGCGCCTCCTCGTGGACGTCGAAGACGTGCGCGGTGCAGGTGGCGAGCGGGTCGTCGTCCACCGCGATGTCGTCGATGTTCCAGTAGCCGACCTTGATCGGCTGCGTCTCGACGCTGATGTCGAACACGTGGACGCCGCCGCTGGGGCAGACGCCCGGGCCCGCCGCGCCGGCGACCTCGTCCTCCACGAGCAGCAGCTCGCGGTTGCCGATCGTCACGGGGTCGGACTGGTGCCAGACGTTGATCGTCTCGTCGTCGAACTCGGTCACGACCCGCGGCTGCGCGGGGTTCGTCGTGTCGATGATGACCCCGTGCGACAGGGCGGCCGAGTACGCGCGCGTGCCGTCCGCGTTGAACGTGATGTCGTGCGACTCGGTGCCGAGGCCGGGGAGCGCGGTGAGCGGCAGCTCCGCCACCGCCTTCGGGCTGGTCAGGTCGCGGATGTCGAAGACCTCGATCGCCGGCTGGAGCGACGTGATCAGGTCCGAGTTCGAGTTGTAGAGGTACTCGCCGCTGGGGTGGACGGTCATGTTGTGCGAGCCCTGCGGGATCGCGACGAACGAGACCGTCCGCGGCTTCGCCGGCTGGGTGACGTCGACCACGAACGTGCCGAGCTTCGCGTTGCCCGCCGCGTCGATCGCCTCCAGCCCGCGCGCCTGCGCCTCGGCGAAGCACGCGCTGGTGGCGGTCGTCGCGTCCTGCTCGTAGTCGTTCGTGTAGGTGGCGTACGTCCGCGTGCCGCGCTTGAACACCTGCACGTCGCCCTGGCTCACCGCGCAGTCGTAGACCGCGACGCGGCGCGCCTCGGCGGGCTTGGTGACGTCGACGATCTGCAGGCCGTTCTTCTCCGAGCCCGCCAGCGCGTAGCGGCGGCCGGCGATCGTGGCGAACTCGACGTCGGTGCCGTAGTTGGCGACGTCGCCGTAGCGGGCGTCGTACGGCAGGTTCTTGACGTGCGTGAGGTTGGGGCTGCCGGTGCCCTGCCCGTGCGCGGCCCCCGGCACGGCGAGCACGACGACGGTGGCGGTGAGAGCGAGGATCGCGCGGCGCATGCGTGGTCGAACGCGCGGCGCGGATGGTTCTTGCGCTCGCCGCCGCGTGGGTAGCTCTGCGGGAGAGATGAGCGACGACCAGCGGTACGACGAGATGGCGCCGGGCGACGAGGCGCCGCCCGGGACGGAGGGCACGGGCGACGACGTCTGCCCGCGCTGCGACGGATCGGGGCAGGTGGACGGCAAGCCGTGCCCGGAGTGCGAGGGCGCCGGGACGGTCGTGCGCGGAGTCGGCGGCGCGTAGCTCAAGTCGGCCGCCTGGCGCGCCGACACCATCCACTGCATGCAGCAGCGGCAGGAGCGCATCCAACTCGAGACCACCCGCCACCGGATCACCGGTGACGTGACCCTGTCCGAGTCCGGCTTCCGCAGCCGGATCTCCGACCTCCTCAACGCCACCGAGCGCGACTTCCTCGCGCTCACCGACGTCACGCTCGAGCCGCTCGACGGCGGCGAGACGACCGAGCACCCGTTCATGGCGGTCTCGCGCACGCAGATCGTCTACGTCACGCCGCTCGCCGCCGAGGACTGACGACAGTTCCAAGTAGTGCCCTTGATGTGGGGCACTAACGGCGACTAAGCTCCAAATATGGAGCACAAGTCGTCACGTCACGTCCCGCTCCCCGTGCGTCGTTCGCTGCGGGCGATCGGCGAGCACGTGTCGACGTGGCGCAAGCTGCGCGGGCTCACGCAGGCCCAGCTCGCTGATCGCGCCGGCGTAGGCCGCAACACGGTGGTGCGCCTCGAGACGGGCGAGGGCGCGAGCGTCGAGAACCTGGTGCGCGTCGCGCGCGCGCTCGGCGTCCTCGACGCGCTCACGGCGGCGATGGACCCGTACGCCACCGACGTCGGGCGCCTGCGCGCCGAGGACCAGCTGCCGCGCCGCGTCCGCCCGCGCGACCTCACCGGCGACGATGGCTGATCGCGAGGTCCAGGTCGTGGTCGCCCTCGCAGGCGACCACGTCGTCGCCGGCCGGCTGTGGTCGCACCAGCGGCGCAACACGGAGTCCGCGACCTTCGCCTACGACGCCGCGTTCCTCGCGCACCCGGGCGCCTACCCCCTCGATCCCGCCCTCCCGCTGACCGCAGGCGCGCAGCAGACCGCCGTCGGGCGCGCGCTCTTCGGGGCGTTCGGCGACAGCGCACCCGACCGGTGGGGCCGCCGGCTGATCGCGCGCAGCGAGCGTCGCCGCGCCCGCGAGGAGGGCGACGCCGAACGCAGCTTCGGGGAGGCCGACCTCCTCCTCGGCGTCCGCGACGACCTGCGGCAGGGCGCGCTGCGGTACCGCGATCCGCGTTCCGCGCGGTTCCTGGCCGACGATGCGACCGGCGTCCCTCCGCTGGTGGAGCTGCCCCGCCTACTCGGCGCGGCGGAGCGGCTGGAGCGCGAGGACGAGGACGCCGCCGACCTCGCGGTCCTGCTCCGGGGCGGCAGCTCCCTCGGCGGCGCGCGCCCGAAGGCGCACGTGCTCGCCGGCGACGGGCGCACCGCGATCGCGAAGTTCCCCAGCCCCGCGAACGACGAGTGGGATGTGATCCGGTGGGAGGCGGTCACGCTGCGACTGGCGCAGGCCGCCGGGCTCACCGTCCCGCGGCACGAGCTGCACGTCGTGGACGGCAAGGCCGTGCTGGTGCTCGACCGCTTCGACCGCGCCGGCGCGCGGCGGATCGGCTACGTGAGCGCGATGACGATGCTCGAGCGGGCGGACGGCGACCACGGCAGCTACCTGGAGATCGCCGATGTGATCGAGCGCGAGTCTCCGCGCGCGACCGCCGACCTGCACGAGCTGTGGCGGCGGATCGCGTTCTCGGTCCTCGTCTCGAACACCGACGACCACCTCCGCAACCACGGCTTCCTGCGCACGAGCACGGCTGGGTGGACGCTCTCACCGGCGTTCGACCTCAACCCCGATCCTCGGCCTGGCGCGAAGGTGCTTCAGACGACGATCGACCTCGACGATCCCACCGCCAGCGTGGAGCTCCTGCTCGCGGTCGCCGCCGACTTCCGACTGCGACCCGACGCCGCCCGAGAGGTGCTGCGCGACGTCGCGCAGGCGACCGCCGGGTGGGTCGACGCCGCGCGGGCGGTCGGGCTCGATGCCCGCGAGATCGACCGGGTCCGCCCGGCGTTCGAGCATGCCGAACGGGACCGGGCGGCGGCGTAGGGCACGCCGCCCGCGCGGCGTGCGAAGCTGCCGCGCCATGGGTCTTGTGACGCGCCGTCATGCCGGCGCTCTCACCGTGGTCGCCGGGCTGCTGCTCGGCGCCGCCGCTCCGTCCTCCGCGGACGCCGCGCTCACCGTCCGTGGGAGCGTCGAGCAGGTCCACGTCACCGGGGCGGAGCCCGGGCAGCGGCTGACGCTGGTCGACCGGCGGGGGCGGGTCGCCGCCAAGCAGCCGGCCGGGCGGCTGGGCGGCGCGGTGTTCCGGGCGGTCACACCCGGGCGCGGGTACCGCGTGCGGACGGCGTCCGGGCGGCGCACGAAGCCGGTCACCGTCCTGTCGCAGCGGGCCGCTCCGCCGACCACGAAGGTCTACGACCAGCGGCTCCCCACCGACGGCTACGGCTACCTGACCACGCGCGACGGGACGAAGCTGGCGATCGCGGTGCGGCTGCCCTCGGGCGGCGGCAAGGGCCCGTTCCCCACGCTCGTCGAGTACTCGGGGTACGGCTACGCGAACCCGAAGGGCGGCGAGAGCTCGATCGCCGACATCGCGCAGCTGCTCGGCTACGCGGTCGTCGACGTGAACATGCGCGGCACCGGGTGCTCGGGCGGCGCGTTCGACTACTTCGAGCCGCTGCAGGGACTCGACGGCTACGACGTCATCGAGACCGTCGCGCGCCAGCCGTGGGTGCTGCACGGCAAGGTCGGGATGATGGGCATCTCGTACGGCGGCATCAGCCAGCTGTTCACCGCGCAGCACCGCCCGCCGAGCCTCGCGGCGATCACGCCGCTGTCGGTGATCAGCAGCACCGAGACGACGCTCTACCCGGGCGGCATCCTCAACACGGGCTTCTCGCTGTCGTGGGCGAAGGACCGCGTCGAGGGCGCCAAGCCGGCGACCGCGACGAGCGGCCAGCGCTGGGCGTGGGACCGGATCAAGGGCGGCGACGACGTCTGCAAGGTCAACCAGGCGCTGCACACCGAGGCCGTCGACCTGATCGCCAAGACGCGCGCGAACCAGTTCTACGTCCCGAAGGTCGCGGACCCGCTGTCGCCGCAGACGTTCGTGGACGAGATCGACGTCCCGACGTTCCTGGCCTGCCAGTTCACCGACGAGCAGACCGGCGGCCACTGCCCGTCGCTGGCGTCGGCGTTCACGGGCACCAAGCGCAAGTGGTTCACGTTCACCAACGGCAACCACATCGACTCGCTCGATCCCGCGACGTTCACGCGCTGGTACGACTTCCTCGAGATCTACGTCGCGCGGCGCGCGCCGAGGCTGGCGGACGGGCTCAAGCAGCTCGCACCGGTGATCTTCAAGACGTCGATGGGCGTCGACGGCGTCGGGCTGCCGGACGACCCGATCCAGGCCGCCGGCTCGTACCCCGCGGCGAAGGCGGCGTTCGAGGCGCTGCCGCAGGTGCGGGTGCTGTTCGAGAACGGCGCGGGCAGCGCGGTGCCCGGCATCCCGGTCCCGGGCTTCGAGCGGACGTTCTCGCAGTGGCCGCCGCGCGGCACCGACGGGACGGTGTGGGAGATGACGCCCGGCAGGTTCCGCTGGTCGCGCACCTCGCGCCCGGCCCGCAGCTTCGCGGGGACGAACACCGCCTCCGGTGACCTGTGGACCGCCACCCCGACCTACCGCTGGACGCAACCGGCGGACGGCTCGGTGTACTCGTGGACGAGCGCGCCGCTGACCGAGGCGAAGGCCGTCATCGGCGCCGGCTCGGTGACCGCGTGGGTGAAGAGCTCCGTGCCGGACGTGGATCTGCAGGCGACGGTGAGCGAGGTGCGCCCGGACGGCAAGGAGGTGTTCGTGCAGAGCGGCTGGCTGCGGGCGAGCAAGCGCAAGCTCGACGCGAAGAAGAGCCGGACGCTCGCGCCCGTCCTGTCGCTTCGCCGCAGCGACGCGAAGCCGATGCCGCGCGGCAAGGCCGAGCGGGTCGTGATCCCGCTCTACTACCAGGGCCACGCCTACCGACCCGGCTCGCGCCTCCGTGTGACGATCGGCCCGCCGCGCGGCGACCAGCCGGTCTGGGCCTTCTCGGAGCTCGTCCCCCGCACGGGTACGGCGGACATCGAGATCGTCTCCGACGGCCGCAACCGCCGGTCGACGCTCGTCCTCCCCACCGTCCGCGGCGTCCCGGTCCCGGCGGCCTACCCGCCGTGCCCGGGCCTGCGCGGCCAGCCCTGCCGCTAGCGCCTCAGGTCACGACGCCGGACGCCGGCTCGGCGGCGTCCGGCGCGTCGGCCATGCCGGTCGACGCGCGCAGGACGAGCGGCGGCCGCTCGCGGCGGACGAGCTCGGGGGTGTCCTCGTCCTTGATCAGGCGGATGAGGATCTCCGCCGCGTCCCGGCCGATCGCGCGCGGCTGCAGCACGATCGCGGTCAGCGGCGGCGTGGCGAGCTGCATCGCGATCGAGTCGACGCACGACGCGATCAGCAGGTCCTCGCCGACGACGCGGCCGACGTCCCGCGCGGCGCCCAGCACGCCCAGCGCGGTGCCGTCCGGGGCGCTGACTATCGCGTCCGGGGGCGACGGCTCCGCGAGCAGCCGCCGGGAGATCTCGCGCACCACGGCCGGGTCATCGGTGGCGGGGATCGAGCGCACGACGGGCTCGACCCCGCGCTCGGCGCACCACTGGCGGTAGGTGTCCTCGACGAGCCGGGTCCACGCGAACTCCAGCTCGAGGTTGAGGAGCGCGGGGCGGCGTGCGCCCTGGTCGGCCAGGTGGTCGAGCAGCGCCCGGATCGCGTCGGCGTGCTCCGTCTCCACGGTCACGTCAGGCTGCGGCCCGTCGAGCACTCGCTCGGCGGCCAGCACCGGCAGGGGCGCGGCGACGACCTCGCGCACGAACGGGTCCCCCGTCTGCGGGTCGACGATGACGAAGCCGTCGACGTGCGCGAGCAGCGGCGTGATCGACGTGCCGGGAGCGGGCGTGACGATCGTGACCGCGAAGCCCTCGCGCCGCGCCGCCTCCGCCGCCCCGAACGCCAGCTCCATGTAGAACGAGTAGCCGGTCAGGTTGTCCGGCACGTAGAGCCCGATCGCCCCCTTGCGCCCGCCCTGCAGGTGCCGCGCGGCCGGGTTGGCGACGTAGCCGAGCTGCTCGGCGACCGCCCGCACGCGGTCGCGCGTGTCGGGCGAGATGCGCCCGGAGCCGCCCAGTGCCGCGGACGCGGTCGTGCGCGAGACGTTCGCGGCCTTGGCGACGTCGATGAGCGTCACGGGCGCGGTGCTGCGCGGCGCGGACCTGGCGTCGTCCCGGCTCATCTGGAGCCGACCTTATCCGCGCAGGTCATGGTGCGAGGTACTGGCCGATCGCGTCCTCGGCCTGCAGCTCCTCACGGGTGCCCTCCAGCACGACCTCGCCGCGCTGGAGCACCACGGCGTTGCCGGCCAGCTCGAGCGCCATCTCCAGGTGCTGCTCGACGAGCAGGATCGCGGCGCCCTCCGCGTACCGCCGCAGCGCGCCGAGGATCTCGTCGACCACGCCGTGCCAGACGCCCTCGGTGGGCTCGTCGAGCACGAGCAGCCGCGGCTCGGCGAGCATCGCCCGCGCCAGCCCGAGCATCTTGCGCTCGCCGCCGCTCATCGTCCCCGCCTGCTGCTTGCGCCGCTCGGCCAGCTTGGGGAACAGCTCGAACGCGGGGTCGATCGAGCCCCGTCGCCGCTTCGGCACGGCCTGCAGCCCGAGCTGGAGGTTCTCGTCCACCGTCAGCGTCGGGAACACGACCTGGTCCTGCGGCATGTAGCCCAGGCCGCGCTTGACCAGCGCCGCCGGCGGGCTCGCCGTGACGTCCTCACCGTCGAACCGGACCGTGCCGCCGGTCGGCTTCAGGTAGCCCAGCAGCGTGCGCAGGAGCGTCGTCTTGCCGGCGCCGTTGCGGCCGATCACCGCCACCGCGCCGGTGGAGGGCACGGCGAGCGACACGCCGAACAGCACCTGGCTGGCGCCGTAGCCGCCGGTGAGGCCGTCGACCTCGAGCAGCGGGCGGCCGCCGATCGTCGGAAGCTCAGACACGGGTCAGGTACACCTCCGCGACGCGCTCGTCGCGCTCGATCTCCGCCGGCGTCCCCGTCGCGACGTGGCGGCCCTGGTGCAGCACGGTGATGCGGTCGCACAGGCCGCGCACGAAGTCGAGGTCGTGCTCGACCATCACGACCGAGCACGTCGACGCCGCGGCGCGGATCAGCTCGCCGGTGCGCGCCCGCTCCTGCGGACTCATGCCGCCGGTCGGCTCGTCGAGGAGCAGCAGCTTCGGGCCGGTCGCCATCGCCATCGCGATCTCCAGCCACTGCTGCTCGCCGTGCGACAGCTCACCGGCGCTCCGCGTGCGCAGGCCGGTGAGCGCGAAGTCGGCCAGCAGCCCGTCGACCTTGCCCTGCAGCTGCCTGCGCGACCGCGACAGCACGAGCGTCCGCAGCGGCGAGTGGACCTGCGCGGCGAGCAGCAGGTTCTCCTCCACCGTCTGCTCGCGGTACACGCGGGCGAGCTGGAACTTGATCGACAGGCCCTTGCGGGCGCGGTCGCTCGGCCGGTCGCGCGTGATGTCCCGCCCGTCGAGCACGACCGAGCCGCCGTCGGGCAGCGTGCGCCCGGCGATCACGTGCATGAGCGTGCTCTTGCCCGACCCGTTCGGCCCGATCAGCCCGTGGACCTCCCCCGCGTCGACCTCGATGCGGGCGTCGCTCAGCGCGGCGACGGTGCCGAACCGCTTGCGGACGTCAGAGACCTGCAGGATCGGCACCCGCCACCTCCACGCGTCGCCCGCGCCGCAGCTTGCGCGGCAGGTCCATCAGGCCGCCGGGCAGGAACAGGATCACGAGCAGGAGCATCGAGCCGATGACGATCGGCCACTCGCTCGGCAGCTGCTCCTGGACGCGCTGGCCGCCGACCTCCAGCAGGAGCACGCCGACCACCGGGCCGATGAGCGTCCCGCGGCCGCCGAGCAGCACGAACACGAGCACCTGCGTCGACAGGGCCACGCCGAGGAAGGTCGGCGACGTGAAGCCCTCGACCAGCGCGAACAGGCAGCCGGCGACCGCCGCCGCGCACGCCGCGCCGGTGAACACGACGAGTTGCACGATCGGCCGCCGGTAGCCGAGGAACTCGGCCCGCTCGTCGTCGTCGCGGACCGCGCGCATGACGAGCCCGAACTGCGAGCGCGTCACCGCCCAGCCGATCGCCAGGACGAGCAGCAGGGTGATGAGGGCGAGCATGAAGAAGCCCAGGCCCGGCTCCACCTCGCTGCCGAACAGCATCGGCAGCGGCAGGCCGCTGATGCCGTTGCCCGAGCCGACCGCCGACCAGCCGGTGGCGAGCCGCTCGAACGCGTAGGTCAGCGCGAGCGTCACGAGGCCGACGTACAGCTCGCCGACCCGCCGCCGCCCGAAGAACAGGAACGCGCCGACGACCAGGCCGCCGACCAGGCCGGCGCCGGCCGCCGCGGCGACGAGCACCGGCAGCGCATCGATCCCCGCGTTCACCCCGAGCAGGCCGGCGGCGTACGCGCCGATCCCGAAGAAGACCGCCTGCCCGAGCGTGAAGATGCCCGTCACGCCCCAGGCCAGGTCGGTGGCCACCGCGAGCACCCCGAGCAGCAGCCCGCGGGTGAGCGCGATGACCCAGTAGGACTGGCCGGCCGCCTCGAGCAGCGGCCCGGCGACGAGCACGGCGGCGAGGACCGCCACCACCACGCCCGCCCGCCAGGCCGCCGCGCCGCGCGGCAGGCGCTCGGCTACGCGCACTGCCCCTCCGGCTGCATCGACCCGAGGTCCTTCAGCACCTTCACGTCGCCGCCGGACTGCATCTCGCCGAGGTACATCGTCAGCTCGCAGTGGCGCGTGCCGGGCACGAACTTCGCCGGGCCGCCGATGAGGTCGTCGAGCGCGATGTCGTCCATCGCCTCGTCGACCTTGGCGCTGTCGACGCTGCCGGCCTTCTCCGCGGCGGCCGCCCACATCCGCAGCCCGCGGTACCAGGCGGGCGAGTTGAAGGTCGGGCCGAACGTGATCTTCGGATACGCCTTCTGGAACGCCTCGACCTTCGTCTTGGAGGTCGCGTCGTCGATCGACAGGAAGTAGTCCTGCACGCCGACCAGGCCCTGCGCCTGCTTGCCGATCAGCGGGATGATCGACTCGTCGAACAGCGTGCCGGCGATCAGGCCGTCGTAGCCGCCGTCGACCACGCCGCGGATGAACGGCACGGTCGCCGGGAGGATCACGACCTCGAACAGCGCGTCGGCCTTGGAGGCCAGCGTCTTGCTGACGAGCTCGGGCGCGTCGGTGGCGCTGATCGGGATGTACTCCTCGCCCACGACCTTGCCGCCGCCCGCCTCGATCCGCGCCCGGGCGGCCTTGAGGACGTTGCGCGGGTACGCGTAGTCGTTGCCGCAGAGGAAGAACGTCTTGGCGCCCTCGGCCAGCAGGTGGTCGACGGTCGGGTCGACCTGCTGCGACGGGACCGAGCCGACGTTGCGGATCAGCTCGCCGCACTCGCCGCCCTCGTACGAGGCCGGCCAGATGAAGAGCGTCTTGCCGCGCTCGGTGATGATGCCCTTGACCGCCTCGCGCTCGGCGCTCGTCACGCCGCCGATGACGACGTCGACCTTGTCGCGGTTGACGAGCTGGCCGGCGACGCGCGCGTTGGCGGCCGGGTCGCTCGCGCCGT
This sequence comes from Parviterribacter multiflagellatus, assembly GCF_056863265.1. Classification (NCBI taxonomy): domain Bacteria; kingdom Bacillati; phylum Actinomycetota; class Thermoleophilia; order Solirubrobacterales; family Parviterribacteraceae; genus Parviterribacter; species Parviterribacter multiflagellatus. Next base: position 83,622 of record NZ_JBXPIZ010000013.1, read on the forward strand.
CGACGACGACGAGCTCGAGCTTGCGGCCGAGCACGCCGCCGCTCTTGTTGATCTCGTCGACGGTGAACTTCGCGACCGCCTCGTTGGCCTTGCCGACGACGCCGAAGGCGCCGGTCAGGTCGGTGAGGACGCCGACCTTGATCGGGCCGTCCGACGAGCCGCTGCCGCTGTCGTCGCCGCAGGCGGACAGCAGACCGCCCGCGAAGGTGAGCCCGGCGCTCGACGCGACGAACCGCTTGACCGCCGAGCGGCGGGTGAATCCGTTGGTGCTCATCGACTGCTCCTCCTCCTAGGTGTCGCGGCTGACCAGGCCGCCCGGTCGCAAGCGCATGAAGACGATCGCCGCGAAGATCACGAGGACCTGCGCGAACGTGCCGCTCATCCAGGTGGGGAGCAGGCCGCTCGGGACGCCGATGGCGACGGCGCCGAGCAGCGGGCCCTCCAGCGAGCCCATGCCGCCCACCATGACGGCGATGAACATCGGGACGAGGTAGTCGAGCCCGAGGTTCGGATACAGCGTCTGGAGCGGCACGATCATCGCCCCGGCGAAGCCCGCGAGAGCCGCGCCGAACGCATACGTGCCGGTGTACATGCGGCCGGTCGAGATGCCCGCGGCGGCCGCCAGCTCCTTGTTGTCGAGCGTCGCGCGCACCCGCAGGCCCAGCGACGAGCGGTTGAGGAGCAGGTACGTCCCGACGATCGTCGCGATCGTGATGAGGACGATCACCAGGCGCCACGTCGAGAGGTTCGCGCCGCCGACGGCGAACGTCCCCTCGATCGGCGCCGGCACCGGCGCTCCCTGGCTCTCCATCCGCGACAGGACGATCGAGCGGATCACGTAGCCGACCGCGAACGTCGCGAGCAGCGCGCCCGCCGGGTTCGCGTAGAAGCGGCTGACGACGGTGCGCTCCAGCCCCGCGCCGAACAGGCCGACGAGCAGCGGCGCGAGCACGATGCCGAGCAGCACGCTGCCGAACCAGCTGTGCGCGAGGTACGCGACGACCGCGCCGAGCAGCACGAGCTCGCCGTGGACGAGGTTGAAGACGCGCATCATGCCGACGATCACGGCCATCCCGAGCACGAGCAGCGCCAGGATCGACGTGAGGCTCAGGACGTCGAAGATCGTCCGGATGGTCTCGGGCGACATGGCCGCTTCCGCCTAGGCCGCCGGGACCGCGTCGAGCGCCTGCGCGGCGCGTTCGACGGCCGCCTCCTGGTGCGGCTCGAGCACCTGGCCGGGCCGGTCGCGCAGGAAGGGGAGGAACGGATCGTCGACCCTGTGGACGCCCGTGAGCGCCTGCAGGACCGCGACCCCGCAGAAGGGGACGTACGCCTCCGAGTAGCCGCCCTCGTGGATCAGCACGAGCCGCCCCTGGCAGTGCTCGGCCGCCACGTCGAGCAGCAGCTCCGTCATCTCGCGGTAGACGTCCGAGTGGAGCATCGCGCGGCCGAGCGGGTCGAACGCGCTGGCGTCGAGCCCGGACGCGACGAGCAGCAGCTCGGGGCGGAAGCGGTGCAGCGCGGGGAGCACCACGCGCTCGAACGCCGCCAGGTACGCGCCGCGGCCGCTGCCGGCCGGGAGCGGGACGTTGACGTTGGCGCCCTCGCCGGCCCCGCGCCCGCGGTGCTCGACGAAGCCGCGCCCGGGCGGGAAGAGCTCGTTCTCGTGCAGCGAGATCGTCAGCACGCTCGGGTCCTCGTAGAAGGCGTCCTCGGTGCCGTTGCCGTGGTGGACGTCCCAGTCGACGATCGCGACGCGCTCGACCCCGCGCGCCCGGGCGTGCATCGCGGCGAGCGCCGTGTTCCCGAAGAGGCAGTAGCCGCGGGCGAGCGCCGCCTCGGCGTGGTGGCCGGGCGGGCGGACGAGCGCGTAGGCGGTGTCGACGGTCCCGTCGAGCACCGCCTCGACGGTCGCCAGGGCGCCGCCCGCCGCGCGGAGCGCGATCTCGTACGAGCCCGGGCCGATCGGCGTGGCGTCGCCCGCCTCGCCGCCGCCGCCGTCGCTGACGGCCTTGACGTGGGCGAGGTGCTCGGGGGTGTGGAAGCGGAGCAGCTCCTCCTCCGTGGCGTCGCGGCCGGCGATCGGGACGAGCTCGTCGAGCAGCCCGCTGCGGGCGACGAGGTCGCGGAACCGCGTCTTGCTCGCCGGGCTCTCCGCGTTCGTCATGCCTGGCTGGATGAACCCGCCGGCAGGCAGGAACGCGGCCCCCGCGCCCGTGTCGTGCCACGCGTAGCTCTCGTCCCAGTGCCACCCAGTCGCCATCTCGCTCCGATCTCCCAGCCGGGCTCCCGCACCTCCTGCGGGCCCTCGGCGCCGGGCACGGTACACCTGCGGGAACGATCCCGCAAGCGTGGTGCGGAATCGTTCCCGCAGACGACCGCGTGCCTGAACGACGAAGGGCGCCCCGGAGGGCGCCCTTGCGCTGTGACGGAGAGGGAGGGATTCGAACCCTCGAACGAGGTCAACCCCCGTTACGCGATTTCCAGTCGCGCCCATTCAACCGCTCTGGCACCTCTCCAGTGACGAGCAGACGGGAAGGGTAGCTGGCGCCGTCGTGGGATGGGCGTCACACAGGGGTCAAGGCGGTTCGACGGGCGTCGATCAGCCGGGCTGCCGTGATCAACTTCGAGAGCATCGTGTCCAAGATCGCCGCCGGTGGCCTGTCGGCGGGGGTCTTCCTCTTCTGGTGGCCCGAGCACGTCCCGGGCGAGGGGATCGAGCAGCTCGTGCTGCGCGGCCTGCTGTGGACGCTCGCCTTCGAGCTGCTGTTCGTCGCGTTCGCGCCGCTCGAGCGCATCGTGACCGCCAAGCTGAACCGCCGCACCGAGGCGCGCCGCGCCAGGGTGCGCGAGCGTCTGCTCGCCGCGCCCGCCCCGGCCCGCACCGGCGGCGCGCTCGCGCTGGCCTGCCTCGGGCTCGCCGCGCCCGTCGCGCTGCTCTCCGGCGCCCCGCACGAGCTCGTCGAGGAGGTCGCGCCGGCGCGCGAGGTCGTGCGCCACGTCGTCGTCGAGAAGCCGGTCGTCAGGCGCGAGGTGATCGTCAAGCGCGTCGTCGTCGAGGCGCAGGACGTGGACCTCGGCGCGAAGGGCGCGACGGCCGCATCGTCGGCGTCCGTCCGCACCGCGGCGACCACGACGACGGCGAAGAAGGCCCCGGCCGCGAAGAAAGCCGCACCGGCGAAGAGGAACGCGCCCGCGAAGACGACGCCTGCCCCCACGACGACCGTCGCGGACGAGCCGGCGGCCGAGGCCGCGGAGAAGGCCGTGGCCACCACGCCGGCGCCCGAGCCCGCCGCCGCGACGACGCCCGCGCCGGACGCCGCGGCGACCACCACCGACGCACCCGCGGCCGACACCGCGAGCGCGCCGGCGGCGCAGCCCTAGATCTGCCAGCGCCCGTCGCGCAGGACGGGCACCTCGCTCCCGTCGGCGCCCACGCCCGTCACCGCGACGTCGTTGGCGCCGATCATGAAGTCGACGTGGATCGCGCTCGTGTTCGCCTTCTCGCGATCCGCGTCGTCGTCCACGGTGAACCCGTAGGCGCTGCCCAGCGCGATGTGCGACGCCGCGTTCTCGTCGAGCAGCGTGTCGTAGAAGACAGTCCCCAAGGGCCCGATGCGGCCCTCGCGGTCGACCAGCGCGACCTCGCCCAGCCGCGACGCGCCCTCGTCGCGCTGCACGAACGAGCGCAGCACGTCGGCGTTCTCGTCGGCGTCGATCTGCACGACCTCGCCGCCCTCGAACCGCACCACGAGGCCGCGGATGATCGAGCCGCCCAGGTAGAGCGGCTTCGTCGCCGTCACCACGCCGTCGACTCGCGCCGGGTCCGGCGTGGAGAACGTCTCCTCGGTCGGCAGGTTCGGCATGTGCTCCAGGCCCCACGCCGTCTCGAACCGCGCCGCCGTCCACGACGACGACGGGAAGAGCCCGACGGTCAGCTCGGTGCCCGGCCCGTCGAACCTCAGCGCGTCGAAGCGCCGCTCGGTCAGCCGCGCGGCCGCGTCCACGAGCGTGTCCGCCCGCGCGCGCCACGCCGCCACCGGGTCGTCGGTGTCGAGCCGCAGGACGTGCTCGATCTCGCTCCAGAGCTTCTCCAGCGCGGCGTCCGGCTCGAGCTCCGGGTGCACGAGCTGCGCCCACGCCGGCGTCGGCGCGGGGAGGATCGTCCAGTTCGTCGAGCGGTCGTTGACGACCTTCGACGCCTCCTTGATGAACGGCAGCTGGTCCTTGCCGACCAGCGCCGGATCCACCCCGTCGAGCACGTTGGGGTCGACCGGGCCGCTGAGCCCGATGCGCGCGGCCTTCTCCTCGCCCAGCGTCAGCAGCCGCTGCGGGTACCAGGGCGGCACGAAGTCGAGCGCGTCGGGATCGCCGTGCAGCAGCCGCGCACGCTTGACGTGCAGGTCGAACATCGCGACGTCGACGTACTTCGCGCCCGCCTTGTACGCCTCGACCGCGACGGCGCGGTGGAACGCCTCCTTGCCGGGCTCGGAGCCGATGGCGACGATCTGGCCGGGCTGCACGTTCATGCCGAACCCGACCGCCAGGCGCGCCCAGCGCTGGAGCCTCTCGTCGTGGGTGCTCACGACTCGAGCGCCTCTTCCTGGTCCTCCAGCTTGTCGGCCAGGTAGGCCGCCTTGTCGGCGCGCCGCTCGTGCGCACGCCGCTCGGCGCCGTCGGCCGCGGCGTCGGCGGCATCGCGCTCGACCGCCTCCCGCTCGACCTGGAGCGCCTTCAGCTCCTCGGTCCTGGGCTGCTCAGCACTCATGGTTCTGACCATATCGCCGGTAGATTTCCAGGCTCCGGCCTGGACTCCCCTCTTGCAGGTCAAGACTCCCGCACGACCGACAGCCTCGGCGCCGACCGGCTCACCCACCGCTCCGGCCCCTGACGGCGCGCCGCCGCCCGGCCGCGTCACGAACCTGTGGCGCCACGTCCGCGAGGTCGTCCCGCGGGGCCGGACGCTCCCGCCGGACGCCTGGCACAAGCGCCATCGCTGGCTGCTGGCCGTGCTGTGGGCGCACGCGGTCGCGCTGCCGATCTACGGCTGGCTGCGCGACAACCCGCTCGGGCACTGCCTCGTGGAGGGTGGGATCGTCGCGACGCTCGCCACCGTCGCGACGTTGCTCGGCCGCGACGAGCGCCACCGCCGGCTCGCGTCGTGCGTGGTCGCGACCGGCCTGCTCAGCTCGTCGGCGATCCTCGTCCACTTCTCCGAGGGCTACATCGAGGCCCACTTCCACTTCTTCGTGATGCTCGTCGCGCTGACGCTGTACGAGGAGTGGCTCCCGTTCCTCCTGGCCGCCGCGTACGTCGCTCTCCACCACGGCGTGCTGGGCGTCATCGCCCCGGAGGACGTCTACAACCACGCCGACGCCGCCGAGCACCCGTGGCGGTGGGCGTTCATCCACGCCGGCTTCATCGGCGCGGCGGGCGCGTTCGCGGTGGCGGCGTGGCGGCTCAACGAGGACGTGCGCGACGAGAAGGAGCAGGCGCTGGAGCGCACGCGCACCGCCGAGCGCGCGCTGGCCGCGTCGGCCGAGGACCTGCGCCGCTCCAACCGTGAGCTCGAGCAGTACGCGTACATCGCCTCCCACGACCTGGTCGAGCCGCTGCGCACGGTGACCGGCTTCCTCGACCTGCTGGAGAAGCGGACCGCGGGGGCGCTGGACGAGCGCTCGGAGCTCTACATCCGCCACGCCCGCGAGGGCACCGAGCGGATGAAGCTCCTGGTCGACGACCTGCTGCGCTTCTCGCGCGCGGGGCGCGTCGGCCGCGAGGAGGACGTCGACCTCGGCGCGGTCCTCGGCGAGGTCGTCGAGATGATGCACGCGGCGATCCGCGAGCGCGACGCGACCGTCACCGCGGGCCCGCTCCCCACCGTTCGCGGCGACGCCGGCCAGCTGCGGCAGGTGCTGCAGAACCTCGTCGCCAACGCGATCAAGTTCACGCGGCCCGGCGTCTCCCCACTGGTGCGCGTCGAGGCCGTCCCGCGCGACGGCGTGTGGGAGATCGCGGTGCGCGACAACGGGATCGGGATCGATTCGGAGCAGGCCTCGCGCGTGTTCGCGCTCTTCGCCCAGCTCGACGGCGCCGACCGCCACGGCGGCACCGGCATCGGGCTGGCGATCTGCGAGCGCGTGGTCGAGCGCCACGGCGGGCGCATCTGGGTCGACCGGCCCGACGACGGCGCGCCCGGGACGGTGTTCCGTTTCACGCTGCCGGGCGTGACCCCGGTCGCGCGGCCGGGCGCCTAGCGCGCGTCCGGCTCGGCCGGGTCGTCGACCATCTCGATGACCCCGTCGATGCCTGCGATCTCCACGATGCGGTGCACGGTCGAGCCGGGCGCGCCGCGGACGCACGTGAAGCGGCCGTCGCCCTCCTCGGCCTGCCGGTGCGCGCCGACGACGACGCGCAGGCCGCTGGAGTCGATGAAGTCGAGCGAGCGCAGGTCCAGCACGACCCACTCGCCGGCCTGGATGCGGGGCACGACGGCCTGCTCGAGCTCGGGCGCGCTGGCCATGTCCAGCTCGCCCTTCGGCACGACCACGACGCGGTCCTCCAGCTCGTCGACCTCGATGGCGAACGGCTCGACGGTCTCCATGACGGCGCGAGTTTACGACGCGGCAGCCGGGAACGACCTCACCATGGCCCAGAGCAACGCGGGCGAGCTCAAGCTCGTCCAATACCTGAACGAGGCGTACGGCAAGGAGAAGCAGCTCGAGCCCGTGCTCCAGCTGCAGATCAAGCTGGCGCAGAAGCCTGCGATCGAGAAGCGGCTCAAGGAGCACCTCAAGGAGACGCAGGACCAGGCGAAGGCGCTGGAGCGGCGCATCAAGGCGCTCGGCGGCTCGCCCGACGGCGGCTCCTCGCTCCCCGTCCCCGCGCCTGGCATCGCCGCGGACGTGGTCGAGGCGGTGACGTCGGTCGCCAACAAGGCGCTGTCAGCGGCGAAGGGGCCGGTCCAGGCCCTGCGCGGCACGAGCCCGGCCGACAACCAGCTGCGCAACCTGCGCGACTGCTTCTGGAACGAGGCGGAGGAGATCGCGCACTACGACGTCATCGAGGCCGCCGCCGAGCAGCTCCGCGACACCGAGACCGCGAAGCTCGCGCGCGAGCACCGGCGCCAGGAGGAGCGGATGCAGGCGTTCATCGCCAAGCAGATCCCGATGGTCGTCAAGGACGTCATCAAGGCCGAGGTGCCGAAGGAGGAGCGGCCGACGCCGGCGCGCTCGCGCAGCACGTCGTCGCGCAGCGCGTCGCGCTCCTCCTCCTCCTCCTCGCGGTCCTCGTCGTCGCGCAGCCGGTCGTCCTCCGGCTCCTCGCGCTCGCGGGCGCGGTCGTCCTCCTAGGCGACCACCGGACGCGCCGTCGGGGCCTTGCCCCAGCGTGCCTCGACGGCGTACGCGACGATCCGGTCGAAGTAGGACGCCAGCGGCGGCGGGGCGATCCCCGCCGGCCCGAGCACGCTGCGCGAGCGCTCGTCGCCGAACACCACGTCCATGTCGAAGTACGGGACGTAGCGGGCGGCGTCGGCGCTGCGCTGGGCGAACTCGGACTGGTGCGGGTCGGGCAGGACCTGCAGCACGGGGCGGTCGACGCCGAACGCGGCCGAGCCGAGGTCGAGCAGGTCGTCCACCGTCACGGCGTCCTCGCCGGCCACGAGCGCCAGCGTCCCGCCGACGTCGGGCCGCTCGCGCAGCACGTGCGCGATCGCGTCGGCCACGTAGTCGACCGGCACCGCGTCGACGCGCCCGTGCGGGAGCGCCGGGACCTCGGTGAGGAGCCCGCGCGCGAACGCCCGCAGCGGCCAGTAGAGGACGTTGAAGGCCGGCGTCCAGCCCGTGTCGGACTCGCCGATCACGATGCTCGGCCGCAGCACGATGCTGTCGACGTCGCGCGAGGCGCGCACGAGCTGCTCGGCCTCCGCCTTCGTCCGCTCGTACGTGTTGCGGAACGGCTGGTCGAGGCTGAGCTCGTCCTCGCCGAACACCCCGGCGTGGCGGCCGGCGACGTACGCGGTGGAGACGTGGACGTAGCGCGCGCCGGTGCGCCGCGCGGCGTCCAGCGCGTTGCGCGTGCCGCCGACGTTGATGCGCCGCGCGTCGTCGAGGTCCAGGCCGAACGACACCGACGCCGCGCAGTGCAGCACCGCGTCGACCGCGCCGACGTCCGGCAGCGCGTCGGTGATGTCGCCTGCGACGGCGGTGATGCCGTCGCGCTGCTCCTCGGGCACGCCGACGAGGTCGAGCACGCCGCGCAGACGCAGGTCGGGCCGGTCGCCGCGCACGACGCAGACGACCTCGTCGCCCGCCGCCGCGAGGCGGGCGATGGTCTCCATCCCGAGGAAGCCGGTCGCGCCGGTGAGGAGGATCCTCATGCGTGTGCGACCTCGCGCGCCATCGCCGGCACCGCGCCCATCGCGTGGAAGCCGCCGTCGACGTGGAGGATCTCGCCGCTGATCGCGCGCGCCAGGTCGCTGAGCAGGAAGCACGTCGCGTCCGCCACCGGCGCCGCGTCGTCGCAGTCCCACCCGAGCGGGGCCTGGCCCGTCCAGGCGTCCTTGAGCTGGTCGAAGCCCGGGATGCCGCTCGCCGCGAGGCTGCGGATCGGGCCCGCGCTCACCAGGTTCACGCGCACGCCGTGCGCGCCCAGATCCCGCGCGAGGTAGCGCGAGACCGATTCCAGCGCGGCCTTCGCCACGCCCATCCAGTCGTAGGCCGGCCACGCGACGCTTGCGTCGAAGTCCAGCCCGACGATGCTTCCGCCGTGCTCCCGCATGAGCGGCAACGTAGCCTCCGAGAGGGCCTTCAGGGAATAGGCCGAAGTGCGGAAAGCTTCGACGGCGGATTCGGCCCGTGTGTCCAGGAAGTCGCCGCCCAGCGCGTCGGCCGGAGCGAACGCGATCGCGTGCAGCACGCCGTCCACGCGGCCCCAGCGGCGGGCCAGCTCCTCGCGCACGCCGAGCAGGTCGGTCTCGCTGTTGACGTCGAGCTCGAGCACGTCCGGCGGCGTCGGGAGCGCCTTGGCGGAGCGCTCAGTGAGGCGCCGCGCGCGGCCGAAGCCGGTCAGCACCACCTCCGCGCCCGCCTCCTGCGCCGCGCGCGCGACGTGCCAGGCGATCGAGTCCTTCGTGACGACGCCGGTGATGAGCAGCTTCTTGCCGTCGAGCATGCCGGTCACAGCGGGATCGGGACGAAGCCGTTGTCGTCGGCGGTGGTGTCGAAGCGGCTCGGCGCCAGCGGCGCGTCGCGCTTCCACAGCGCCTCGACCTTCGCGCGGCACACGAGCCGCCCGTCCTGGTTGACGATCTTGAAGACGATCGTCGCCAGGCCGGCCTCGTCGCTGACGTCGGCCAGCTCGTGGACGGAGCCCTCGACGTGGATCGTGTCGCCGAGCTTGACCGGCCGCTTGAACACCGCGTCGGAGATCCTGCGCAGCGCGACGACCCGTTCGGGGTCGAACCCGACGAGCCCGACCGCGTAGCTCAGCACGAGCATCCCGTGCGCGATGCGCTCCCCGAAGGCGCTGGTCGCCGCCCACTCGGCGTCCACGTGCTGCGGGTGCAGGTCGCCGGTCTGGGTCGCGAACGCGTGGACGTCGGACTCGGTGACGGTGCGCCCGTGCGACGTGAACGTCGCGCCGGTGCGCAGCCGCTCGAACGGCTCGCTCAGCATGTGATCGTCTCCTTCGTGTAGCGGGCCGCCGGCACGTCCGGCGTGGGGCTCAGCGCCTCCAGCGCCGCGACGAGGCGCGTGCGCGTGTCGCCCGGCGTCACGACCTCGTCGATCGCCCCGAGCGCGGTGGCCGTGCGCGCGGACAGGTGCTCCTCCGCGTACGCGCGCGCGAACCGGTTGGTCGCTGCCGCCGGATCCGGGTCGGCGGCGATGTCGCGGCGGTGGATGATCCCGACCGCCTGCTTGGGCCCCATCACGCCGAGCTGCGCACGCGGCCACGCGAACGCGAAGTCCGCGCCCAGCTCCTTGCAGTTCATCGCGATGAACGCGCCGCCATACGCCTTGCGCAGGACGACGGTCACCTTCGGCACGGACGCCGCCGCGAACGCCCGGACGAGCTTGGCGCCGTGGCGGATCACGCCCGCCTGCTCCTGCTTGGAGCCGGGCAGGAAGCCGGGCGTGTCGACGAGCACGACGAGCGGCACGCCGAAGCGGTCGCACGTGTCGACGAACGACGCGGCCTTCTGCGCGGAGTCCGCGTCGAGCACGCCGCCGAGGAACTTCGGCTGGTTGGCGACGATGCCGACCGCGCGGCCCTCGAGCCGCGCGAACGCCGTGACGACGTTGCGGGCCCACTTGGGCTGGACCTCCAGCAGCCGGCCGCCGTCGACGACGCCGCGGATCACGCCGCGCACGTCGTAGACCTTGCGGTCGTCGGCGGGGACGCCGAGGTCGGGGACCTGCGCGGCGCGGGTGGCCGGCTCGGCGGTGGCGCGGCCAGGGCGCAGGTAGCCGAGCAGGTCGCGCGCGAGCCACGCGGCGTCCGCGTCGGTCGCCGCGACGAAGTGCGCGACGCCGTTGCGCTCGTGGACCTTGTGGCCGCCGAGCTCGGACGCGGTCAGCTCCTCGCCCATCACCTCCTGCACGACGGCGGGGCCGGTGAGGAACATGTTCGCCGCCTCCGTCATGACGACGAAGTCGGTGAGCGCGGGCGCGTACGAGCCGCCGCCCGCGGATGCCCCGCAGATGACGTTGATCTGCGGCACGCGCGCGGTGAGGCGCACGTGCTCGGCGAAGATGCGGCCGTAGCCCTCCAGCGCCAGCAGGCCCTCCTGGAGCCGCGCGCCGGCCGACTCGACGAAGCCGACGACGGGCGCGCCCGCGCGATCGGCCAGCCGCAGGATGCGCACGATCGTGTCCGCGTGCGCCTCGCCGAGCGAGCCGCCGACGTAGGCCGGGTCCTGCGCGTAGCAGTACACCGGCCGACCGTCGACGCGGCCCGCGCCGCCGACGACGCCGTCACCCGCGCGGGCGCGGCCGCCCATGCGCGGGGACAGGACGTCGGAGCGGATGAGGTGGAGCGAGCCGGGGTCGCAGAGCGTCTCGAGCCGCTCGAGCGGCGTCAGCTTCTCGGTGCTCTGCGGCACCACCGCCAGGCCGCTCATGCCGCCGCCTTCAGGACGAGCACGGCGTTGTGGCCGCCGAAGCCGAACGAGTTCGACATGCCGACCGCGCCGTCGCCGTTGCGCTGCTGCGCCATCGGCCGCGCGCTCCCCGGCACGTAGTCGAGGTCGAGTCCCTCGTCGGGCTCCTCGTAGCCGAGCGTCGGCGGCGCCACGCGGTCGCGCAGCGCGAGCAGCGTCGCGATCGCCTCGACCGCGCCGGCCGCGCCGAGCAGGTGGCCGATGGCGGACTTCGTGCTGCTCACCGGCACGGCCTTCGCCCGCTCCTCGCCCAGCGCCGCCTTCAGCGCGAGCGTCTCGGCGCGGTCGTTGAGCGGCGTCGAGGTGCCGTGCGCGTTGACGTAGTCGAGGTCGTCGGGGGTGAGCCCGGCGTCCCGCAGTGCGCCGCGCATCGCCGCCGCGGCCGCGCTGCCCTCCGGATCCGGCGCGGTGAGGTGGTACGCGTCGGAGGTGGCGGCGTAGCCGACGACCTCGCCGAGCACCTTGGCCCCGCGCGCGGCGGCCGCCTCCGCGTCCTCGAGGATGAGCACGCCCGCGCCCTCGCCCATGATGAAGCCGTCACGGCGGGCGTCGAAGGGGCGCGAGTGGCCGGACTCGGACGTCGCGTCGAGCGCGGCGAACGCGGCCTTCGACAGCGGCGTGAGCGCCGCCTCGCTGCCGCCCGTGACGACCGCGTCGGCCTCGCCGGTCTGGATCAGGCGCACGGCGGAGCCGATCGCGTTGGCGCCGGCCGCGCAGGCGGAGACGATCCCGTACGACTGGCCGCGCAGGCCGAGCCGCATCGACAGCGCCGCGGCGCCCGCGTTGCCCATCATCAGGGGCACGCTCAGCGCGGACACGTTCTTGCCGTCGTGCAGCGCGTCGGTGCCGCGCTCGATGGTCGAGATCCCGCCGATGCCGGTGCCGAAGACCGTGGCGATGCGCTCGGGCTCGTACGGCAGGTCGTCCTTCGACCAGCCCGCCTCGCCGACCGCCTCGGCGCACGCGGCCACGGCGAGCTGCGTGAACCGGTCCGACCGGCGCGCCTCCTTGGCGGTCATCGCGACGGTCGGGTCGAAGTCGGAGCAGGGCGCGAGCCCGTCCTCGATGGCGCAGACGCCCGCGGTCCACCGCTCGTGCAGCGTGCGGGCGCCGACGCCCAGGGGCGTGACGGCGCCGACCCCGGTGATGACCGCGCGGCGTCTCACGAGCTTGCGCGCTCCGTGATCAGCTCGATGGCCTCGCCGACGGTCTTGATCTTGGCGACGTCGTCGCCCTTCAGCTTGACGCCGAACTCCTCCTCGACGACCTGGCTCAGCTCGGCGAGGTCGAGCGAGTCGACGTCGAGTTCCTCCCAGGTGGCGGCGTCGGTGATCTGGTCGCGCTCGGGGCCCAGCTCGGCGAGGGCGTCGTAGACGACCGGCTGGACCTGCTCGCGGGTGACGGTGGCGGACATGGGGTGGTTCCTCTCGTTGCTCTTAGGCGGACATGCCACCGTCGACCGTGAGGACGGTCCCGGTGACGTAGGAGGCCTCGTCGGAGGCCAGGAAGCGGACGCAGGCGGCGACCTCCTCCGGGCGGCCGGGACGGCGCGCGGGGACGGCGCTCGTGACCTCGGCCGGGAGGTCGTCGGTCATGTCGGTCGCGATGAAGCCGGGCGCGATCGCGTTGACGGTGACGCCGCGGCGGGCGACCTCGACGGCGACGGTCTTCGTCATGCCGATCAGGCCAGCCTTGGAGGCGGCGTAGTTCGCCTGGCCCGCGTTCGCGCGCGGCCCGACGACCGAGGCGATGTTGATGACGCGGCCGTGGCGACGGCGAACCATCCCGCGGACGGCCCGGCGGGTGAGCCGGAACGCCGCGGTCAGGTTCGTCTCGAGGACGCGGTCCCACGCATCGTCCTCGAGTTGGACGGCCAGGCCGTCCGCACGCACCCCTGCGTTGTTGACGAGCACGGCGAGCGGGAGCTCGAGCTCCGCCTCCGCCTGCTCGATGAGCTGGTCGGCCGCGGCCGGGTCCGCGACGTCGGCCTGCAGGATCACGCTCGGCACCTCGAGGCCGTCTGCCACCGCGCGGGCCTGCTCCTCGCCGCTGCGGTAGACGAGCGCGACGGGCCAGCCGTCGGCGGCGAGCGCGCGGGCCGTGGCGGCGCCGATGCCGCGCGAGCCGCCGGTGATGAGCGCCGCGCCCTCACGGAGGGTGGGTGGTTGCACCTCCGCCACGCTCTGTGCCGGAACCGTCATGCCCATGTCAGAACTCCCGCGCCGTAGACGAAGCCGGCGCCCATCGCGCCCAGGAGCACGCGGTCGCCGGGGTTGAGGCGGCCCTCGTCGCGCGCCGCGCAGAGCGCGAGCGGGAGCGTGGCCGCAGAGACGTTGGCCAGGTCGGCGATCACGTCGACGACGCGCGTGCGGTCGAGGTCGAGCCGCTCGGCGACGGCGTCGAGGATCCGCCGGTTGGCCTGGTGGAAGACGAAGAGGTCGATGTCCTGCGGGGTGAGGCCGGCCGCGGCGCACGCGTCGACCGTCGCCTCGCTGAGGGAGGAGACCGCGTTGACGTACGTCTCGTGGCCCTGCATGCGGACGAACGGGTCCTCGCGCGTGGCGACGATGAGGTCCGCGAGCGCGCCGTCGGACTTAAGGATCACCGGGCTGAGCGCGCCGGCGTCCGCGGAGACGACGGCCGCGCCCGCGCCGTCGCCGAACAGCGGCGCGACCCGGCGGTCGTCGTCGTCGACGAACCGCGACATCGCCTCCGCCCCGATCACGAGCACGTGCTGCGCGCGGCCCGCCTCGATGCGCGCGGCGGCGTCCTCGACGGCGGCGAGGAAGCCGGTGCAGGCGGCGTTGAGGTCGACCGCGGCGGCGTGCGTGTCGAGCGCGTGCGCGACGTAGGGCGCGGTGCCGGGCGTGATGTCGTCGGCGGTGAAGGTGGCGACGAGGATGAGGTCGAGGTCGGTGGCGTCGACGCCGGCGTCCTGCAGCGCGGCGCGGCCGGCCTCGGCGGCGAGGTCGCTCAGGCGCTCGCCGGCGCCGAGCCGGTAGCGGGAGCGGATGCCGGTGCGGCGCTCGATCCATGCGCTGTCGACGCCGAGCCGCTCGGCGACGACGGCGTTGGAGACCGAGCGGGTGGGCAGCGCCTGACCGAGCCCGGAGATGCCGGCGGTGCGCGTCGGGCGCACCGCGGTCGTCTCGGCCGCGGCGCGCGTGGCGGGAGCGTCAAGCACGCGCCGGCTCCCGCGTCGCCGCGCTGCCCAGGTTCCGCTTGACGAGCTTCGCGAGCACCTTGCCGGGGCCGGCGTCGACGTAGCGGTCGATGCCGGCGGCGTCGAGCGCGCGCATGGTGTGCGCCCAGCGGACCGGCCCGGTCAGGGCCTGCGCCAGCTCCTGGCGCGGGTCGGTCATGGGCTGCGCGGTGTGGCAGCTGTAGACGGTGACGCCGTCGCGGGGCTCCGCGAAGTCGGTCGCGGCGAGCGCGGCCTCGAACGGCTTGACGGCGGCCTCCATCGCGGGCGAGTGGAACGCGCCGGCGACCCCCAGCTCCATCGCCCGGTGGCCGTGCGCGCGAGCGGCGCGCGCCGCCTCGTCGAGCCGGTCCGCCGCGCCGCTGAGCACGACCTGCCCGGGCGCGTTGTAGTTGGCGACCGTCACGCCCGCGGCGTGCGCGATCGCCTCGGCGGTCTCGTCGTCGGCGCCGAGCAGCGCGAGCATCGTCCCGCCGCCGGCCTCCGCCATCGCGTGGCCGCGGAGCACGACGAGCTCCAGCGCCGCCGCCTCGTCGAGCACGCCCGCCGCCGCCAGCGCGGCCAGCTCTCCCAGGGAGTGGCCGGCGACGGCGGCGGGCGGGGTCCCGAGCTCCTGCGCGAGCCGCCGCCACCCCGCGACGCTCGCGCAGAAGATCGCCGGCTGAGCGAAGCGGGTGGACTCGTCGACCCGGGGGAAGGGGTCGGTCCCGACGAGCTCCAGGCACCGTTCGAGCAGCTCCGGCGCACCCTCCTCGACGAGGTCGCGCATGCCGGGCACCTGACTGCCCTGGCCGGGGAAGATGACCGCGGTCGGCATGCGGGCAACCCTCCCCGCCGCGCGGGGTCCGTGTGAAGGCCCATCCCCCATCCGGGGGGAGAACGAGGCTCGGGTGGGGGGACCGCACCTGCGTCCGGTGCATCGACGTGCGATGCGGCACGAGCGGCGCGCCGACCGGTGACGTCAGCGCATCTAGACCGGGACGAGGACCCGCCGCGCACGCGGCGTCGGGTACTCGTCCCACTGGCGACCGTCGAGATCCCGACCGTTCGACTTCGGCCGGGCGCCACCCCACTGCTTGAAGAAGAACGCTGTGCCCGCGCCGCCGCAGCGGTCCCGCAGGTCACGCACCCACGCCGGATCGATCCGCCGATGTTTCGGTCCGGACTCGCCGCCCGCGATCAGCCAATCGATCCCGTGTAGGTCGAGCCCTTCCAGCGGCCCGAGAAGCGGCTCGGCGCTAATGAAGCGCACAGCGGACGGCACTTCACGAAGCACGTCGGCGCGGTGGACGAAGCGGCGGTTCTCGATGGTGACTCCCATCCAGACGTTCGGTGGCCAGTCGAACCGACCGGCAAACTCTGCGAGGCGCCGTTCGCGCTTGGTCAGGATCTGGAACGTATGCCAGTGCGCCGCCCGCATCGTCGCGAAGATCTCGTCGATGAAATCGATCGGAACGTCCTCGTGAAACAGGTCCGACATCGAGTTGACGAAGATCGTCTTCGGCTTCTTCCACTTCAGAGGCACGTCAAGCCGCTCCGGCCACAGGCGTAGGTCGAAGCCCTGCTCGTACGGGTGGTCTGGAACACCACGCCACCGCTCCGCGAACGTCTTCGCGTAGCAGTGCGCGCACCCAGGGCTCACCTGACTGCAGCCGGTCACCGGGTTCCAGGTCGCTTCGGTCCACTCGATGCTGCTGCTCTGCGCCATCGCGGTTTCCTTCGATTCGGTGCCGCCGGTTCCTTGAATTACGAACACATGTTCGTGTCAGTATCGGACAAATCGCATTCTGATCCCGTTGCCCTCCTTGAACTGCTTTGCTCCGGAGGGCCGCTCCACTTCCAGCTGCTGCGCCTTCTCCGCCGGCACCAGCGTGAGGCGCTTCAGGTGCTTCGGGAGGAACGTCGACTCTGCCGTGTAGGTGATGGCGTCCTCGACGGAGAACCACCGATCCGCGAACTCCGATCGAAGGCCCGCCAGGAGCGGAGCCGTGTCCGGCCCGTCCGGGACGCCGTCGAAGCCAAAACTCCCTTGTCCAGGCACGGCTGCTTGGGCGGGCACGAAACCCCGGCCATGCCGAGGGTCGACCGCCCAACATCCTTCCTTAACGCTCTCGAACCCACGCACGTTGTCTGACGCGCCCACGATCCAGTACTCGTTGTTCGACTCGGAAGCAAGACGGAAGCGGTGCGTGTACCTAAGCCCCGCCTTCACCAGCTGCTTGCAGAAGAGGTTGAGCAGCGCTTTTGGACGCCCCGGGCCATCCGGCACGTCGCGCCACTCCGGCGTGCCGAAGAACCGATCCATGGCCTGTTCCTGCCCGGAGCGAGCGACGAACCGGTTCACGAACGCCAGCGGCAGGAAGATGAGCGTGTCGCATTTGGGGAGCTTGAGGATCTCGGTGGTCAGCCCCATTGGCGAATGGCTGTAGCCGAACGGATCAACAAATAGGAACAGCGCCGACTGCCCGGCCACGGGCTGCGGGGCATGGTCCTCGTACGCCCCACAGGTGACGGACCAGCTGACACGATCGGTCCAACGGCGACCCTCACGCGCGAGCCGCTCCCGCGCCTCGAGCTCATCCTGAAGCCGGCGCGCTCGCCGCTCGTCGCGCTCAACGAAAGTGAACTCGTACCGAACGCTCGTCCATCGCTGCAGAAGCCTGTCGTTGTCGAGCAGTGCCCCGAGAAGGATCAGCGGTGAGCCCGGCTCGCCGCACTCGTAGACGCCGGGGCCGGCGAACCCATCGTAGATCCGAACGAGACCGCCTTGGTACTTCGCGAACGTCTCGGAGTGCACGCTGACCCACTTCTGAAAGAAGGCGAGCAAGAGGTCGTGCTTGGCCTTCGTGTGGCCTTCCCTGGCCCAAAGAACTGGTTCAGTCCCCATGCCAGAAACGTAGCCCTAGGAACAGAGATGTTTCAAACGTCCTTCCGTCCATGTGGGATCGTGGGGCGCATGCCGCACCCGCTCCCCGCCCGCAGCGCCGGTCGTGAGGTCGCCACCGGCGGGGTGCTCGCGTGCACGTGGGAGGCGCGGGCCGCGCGCGACGGCGCGCTGCGGCTGCTGCCGGACGGGTGTGCGGACGTGTGGTTCGACATCGTGGACGGGACGCTGTGGGCGGTCGGGACGCGCGCGGAGCTGGCGGTCGCGGACGTGCGAGCGGGTGCGACGTACGTCGGGGCGCGGGTGCGCGCCGGGGCGGCGCGGGCGGTGCTTGGGGAGCTGCCGTCCGGCGGTGGGCCGGTGCGGCTGGAGGACGCGTGGGCGCGGAGGGTCGCCGAGCGGATGGCGCGCGACCCGCGGCCGGAGGTCCTCGCGCACGCCATGACCGCGCGGGCCGAGCGCGCGCCGCTCGACCCGGCCGTCCTCGCCGCCGCGATGCTCCTCCGCGCCGCGCCGGACACGCGCGTCGAGCACGTCGCCCACGCGGTGGGCCTCAGCGACCGCCAGCTCCGCCGCCGCATGCGCGACCACGTCGGCTACGGCCCGAAGGCGCTCCAGCGCGTGCTCCGGTTCGCCGCCTTCACCGCGCGACTGCCGGAGCTGGCCGGCGCGCGAACCACGCTCGCGGCGGCCGCGCACGAGCTGGGCTACGCCGACCAGGCGCACCTCGGCCGCGAGGCGCTCCGGCTCAGCGGCCGCACCCCGGCGACCCTCGTCGCCCGCACCGCCGCGGCCGGAACGTTCTAGACCGCTGCGCGCCGTCGCGGCGAGGCTGGGACGCGCGATGCCCTTCACCGTCACGCTCCCCGTCCGCGCGTCGGACCTCGACACCAACGGCCACGTCCGCGGCTCGGCGTACCTCGACTACGCCGACCACGCCCGCTGGGCGCTCACCCGCGCCGCCGGCGTCTCCCTCGACGCCCTCCAGGCCGCCGGCCTCGGCCCGGTCAGCCTCGACGCCCACATCGCGTTCCACCGCGAGCTGCGCGCCGGCGACGACGTCACCGTCTCGTGCGACTTCACGTGGACGCGGGGCGCGAAGGTCAACCCCGCGATCAACGAGCTGCGCCGCACGAGCGACGGCGAGCTCGTCGCGACCCTCACCGGCCACGGCGGCCTCCTCGACCTCACCACCCGCCGCCTCGTCCCAGACCCCGCCGCCCGCTGGCGTGCGGTCGCCACGCACCCGGAGCTCCTCGGCCTCTAGTCCCGCAGCCGCAGCAGCATGATCCCGATCGCGACGAAGAACGCGCCGAAGACGAGCCAACCGATCGCGAACCCGGTGAAGGTGCCGCACTGGTCGCCCGCGCAGTCGCTCGTCAGCCCGGCGAGGGCGGACACGACGATGATCGTGCCGACCAGCATCAGGACGGCGGCGAGCCCTTCCATCGCCCCTACCTCCCCTGCACCTTGGCGCGCTGAACCTTCGCCAGCTTCGCCTTCACCGTCCGCTTGCCGACCCGCAGCGTGACGGTCCGGCCACCCACGCGCCGCAGGTCGGCGCTCCGGATGGGCAGGGTCACCTCGAGCCCGCCGACGGACCGGCCGAGCCGCCGGACGCGCACGCTGCCCGCCTTGACCGCGAGCGTGGGCGCCCCCTTCAACCGGGTCCGGTACTCGAGTCGCTGCGCGAGGACCTGCGATGGGGAAGGGTGCCGCGATGAGCCGACGTACGAGGGCGGTGTTGGTTGTCGTCGCTGCGGCGGTCGTGGCGGCGGGACTGGCCGGGGTCTTGATCAGCGCCACCGACGCATCACCCGAGCCGGCGACCGTGGCCTGGCGGACCATCAACCACGCGGCTTACCGCGCGACGGCGACCACCGTCCGCTCCGAGCCTGAGACGCCGAGACTGTCGGGTGCGTGCGGATCGTTCAGCCGGAGCGACGGCGTCCCGGTGGAGTTCTGCCTGCAGCGCGACGGTGCCCGGTACGACGGAATCGCCTACCTCTCCTACGGAGACCCTGACGTGGTGGCGTTCACCCTCCTCCCGCCGACGGCACGCTCCATCGAGCTCGCGCCGGCGAGCCGCGGGCTCACGAGCAGGATCGTCGACCTCGACGAAGATGACAGCCCGCGCTTCGCGGTCCTGTCGCTGACGCGCGGCGCGGACGGTCGTCGACTTGTCGTCCGCGACGCGCGCCGGCGCGTCATCCTTCGGAGCGAGACGCTGCACCTCGCTCGCTGCATGTCTCGCGCAGAGCTCGAGTGCACAGTGAGCGTCACCTTGCGATGAACGCGTATGACCTCCACCCGTTGATCCGTGCGCGCCTCGCTGAGCGGGGCGTCAGCCTGCGCCGGACCCTCGAGGCGGAGACCGGTGATCCGGCGCACGTCTGGCACGCTTGGGCGGTCTTCCGCGAGATCGCCGCGATGGCGTTCAACGACGCGATCGACGACCCGGAGGAAGACGGCCAGCTCAGCGTTGATCCGGACCTCGACGGCGACCTCCTGCGCTTCGAGGTGACAAACGGCCTGCGGATCGACCCGCGGACCGTGCCCGGCGTGGACACGGGCCGGGTGACGGCGCTGCACCTGGTCCGTGAGCTGGTGTTGCACGACGAGGACGGAGATCGCGTCGACTCCGTGGTGCTCCGGCTGACCCTCCTGTTCTCGCCGGGGCAGGTGTCAGCGGCCGGCGCTGCGATCGAAGGGCGGGGCGGACCCGCCCCCCACGAAGGCACGAAGTGGTCCGATGCCGTCGAACGGGCATCGGCCTTCGTGCACGCGCGAGAGGCCAGCGCCTCTTTCGGGTTCGTCCTGCTTCAGCCCTGACCGTGGGCTTCCAGGAGCGCTAGACCAGCAGGCCGAGGCGCTGCGCCCGCTGGACGGCTTCCGCCCGGTTGCGGACGTTGAGCTTGCGGTAGACGGTGCCGGTGTACTCCTTGACCGTCCACGGGGAGATGTGGAGGGACTCGGCGATCTCGCGGTTGGTGGCGCCGGAGGCGATCAGGTCGAGGACCTCGCGCTCGCGCTCGGACAGCCGGTTCGCCGGCTGAGGCTCCTCGATCTCGCGGAAGACCGTCATGCCACGGCCCACCATGCGGACCGCCTCGGCGATGTCGCGCGCGGGCCACTCCTTGGGCACGAGGCCCGCCGCCCCCGCCGCGCGCGCCGCCGCCGGCGAGATGCGGCCCGCGCCGGAGATCAGCAGCACGCGCGTGCCGGGGACCTTCGCCCGCAGCGCCTCGCAGACCTGCGCGCCCGACTCCTCGCCGATGAAGAGATCCACCAAGGCGACGTGCGGCTCGTGCTTGGTCGCCATCGCGAGCGCCTCGGCGCCGGTGCGCGCGCTGAAGCACGCCTCCACCCACGACTGCTCCTGCAGCATCAGCCGGAAGCCCCAGTGCACCACGCTTGGCATCTGCAGACGCGGGGGATCGACGTTCCGGGATGTGCTTGACCGTATGAAGCGAGCGATCAGGAAGGGCGCGTACCTGTGATGCCGCGTGATGGCTGGTGGAGTCACGTCAGCGAATGGATGACGGGCGAGCTCGAGACGATCCCTACTTCGGTACGTCACGAGGTCTACCTCGTCGCCGTGGCGATCGGGTTTCCAGAAGGCGCGGAGCTCGACTGGCGCCAGAGCCCGGTCAGGCTCGCATGGAACACAGAGTCGGCTTACCGCGCGCATCGCACGACTCCGCCGGACGACCCCTGCTGGCATCGCCACGAGTGGCTCTCCTTCGTCCATCCGCCGGGCCGTTCGGTGGGAACGCTACCCGATGACCCCGCCGGTGCGACGCTGCGGGAGCGATGGGCGCGCGATGAAGGCATCTGGTACGAGGACGACGCCGACGAGGACCGGCGTGCCGAACAGGGCGGTCGACTCCTGCTCGCGCTCGGTGAGGGCCTCGCGGAGGTCATCCGGACCCTGCATGTCACGGGCGCGGTGGAACGGACGTTCGGGAGACCGGTGCCGGTCACCGTGGTCAGCGAGGACGAGCACCATCCCGCTCCAGCCTGGAGCCGTGTCGCGAATCCCCCGGCGCTGCATGAGGCGTTCGTCGCCTACTACGACCGGAGGTACAGCGCGGGATGATGCGTCGACTCGTCACGGCGATGCTCGTCGTCGTCGCACTCGTAGCCGCCGGCGCCCGCGCCCTCCTTGCCAAGGGGCCCCGGAGCGCGGGGGGACGGCGCGCCCCACGGTCACCAGCGCCCGGACGGTAGAGGTAGATGTCGATCGACCGGCGGCGTGCCGGAGTTCGACGTCTGCAAGAAGGTCATCGACGGCGCTTGCAGCCTCCTGCCGAAGAAGCTGTGTGGCTGGGTGAAGGAGGTCGCCTGCTTCGCGACGGAGCTCGACTACTTCTGCACGCCCGCCCAGAAGAAGGCGGCGAAGACCAAGCGTCTCGCAGACAACGGCCCGCGGAAGATGGACATCCCGCACGGGAGCGGACGGACGCTCGGGTTCGACGAGTTCGGGCGGGCCTCGCAGGCGCGTGCGACCGTGTCCACAACAACGCTGAACGAGCGGCGCGCACCGAACACCGACGGAACGCCAGCCTCGAGCATCAAGCCGCGAGGCTGGAAGCCGAAGTGCAAGCTCGACAAGGGCCACCTCGTCGGGCGCCAGTTCGGCGGGCCCGGAGACGATCCCCAGAACTTCGTTCCCCTGCCGCACACCTTCAACACGGTCACCATGCGCACCAAGGAGAACTGGCTCAAGGCGCAGATCACGGACCGCGGGATCAGGGAGTTCAAGTACATCGTGACGCCGAAGTACGAGCGCGGCGGCTACATCCCGTCGGACATCTACATTCGCGTGGTCTCCACCAAGGGACCCCATTGGGACCACACCGTGCACCTCGAGGTGCCGCAGTACGACCCACCGAAGGGATGCTGATGTACGAAGCCGTCGAACGCCTCATCCAGCTCGTGCCGCCGCCGGCAGGCTCGTCACCAGTGGAGTGGGGCCGCGTCGAGAGTGAGCTTGGTGTTCAGCTGCCGGAGGACTACAAGCAGCTCGTCGACCTTTACGGACCGGGGATCTTCGATGACCGAGTGATCCTCTACGGCGTCAGCGTGGACGAGTCGGTCGACCTGATCGCGAACACTCGTGAGCTTCACGCGCTCCACACCTCGTTCTCGGAAGACCCCTACCAGGAGGGGGAACCGGCTGTGGTGTGGCCCGACACCGGCGGGCTGATCTGCTGGGGCGAGGTGCCGAGCGCTGACTACCTGTGCTGGCGACCCGAGGAGGATCCGCCGTCGTGGTCGGTCGTCGCGCAGATGTGGGAGGAGCCCGTGTTCGTCGACGTGGCGGGGCGCGCCGCCGACGTCGTGCTCGGCGTCGTCACGGCGCGGGTGGTCGTTCCCGGACTTGAAGACGCGACCGAAGCGCAGCCACACACGTTCGAGTCGTACCGCTGACGCGACTCGTGGAGGACCGCTAGACGAGCAGACCCAGCCGCTGGGCCCGCTGCACCGCCTCCGCGCGGTTGCGGACGCCGAGCTTGCGGTAGACGGTGCCGGTGTACTCCTTGACCGTCCACGGGGAGATGTGGAGCGACTCGGCGATCTCGCGGTTGGTGGCGCCGGAGGCGACCAGGTCCAACACTTCCCTCTCGCGCTCGGACAGGCGGTTCGCCGGCTGCGGCTCCTCGATCTCGCGGAAGACCGTCATGCCGCGGCCCACCATGCGGACGGCCTCGGCGATGTCGCGCGCCGGCCACTCCTTGGGCACGAACCCCGCGGCACCCGCCGCGCGCGCCGCCGCCGGCGAGATGCGACCTGCGCCGCTGATCAGCAGCACGCGCGTGCCGGGGACCTTCGCCCGCAGCGCCTCGCAGACCTGCGCGCCCGACTCCTCGCCGATGAAGAGATCCACCAAGGCGACGTGCGGCTCGTGCTTGGTCGCCATCGTGAGCGCCTCGGCGCCGGTGCGCGCGCTGAAGCACGCCTCCACCCACGACTGCTCCTGCAGCATCAGCCGGAAGCCCCAGTGCACCACGTCGTGGTCGTCGACCACCAGCACGCGCAGCGGCGCGCCGTTCGTCACGACGCGGAGTCCTCGACGGGGACGATCAGGCGCACGCGCCACTCGCCGTCGCCCGCCGGGCCGAACTCGACGACGCCGCCGAACTGCAGCGCCTCGACCGCCGCGATGCGCAGGCCCATCCCCGCGCGCCCGGCGCGCACGCCGTTCGGCACGCCGTCGTTGACGATCGACAGCTCGAACGCCCCGTTGCGCTCGACGTCCACCGAGATCCGCTTCGGGTCCGCGTGCTTGAGCGCGTTGCGCAGCGACTCGCGCAGCACCGAGCACGCGATGTCCTGCAGCCGCGCGGGCACCTGCGCGACGTTGGAGAACGAGACCTCGATGTCCGGGTGCAGCTCCGCGACGACGGCGACCTCCTCGGCGAGCGTCGTCGACGCCTCGCGGGAGGAGCGCCCGAGCGGCCGCTGGACCGCGGTCCGCAGCTCCCCCAGCGCCTCCTGGATCTCATCGGCACACCGCTTGAGCTGCTCGCGCGGCAGGTCCTCCGCCGTCAGCGCCAGCGACACCCCGAAGAGCCGCTGCACGACGCCCTCGTGGATCTCGCGCGCGAGGTCGATCCGGCCCTGCAGCATCCGCGCGTGCTCGGCCTCGCGCGTGGCCAGCCGCGCGCTCGCCGCGAGCGCCGCGATCTTCCCCAGCGACCACAGCAGGTGGCGCTCGCTGTCGGTCAGCGGCTTCTCCACCGCGCGGTCGGACAGGATCACCCCCGGCCAGCGACCCGCCGCCGCGATCGGCGTGCAGATCAGGCGCGTGTTGTCGAGGAACCGGACCGACCAGTCGGGCAGCAGCTCCTCGAAGCCCTCGGTGATCTCCAGCACCTTGTCCTCGCTCAACGCGCGCAAGGCCAGCGTCGCCGAGTCGACCTGGATGTGCATGTCGCGGAAGTCGTCCACCGCGATCCCGTGGCTCCCGGCCACCCGCACGCGCCGCAGCGCGCTGTCATAGAGGAAGACGACCGAGCGATCCAGCTCGGCGAGCTGGCACGCCGCCTCGCAGAGGCGGTCGAAGAACGCTCCCTGCCCTTCCTCGGAGTCGACCGCGAAGAGCAACTCGGCGAACGTCTCCACGGCACGGACCTCGACCTGCATGGCCATCGATCCTCGCAGCTCCATCAACCCCCCGATCGGGGGGACGCCTCACGGGCTTGGCGGCAGGCCGTTGACGATCCCCGGTGCTCCAAGTTACGGTGCGCCGTCGAGATGGGCGGCGATCAGCACGAAGCCGGCTCCGGCGCTCCCCGCACCGGACGCCGTCCCGCCGGCGGGCCCCCGAAGGGCGACCGCCGCCGCGGCGCCATCCTCGAAGCGGTCGAGCAGCTGCTCACCGAGCGCCCGATCTCCGCGCTCGCGGTCGACCACATCGCCGCGCAGGCGGGCATCTCCCGCTCGGGCTTCTACTTCTACTTCGAGAGCAAGTACGCCGCGCTGAGCGCTGCGCTGGGCGACGTGTGGGACGAGATGACGCTCGCCGCGGACGCCTTCTTCGCCGGCTCGGACGCGCCGCCGCGCGAGTGGGCCGGGCAGGCGATCGCGAACGTGACCGAGCTGTGGGGGCGCCACGCGACGCTGCTCGGCGGGATGGTCGAAGCGGCCGCGAGCGACCCGGGCGCGCGCGTCGTGTGGGACGCGTGGATCGACCGGTTCGTCGTCGCGATCGCCGAGCGGATCGCGGCCGAGCGCGCCGCCGGCCGCGCACTTGGCGAGCCGCCCGCCACGCCGGACCTCGCGCGCGCGTTGATGCTGGCGAGCGAGCGCGTCCTCTACGACGCGCACCGCCGCGACACCCCGCCCGAGCGCACCGGGCAGGCGGTCGACGCCCTCACCGGCATCTGGCTCGCCGCGGTGTGGGGCGAACGCGCCTGACCGTCCGTGCGCCCACTCACCCAAGCGGCGACGCGCCGTGCCGATGAACGAGAGGCATGGCCGAACGGCAGTTCGAGCTCGACGAGCTCTTCATCTCCACCACCGACAGCAAGGGCCACATCCGCCTGAGCAACTCGGTCTTCGTCCGCGTCAGCGGCTACGAGGAGTCCGAGCTGCACGGCGCCGCCCACAACATCATCCGGCATCCGGACATGCCGCGCGCGGTCTTCCAGGTCTTCTGGGAGCTGCTGCAGCAGGGCAAGTCGGTCGCCGCCTACGTCAAGAACCGCGCGAAGGACCCGAGCGACCACTACTGGGTCATGGCCATCGCCGCGCCGGTGCCGGGCGGCTACGCGTCCGTGCGCATCAAGCCGTCGCATCCCGAGCTGTTCGGCGCAGTGAAGGCGCTCTACGCGGAGGTCGTCGCGCTGGAGCAGCAGGTCGAGAACGGCGACCCGCGCAACCGCAAGGCCGCGATCGCCGCCGGCGCCGAGCGGCTCGACGCGAAGCTCCGCGCCCTCGGGTTCGCCGACTACGAGGCGTTCATGCGCCACGCGCTCGTCGCGGAGATGACGAGCCGCGAGGCGCTGCTGGCCGGCACGCGCGAGGGGCAGCTGACGCTGCCCGCCGACGGTGTGAACGCGCGCGTCGCCGAGGTGCTCGAGCGCTGCGTCGCCATGCGGCGGTTCCTCGACAGCCTGGTCGACGACGTGGCGTCCTACGCCGAGACTGGCGCGCGCCTGGCCGGCAAGTCCGTGTTCGTGCGGGAGCTGTCGGAGGACATGCGGCTCTTCTCCCTCAACGCGATGCTCGCGTCCTCGCGGCTGGCGGACGGCGCCGCGCTGTCGGCCGTCGCCGCGCTGCAGCGGGCGCGCTTCGACGACCTCAACCCGCTGCTCCACGCGCTCGCGTCCGACATCAGCGACGCGGTCGAGCTGCTCGGCGACATGGGCTTCCGCATCGCGGGGAGCCGCATCCAGACCGAGATGATGGCCGCGTTCGCGCACGAGCACGTGGGCGACCCGCGCGTGTCGACGTCGCTGGCCGCGCAGCTCGAGCTGCTGACGCACGCGCTGTGCGACGCGGTCGAGCAGCTGTCGACCGGGCTGGCCGCGCTCGACGCGCGCGTGAAGTCGCTGGCGCAGCACGCGCACGAGCTCGACCGCGGGCTGCAGGTCGTCCGCGCGCTGGAGGTCAACGGCCGCATCGAGGCTGCGCGCTCCAACGACACCGAGCAGGTGCGGATGCTCTTCACCGAGATCGGCGGCAAGGTCGAGGCGGCGCGCGAGGAGATCGCGGGCTTCGGCGACGTGCGCCGCGTGCTGCAGCGCGACGCGACGGTCGAGCGGCGCGCGGGCGAGCACGTCGCGGCGCTGCAGGAGGTCGTCAGCGCGCTGGCTTCGGCCCCGGCGTCCGAGCCGCTTCCGACCACCGGTCCGTAGGCGGGCCGGGCGCCGGAGGCCACCATGGCTGTCATGGTCGCCTCCAGCCTCACCACCCGCATCGCCGACGCGATGCTGCGCCGGCGCCACACCGTCGGCCCCTGCTCTGCCTGCCGCGGAACCGTGTTCGACGACGAGCGGCACCTGCGCATCCACGGGGTGCTCGTGCACCGGCGGTGCGCGGCGTACCGCCCGCGCGCGCTCTAGAGAAGTTCTCTAGAGAGGCTCTCTAGAGCGGTCGTCTAGAAGGCGGGCTGCTCGGCGCGGACGAGGAGCTCGTCGAGCTGCTGCTCGAGCCGGCGGCGCGGGGCCGCGCCGACGAACCGGCCCGCCTCGCGGCCGCCGCGGAAGAGGATCATCGTCGGCATCGACAGCACGCCGAACTGCGCGGCGGTGCGCTGCGACGTGTCGACGTCGAGCTGCACGAGGTCGACATCGTCGCGCTCGGCGTCGATCGCCTCCAGGTGCGGGGCGATCATGCGGCAGGGCGGGCACCAGGCGGCGGTGAACTCGACGAGCACCGGCCGCTCGGCCTCGAGCACGTCCCGCTGGAACGTGGCGTCGGAGACGGCGGGGAGGTTCGACATGTCCTGCACCGTGACGACGCGTCGCCGGGGTCTCATCGGGGGTTCCCCCCTGCGCTGCGCGGGCGCCTTTGAAAGGATCGGCACATGAGCGCCAAGTGGACCGTGAAGGACCTGCCCGACCAGTCCGGCCGCACGGTGATCGTCACCGGCGCGACCAGCGGCCTCGGGCGCATCACCGCGCGGGAGCTCGCACGTGTGGGCGCGCGCGTGGTGCTCGCCGTCCGCGACACCGAGCGCGGCGAGGCGGTCGCGGCGGAGATGCCAGGCACGACGGAGGTGCACCCGCTCGACCTCGCGTCGCTCGCGTCCGTGCGCGCGTTCGCCGAGGCGTGGGGCGAGCAGCCGATCGACGTGCTCGTCAACAACGCGGGCGTGATGGCGACGCCGGAGAAACGCACCGAGGACGGGTTCGAGCTGCAGTTCGGGACGAACCACCTCGGTCACTTCGCGCTCACGAACCTCCTGCTCCCGCACGTCACCGACCGCGTGGTGATCGTCGCGTCGAGCGCGCACCGCGGCGGCAAGATCCGGCTCGACGACCTCAACTGGATGAAGGGCTCCTACCAGCGCTGGCCCGCCTACCAGCAGTCCAAGCTCGCCAACCTCCTCTTCCTGCTGGAGCTGCAGCGGCGGCTGACCGAGGCCGGCGCGAGCGTGCGCGCGGTCGCCGCGCACCCCGGCTACGCGGCGACGAACCTCCAGTCGCGCTCGGAGAACAAGGTCCTCAACGGCGTCATGGCGATCGGCAACAGGCTCATGGCCCAGAGCGACGCGATGGGCACGCTGCCGACGCTCTACGCCGCGACGCAGGACCTGCCGGGCGGGTCGTACGTCGGGCCCGACGGCTTCATGGAGGGCCGCGGCCACCCGACGCTCGTCGGGCGGACGAAGGCGGCGAGCGACGCGGACGTCGCGCGGCAGCTGTGGGAGCGGTCGGAGGAGCTGACGGGCGTCGCGTTCAGCGCGCCACGGTCAGCGTCGCCGACCCCGTGAGGCCGGAGCGCTCGGCCTGGACGGCGACGTCGAGCGGGCCGAGCGCGCGGAGCACCACGCCCGCGATGTCGGGCAGGCCGAGGCGGCGGATGACGAGGTCGCCCGGCCGGCGCAGGCGCGCGTGGAGGGCGCCGCGGGTGTCGACCGTGGCCGGCTCGCGGTTGGCGACGGCGCGCAGGCCGACCGTCTCGCTCGTCGTGGCGACGAGCGTCGTGTCGAGGACGGCGAGCCGGACCGGCCGCTCCCCCTCGAGCTTCAGGACGAACGCCTCGTCGCCCTCGCGATCGAGCGCGACGCCGTCGATGCCGGCCAGCTCGTAGGCGAACGCGGGCACCTTCTCGATCCGGTCGAGCGCCGTGCGCAGCGGGTCCCCGTCCCGCAGCTCGGCGCGGATGACCGTTCCCCCGCCCTCGCGCGTGATCGTCGTCGTGCCGGTGAGCTGGTCGAACAGCGCCTCGTCGAAGTCGATCCGCCCGAACGTCTTCAGCGGCCCGCTCACCTTGTCGAGCTCGTCGAGCGCCTCCTCCAGCGAGCGCAGCGCCGGGATGTTCGTGCTGCCGTCGGTGGCGCGGATGGCGCCGATCGTCTGGGTGGCGCCGCGGACGGCGAGGACGAACGGCGCGTCGCCGCCTGCGGGCCGCGGCGGCTCGGGCCCGGTCGGGAGCGGGATCTCCTCGGGCTTGACCTTCGCCTGGTCGGCGTCGGCGGAGAAGGAGATCGCGAGGCCGGGCTCGGTGACGCGGAAGGCGAGCGCGCCGTCGGTGAGCGCCTCGGCGTTGGGCACGGCGCCGATGCCGGCCAGCTGCACGATCTGCGGCGCGGGGGCGGCGAGCGTGACGAGCGCCTCGCGCGCGTCGCCCGCGGGCTTGGCGACCTGGTCGGTGCGGCGGACGAAGTCCTCGCGGCGCAGGCCGGTGCGCTGTGCGCGGCGGTCGATCGCGTTGCGGACGGCGAGCGCGTCGCCGCCCGCTACCAGCACCGGCCCGTCGGCGGCGAGCGCGATGCGGCCCCGCGCGGTGACGTAGGTGCCGGCCTCGGCCTCGCGCAGGCGCCCGGCGTCGCGCGCGGCGGCGAGCGTCTCGCGGAGCTTCGCGGCGTCGTCGGTGGGGAGCGCAGCCACGCCGCCGTCGCGCAGGAGGGCGGGCAGGTCGAGGCCGGGCGTGCGGCTGGTGGCGAGCGCGAGCGGGTGGCCGAGCAGCGGCCGCACGTCGTCCTCGAAGTCGAGCCCGAACGAGCTGACGAGCTGGCGGACGAGGATCGGCCCGACGAGGAGGCGGTCGAGCAGCTCGCCCGCGGCCTGCACCTGCGGGCCGCCCGTCTCGACGACGGCGACGACGGACGCGTCGGCAGGCAGGTAGGCGAGCGCCTCGCCGAGCGGGTCCTTCACCGTCCGCTCCGCGGGCTCCTCCTCGTCGCTCCCGCGCCCGGCGAGCACGGCGACACCGCCGCCGGCCACCGCCGCGGCTGCGCAGAGCACAGCGATGAGGCGGCCGCGCGACACGAGGGCGGAGGGTAGTCGCGCCGTCACACGACCTGCGCGGCCGCGTGGCCGGACGCCCAGGCCCACTGGAAGTTGAAGCCGCCGAGGTGGCCGTTGACGTCCAGGACCTCGCCGATGAAGTAGAGGCCGGGGCACTTGAGCGACTCCATCGTCTTGGACGAGATCTCGCGCGTGTCGACGCCGCCCAGCGTGACCTCCGCCGTGCGGTAGCCCTCGGTGCCGGCCGGGACGACGCGCCAGGCGCCCAGCCGGTCCGCGATGGCGCGCAGCTCGGCCGGCGTGTGCTGCTTCATCGGCTTGGACGTGAACCAGCGCTCGGCCAGCAGGGCGGCCATCCTCTTCGTGAAGGCCTCGGCCAGGACCGTCTTCAGCTCGCTGTCGGGCCGCGCTGCCTGCTGGGCCTGCAGCCACTCCAACGCGTCGTGCTCGGGGAGGAGGTCGATCTCCACGGCGTCCCCCGGCTGCCAGAACGAGGAGATCTGGAGGATGGCCGGGCCGCTGAGGCCGCGGTGGGTGAACAGGAGGTTCTCGCGGAAGCTGTGGCCGTTGCAGCGCACGTCGCACGCGACCGACGTCCCGGTCAGCTCGACGCACAGCTCCTTCAGCCGCGGGTCGGTGACGGTGAACGGCACCAGGCCGGCGCGCGTTGGCAGCACCGTGTGGCCGAACTGGCGCGCGACGTCGTAGCCGAAGCCGGTGGCGCCGAGCGTCGGGATGGAGAGGCCGCCGGTCGCGATCACGAGCGACTCCGCGGTCACGTCCCCGATCGCGGTGCGCAGCGCGTAGCCCGCGTCGGTTCGGTCGATCTCGTGCACGGGCGTGCTGACGTGCAGCTCGACGCCGGCCTGCTCGCACTCGGTCAGGAGCATCCGCAGGATGTCCTTGGACTTGTTGTCGCAGAACAGCTGCCCGAGCTTCTTCTCGTGGTACGGCACGCCGTGGCTGTCCACCATCGCGATGAAGTCCCACGGCGTGTAGCGGGCGAGGGCCGACTTGCAGAAGTGCGGGTTGCCGCCCTGCGAGAAGAAGTTCGCCGGGTCCGCCCACATGTTCGTGAAGTTGCACCGGCCGCCCCCGGACATGAGGATCTTCTTGCCGGGCTTGTTGGAGCTGTCGAGGAGCAGCACCTGACGGCCGCGCTGCGCGGCCGTCAAGGCGCACATCAGCCCGGCGGCCCCTGCGCCGATGATCGCGACGTCGGTCGAGCGCACCGTCCACAAGGTATGGCCGGCGCGCTCGACGGTCTCTGGCGCTAGGCCTGTGCCTTGGCCTCCGCCGACTCCTCCTGCGCGTCCTCGGCGCCCGAGCCGCCCCGCGGCACCTGGCGCTCGACGCGCTCGCACGAGCCGTTCGGGTTCTCGGCCGTCGCGTCGGCGATCACGTCGACGAGGTCGAGGAACGCGCGGTCGCGGCCTTCCCCGCACGTGATCCGGTCGACCTCGCCGTCGCGCGTGCGGAAGCGGTCGTTGCCGGCGCCGCCGTCGAGGGTGTCGCCGACCTGGTCGACCGCGCCGCCCGGGCCCGGCGTGACGTCCTTGCGGGCCATTGCCCACAGCACGTCGTCGCCCTCGCCGCCGGACGAGGTGTCCGTGCCGCGGTTCGCGTAGATCACGTCGTTGCCGGTGCCGCCGTCCTGGACGTCGTCGCCGATGCCGCCGCTCATGCGGTCGTGGCCGTCGCCGGCGGTGATCGCGTCGTTGCCGGGGCCGCCGAAGATGCGGTCGCCCTCGGTGCCGCCGTCGATCGTGTCGTTGCCGCGCCAGCCGAAGATGCGGTCGTTGCCCGAGCCGCCGGTGAGCGCGTCGTCCCCGGCGCGCCCGAAGACGCGGTCGTTGCCGCCCGCGGCGTCGATCGTGTCGGGCGCGTTGGTGCCGCGCAGGCGCTCGCCGCCGTCGGTGCCGGTGACGGTCGCGGCGAACGCGGTGGCAGGAAGCAGCGCCAGCGTGGTCGCGGCGGTGCAGATGGTGGTTCGGCGGAGGTGCATGGCCGGAGGATCACCGCGCGGCGGCCGGTCAGGACACCGGTCTATCGGACCTCTCACGCTCGATGAGGAAACGGTGAGAACCCGCGAAGATGCACCTGCGCGCGGGCACGTCGTCCGTCATCCTCCCCGCCACCCCATGCGCCGCCTCCCCGCCCTCCTCCTCACGCTCCTGCTGCTCGCCGCGAGCGTGAGCGTCACGGGCGCGGCGGTCGCGGCCGACCGGCTCGGCACCAAGGGCCCCGACTCGCTCGTGGGGACCAATGGCGCGGACCGGCTCGTCGGCCGCGGCGGCAACGACGACCTGCGCGGGAAGGGCGGCAACGACCGGCTCAACGGCGGCGCCGGCGCGGACGTCCTGGCGGGCGACACGGGCAACGACGTGCTCGACGGCGGGCGCGGGCCCGACGTCTTCCTCGGCGGCGCCGGCAACGACCGCATCCGCGCGCGCGACGGCGAGGTCGACACGATCTCGTGCGGGCGCGGGCGCGACCGCGTGGTCGCCGACGGAGGGGACCAGATCGCGGGCGACTGCGAGGTCGTCGAGCGTGGGTGACGACGGCCCCGTCGTCCTGCTCGTCGACGACGACGCCGCCATCCGCCGCACGGTCGGCATGGGCCTCGAGCTGGAGGGCTTCCAGGTGGTCGCCGCCTCCGGCGGGCGCGCCGCGCTGGAGGCCGCCGCGCGCGTCAAGCCCGCGGTCGTGCTCCTCGATCTCGGCATGCCCGACCTCGACGGCCTGGAGGTGCTGCAGCGGCTGCGCGCGGACGGCGACCCGGTGCCGGTCTGCGTGCTGTCCGCGCGCGACGAGGTCGACGACCGCGTGCGCGGCCTGCAGGCCGGGGCCGACGACTACGTGGTCAAGCCGTTCGCGCTGGAGGAGGTCGTCGCGCGCCTGCACGCGCTCCTGCGCCGCCGCCCGACGGGCACCGACGAGGCGCTGGAGGTGGGCGAGCTGCGGCTCGACCCGCGCGCACGCGCCGCGACCCGCGCCGGCCGCGACCTCGAGCTGACGCGGCGCGAGTTCGACCTCCTGCACCTCTTCATGCGGCACCCCGGCGAGGTGCTCGAACGCCAGCGCCTGCACGAGGACGTCTGGGGCTACGAGTTCGACCCGCGCACGAACGTCGCCGACGTCTTCGTCGGGTACCTGCGCCGGAAGCTGGAGGCCGGCGGGGAGCCGCGCGTGCTCCACACCGTGCGCGGCGTCGGGTTCGTCCTGCGAAGCTGACGCGCTCTGATGCGCAGCCTCCGCGGCCGCCTGACGCTCGGCGTCCTGCTCGTCCTCGCCGTCGCCCTGACCGGCGCGGGCATCGCGACGTCCCGGTACGTCGAGCAGGCCGAGATGGACGCGGTCGACGACCGCCTCAAGCGCACCGCCGAGCTGTCGCGCGCGACCGCGCTGGCGGCGGTGCAGGAGGAGCTGCCGGACGCCGACGCGCGGCTGGACGCGGTGCTCGACGCGACCCGCACGTCGCTGCGGCTGACGCTCGGCGGGCGGGTGCTGCTCGACACCGGCTCGCCGCCCCGCTCGCGCCCCCGGCTGCGGCAGGAGCTCCAGACGTTCACCGCCTCCGACGGCCAGCGCTACCGGGCCTACGCGACGACGCTGCGCGACGAGGCGCTCGGCGGGCTGGCGCGGCTGGAGGTGACCACGAGCCTGCGCAGCACCGAGCAGCGGCAGGCGCGGTTCGAGCGGCGGCTGGCGGTCGTCGGGCTGGGCGCGGCGCTGCTCGTCGTCGCGGGCGTGTGGCTCGCGGCGGCGCTGGCGGTGCGGCCGCTGCGCCGGCTGCGCTCGGTCGCGTCGCAGGTGGCCGAGGACGAGGACCTGACCCGGCGCGTGCCCGAGGACGGCGGGCCGGCGGAGGTGCGGTCGCTCGCCGCGTCGGTGAACGCGATGCTCGCGCGACTGCAGCGGTCGGCCGAGGACCGCGAGCGCGCGCTCGACGCGACGCGGCGGTTCGCCGCCGACGCCGGCCACGAGCTGCGCACGCCGCTGACGAGCGTGCAGGCGTCGCTCTCGGCGCTCCAGCGCCACCCGGACCTGCCGGCCGAGCGCCGGGTCGAGATCGCCGGCGACGCGCTGGCCGAGCAGCGGCGCCTCGTCGACCTGCTCGACGGGCTGCAGGCGCTCGCGCGCGGCGACGCAGGGCCGGTCGAGCGCGCGCCGGTCGACCTCGCGGAGGTCGTCGACGCGGTGGTCGCGGCGGCCCGCTCGCGCCACCCGGGCGCGCGGCTGGAGGCCGAGGTCGCGGACGAGGCGGTCGTCGGCGGGTGGGAGCCGGGGCTGCGGATGCTGGCCGAGAACCTCGTCGAGAACGCGGTGCGCCACGGGCGCCCGGGCGGCGGGACGGTGCGCGTGACGCTGACGGCGCCACCCGACGGGCCGCACGCGGCGGTGCTCGTGGTCGAGGACGACGGGCCGGGCGTCCCGGAGGCCGACCGGGAGCGGATCTTCGCCCCGTTCGCGCGGCTCGACCCCGACGCCGAGCGGCCCGGCTCGGGCCTCGGGCTCGCGCTCGTCGCCCAGCAGGCCGGCCACCACGGCGCGACGGTGCAGGTCTGCGACGCGGAGCTGGGCGGCGCGCGCTTCACGGTACGGTTCCCGCCCGCGTGAGGACCTCGAACGACTGGGACGTCATCGTCGTCGGCGCCGGCATCTGCGGGCTCGCCGCGGCGTACGAGCTGACGCGGCGCGGGCAGCGGGTGCTCGTGCTGGAGCGGCTGGGCGCGGGCGCCGAGCAGTCGGCCGGGCTCGGCCGGATCTTCCGCGTCACGCACCGCGAGGCGCGGCTGTGCGCGTTGGCGCTGGAGGCGTGGGACGGCTGGCAGCGGTGGACCGAGGAGCTCGGCGCGGGACGCCTGCTCGGCGACGAGGGCCACGTCAGCGCCGGCGAGGACGTGCTCACCGTGCGCGCCGCCGCGATGGACGAGGCGGGCGCGGCATGGGAGGCGATCGACGGCGCGGAGCTGCGGCGCCGCGTGCCCGACGTAGCGCCGGACCACCCGTGGTCCGAGGCGCTGTTCGACCCGCGCGGCGGCTCGATCCGGGTGGCGCGGACGATCGCCGCGCTCGCGGCGCGGGTGGAGCTGCGGGCGGCCGAGGTGGTCGCGGCGGCCGACGACCCGGCCCGCGGCGACGCTGCGGTCCGGCTGGCCGACGGCACCGTCCTGCGCGCCGGGCGCGTGCTGCTCGCGGCGGGGACCGCGACGCCGATGCTCGCCGCGACCGCCGGGATCCCGCTCGCCGTCACGCTCACCCACCACGTCCGGCTCACCTACGCGCGCCGGGACCCGGCCGCGCCGACCGCCTGCCTGGCGGTGGGCGAGGCGTACGGGCTGCCGCTCGGCACGACCGGCCGCTGGGGCCTCGGCCTCGACGACCCCGGAGCGCCGGAGCCGTACCGGACGGCCGATCCCGACGCCTACGCCGCCGCCGTGCGCGAGCAGCACGCCGCGTGGCTCCCCCGCTTCCTGCCCGGGCTGGACCCGACGCCCCTTGCCGAGATCCGGTGCGTCGGCCTGGAGGCGCCGTGGATCCACCACGACGACGGGTTCGCGGCGGCCCGCCAGGGGAACGTCGTCGCGTTCCTCGGCTCCAACCTCATGAAGTTCGCGCCGGTGCTCGGGGAGCTGCTCGCCCGGACGATCGTCGACTCAGCGGGCGGCGTCGCGCCCGGCCTGCGCCCGGTCTGACACCTCCGCGCGAGTTGCGCGATCATCGGGTCGATGATCGAGTCGGCCGAGCAGTTCGTCTGGCTGCGCCGCAGCACGCTGAAGGACGAGTACGACCGCGCGGCCAACGAGGCCGCGCCCGTCGAGGTGTGGGAGCAGGTGATCGACGAGTACCCGGAGATGCGGGGCTGGGTCGCCCACAACAAGACCGTCCCGGAGGAGATCCTCCGCCGGCTGGCCGAGGACGAGGACCCGGCGGTGCGGCTGCGCGTGGCGATGAAGCGCCAGCTGCCGGTCGCGATCGCCGCGCTGCTCGCCGACGATCCCGACCCGGACGTGCGCGAGGCGATCGCGCGCCGCGGCTAGCCGCACCGCCGCCCCGCGCTACACCGCCTCCAGGATCATCGCGTTCGCGAGGCCGCCCGCCTCGCACATCGTCTGCAGCGCGTAGCGGGCGCCGTGGCGCTCCATCGCGTGGACGAGCGTCGTCGCGATGCGCGCGCCGGACGCGCCGAGCGGGTGGCCGATCGCGATCGCGCCGCCGTCGACGTTGACCTTGTCGAGCGGGACGCCGGTCTCGCGCTGCCAGGCGAGGACGACCGACGAGAACGCCTCGTTGACCTCGAACAGGTCGATGTCGTCGAGGGAGAGGTTCGCCCGCTGGAGGACCTTCTGCGTCGCGGGGATGACGCCGGTGAGCATGTACAGCGGGTCGTCCCCGACGACGGCGAACGAGTGCAGGCGGGCCCGCGGCCTCAGGCCGAGCTCCTTGGCGATCTCGGGCGTGGTGATGAGGAGCGCGGCGCTGCCGTCGTTGGTCGGAGAGCTGTTGCCCGCGGTCACGCGCCAGTCGATCTGCGGGAACCGCTCGCTGTACGCCTGATCCTCGAACGCCGGCTTCAGCCCGGCCAACTGCTCGAGCGTCGTGGTCGGGCGGATCGACTCGTCGGTGGCGAGGCCGTCGATCGGGGCGATCTCGTCGGCGAAGTGGCCCGCCTCGGTGGCGGCGGCGGCGCGCTGGTGGCTGGTGAGCGCGAACCGGTCGAGCTCGGAGCGCGGCAGCTCCCACTTGGCCGCGATCAGCTCGGCGCTGATGCCCTGCGGGACGAGCCCCTCCGGGTAGCGCTTCGCGACCCCGGGGCCGAACGGGTCGGTGCCGGGCGGGACGTTCGACCACATGGGGACGCGGCTCATCGACTCGACGCCGGCCGCGATCACCACGTCGTAGGCGCCGGCCATCACGCCCTGCGCGGCGAAGTGCACGGCCTGCTGGGACGAGCCGCACTGGCGGTCGACGGTCGTCGCCGGCACCGACTCGGGCAGCCCGGCCGCGAGCGCCGCGTAGCGCGTGGTGTTCATCGCCTGCTCGCCGACCTGGTCGACGGCCCCGCCGATCACGTCGTCGATCCGCTCGGGGTCGATCCCGCTGCGCGCGACCAGCTCCCGGACGCTGTGCGCCAGCAGGTCGACGGGGTGGATCGGGTTGAGCGCGCCCTTGCCCGCCTTGCCGCGCCCGACCGGCGTGCGCACCGCCTCGACGATCACCGCATCTCGCATCGCTTCGACTCCATGAGTTCGATTTCCAAACCGACCCTGCGCGGCGCACGCTAGCAGAGTCAGTTGGATTCCCGGACCGACTAGGGTGTGGGCCATGCCGACCGCGCCCGCCCAGCCCCGCCTGTGCCCGATCGCCGACGCGCTTGCCGTGGTGGGCGAGCGGTGGTCGCTCCTGGTGGTGCGCGAGCTCTTCCGCGGCGCGCACCGGTTCAGCGAGATCCAGCGCAACACCGGCGCGCCCCGCGACATCCTCACCGCGCGCCTGCGCTCGCTCGTCGACGCCGGCGTGATCGAGAAGCGGCAGTACTCCGAGCACCCGCCCCGCTCCTCCTACCACCTCACCCGCGCGGGCGCGGACCTCTCCCCGGTCCTCCTCGCGCTGACCGAGTGGGGCATGAAGCACGGCGAGCCCGAGGCGTGGGACCTCCCCACCCACGGCCCCGACGCGCACCCGATCGCGCCGCGCGTCGAGGTGCGCTGCGACGACTGCGGCGAGCCGCTGACCCGCTAGGGCGCGGTCCAGCCGAGGATGAGCTGGGCGGCCTCGAGCGGGACGTCGAGGTGCGGGGCGTGGCCGACGTCGTCGAGGACGACCCAGTCGGCGTGCGGGAGCCAGTCCCGGCGGTAGCGGGTGGCGGCGACGGGCCAGGGGAGGAGGCGGTCGGCGGTGCCCCAGACGACGCGGACGGGGCAGGTGATCGCGGCGGGGTCGCGGGGCCAGCCGTGACTGGCGGCGTGGTCGATCATCGGCTCGAGGTCGCAGGCCGCGATGCCGCGGAGCAGGTGGCCGACGAAGGCCGCGTCGAGCAGGTCGGGGTGCTCGGTGAGGAGCGCGAGCGCGCGGCGGCGGCCCTCCGGCGTTGCCGCGGTGGCCGAGAGCGCCGCGGGCGGGAGCGCGCGGAGCTCGCGCCACATCGTGCGCTGCTCGGCGAGGAGCGCACGCGGCGCAGGATCGTCCGCCGCCCATCCGCCCGCGGGCGCGAGCGCGACGACGCTCCGCGCCCGGCCGCGCTCGGCGAGCTGCAGCGCGACGTGGCCGCCAAGCGAGTTGCCGACGACGTGCGCGGTCGCGAAGCCGGCCTCGTCCATCGCCGCCTCCACCGCCTCGACCAGCGCGCCGTCGGTGAGCGGCGCCGGCAGCGGCGGGCCGCCGGCGTGGCCGGCCATCGTCACCGCGAGCACGTCGTGGCGGGCCTGCAGCGCGGGCAGCACGAGCTCCCACGACCGCCACGTCTCGGTGACCCCGTGGAGCAGGAGGAGCGGTTCGCCGGAGCCTCCGCGGTGCATGCGCGTGAACGTCACGCCCGCGGAGGCTACGAACGACTCAGGCCGGGACCGGCTCCTCGACCTTCAGCTCGGTGTCCTCGTCGAGCGCGTGACGGATCAGGCGGCCGTGCTCGTCCTCGGCGTACGCGCCCATCCGCCGCAGCGCGGGCGAGTACGCGTGGATCGTCACGGCGGGCGCGACGCCGTGGTGCCGGACACGGTGGATGTCGGCGGGGCCGAACTCGAGCACCTCGCCCGGCCCGTACACGGCGGACGCCGGCCCGCCGAGCAGCCGCAGGCGCTCCTCGACGACCTCGCCCTCCAGCACCGCGACCGCCCCGGCCGAGCCGTCGTGGTCGTGGAAGCCGGTGTCGTGGCCGGGCATCCAGCAGATCAGCCACACGGTCACGAACTCGTCGGCGACGAGCCGGTGGTAGGTGCGCTGCGCGGGGTCGTGGACGACGTGCGGGCGCCAGAGCGACGGCCGCTCGCCCAGCCAGGACGCGAGCGCGCGCAGCTCGGGCACCAGGAGGTCGCGACCGGCCGGCCGCGGCGGGGGCACGGGCGCGAGCGCGCTCATGCCGCCACCGCCGCCGGACGGAGCCGCAGCAGCGCCGCGGCGTTGCCACCCGCGATCCGCTCGGCGAGGGGGCTCCCGAGCGCGGTCGCGGCGGCGTACGGACGGTCCGATCCGAGGACCAGCCGGTCCTCGCCCACGACGCGGAGGAGCGCGTCGACGGCGACCGGCCCGTACGAGGAGGTGTCGAAGGAGGTGAGCGGGTCGTCGACCAGCAGCGACGAGCCGCCGTCGGGCACCCGTGCGGCCAGCCGCTCTGCGTGCAGCGGTGCCAGCCCGGCCAGCGCGGCGAACACGACCCGCAGCGTCGGATGCGCCGCGCGACCGTGCAGCGCCCACGCGATCCACGCCGCCTGCAGCTGCGCGACGTACGCGGTCACCGCCGGCTGCCACGTCCCGGCCGCGACCGGCCCCGGGTGGACGAGCAGCGGCGCGTCGTGCGCGGCGAGCCGCTCGAGCAGCGGCCCGACGCGGTCGAGCGCGGACGGCGAGGCCAGCTCGGTCGCCGGCAGCGAGAGGCCGACCCGGCCCCGCGCGAGCACGCGGTCGACGTCGGACGGGTCGAGGTCGTTCAACGCCACCGCGCCCCAGGTCCGCCGCGCTGGGCCGTCGAGCTCGTCGGCATCGTCGTTCCACGCCGCGATGAGCGCGCGAGCCTCGTCGCCGCGCAGCCGCTCGACCCCCAGCGCGCTCGACAGCCCGACCACCGCGAGGTCGGCGTCGTCGGCAGGCAGCGCCGGCACGTCGGCGAGCGCCCACGGCGCCTCGCCCGCCAGCTCCAGCACCCAGCCGCCGTCCGCCCCGACCCGCAGCCGCGGCGGCGCGTCACGCGCCGCCAGCGCCGCCACGAGCCGCGGCGTCCACGCGTGCTGGTGGACGTCGATGCGCGTCATGACACCTCCCGCAGGCGCCCGGTCTCGACCTCGTAGACGAACCCGCGGACGCTGTCCTTCTTCGGGATGAACGGCGACGCCTTGATGCGCGCGATCGACTGGCGGACGTCCTCGTCGAGGTCGCCGAACGCCTCGGCCGCCCACTCGGGCTTGATGCCGGTCTCGTCCTGGATCGACCGCTTGAACTCGTCGTCGGTGAACGTGAGCATGCCGCAGTCGGTGTGGTGGATGAGGATGATCTCCTCCGTCCCCAGCAGCCGCTGCGAGATCGCGAGCGAGCGGATCTCGTCGTCGGTCACGACGCCGCCCGCGTTGCGGATGACGTGCGCGTCGCCCTCCTCGAGCCCCAGCACGCGCGACGGGATGAGCCGCGCGTCCATGCAGGCGACGACCGCGACCTTGCGCGCGGGCGGGAGCGGCAGCTCGCCCTTGCTGAACTCGGCGGCGTACGCCTCGTTGTTCTTCAGCAGCTCATCGGTGACGGACACGGGAACTCCTAAACACCTAGAAGTCGATCAGAATTGTGTTGATCACCATACAGCACCGCAGAGACCCGCTCGCGGAACGCGACGAACTCCGGCGCGGTGCGCAGCGCGCGCGTGCGCGGCTCACCCGCCAGTGGGACGCGCTCGTCGAGCACGATCCGCCCCGGCCGCGGCGACATCACGAGCACGCGCGTGCCGAGGAAGACCGCCTCCTCCACGCTGTGCGTCACGAGCACGGCGGTGCGGCCCGAGCCCTGCCAGATGCGGTGCAGCTCGCCCTGCATCTGCTCGCGGGTCAGCGCATCCAGCGCTCCGAACGGCTCGTCGAGCAGCATGATCCGCGGCTCCCCCGCGAGCATGCGCGCGATCTGGCAGCGCTGCTGCATGCCGCCCGACAGCTCGTACGGCCGCGCGTCCGCGAACTCGCTCAGCCCGACCGCCGCCAGGTGCGCATCCGCGCGCGCGCGCCGCTCCGCCCGCCCGACGCCGCGCATCCGCAGCCCGAACGCCACGTTGTCGCGCACGGTCAGCCACGGGTAGAGGTTCGGGTGCTGGAACACGACGCCGCGATCCGGCCCCGGCCCGGTCACGGGCGCCCCGTCGACCGCGACCACGCCGTCGGTCGCGTGGACGAACCCCGCCAGCAGCGACAGCAGCGTCGACTTGCCGCACCCGGACGGCCCGACGATGACGACCAGCTCGCCGTCCGCGATCTCCAGGTCGACGGGGCCGAGCGCCTCGACCCCGTCCCGGCGCCCGCCACCGCCGTAGCGATGGCGGACGCCGGTCAGGGCGACCGTCACCCCTGCCCCTGAGCCACCGCCGCCGCGAACTCGGGCTTGACCGCGTCGGCGTACGCGGCCTCGTCCTGCGTCCGCGGGATCTGGCCGAGGTCCTTGTTGAACGTCGCGGTCGCGAACAGCGCCTTGCCCAGGCCGCCGCCCAGCGCGTCCGCGGCGGCCTGCTCGGACGCGTCGAGGAAGATCAGGTCCTCCATCTGCGCCTTGGCCTCCGCGGGCTCCAGGTTGAGCTCGGCGGCGACCGCGGCGGCGGCCTCGTCCGGGTCGGACTCGATGAGCTTGACCGCCT
Organism: Parviterribacter multiflagellatus; assembly: GCF_056863265.1. NCBI lineage: Bacteria > Bacillati > Actinomycetota > Thermoleophilia > Solirubrobacterales > Parviterribacteraceae > Parviterribacter > Parviterribacter multiflagellatus. The sequence continues at coordinate 124,839 of NZ_JBXPIZ010000013.1, forward strand.
TGTCCTGCTGGGCGACCCACGTCCGCACGGCGTCCGGGTGCTCCTCCGCGAAGGAGTTGGCGACCACCGCCAGGTCGTACGTCGTCTTGCCCTTCTGCGCGAGCTGCTCGGAGTCGGCGAGGATCGTCGCGCCGTCCTTGACGAGCTGCGCGAGCACCGGGTTCCACACGTAGGCCGCGTCGATGTCGCCGCGCTCCCACGCCGCCGCGATGTCCGGCGGCTCGGCGTCGATGATCTTGACGTCCTTCTGCTCCAGCCCCGCCTCCTGCAGCGCAGCCAGCAGCGAGTAGTGGGCGGTCGACGCGAGCGGCGTGGCGATCTTCTTGCCCTTGAGCTGCGCGACGTCGGTGATGCCCTCGCGCGCGGCGAGCGCCTCGGCCTTGCCGATGACGTCGTGGATCCACGGCACCTGGTACTCCAGCGGCTGCGACAGGCCGCGCGAGACCGGCGACGAACCGGCCAGGCCGATGTCGATCGAGTCGGCCGCGATGGCCTCGTTCACCGAGCCGCCCGAGTCGAACTGCTTCCACTCGATCTTCGTGTCGGGGAACGCCTGCTCCAGGTACTTCTCGTGCTTGACGACCAGATCGCCGTTGGGGATCGCCTGGTAGCCGATCACGATCGTGTCGGGGGCCTTCGCCTCGGCCGCGGGCTGGTCGCCGGCCGTGGCGGTCGAGTCGGTGTCGTCGTCGCCGCAGGCGGCGAGGAAGAGCGCGGCGGCTGCGAGCAGGGCGCCGGCTCCGCGGGCGAGGGTCATGGTCCTCCTTGTGGGGTCAGGCGGCGAGGTCATCCGTTGCCCCGCCAGGGCACGACGCGCCGCTCGACCTGCTTGACGAGCTGGTCGAGGAGCAGCGCGGTGATGCCGATCACGACGATGCACAGCACCGCCACGTCGGTCTGCTGGAACTTCTTCGTCGTCCACGCCAGGCCGCCGATGCCGGGGATGCCGTCGACGGTCTCCGCGGCCACGATCGTCGTCCACGCGAAGCCGATCGCCAGCCGCGTGCCGGTGAACACCTCGGGCAGGACGCTCGGCAGCTGGACGTGCCGCAGGACCTGCCAGCGCGAGGCGCCGAGCGCCTGCGCGGCGTGCACGCGGTCCGCGCGGATGGCCTGCACGCCGCCGACGACCGACAGCGCGATGGGCGGGAACGCGGTGAGGAAGAGGAGCCAGATCTTCGACGCGTTGCCGATCCCGAACCAGATGATCAGCAGCGAGAAGTAGGCGAGCGGCGGCAGCGAGCGCAGGAACGTCACGTACGGCTCGGCGATCACCTGGAACGGCCGGACGGTCGCGAGCAGCAGCCCGACGATCACGCCCGCGACGATGGCCAGCCCGACGCCGGCGCCGATGCGGCCGAGCGAGGCGAGCAGGTGGTCGTGGAGGTAGTAGCCGCTGAGCCCGATCTGCCCGTCGTGGACGGACTCGGACTCCACGAAGCGGTCCCACACCTGCGCCGGATCGGGCACGAAGAGGTCGGACCACACGTCGAGCTCCGCCACGAGCCACCACGCGAAGAGGAAGACCGCGAGCGAGAGCAGCCGCGCGCCGGCGCGCCGCCAGCGGCCCGAGACGCGCAGCGCCGGGCGGGCGACGATCGTGGTCATGCGGCGATGCGGCGCGCGAGGCCGGCGCTCGCGGTCGCGCGCAGGGCCCAGCCGTTGTGCTCGATCCAGCCGCCGAGGAACGCCGCGGCGTCCGCGACGTCGGCCTCGGAGGCGGCGATGGCGCTCGTCGGCGTGGTGGCCCCCAGCTCCAGGAGCAGCGGCCGCAGGTGCACGTCGGCGGCGAGCGCGTGCTGCGCGCCGGCGAAGACCATCAGCGGCACCGCGACGACGCCGTCGAGCGCGCCCGGGCCGTAGCCGTCGAGCAGCGTCTTGAGCAGGCCGGTGTACGTCGCCTTGTAGGTCGGCGACGCGAAGACCGCGACCGTCGCACCGGCCACCGTCGCCCGCAGCGCGTCGGAGTCCAGCCGCGGCTCGGCCAGGTCGAGCAGCTCGACCGACGCCTGGCCCTCCAGCGCGACCGCGATCGTGCGCGCGGCGTCGAGGGCGAACGCGGCAGTGCGGGAGCCCGGCCGCGGGTTCCCGCTCACCGCGACGACGTGCGCGCTCACGCGGCGACCTCCACGGCCGCGGCGTCCTCCGCGAGCAGCCCGCGCCGGCGCAGCTCGGGGATCAGGCCCTCGCCCGCCCGGTACGCCTCCTCCAGGTGCGGATAGCCGCTGAGCACGACCTCCTCGATGCCGAGGTCGTGGTACTCGGCGATGCGGTCGACGACCTCCTGATGCGAGCCGACGAGGGCCGTCCCCGCGCCGCCGCGCACGAGGCCCACACCGGCCCAGAGGTTGGGCGAGACCTCGAGGGCGTCCGTGCGCCCGTTGTGGAGCGCGACCATCCGCCGCTGCCCCTCGGACTGCGAGGAGCGCAGCTTGGCCTGCGCGCGTTCGATCTCCTCCGTGGACAGCCCGCGCACGAGCCGGTCGGCCTCCGCCCACGCCTCGTCGGCCGTGTCGCGCGTGATCACGTGGAGCCGGATGCCGAACCGCACGTCGCGGCCCTCGCGCTCCGCCGCCGCGCGTACGCGCGCGAGCTTCTCCTCCACCTGCGCCGGTGGCTCGCCCCAGGTCAGGTAGACGTCGACGTACTTCGCCGCGGTCTCGATCGCCGCCGGCGAGGAGCCGCCGAGGTAGATCGGCGGGCGCGCCGGCGGGTCCGGCACGAACGCGCCCTCGACCCGCAGGTGGTCGCCGGCGAAGTCGTACTCGCGCTCCCACGCCTCGCGGAAGACGTGGAGGAACTCGCCGGCCTGCGCGTACCGCTCGTCCTTCGACAGCCAGTCGCCGAACCGGTGCTGCTCGACGTCGTCGCCGCCGACCACGATGTTCAGCAGCAGGCGGTTGCCGGTGACCCGCTGGTACGTCGCCGCCATCTGCGCGGCGAGCGTCGGGGAGAGGAACGACGGCCGGAACGCGACGAGGAACTTCAGCCGCCGCGCGTGCTGCGCGATCGCGCTCGTCAGGACCCAGGGATCGGGGCACCAGGACGAGATCGGCGTCAGCGCCGCCTCGAAGCCGGACTGCTCGGCCGCCCGGGCGATCGTCGCCAGGTACTCGAGCGACGCCTCGCGCTGGTGGTGCTGGCCCTCCGCGCCCGGCCGGTAGCCGACCGCGTCGCCGTGGCTCAGGTCGCTGCGCGAGTCGCCCGTCGTGGGCAGGAACCAGTGAAGCTTGACGGCCATCAGGGCGCCGCCGGCAGGTCGAGGACGCCGGTGTCGACGATCGACTGGAAGTCGACCGGGCTCGGGAGCACCTTCTCGTCGGAGAGCAGGTCGGCCAGCTCCTGCTGGCGCGCGACGATCTCCTCGTCGACCGGGACGATGTCGGAGACCTTCACGCGCGCCGTCGCCCGCGTGACCTCCTTGTCCAGGCCCGACTCCTTCGCCCACGCGTCGCCCCACTCGTCGGGGTGCGTGCCGGCCCACTGCCACGCCTTGGCCAGCCGCGCGACGTAGTCCTTGATCGCTGCGCGCTTGGCATCGTCCTCGAGCGCCTTGCTCGACGCGATCTCGAAGCCGTAGCCGTGCTCGTCGGGCTCGCCGCCGGTGATGCCGCGCGCGCCGAGCTGCTTCTGGGCCTGGATCGTGAACGGGTCCCACACGGTCCACGCGTCGACGGCGCCGTTCTTGAACGCCGCGAGGCCGTCGGCCGGCGGGAGGAAGACGAGCTCGACGTCCTTGCCGGACAGCCCGACGCGGTGCAGCGCGTTGAGGAGCAGGCCGTGCGCGGACGAGCCCTTCGGGACCGCGACCTTCTTGCCCTTCAGGTCCTCGACCTTGCGGATCGCGGAGTCCTTGGGCACCAGGATCGTGTTCTCCTGGGCGTCGCGCTCCCGGACGGCGGCGATGATCTTGAAGTCGCTGCCCGCGGCGGCGCCGAAGATCGGCGGCGTCGAGCCGACCCACGCGAGATCGATCTTGTCCGCGCCCGCGGCCTCGACGAGCGGCGGGCCGAACTGGAAGGTCGAGAACTCGACGTCGTACGGGGCGCCCTTCAGCGCGCCGGTCTGCTCGAGCACCGCGCGGATGCCGTCCTTCTGGACGCCGACGCGGAGCGTGACGCGCTCCTTCGACGACGCCGAGCCGGTGGCCGCGGCGGTCTCGCCCTCGTCGTCGCCGCACGCCGCGAGGGCGAGCACGGGGACGAGGGCGAGCAGGGCGAGTGTTCGAGGCATGTCAGTTCTCCTGGTCGATGACGCCGAGGCGGCTGAGGAGCTCGCGGCGCCTGGCCACGAGCTGCGGGTCGTCGCGCCGGCGTGGGCGCGGGAGGTCGAAGGGCTCGTCGACCGCGATGCGGCCGCCGTCGATGAGCAGGACGCGGTCGGCGAGCAGCAGCGCCTCCTCCACGTCGTGGGTCACGAGCAGGACCGCGGGCCCGTGCTTGCGCCACAGCGTGTCGACGAGCCTCTGCGCCTCGATGCGGGTGAGCGCGTCGAGGGCGCTGAACGGCTCGTCGAGCAGCAGCAGGTCGGGCTCGCGGACGAGCGCGCGGGCCAGCGCGACGCGCTGACGCTGGCCGCCGGACAGCTCGCGCGGCCAGGCCTGCTCGCGTCCCGCGAGGCCGACCTCGGCGAGCGCGGCGGCGGCGCGGCCGCGCGGATCCTCCCCACGCAGGCCGAGCGCGACGTTGTCGAGCGCGCTGCGCCACGGGAGCAGGCGCGGGTCCTGGAAAACGACGGCGGGCGCGCTGCCGGTGCGGACGTCGCCGGTGGCGCCGCGGTCGAGTCCGGCGAGGAGCTTGAGGAGCGTCGTCTTGCCGCTGCCCGAGCGGCCCAGCACGGCGACGAACTCGCCGCGCGTGATCTCGAGGTCGAGCGCGTCGAGGACGACCGTGCCGTCGAAGCCGCGGCTGACCTCGCGGAGCGCGACGACGCTCATGCGTCCCGCCACCGCAGCGCGCGCCGCTCGAAGCTGCGCACGATCGCGTCGGTGATGAGGCCGAGCGCCGCGTACGCGAGCAGGCCGACCACCACGATGTCCGTCCGCAGGAAGTCGCGGGCGTTGTTGATCATGTACCCGAGGCCCTCGGACGCGTTGATCTGCTCGGCGACGATCAGCGCCAGCCACGCGACGCCCAGCGACTGGCGGAAGCCGACGAGCGCGCCGGGCAGCGCGCCCGGGACGATCACGTGGCGGAAGTACACGGCCCGCGTCAGGCGGAGCGTCGCCGCCGCCTCGCGCAGGTCGGGGTCGATGCTCCGCAGCGCCGCGACGAGGTTGAGGTACAGCGGGATGACGACGCCGAGCGCGACGAGCGTGACCTTCGGCGTCTCGCCGATCCCGAACCAGAGGATGAAGAGCGGCACGAGCCCGAAGAGCGGGAGCGTGCGGATCATCTGCATCGGCGGGTCGACGACCGCGTCGCCGATCCTGCTGAGCCCCGCGATCGTGCCGAGGACGATCGCCGCGATGGTGCCGATGGCCAGCCCGATCAGCGCCCGCTGGAGCGAGACGAGCAGCGCGTCGGGGAGCTCGCCGCTGCTGGTCAGGTCGCGTGCCGTGGAGGCGAGCGAGGAGGGCGAGGCGAGCGTGTCCTCGGGCAGCACGCCGGTCGCGGACGCGAGCTGCCACAGGAGCAGGATCGCGATCGGGCTGAGGATCCGTGCGGAGGGCACGAAGCGGCGCCCGCGGGCGCGCAGGCCCCGCGGTACGGCGTTGCGGGCCGCGGCACCGCTGGTGGCTGCGGCGGCGGCTGTGGGCGTCGTCGCTGACATCGGCGCGAAGAGATATCACAATCTCGATCACCTTTATGTACTTTGTCTCCATGACCCGTCGCTTCCTCGTTCTTCACGGCTGGCAGAACCACCGCCCGCCCGAGCACTGGCAGCACTGGCTCGTCGAGCGCCTCCGGGCCCGCGGCGAGCAGGTGCTGTACCCCCAGCTCCCGGCGCCCGACGAGCCGGTCCTCGACGAGTGGATGGACGTCCTGCACGACGAGCTGCGGATGCTCGGCGACGGCGAGCGCATCGTGATCGCGCACTCGCTCGGCTGCCTGCTCTGGCTCCGCCACGCCGCGCACGCCCGGGGTGTTCGGCCGATCGACCGCCTGCTGCTCGTCTGTCCGCCCTCGACGAGCACGCTCCCGCCGGCGCTCGCGCCCTTCTTCCCCGCCCCCGGCGACCGCGAGGCGCTCGCCACGTCGGTCGCGCGCCGCCCCGAGCTCGTCTGCACCGACGCCGACCCGTGGTGTCCCGAGGGCGCCGTCGCGGTGTACGGCGACGCGCTCGGGTGCGATGTCCACGTCGTCTCCCAGGGCGGCCACCTCGACATCGAGGCGGGCTACGGCGCGTTCCCCGCGGTGGAGCAGTGGGCGCTGACCGGCGCCTTCCCCGCCAGATCTCCCACCAGCGCCGCCGCCTAGCCGAACCACCAGGCCTCTTCGAGACGCGAGTGACCGCCTCCTCCCTGGAGCGGGACCCGGCGGTCCCTCGTCCGTCCTGCGCCCGCGAGGCGTCAACCGGTTCCGGGGCCACCGACGGAAACCGTCATCTCACCCCGCGCACAGCACCGAGACGTCACCTACCGTCGCCAGGCGACGGTCAACGACATCTCGACGCACGTCAGGCCACGAGATGGCGGTTTCCGTCGGCACGCGAGCAACGGTGACCAGGGACCGGGCGCGCGTCAGGCCCGCCGTCCAGCGGCGACGATGTGCGCGACGAGGGCGTCGGTGGCCCCGCGGGCGTCGACGCGGCGGCGCAGGTGCGCGGGCAGGTCGCGGGCCGAGTCGCGCTGCAGCTCGAGGTACCGCTCGACCGCCGCGGTCGCCGTCGCGCGGCTGCGGTCGCGCGGGTCGAAGCCCATCGCGCGCAGGAACTCCGGCACGGTGCGGTCGCCGACGTAGCGGGCCCACGCGCCGTCGTCGTGGCGCGGCTCGACCGCGCCAAGCGGCGCGTCGTGCAGGACGCCCGCGTGGTACAGGAGCGGCGACGTGTCCTGCCCGGCGTGCAGGCCGAGCACGTCGCCGAACAGCACCGTGTGGTCGCCGCCCTCGACGACCCGCGCGACACGGCACTCCAGCGCGGCGTGCGCGCCGTGCAGCAGCGGCGCGCCGTGCTCGCCCGGGTCGTACGCGACGCGGGCGAACTTCCCGGCGCCGCCCTTGCCGGCGAACTGCCGGGCCAGCGCGCCGTGCTCCGCCGCGAGGATGTTGACGCCGAACGGGCGCCCCTCCTCGGCGAGCGGGTCGTGGCTCTCGCTGCGCTTGTCGACGCAGACGAGGATCATCGGCGGGTCGAGCGAGAGCGACGTGAACGCGCTCGCGGTGAACCCGCGCGGCGAGCCGTCGTCCTCGTGGAAGGTCACGACGGTCACGCCGGTGGCGAACCGGCCCAGCGTCGCGCGCAGATCCGCCCGCGACAGCTCGACCGTGGCGGTGGAGGAGCCGTGGAAGTCGACCATCCCGATCGAGAACACATGATTCCCGATCGGGTTGGTGCACAATCCGTCCGGCGGCTCAGACGAGCGACGCCGCCACGTCCTCCAGCGCGTCCATCGACTCCTGCATCCCGGCCTCCATGCCGGAGTCGATCACGATGTCGCGGATCGCCTTCGACGGGTACTCGCACAGCATCTCCAGCCGCGTGCGGTCGCCGTCGGCGATGAACGTGATCGTGTTGAGCCCGGCACCGGCCTCGGCCTCCTCGGGCGTGCCGGCGCCCTCGTAGACCTCGGTCATCACGAGCCGCTCCTCGGGGACGATCTCGCGGAACTCGCCGTGGAAGCCGACCTCGAAGCCGCCCTGCGCGGTCATGAGGTAGCGCCACCTGCCGCCGACGCGCAGGTCGATCTCCGCGCTCACGCCCTCGCCGCGCTTCGCACCCCACCACCGCTGCACCAGCTCCGGCTCGGTGTACGCGCGCCACACGAGGTGGCGCGGGGCGTCGAACTCGCGGACGATGAGGATCTGCTCGTCCTGGGGCAGCGTCACGACTGCCGTCGCACTACTGGGCATCGCCCTCTCCTTCTTCTCGCTTCAGGTCCTCGAGCACGTCGTCGAGGGCCTCGAACCGCTCCTCCCACAGCCGGGCGTAGGAGCTGACCCAGTCGTGGATGGGCTTCAGGGCGCGCCCGTTGATCCGGTACAGCCGCTGCCGGCCTTCGTCGCGCACCTCCACCGCCCCCACTTCCCGCAGGACCCGCAGGTGCTTGGAGACCTGCGGCTGGGCCAGCCCGAGCTCGCGCACGAGGTCGTTGACGGGACGCTCGCCGCCCGCCAGGACGTCGAGGATGTCCCGCCGCCGGGGCTCGGCGATCACGTTGAACGCGTCCGTGGTGGTCGCTGCTCGGGCCATGGCGCGCATCGTATTCCCATATCGGAATATCTGTCAAGCCCTGGCGCCAGCGGGTGAGACGTGCATACATGCATGTCTCCAGGGGAACCTTCCCGCGCAACGCATGAGCGTCCACCGGATCGAAGCCCTCGACGACGTCGGCCGCCAGCTCCACGAGGCGGCGACGCGCCTGCCGCCGCGCCGCTTCCCCCGCCTGCGCCAGCTGCTGCGACACCTGATGTGCACCACAACAGTGCGGTAACCCCGCGGTAGCGCCGATCGGGTATACAGTCGAAAGCTGATCAGCTTTCCTTCCGAAGGAGTACCCCCATGGCGCTGACGATCGGCGACACCGCCCCGGACTTCGAGGCGGACACCACCGAGGGTCGCATCAAGTTCCACGACTGGATCGGCGACGGCTGGGCCGTCCTGTTCTCGCATCCGCGGAACTTCACGCCCGTCTGCACGACCGAGCTCGGCTACATGGCCTCGATCAAGCCCGAGTTCGACAAGCGCGGCGCGAAGATCATCGGCCTCTCGGTCGACCCGCTGGAGAACCACGAGAAGTGGGCCCAGGACATCGGCGAGACGCAGGGCACCGCACCGAACTACCCGCTCATCGCGGACACGGACTTCACGGTCTCGAAGGCCTACGGCATGCTGCCGGCCGACGTCGAGGGCGACCCGACGGGCCGCACCCCGGCCCAGAACGCAACGCTCCGCAACGTCTTCGTGATCGGGCCGGACAAGAAGGTCAAGCTCGTCCTCATCTACCCGATGACGACCGGCCGCAACTTCGACGAGGTCCTCCGCGTCCTCGACTCGCTCCAGCTCACGGCCAACCACCAGGTCGCGACGCCCGCCCAGTGGCAGCCGGGCGAGGACGTCATCATCGCCGGCTCGGTCTCGGACGAGCAGGCGAAGGAGAAGTACCCGGAGGGCTGGGACGCGCCGCGCCCCTGGCTCCGGATCGTCCCGGCGCCGAACGGCTCGAACTAGTAGCCCGGCCACCTGCCGCCGCCGCGCTGCCTGGAACCGGTGGCGCGCGGCGGCGGTTTGCGTGAAGATGCTGGCGCGTGACCGCCGTCCTGCCCGCCGCGCTGGCGCTCATCATGGCGAGCCTCGGCCTGACGCTGACGCTCGCCGACTTCCGCCGGGTGGTCACGCAGCCGCGGGGCGTGCTGATCGGACTCGCGAACCTGTTCTTCATCGCGCCGCTGCTCGCGTTCGCGGTGGCGGAGCTGTACGGGCTCGAGCCGCTGTTCGCCGTCGGGCTCGTACTGCTGGGCGCCGCGCCGGGCGGGACGATGGCGAACCTGCTCACGCACCTCGCGCGCGGCGACACGGCGCTGTCGATCACGATGACCGCGCTGAGCAGCGTGGCCGCCGCGGTCACGGTGCCGCTCTACCTCGCGCTCGCCGTCGCGCACTTCGACGCGCCGATCGACGACGACGTGCGGGCGGTCGGGATCGCCGCGCAGGTGCTCGCGATCACCGTCGTCCCGCTCGGGCTCGGGATGCTCGTCCGCGCGCGCCGCACCGCGTGGGCCGACGCGCACCAGGAGCGGGTCAAGCGCCTCGCGCTCGTCGCGTTCCTCCTGGTGGTCGTCGGCGCGGTGATCTCCGAGTTCGAGGAGGTCAGCGACCACGCCGGCGAGCTGGCCGCCGCCGCGCTGACGCTCAACGTCGCCGCGATGGCGCTCGGCTTCGTCACCGCGCGGCTCGCCCGGCTCGACCTCGCGCAGTCGACCGCGGTCGCGATCGAGCTCGGGCTCCACAACGCGTCGCTGGCGATCGGGGTCGGCACGCTCGTCGCCGACGAGCTGACGATCCCGGCCGCGGTCTACTCGAGCTTCATGTTCCTCACCGCGGGCGCGTTCGCGCGCGTCATGCACCGGCGGAACGTCGCGGGCCAGGCGGGGCTGGAACCAGCGCCCGTGCCAGCCACGCCGCCAGCGCGGTCGTGAGCGGCACCGCCAGGATCAGCCCGATCGACCCCACGAGCATCGCGACGACCTCGCCGGCGACGCTTTCCCGGTTCACCGCGTCGCCGAACCCGATGCCGCCCTGCTCGAAGATCAGGAGCACCGGCAGCGCCGCGCCGACGTAGGCGAGGACGAGCGTGTTGACCGTCGCGCTCAGGTGGTCGCGGCCGACGCTCAGCCCTTCGCGGAACAGCTCGCGCCCGCGCAGCAGCGGGTTCGCGCGCCGCAGCGCGAGCACCGTCGACGCCTGCGAGACCGTCACGTCGTCGAGCACACCCAGTGCTCCCACGACGATCCCGGCGAGGACGAGCCCCTCCAGCGACAGCGTGCTCCCGCCCGACGCGTTGAGGAGCGTCGCCTCCTCCGACGACGCGCCGGTGATGTGCGCGAGGCCGACGAACAGCACGGCGAGCAGCGCGGTCGCCAGCAGCGACGCGGCCGACCCCAGCACCGCCGCGACGCTCGTCACCCCGAGGCCGTGCGCGAGCCCGACCGTCAGCAGCATCACCGCCAGCGCGCCGACGAGCGCGACCGCCAGCGGCGCCGAGCCGTCGAGGATCGCGGGGACCATGAACTGCGTCACGACGAGCAGCGAGAGGGCGAGCCCGGCCAGCGAGCGGACGCCCTTCCACCGCCCGAGCACGACGACGAGCGCGACGAACACGAGCGCGAGCCACACCAGCGGCGCGCGCCGCTCGAAGTCCGCGAACGCGTACTCGTCGACGTCCGCCCCCTCGGGCGCCTGGTTGCGCGCCAGCCGCACGGTGTCGCCGGGCCCGACCTCGGGCGCGACGTCGGTGCCCGACAGCGTGAGCGTCGTCCGCCGCCCCGCCCCGGGCCCCTCGGTCAGCGTCGCCTCGACGATCTGGCAGGGGACGTCGCGCGACAGCTCGCACCGCTCCCGCACGACCCGGTCGACCTCCGCCGCGTACGTCGTGCCGCTCCCCGCCCAGTCGTTGCCGCCGGAGCGCTCGCCGGACGGCCAGAGCGCGAGCAGCCCGGCGATCACACCCGCCACGAGCAGCACGAGCGCGGCGGCGACGACGCGGCCCGCCGGGCGCTCCCAAAGCAGGTCGAGCAGCGCGCGGGGACCGAGCGAAGGGCCGCTGTCGTGGTGGTGGTGGTGATCGTGGGCCACGCGGCGGTGCACCCTAGTTCACGACGACTTCACAGCCTTCCCCGCCGCGCCGTGAAGCCTTCCGCTGATGGAACCCACCTCCGTCCCCGCCGCACCCGACGCCGCCCAGCCCGAGGGCGACGCCCCGGCGGGTCACACCCGGCGGACCTTCGTCCGGGGCATCGCCGCCAGCGGCGCCAGCACGGTCGCCGCCACCTCCGTCCTCAGCGCCGCCGGCGTCACCGACCTCTTCGGCGGCGAGGAGGCCGAGGCGGCCAAGCTCAAGCCGCCCACGCCGCTCTCCGACTTCAAGGCGATCGCCGCGTCGAGCGCCGACCAGCTGCAGGTCCCCGAGGGGTTCCGCGCCTACACGCTGATCGGCTACGGCGACGAGTTCGCCAACACCGACGGCACCGTCTACCGCTACGGCTACAACAACGACTACCTCGCGTTCTTCCCGCTGAACGGCTCGAACGACGAGGGCCTGCTCTTCGTCAACCACGAGTACCCGTCGCCGTTCTTCCAGAACGGCTTCAAGCCCGTCCAGGGCCAGCCGGCGACGCAGACGAAGACCGACGCCGCGATCCACGAGGAGATCGAGTCGGTCGGCAACTCGATCCTCCACGTCAAGCGTGCCTCGGAGGACCACCGCTGGGAGGTCGTCTCGCCCTCCAAGTACAACCGCCGCGTCTTCGGCGGCGACGTTCCGGGCATGCCCGACACGCCGCTCGACATCACGGGCCCGCTCGCCGGCCCGCGCGACGTCGTGCTGCAGGCCGCCGTCCCGGGCTCCCGCGCCGCGACCGTCGCGATCGGCACGCGCGCCAAGGGCACCGTCGGCAACTGCTCTGGCGGCATCACGCCGTGGGGCACCGCGCTCTCCTGCGAGGAGAACTACGACTCGTACGGCTACCCGCTGCCCGGCGGCTACGGCTGGGGCCAGGTCGACCCGGACGAGTACGACCCGACCACCGGCGCCTCCAACGAGAGCCGCCTGTACGGCTGGGTGTGCGAGCACGACCCGTACGACCCGTACTTCACCGGCCGCAAGCACACCGCCCTCGGCCGCTTCCGCCACGAGAACACGGCGTTCCGCGCGGAGGAGAACAAGCCGTTCGTGCTCTACATGGGCGACGACCAGACCAACCAGGCGGTCTACAAGTTCGTCTCCTCGCGGTCCTACACCCCGGACTCGCGCGACCACAACCTGCGCATCCTCAGCGAGGGCACGCTCTACGTCGCGCGCTGGGCGCCGGAGGGTCGCCGCCGCTTCGCCGCCGACGGCGACGTCGACCCGGTCACCCCGACGTCGGGGACGGGCGAGTGGGTCGAGGTCCACGAGTGGGAGCTCCACGACACCCGCCTGATGCTCGGCGGCTTCCCGTCCGCAGCGGCCTCGCCCGCGTCGAACCGCCGCGCCGCCGGGGTCACCGACCCGGCCGCCGCCAACTACTCCGGCCGCTTCAACTTCGTCAACGGCGACGGCGTCAACGAGTGGGACACCCACTTCGCGACGAACCGCCCCGAGGACGTCGAGGTCGACGTGGACGGCACGGTCTACATCGCGTTCACCAACAACTCGGCGGTGAAGGACCAGCACGGCGCGATCCGCAGGCTCGTCGAGGACGGCAACGACGCGACCGCGCTGACGTTCACGTGGGAGGACTACGCCGAGGGCGGCCCGACGGGCCGCGCCGACGCGGGTGAGCAGGGCTTCTCGTCCTGCGACAACCTCGTGATCGACCAGGCCAGCAACGTGTGGACGGTGACCGACATCTCGTCGTCGTCGCTCAAGGGCTCCACCAGCGCGAAGACGTGGTACGACTACCACGGCAACAACGCGGTGTTCATGATCCCGCGCAGCGGCCCGAACGCCGGCGTCGCGTTCCGCTTCGCGAACATGCCGATCGAGGCGGAGGGCACCGGCCCGTACTTCACGCCCGACGAGCGGACGCTGTTCATCAACGTCCAGCACCCGGGCGAGGTGACCGCCGACCGGCCCGAGTCGGTGTACGGCGATCCCACGACGTACCGCAGCTACTGGCCGGAGGGGAACAAGACGACGGGCCTGAACCCGTCCACCCCGATCCCGACCACGGTGGCGATCGAGAGGGTGCCCGAGTGGCTGCCTGACGCGCCGCCGCAGAACACGATCCCGCCGCAGCCGCAGCCCCAGCCCGGGCAGCCGCCGAAGCCGAACAAGCCCACCGCGTCGCTGCCGTCGTCGGCGAGCGTGGCGACGTTCCTGACGCAGGGCACGCTGGTGACGGTCTACGCCGCGAACGCGGGCACGATCGTCGTGCGACTGACGGCCAAGCTCCCGCGCGTCGGCCGCCGCGGCACCGCGACGGTGACGATCGCGCGGGCCGAGCGGCGCGTGACGAAGGCGGGCACCTACAAGGTCCGCGTCAAGCCGGGCCGCCTGATGCGCGCGCGCATCCGCTCCGCCGCCAAGGGCAAGTCCCTGACGGCGACGCTGACCGCGCTCGTGCCGGGCACCAAGAAGGCGCTGAAGGACACGATCAAGCTCCGCGGCTAGGCCGTGCGCTCGACGCCGCGCGCCCGCTCCGGGGCGCGCGGCGCGAGGCGCCGGCCGGGCAGGAACCGGACGTGCAGGTGGTCGTCGTCGGGGTCGCGGGCGACGACCGCGCGGACGCGGTAGACGCGCTCGATCAGCGCCGGCGTGAGCACGGCCTCGGGCGTGCCGGCGGCAACGACGCGGCCGTCTTGGAGCACCACGACCGCGTCGCAGTAGAGCGCCGCGAGGTTGAGGTCGTGGAGCGCGACGACGGTGGTGATCGGCAGCTCGCTCACCAGCGTCATGAGGTCGAGCTGGTGGTGCACGTCGAGGTGGTTCGTCGGCTCGTCGAGCAGCAGCTCGGTCGGCTCCTGCGCCAGCGCCCGCGCGATCTGCACGCGCTGGCGCTCGCCGCCGGAGAGCGTGTGCCACGGCTGCGCGAGCCGGTCGGCGAGGTCGGTGCGCGCGATCGCCTCGGCGACCGCCCGGTCGTCGGCCGCGCTGCGCCCCGTCCACGCGCCGCGGTGTGGGATGCGGCCGAGCCGGACGACGTCGAGCACGGTGATCTCCACGTCGGTCGTCGCGTGCTGGTCGACCACCGCGAGCCGGCGCGCGACGTCGCGCCGCCTGAGCGTCCCGAGCTCCCGCCCGTCGAGGAGGACCGCGCCGCCATCCGGCCGGCGCAGTCCCGCGAGCAGCCGCAGCAGCGACGACTTGCCCGAGCCGTTCGGCCCGAGCAGCCCGAGCGTGCCGCCCCGCGCGACGTCCAGCGAGACGCCGTCCACGATCAGCCGGCCGCCCGCCGACCAGCGCACGTCGCGCGCCGCGACGCTCATGCGCTCCGCCCGCGACGGCGGTAGAGGATCGCCGCGAACGCCGGGACGCCGACGAGCGCGGTGACGACGCCGACCGGCAGCTCCTGCGGGTCGAGCACCGTCCGCGCCGCGGTGTCGACCCACACGAGGAAGATCGCGCCCACGAGCGCGGTGGCGGGCAGCAGCATGCGGTGGCCCGGGCCGACGAGCAGCCGCGCCGCGTGGGGCAGCACGAGCCCGACGAACCCGATCGCGCCCGCCGCGCTCACGAGCGTCGCGGTGAGCAGTGCCGTGACGACGAGGAGCAGGCCGCGCAGCCACGCGACCGGCACACCGAGCCCGGCGGCGGCGTCCTGCCCGAAGCTGCACGCGTCGAGCGCCGGGGCCTGCGCGACGCACACCGCCATCGCGACCGCCGCGACCGCGCCCGCCACGAGCACGTCGCCGTAGTCCGCGCCCGCCAGCGAGCCGAGCAGCCAGAACAGCACCCCGCGCGTCTGCTCGGCGTCGGCGGACGAGGTGACGATGAACGACGTCAGCGCGCTGAACAGCTGCGTGCCCGCGACGCCCGCGAGGACGATGCGGTCGGTCCCGCCACCCGCGCCCGCCGCGAGGAGCAGCACGAGCCCGAACGCCACCAGCGCGCCGATGAAGGCGCCGGCGCTCAGCGACACCGCGCCGCCCCCGATCCCGAGCACCACGACGAGCACCGCGCCGGTCGACGCGCCAGAGGAGATCCCGAGCACGAACGGGTCTGCCAACGGGTTGCGCAGCAGCGACTGCATGATCGCCCCGCACAGCGCCAGCCCCGCGCCGCACACCGCGGCGAGCAGCGCGCGCGGGAGCCGCAGCTCCCACACGATGCCGTCCTGGATGCGCGTCACGCCGGCGTCGCCGCTGACCCCCAGGTGCTCGCCGACCACGCGCGCGACGTCGCCCGCCGACAGGTCCGCCGGGCCGATCGCGATCGACGCCGCCAGCGACGCGAGCAGGACGGCGAGCCCCGCCGCCCACGCCGCGACGCGGACGGCGAGGCGGGCCGGGGCCGGCAGCGCGACCGCCGGGCGGACGTCAGGGGCGAGCTCGTGCACTACCGCGCCAGCCCGAGCCGGCGCAGCCCGGCCGCCAGCTTCTCGACACCGTCGACGGTGCGGAGCGACGGGTTCAGGTCCGCCCCGTTCATCGCCACGTAGCGTTTCTTGCGCACCGCGGTCAGCCGGCGCGTGACCGGGTTGCGCTCGAGGAACCGCACCTTCGCGTCGAAGCTCTCCGCGGACTGCTGGCGGCGCGTCAGGTCGCCCAGCACGAGCACGTCCGGGTCGCGCTCGGCGACGCTCTCCCAGCTGACCTGCGGCCACTCGTCGTGGGTGTCCGCGAAGACGTTCTCGACGCCGACCGCGCGCGAGATGATGCCCGACGAGCCGCAGCAGCCGGCCATGTACGGCGCCTTGGAGTTGGCGAACCAGAAGGCCACGGTGACGCCCGGCCTCGCGACGTCGCCGGACGCCGCCGCGAGCCGCCGCCGCAGGTCGGCGACGACCTGCTCGCCGCGCTCCTCGACGCCGAAGATCCGCGCCAGCTCGCGCACCTCGTCGTAGATGACCTCGATCTTCAGCGGCTTCGAGCGCGGGCCGTCGCCGCTGCCGCCGCCCGGCCGGTCGGTGCACTCCGACGGGGCCATGTAGGTCGGGACGCCGAGCTGCGCGTACTTCGCGCGCCGGTCCGGATCCTCGCCGTTCAGCGCGAAGCCGAACGACGCCGTGACGAGGTCGGGCTCGCGCGCCAGCACGCGCTCGAACGAGGGCGCGTCGTCGCTGAGCCGCTCCACCTTCGCGTTCTCCGCCGCGAGGTTCTCCCGCACCGGGTCGGTCCACGTCGCGGTGCCCACCATGCGGTCGGCCAGGCCGAGCGAGAGCAGCACCTCGGTCGAGCCCTGGTTGACCGACACCGCCCGCTGCGGCGGAGCGTCGACCGTCACCGTGCGGCCGCAGTTGCGCAGCGTCATCGGGTAGTCGGCGGCGCTGGGCGCCGCGGCGGCCGTCTCGCTCTCGTTCTCCCCACATCCGGCCAGGGCCACAGCGGCCACGGCGACGACGAGGACCTGCACCAGCCGCGAGCGCATCGCGGTCTCCTTCGATCAGAGGGCCCGTACGCGGAGCCCGTTTGGCGTGATCCGGCCGGTCGCGCACGAGCGTGCACGGCGGGCCGCAAGCCAGCAGGTCTTCGGGCTCGGGATCGTCCGGACGCGGCGCCTTCCCAGCCTGCCGGAGCAGGCCAGTGGCGTGTCGCCGCCTCCGTCT
Organism: Parviterribacter multiflagellatus; assembly: GCF_056863265.1. Lineage (NCBI taxonomy): Bacteria > Bacillati > Actinomycetota > Thermoleophilia > Solirubrobacterales > Parviterribacteraceae > Parviterribacter > Parviterribacter multiflagellatus. The sequence continues at coordinate 141,905 of NZ_JBXPIZ010000013.1, forward strand.
CCCATACCGCTGCGCGTCAGCTCCGGCTTCTCACCGGATTCCCTGACCCAGGGTGGGTACGACTGGCTCGCGGCAGGACCCTACACGACGGCGGCGGGGACCCAAGCGTCCATGCCCGGCTCAGCCATCGCGCGCCACGCGTCGGGGCCGGCGCTCAGCTCCGCGTCGGTGAGCAGGCAGGCGTCGAGGCGGGCGCGGATCGCGGGCTCGTCGAGGTCGGTGCCGATGAAGACCAGCTCCTGCACGCCGTCGCCGGGCCGCTCCCACATGCCCGCCGGACCGACGGTCAGGACGCCGCCCGCCTGCGACCACTCGCCCGCGAGGTGCGGCCGGTCGGCGAGCCAGAAGAAGCCCTTGGCGCGGATGACGCCCTCCCACGGCGCCTGCATCAGCCGCCAGATCCGCTGGGGGTGGAACGGGCGGCGGGCGCGGTAGGCGAACGAGCCGATGCCGTACTCCTCGGTCTCCGGCTGCTCCTCGCCGCGCATGACGCTCAGCCACCCGGGCGCGTTGGCGGCGCGCTCGAGGTCGAAGCGACCGGTACCGACGACCTCGCTCACCGGCACCTCGCCCCGCACCGCGCCGATCACCGTCGCGGCCGGGTTGAGCGTGCGGATGACCGCCGCGGTGCGCTGCAGCGTCTCGTCGCCGGCCAGGTCGGCCTTGTTGAGCACGATCACGTCGGCGAACTCGACCTGCTCGACCAGGAGGTCGACCACCGCGCGGTCGTCCTCGTCGGACAGCCCGAGCCCGCGCGTGGCGAGGTCGTCGTGGCCCGCGCACTCGTCGAGGAACGTCGACGCATCGACGACGGTGACCATGGTGTCGAGCCGCGCGAGGTCGCTCAGCGCGACGCCGTCCTCGCCTGGGAAGGTGAACGTCTCCGCGACCGGCATCGGCTCCGAGATGCCGCTCGACTCGATCAGCAGGTGATCGAACCGCCCCTCCCGCGCCAGCCGCGCGACCTCCACGAGCAGGTCCTCGCGCAGCGTGCAGCAGATGCACCCGTTGCTCATCTCGACCAGCCGCTCCTCGACGTGGTCGATCGACGCGTCGCCGCGCGCGACGAGCTGCGCGTCGACGTTGATCTCGCTCATGTCGTTGACGATCACGGCGACGCGCAGCCCTTCGCGGTTGCGCAGGACGTGCTCGAGCAGGGTGGTCTTGCCGGCGCCGAGGAAGCCCGACAGGACGGTCACGGGGAGGCGTGGGAGGTCCATGCCTCCCACGCTACCAAAATGAGATCTATTCTCAGTTTGAGCGCCGTCTGGATTTCGGGGCGAAGCGAACGGGCACCCCGTCCCATGCCCCACCACCTCCCGATGACCAAGCTCGACGCGCTCCGCGCCGAGTACCGCGAGCTGATCGGCTCGATGGAGTACGCGTTCGCGATGGGCCACTCGCACACGCTCGGCACCGACCCGCGGCTGACCGCGATCCGCGAGCACGCCGCCGATCTGCGCGCGCGGATCGCGGAGCTGACGGAGGGTGGCGGGCCGGATGCGCCGGCCCGCTCCCCCGCCTGACGAACCGCCCGCGGCCTACGCGGGCAGCGGGATCGGCCGGGCGTTCTTCAGCAGCCCGTGCGGATCCAGGACGAACTTCTTCGAGGCGCCGCCGTCGAAGTCGGCGTAGCCCTGCGGAGCGTCGTCCAGGTTGATGACCGTCGCGTTGACGGCCTTCGCGATGTGCGCGCGCTCGGCGAGGATCGCCTCCATCAGCCCGCGGTGGTACCGCATGACCGGGCACTGGCCGGTGACGAACCGGTGCGACTTGGCCCAGCCGAGGCCGATGCGGATCGACAGCGAGCCGACCTTCGCCTCCTCGGTCGCCGCGCCCGGGTCGCCGGTGACGTAGAGCCCCGGGATGCCGAGCTGGCCGGCGGCCTTCGTGAGGTCCATCAGCGAGTTGAGGACCGTCGCCGGCGCCTCCTCGCCCGCGTGCGAGCCGTGCCCGTGGGCCTCGAACCCGACCGCGTCGACGCCGCAGTCGACCTCCGGCACGCCGAGGATCTCCGCGATCTGGTCCTTCGGGTCGCCCTTGGAGACGTCGATCGTCTCGCAGCCGAAGCTGCGGGCCTGCGCGAGCCGCTCTGGGACCAGGTCGCCGACGATGACGACCGCCGCCCCGAGGATCTGCGCCGAGTGCGCCGCCGCGAGCCCGACGGGCCCGGCGCCCGCGACGTACACGGTGCTCCCGGTGCCGACGCCCGCGCTCACGCAGCCGTGGTAGCCGGTCGGGAAGATGTCCGACAGCATCGTGAGGTCGAGGATCTTCTCCATCGCCTCGTCCTTGTCGGGGAACGGCAGGAGGTTCCAGTCCGCGTACGGGACCATCACGAACTCCGCCTGGCCGCCGACCCAGCCGCCCATGTCGACGTAGCCGTACGCCGAGCCCGGCCGGTCCGGGTTCGTCGTCAGGCAGACGCCGGTGTGCCCCTCCTTGCAGTTGCGACAGCGGCCGCAGGCGATGTTGAAGGGCGTCGAGACGATGTCGCCCTTCTTGATGAACTCGACGTCCCGGCCGACCTCGATCACCTCACCGGTGATCTCGTGGCCGAGGATCAGCCCCTCCGGCGCCGTGGTGCGGCCGCGGACCATGTGCTGGTCGCTGCCGCAGATGTTCGTCGCGACGATCCGCAGGATCACCCCGTGGTCGCACTTGCGCCCCACGTTGTCGGGGTGGACGCCCGGCCCGTCCTGCAGCTCGAGCTTCGGGAAGTCGATCGACTGGACCTCGACGCGCTTGGGGCCCATGTACGCGACGCCATGGTTGTCCGCCATGTGCGTGCTCCTCTCCCGCCCGGACCCGGAGCTGGTCGCCCCTGCGCTTCAGCCCGGGCGTCAGGTGTGGACTACCACTCGGCCGCCGCCATGGCAAGGTCGAGGAAGTGTCTGCCGCGTTCGGTGAAGTCGCGGTAGGCGTGGTAGCTCGGGGCGGCGGGGGAGAGCAGGACCGTGGTGCCGAACGTCGCGCGGCGGTGAGCCTCCGCGACGGCTTCGTCGAGATCGGCGCAGGCGGCTGCGCGCGCGTCCGGGACGCCCGCCTCGCGCGCCGCCGCGAGCAGCCGCGCGCCAGTGGGAGGAACGGCGAGCAGCGTGACGTCGGGACGGCGCGCCAGCTCGGCGGCCAGCTGCGCGAAGTCCTGCTCGCGGTCGGTGCCGCCGGCGATCAGCACGAGGTCGCGGCCGGGGTAGGCGGCGAGCGCCGCGAGCGTCGACTCGGGCGTGGTGGAGATCGAGTCGTCGACCCAGTCCACGCCGTCGCGCGTTAGCACGGTCTGGAGGCGGTGCGGGAGCGGCTCCAGGCCGGTGAGCGCGGCCGCGAGGTCCGCCGGGCGCGGGAGGCCGGCGGCGTCGAGGGCGGCGAGGGCGGCGCAGAGGTTCGCGGCGTTGTGGCGGCCGCGGAGGGGGAGCGCGTCGGCTGCGACGTGCACGCCCGCGCCGTCCGCGATCCCGCCGTCCCTCTCGACATGCCAGCCTTCCGGCGTCTCGAACACGACCCGCAGCGCGGTCCGGCTCGCCGCCGCCACGGCCTCCGCGTCGGCCGGGCGCAGGACGCAGGTCGCGACCCCGGGCAGGCTCAGCAGCCGGAGCTTCTCGCGCCGGTACGTCTCGACGCTCCCGTGCCAGTCGACGTGCTCGCCGTAGAGGTTCGTCATCACCGCGATCTGCGGGCCGGCCGGCAGGTCGGCGATCTGGTAGCTCGACAGCTCGAGCACGACCCACGTGTCGGGGCCGGCGACGTCGAGCAGGTCGAGTGCCGGGCGGCCGATGTTGCCTGCCAGCTCGACCGGCACGCCGGCGGCGCGCAGCAGGTGCGCGGCGGCGGTCGCCGTGGTCGACTTGCCCTTCGTGCCGGTGATGCCGATGACGCGCTGCGGGCCGTGCTCGGCGAGCCACAGGCCGGTCGGCGTCGTGTGGGGGATGCCGCGGGCCGCGAGCGTGCGCAGCTCGTCGCGGTGGATCGAGACACCGGGGGAGCGGACGACGACGTCGCACGCGCCGAGCGCCGCGACCGCCTCCGCGCCCGGGCCGGTGACGCGGGGCGCGAACGCCGCGACCTCGTCGGGCAGCTCCTCCGCGTCGGGCGCGTCGAGCGCGACCGCCGCGATGCGCGCGCCCGGCAGCCGCCGCGCGAGCTGGGTCGCGAACGAGCGGATCTCGCGGCCGAGGCCCCAGACCCCGACCGTGCGGCCGTCAAGCTCCGAGAAGCGCATGCACGTCGTCGAGGAGCTCGTCGGGCACGCCGTGCTCGTCGCTCAGGCGGAAGTAGGCGTCCGGCTGGGTGCTCGCGGCCCCGTCGAAGCGCGGGAGCACCTCGGCCGCCAGCCGCTTGACGTTCGCCTGGTCGCGCCAGCGCGGGTCGGCGGCCAGGAGGCGGATCGCGGCGACGCTCTCCTCCACCTCGCCGACGCACTCCCACGGCTTCAGCCCGCCGGTCGCGGTCAGCTGCGCGAACCCGTCGTACTGCGCGCGGTCCTCGAGCATCGCGCCGCCGAAGATGCGCTCCAGCGCGTCGGGGTCGAGGAACGGCGCGAGGACGAGGAACACGAACCGGCACTTGTCGCAGTCGCGGCACCAGTGGGTGAGGCGGCGGCTGGGGTCGATCGTGAAGCTGCGGTTGCAGCTCGTGAAGGCCGGGTGGTACGCGTCGAGCTGGGCGAACGCGCGGGCGATCGCCAGCTCCGACGCCGGGCGGACGATGGAGAAGAGCTGGAGGCCCGGAGCGCTCTCGGCGAGCGCGGCGGCGAACATCCGCTCCACCAGCGCGCTCTTGGAGAACTGGTGGTTGACCTCGACCCCGTCGAACGCGACGTTGCCGAAGTTCGCGCTGCGCTCGTTCGCCAGCGCGACGGCGTCGAAGCCGTGCAGGGCCGCCGTGAGCAGCGCGACGCACGAGACGATCGCGGTGATCGGGACGTGCCCGTTCAGCGCGCCCTGCCCGTTGAGCTCGATCAGGTGGGAGGAGATCCGGCGGCGGACGAGCAGCCGCGGGAGCTGGGCGACCTCGACCGTGGCGTCGATGGGCTTGGCGGTGTTGACCGAGAAGAGCGCGAGGTCGAGACCCGAGCGGCGGACGATCTCGATCGCGACCGCGGAGTCCTTGCCGCCGCCGACGGGGACGAGCACGCGGCGCAGCTCCCCACGCCCTTGCTCGCCGGCCGCTTCGCGCGCGGGCGCGCGCGGGAAGACCGGTCGCGGCAGATGCGGCAGCGCGTTGCGGTACGCGAACTCCCCCAGCCCCTCGCTGTAGAGCGCCTCGAGCAGGTCGGCCGCCGCGGGCGTGGGCTGCCGGTCGCCGTCGATGGCCACGCGGGGCGGCACGGCGGTCTTGTAGTAGCTGACGCCGGCGGTCCAGTGGAGGAGGTCGAGGATCGCCTCGACCCGCGGGTCGCCCTCCGGGATGCCGCCGTCCGGGACGGGCACCTCGTACACCTCGACGAACTCGTGCGCGTCGTCGAGCGCGTACCGCAGCTCCACCCGCCCGTCACCGTCGATCGAGCGGGAGACGAACCGGAACGTGCTGTACGCGGTGGGGTCGAACCGCTCGGTCTCGGGCACGCGTCAAGGGTACGAGCGCCGCGCCACGCGCCGCACGTGCCGCTTGACACGACCGGTAGCGTTCCCGCGCCAATGCTCGCCTACCTGAAGCGCCACCACATCGGCCTCCTCGCGCTCTTCGTCGCGCTGGGCGGCACGTCCTACGCGGCGGTGCAGCTGCCGAAGAACAGCGTCGGGTCGGCGCAGATCCGCAAGAGCGCGGTGAGCGAGTCGAAGCTCGCGAGCTCCGTGCGGAAGAAGCTCGACGCGAAGTCGACCGCCGGAACGCGCGGCGCGACCGGCGCGACCGGCCCGGCCGGCGCCACCGGCCCCGCGGGCGCGACCGGGGCGCAAGGTCCCGCCGGCCCGCAGGGGGAGCCGGGGCTGCAGGGGGTCCAGGGCCTGCAGGGCGTCGCCGGGCCGCAGGGCGAGCCCGGGCCGGCCGGCATCTCCGGCATCACCGTGGCGGGGTCCGACATCACGAACCCGACCGTCTCGCCGATCCTCGTCGGCTACGGCACGACCATCACGCTCGACGAGCCCGGCCGGATCTTCGTGCAGCTCAGCGGGTCGTTCCGCCTCGACTGCGCCGCCGGCAGCGCCACCCACTGCACGCGCAGGTTGGGTGTCACGATCGACCGGGACACCCCGGCCGCGCGCAACGCCCGCGGCGTCTTCTACGTGGTCTCCACGCCGAAGGGGCAGTCGAACGAGGAGTTCATGCTCGCGAGCGGCATCACGCCGGACGTCCCGGCCGGAACGCACACGCTCCACGTCACCGAGGAGGTGGTCGGCACCAACACGGGCAAGGACAGCACGAACGTCCGACTGCTCGCGTTCGTGGTCGACTGAGCGCGGCGGCGCCAAGTCGGGCGTTCGTGACTGAACGCACGTCCACGCTGGTCGCCTGACCCCCTCAACATCCCGGCGGCTCGTCCGACCTGCGGAGAGCTATGCCTTCGTTCGTCGCGCGGCCGGCCCGCGCTCTCACCGGGTCCCTGCGTGCGCGCATGCTGACCTACCTCCTCCCCGTCGTCGTGCTCGCGCTCGCGGCGCTAGCCACGCTGGCGATCACCAGCGCGACCGACCGCGCACGGGAGGACGCGGTCGAGAAGATGGGCCAGACCGCGGCCGCGGACGCCAACGCGTTCGACGCCGAGGTCGCGTCCAAGATGACGTCCGCGCAGGCCCTGGCGACCATGGTCGAGGGCGACCGCGGCCAGAGTCGCGCGGCCGTGCTCGACGACGTGCGCCGGCTCGGCGTGCGCGACCGCTCGCTCATGTCGTTCGGGTTCGTGTTCGAGCCGAACGCGTTCGACGGCGCCGACGCCGCCCACCGTGGCGACGAGGCGACCGGCGCGATGAAGGACGGCCGCTTCGGCACGTACTTCTCGCGCGAGGGCGACAAGCTCGCGTTCCACCCGCTGAGCAAGCCGCCGACCGACGACGACGCCTTCTACGCGCAGCCGCGTGACGAGGGCCGTGCGGTGGTGAACGAGCCGTACGCCTGGGACGGCATCGTGTGGACGAGCTACGCGGTGCCGATGTACGCCGGCGACCGCTTCATCGGCGCCGCGAGCGTCGACGCGACGCTCGACCAGCAGCACGCGGCCATCAGCAAGCGCAAGATCCTCGATTCCGGCTACGCGATGCTCGTCTCCAACGGCGGCATCCTCGTCTCGGCGCCGGACAAGAAGCAGCTCGGCACCGGCACGCTCACCAAGCTGGCCGAGAAGGACGGCAGCGGGGAGCTCGCGCAGATCGCCGCCGCCGTGAAGGCCGGCCGCGCCGCGCACGCCGAGACGACCGACCCGTTCACCGGCAAGGACGTCCTCGTCAGCAGCGCGCCCGTCGCCACCGGCAAGTGGGCGTACCTGACCGTCGCGCCGATGGACGAGGTGCTCGCCGACGCCGCCGCGCTGCGGACCAAGCTCATCGTCGTCGCGCTCGTCCTGCTGCTCGCCGCGGCCGCGATGATCGTCTTCGTCGCCCAGCGCCTGGCCAAGCCGGTGCAGGAGGTGGCCGCGGCCGCCGAGCGCCTGGCCGAGGGCGACACCGACGTCGCGCTCGACGTGCGCTCGCACGACGAGGTCGGCCGGATGGCCCGCTCGTTCGAGGCCATCGTCGACTACCAGCGCGACATCTCCGGCGCGGCCACGAAGGTCGCCGGCGGGGACCTGACGGTGGAGATCACGCCGAAGTCCGAGCGCGACACGCTCGGCAACGCGTTCTCCGCGCTCGTGACCGACCTGCGCTCGATCCTCGGCCAGGTGACCGGCACCGCCGGCACGGTCAACAGCGCGTCGCAGCAGATGGCGGCGACGTCCGACGAGACCGGCCGCGCGGTCGGTGAGATCGCGGCCGCCATCGGCGAGGTCGCCAGCGGCGCCGAGCAGCAGGCGCGCCAGATCGACGAGATCCGCATGGTCGCCGACGACACCGTGACCGCCGCGACCCAGAGCGCCGAGCGCGCCGCCGAGGCCGCGGAGGCCGCCGTCGCCGCCCGCGACGTCGCGCAGGAGGGCGCCGACACCGCCACCGCCGCCACCGCCGCGATGGACGCCGTCGCCCGCTCGTCGGAGGCTGTGGACGTCGCGATCTCCGACCTCGCCACGCGCAGCGAGGAGATCGACACGATCGTCCAGACCATCAGCGGCATCTCCGAGCAGACGAACCTGCTCGCGCTCAACGCGGCGATCGAGGCCGCCCGCGCCGGCGAGCAGGGCCGCGGGTTCGCGGTCGTCGCCGAGGAGGTCCGCAAGCTCGCCGAGGAGTCGCAGAACGCGGCCGCCGAGATCACCGAGCTCGTCCGCCAGATCCAGGCGGGGACCGAGACCGCGGTCCAGGCCGTGGGCGAGGCCCGCGAGCACTCCGCGGACGGCACGACCCGCGTCGCGGCGACCCGCGAGGCGTTCGAGCGCATCGTCGGGACGGTCGAGGGCGTCGGCGAGCGGGTCCGCGAGATCCGCACGACCGCCGAGTCGATCGCGACGGACGCGCACCGGATGCAGGAGCAGATCGCCGAGGTCGCCGCCGTGAGCGAGCAGTCGTCGGCGAACGCCCAGGAGGTCTCGGCCTCGACGGAGGAGTCCTCGGCGTCCGCGGAGGAGATCGCCGCGTCCGCGCAGGCGCTCAGCCGCACGGCCGAGGACCTCGACCGGCTCGTCGGGCGCTTCACGCTCACCGACTGACCGCCCCGCGCGGCGACGCGCGAGGCCTGCAGGAACGACGAAGGCCCGCCAGATCGGCGGGCCTTCGTGCTGCTGAGGAGCCGACACCCGGACTCGAACCGGGGACCCCTTCATTACGAGTGAAGTGCTCTACCAGCTGAGCTATGTCGGCACTTCGCGGCGCGCGCGGGCGGGCGCGCGCCGTGAGCAGCACAGCTTAGCGGCGGCGAAGCGAGGGTCACAGCGCGCCGGTTCGGATCTCCTCCGCGAGGTGCTCGCCCTGGCGGATCGCGAGGGCGGTGATGGTCAGGGTCGGGTTCGCCGCGGCGCCCGTGGTGAACACGCTGCCGTCGCTGACGAAGAGGTTCGGGACGTCGTGCGCGCGGCCCCACTTGTCGACGACGCCGTCCTCGGGCCGCTCGCTCATCCGCGCGGTCCCGAGGTTGTGCGTCGACGGGTACGGCGGCGTCCGGTGCGTGCCGACCGCGCCGACCGCCTCGTACATCGCCTCCCCGCGGCTCCACGCGTGCTCGCGCATCGTGACGTCGTTCGGGTGGTCGTCGAAGTGGACGTTCGGCACGGGCAGGCCGTGCGCGTCGGTGACCGCGTGGTTGAGCGTCACGCGGTTGGTCTCCTGCGGCATGTCCTCGCCGACGAGCCACATCCCCGCCGTCCGCTCGTACGCCTCCATGATCTCCGTGAAGTCCGGCCCCCAGCCGCCGGGCTCGACGAACGCGGCGAGGAACGACGGGCCGAGCGAGAGCGTCTCCATGTAGTAGCCGCCCGCGAAGCCGCGGTCGGTGTCGTTGCCGGCCTCGTCGGTGCAGATGCCGGCCATCGTCTCGCCGCGGTACATCCGCACCGGCTCCTCGAAGCGTCCGTAGACGCTCGCGGTCATGTGCCGCATGTAGTTCCTGCCGACCTGGCCGCTGCTGTTCGCCAGGCCGTCGGGGAAGAGCGGGCTGGCGGAGAGCAGCAGGAGCCGCGCGGTCTCGATCGCGTTGCAGGCCACGGCGACCGCGCGCGCCCGCTGGCGCTGGAGGTTGCCGTCGGCGTCGAGGTAGAGGACGCCGTCCACGCGGCCCTTGGCGTCATGCGTGATCTGGACGGCCTGCGACTCCGCGCGGAGGTCGAGGTTGCCCGTCTTCTCGGCCTTGGGGATCTCGGCGACGAGCGTCGACCACTTCGAGCCGTTCTTGTCGCCCTGGAAGTTGAACCCGTCCTGGATCGAGCCGGGGCGCCCGTCGTAGGGCTCGGCGTTCGTGCCGTACGGGCCGGTCGCGTAGCCCTTGTAGCCGACGCGCTCGGCGCCGTTGGCGAACACCTTGTAGTTGTTGTTCGCGGGGAGCGGCGGGCGGCCATGGCGGTGCGTCACGCCGATGCGCTTCTCGGCCTGGTCGTAGTAGGGCTCGAGCTCCTCGAGCGTCAGCGGCCAGTCGAGCAGGCTCGCGCCGTCGAGGCCGCCGCCGTACTCGGACTTGATGCGGAACTCGTGCGCCTTGAACCGCGGGCAGGCGCCGGCCCAGTGGGTCGTGGTCCCGCCGACGGCCTTGACCGTCCACGCGGGGAGGTTCGGGAAGTCCTTCGCGATCCGCCAGGAGCCGCTCGTCGTGCGGTTGTCGAGCCACGCCATCTGGTTGAACGCGGGCCACTCGTCGTTGACCCAGTCGTCCTTGGTCAGGTGCGGCCCGGCCTCCAGCACGACCGTCCGGACGCCGCGCTGGCACAGCTCGTTGGCGAGCGTCCCGCCGCCGGCGCCGGAGCCGATCACGACGACGACGTCGGCGTCGTCCTGCGCGTAGCGCGGCATCAGCGCGTGCCCCCGTCCCACTCCTCGACGCGCGGGTCGGGGAGCCAGTCGAGGTCGTCGAAGCCGCGGTCGACGTAGCCGCCCTGCTCGTACGACGGGCCCTCGTAGCCGAGCAGCGTCCACACGTCGCGGTCGTCGTACAGCGAGGTGACGACGCGGGAGCGGATGCCCTCGAAGACCTCGGTGTGGCTGATCGCCTGGAGCGCCTGCAGCTGCTTGTCCGGCGCCAGCTCGGCGAACGGCGCGCCGCCGAGCGCGTCGAGGTCGCGGAGCCCCTGCTCGAGCTGGGTGCGGAACCGGACGTCGTCCTTGGTCGCGTCGACGATCGTCCGCGCGCTCCGCTCGTACGGCCCGTCCGGGAAGCGCTCGTGGGGGAACATCGCGCGGATGACCCGGGCGACGGCGCGGACGGCCGCCTCGGTGTCGGCCGGCGCCGTGGGCGCGGAAGCGGCAGCAGCTGCCGCGGGGGCTGAGGCCATGGACCCTTCTCCTCCAGCATCGTCGCCGGGATCCCGCCCCGGCGTCTCTCCGCAGCCGACCCTACCTCCTGACCCGCTGGTCTGACAAGCAGACCGGACGCGCGCGGCGCGAACGTTGCGCCGCGCGGCCGCGAGGTCAGCCCTGGGTCGAGGGGTGCGGCGGGTCCTGCGGCGTGTCGAACCGGCCGCCGTCGATCAGCTCGACGCGGTAGCCGTCGGGGTCGGCGACGAACGCGATGCGCGGGAGCTCGTCGCGGCCGCCGGGGCGGTACGGCGGCTTCTCGGGCTGGACGCCGATCTCCGCGAGCTTCGCCAGCACCGCGTCGATGTCCTCGACCGTGACGGCGACGTGGTTGTAGCCCTCGCCGAGGTCGTACGGCTCGGTGCGGCCGACGTTGACGGTCAGCTCGAGCGTGTCGCCGCCGCCGGGCAGCCCGAGGTAGACGTTGTAGGCGCTCTCGAAGTTGAGCCGGCCGCGCTGCTCGAACCCGAGCGCCTCGTAGAAGCGCACCGACGCCTCGGGGTCGACGACGCGGACGCAGGTGTGGACCAGTTGGGTTGCCATGCCGCCCATCGTCGCACGCCCGGCAGCGCGCTTGTCAGACCAGCAGTCCAGACGAGGAGGTAGGCTCCGCGCCATGGCGTCCTTCGAGAGCGTCGTGCGACGACCCGTCTACCTCCAGGTCGCCGAGCAGCTGCGCGAGGCGATCCTCGACGGGACGCTCTCGGCCGGCGACCCGCTTCCGTCCGAGCGCGAGCTGACCGAGCAGCTGGGCGCGTCGCGCACCAGCGTGCGCGAGGCGCTGCGCGCGCTGCAGGCGCAGGGGCTCGTCGTCGCGGCCGGCCCGACCGCGCCGCTGCGCGTCGCCGCCGCCGAGAACCTGTCGACCGGCCCGGTGCGCGAGGCGCTCGTCCACCTGATGCGGTTGGGCCGCGTCCCGCTCGGGGACCTCGTCCAGCTGCGCTGCGCCCTGGAGGCCGCGATCGCCGAGGCGGCGGCGCGCCGCCGCCCACGGCCCGACCTCCACGACGCCCGCTACGAGCTGCAGATGATGGTCGCCGCCGGGCCCGACGTGGAGGCGTTCGAGCAGGCCGACGTGCGGTTCCACCTCGCGCTCTCCAGCGCGTCCGGCAACGAGGCGCTCCACCTCGTGATGCTCGCCGTGCGCGACTCCATCGCCTCGCACCTCCTCGACCACCTCCGCGCGCTCCCGAACCCGCAGCCGGTGCTCGACCGCCTGATCGACGAGCACGAGGCGCTCCTCACCGCGATCGAGCGGCGCGACGCCGTCGAGGCGGGCGAGCGGATGCGCGACCACGTGCTCGGCTTCTACGACGGGCGCCCCGCGTGAGCGCGGCCCTCGCCGCCGCGTTCCTCGACGAGCTCCGGGGCGCCGGGCCGCTCGACACCGACCCGGGGGTCCTGGAGGCCTACCGCCGCGACCAGGCGGCGCCCGGGCTGCTCGACGCGGGGGCGCCGGTCGCGCTCGTCCGCCCCGGCTCCACCGGCGAGGTGCAGCAGGCTGTGAGGGCTGCTGCGAAGCACGGCGTCCCCGTGGTCCCGCGCGGCGCCGGCTCCGGCCTGTCCGGCGGCGCGAACGCGGTCGACGGCTGCCTGATCCTCTCCCTGGAGCGGATGACGTCCATCACCGACGTCCGCGCGGGCGACCTCACCGCGACCGTGCAGGCCGGTGTGATCAACGCGCGCCTGGGCGAAGCGGCCCGGGCCGAGGGCCTCTGGTACGCCCCCGACCCCGCGAGCTGGGAGTTCTCCACCATCGGCGGCAACGTCGCCACGAACGCCGGCGGCCTGTGCTGCGTCAAGTACGGCGTCACGCGCGACGCGCTGCTCGCGCTGGAGGTCGTCACCGCCGACGGCGAGGCGCACCGCCTCGGGCACGCGACCCGCAAGGGCGTCGCCGGCTACGACCTCGCGGGCCTGCTGTGCGGGAGCGAGGGCACGCTCGGCGTCATCACCGAGGCGACCGTCCGCCTGCTCCCGCCGCCGCCCCGCGCGCACACGCTCGCCGCGAGCTTCCCCACCCTCCCCGGCGCCGGCGAGGCCATCGCCCGCATCGTCCGCAGCGAGCGCCCGCAGGTCCTGGAGCTGATGGACCGCACGACGATCAACGCGGTCGAGGACCTCGAGCCGATGGAGCTCGACCGCGAGGCCGCCGCGATGGTCTTCGCGCGCGTGGACTCCGGCGGCGCCGCGGGCGCGGACGACATCGCGCGGCTCGCGAGGATCTGCGACGAGGCCGGCGCGTCGATCACGGTCACGACCGACGAGGAGGCCGAGGGCCGCATGCTCATGGCCGCGCGGCGGATGGCGTTCCCCGCGCTCGAGCGCAGCGGCGCGACGCTGCTCGACGACGTCGGCGTGCCGCTCGGCGCGATCCCGGCGTTCCTCACCGGCGTGGAGCGGATCGCGGCCGAGCACGGCGTCCTGATCGGCACCTTCGGCCACGCGGGCGACGGGAACATGCACCCGACCGTCGTCTACGACCACACCGATCCGGCCGCCGTCGAGCGGGCGCGCGGCGCGTTCGCGGCGATCGTCCACGAGGCGCTCGCGCTGGGCGGAACCATCACCGGCGAGCACGGGGTCGGGCTCCTCAAGCGCCCGTACCTGCACGAGGAGCTCGGGGACGCGCACGCGCTGCACCACGCGATCAAGCGCGCGCTCGACCCGCAGGGCCTCCTCAACCCGGGCAAGGCCGTCTGACCGCAGGCGCGCGTGGGCTCAGGCGGGCTCGCCGAGCAGCACGAAGCGGGCGAACGAGCGGCAGACCTCGTCCGGCTGGCCGAGGATCCACGCCATCTCGCGCGGGGCGGCCGGGTCCTTGGCCAGCACGTGCTCGGCGTACGAGCGGCGCACGTCGAGCGGCTGGTGGAGCATCCACACCTGCATCGCCGCCTCGTCGTCCAGCCCGCCGCGCCCCAGCACCTCGTCGTGGAACGAGCGCCGCACCGCGCGAGGCTGGCGGAGCATCCAGCGCTGCTCGGGCTCGGGCGCCATCCCGGCCGCCGCACGGGCGATCGGGTCAGGGGCGAGAAGGAGCTGGCGTTCTGCGGCGGAGGGCATCGGCGCGCGGTCCGGGACGCTATACCCCGCACCGTGTCCCCCGTCGCGTTCGACCTCCAGTCCCACTCCACCCACTCCGACGGCGCGCTGCCCGCGGCGGAGGTCGTGGGCGCGGCGGCCAGGGCCGGCGTCGAGCTGCTCGCGCTGACCGACCACGACACGGTCGACGGCGTCCCCGAGGCGCTGGCGGCGGGGGAGCGCGAAGGCGTGCGGGTCGTTCCCGCCGTCGAGATCTCGACCGTGGAGCCGGAAGGGGAGGACCTCCACCTGCTCGGCTACGGCATCGACCACACCGACCCGCACCTGCTGGCCGAGCTGGAGCGCTACCGGGCCGACCGGGCCGCCCGCGCGGACCGGATGGCCGACGCGCTGCGGGAGGCGGGCTTCGTGCTCGACACCGCCCCGCTCGACGCCCGCCGCGCCGCCGGCAAGCCGATCGGCCGCCCGCACCTCGCGCGCGCCGCGTTCGACCACCCCGCCAACGCGCAGCGCCTCGCCGACGAGGGCCTGCACACGTTCTCCGACCTGCTCGTCGCCTACCTCATCCCGGGCACGCCCGCGTACCGCCGCCGCACGTTCCCCACGGTCGCCGAGGCGATCGACCTCGTCCACCGCGCCGGTGGCGTCGCCGTGTGGGCGCACCCGTTCTGGGACGTCGAGGCCGACCGCGCCGCGCTCGACACCATCGACCGCTTCCGCGCCGCCGGGCTCGACGGCGTCGAGGTCTTCTACGTCACCCACACGCCGGAGCAGGTCGCGCTGCTCGACGACCACTGCACGGCCGCGGGCCTGCTCACCACGGGCTCCAGCGACTTCCACGGCCCGCGGCACCCGGAGTTCTCGCGCTTCCTCGCGCACGAGCTCCACGGCCGGACGCCGAACCTCGGCCCGATCGGGTGATCACCGGCCCGCCAAGCGGGGTTTCTACCTAATCCGGGGTTCCGGTACGAGCGGAAGTCTTGTATTTCACGAAAGATGCGGTGACAATGCGCATCGTGCCGCGCTCCGCGCCTCACCCCGCCGCGCCGTCCGAGTCGCAGCTCCTCCGCCGCGCGTTCGACCTTCTCCGCGGTCGCCTCCCATCTCCGTGGTCGATGGAGCTCGCCGTCGTGTCCTCGCCCGCCGACGCCGGCGTGGATGCCGAGATCGCGATCCACGCACCGGACGGAGAGATGCTGACCGTGCTCGTGCAGGTGAAGCGGCTCATCGCCACACGCGAGGTCCCGTTCGCCCTCGAGGCGCTCCGCGTGGCGGCGACCGGCCGTGCGGGCTCTGGCGTCACGACGCTCCTCGTCGCGCGGTACCTCGCGCCCGCCACCCGCGAACGCATCGCGGCCGGAGGCAGTGGCTACGCGGACGCCACCGGGAACCTCTTGGTCCGCGCCGACCGCCCGGCAGTGTTCCTGCACGACCGCGGCGATGACCGCGACCCGTGGCGGGGCCCCGGGCGTCCCCGCTCAACGCTGCAGGGGCCGGCCGCGGCACGGGTCGTTCGCGCGCTGATCGACTTCGCCCCGCCGTACACGGCACCCGAGCTGGCCGCACGCGCGGGCGCGTCCACCGGCGCCACGTACCGCGTCGTGGGGCTGCTCGAGGAGGAGGAGCTGCTCACGCGCAACCGGTACGGGCCCATCACGGACGTCCGCTGGCGCGCGCTGCTCGAGCGGTGGAGCCGGGACTACGGGCTCTCCTCGTCCGACAGGCTGGGGACGTTCCTCGAACCGCGCGGGCTCCCGGCGCTCGAGCGGCGACTCGCGGCCGAGGAGGGTCTGGGGTACGTCGTCACCGGTTCTCTGGCCGCGGAACGCTTCGCCCCGTACGCGCCCGCGCGGCTCGCCTCGCTCTACGTCCGGGACCTCGACGCCGCCGCGAAACGCCTCGATCTCCGACCGGTCGCCCATGGAGCGAACGTCGTCCTTGCCGAGACCACGTACGACGTGGTGTTCGAGCGCGCGGTGGCCCGGGACGGACTACGACTCGCCGCCCCGAGTCAGGTCGCGGTCGACCTGCTCACCGGACCGGGCCGAGCACCGAGCGAGGCCGAAGCGCTGCTCGACTGGATGGAAGCCGATGAACGGGCCTGGCGACGCTGACCTGATGGCGGCCGCGCGGTCGGCGCTGCTCGACGCGCTCGTCGCGCTCGCCGATCAGCGCGATGCCCTCGTGCTCATCGGCGCCCAGGCGATCTACCTGCACACGGGCGGCGCGGCCGTCGCGCTCGCCGAAGCCACCAGGGACAGCGACCTCGCACTGGATCCGCGGCGCCTCGCCGAGGCGCCGCTGGTCGAGGCAGCCATGGGAGACGCAGGCTTCCGGCGGGACCCCGACCACCCGCAACCGGGCCGCTGGCTGTCGCCGTCGGGCATCCCGGTCGATCTGCTGGTTCCTGCGGCGCTCGCGGGCGACGGCGGTCGTCGCGGCGCGCGGATCCCGCCACACGGGCGTCACGCCGCCCGCCGCACGTCCGGGCTCGAGGCGGCGGTCGTGGACCACGCGCCGATGCGCGTCGGGGCCCTGGCTCCTGGAGACGCCCGGGAAGCCACGATCAGCGTCGCGGGCCCGGCGGCGCTGCTGGTCGCGAAGCTCCACAAGCTCGGCGAGCGGCAGAGCGACGTCGATCGGCTGCTCGACAAGGACGCGCACGACGTCTATCGACTGCTCGTCGCGAGCGACACCGGCGTGCTGGCGAGCCGGCTCCGGTCGCTCGCGGCCGACGTGCTCGCCGGCGACGCGACGCACATCGGGCTGCAGCACCTGCGCGAGCTGTTCGCCGTGGGGCCGACGGGCCTTGGCGCCATGATGGCCGGACGGGCGGAAGCACTGGTCGGCGATCCCGCGTTCGTGAGCGCGGCGTGCTCCGCGCTCGCCGGCGACCTCGTGGCCGCGATCGGCTGACGACTACCGCTGGCCGAGCGTCTCGGCGAGGCGGAACGCCAGCTGCTCCAGCGCCAGCTCCTCGCTGACGTTGAGGTCGAGCCGGCGGCGCGTCTCCTCGACGTGCTCCTGCCCGGCGCGCAGCGCGCCGGACGAGCGGCCCTCGGCGTCCTCGTGCAGGACGTCCAGGCGGTCCGCGTTGTGCGCGAGCTCCTCCGCGCCGTCGGCCACGCAGGCCACGTCGCGCAGCCACAGGCCGACGAGCTCCAGCCCCTGGTCCAGCGCCTCCTGCATCGCCCGGCGCGACGCGCGCTTGCCCCGCTCGGCGCCCTCGCGCTCGACGCGCTTGCGCTCCTTCTTGGGGACGAGCTCGACCTCCTCGGCCGTGCGCGCCTCGATCTCGTCGGCGGCTTTCGCGCCGAGGTCACGGGCGCGCTGGAGCACGGCCACCCACGGGCGGTCGACGAGGTCGTCGGCCAGGCAGGCGCGGGCGAGCTTCTCGGCGCCGTGCCGCAGCGCCGGGCCGTCGCCGAGGGCGAGCCGCAGCGCGCGGTCGACGTCGCCGAGCGCGAGCCGGCCGCACGCCAGCGCCAGCTCCGGCGCGACGCCCTGCCGCTCCAGCCGCGCCGCCACCTGGGCCGGCGTCGGCACCGCGAACCGGACCTGCTGGCAGCGCGACGCGATGGTCGGCAGCACCTTGCCCGGGCGCGACGTCAGGAGGATCAGGTGCGCGTACTCCGGCGGCTCCTCGAGCGTCTTGAGCATCTTGTTCGCGGCCTGGTCGTTGAGCGCGTCCGCGTGCTCGATGACGAACACGCGGCGGCGCGACTCGAACGGCGTGTGGGTGGCCGCGGCGACCACCGCCTGATCGATGTCGCCGACCAGCAGGCCGGCCGACGACGTGGGCGTGATCCAGGTCAGATCCGGGTGCGCGCCGGACATGACGCGGGCCGCCGCGCCGTCCGGATCGGCGGCGCCCTCGCTCAGCAGCCGGGCGGCGAACCCGCGCGCGATCTCCTCCTTGCCGCACCCCGCGGGGCCGGCGAACAGGTACGCGTGCGAGGGGTCGCCGGCGAGCACCGCGGCGGCGTGGGGATGCTGCTCGATGCCGGCCAGGGCGCTCACCCGACATGATCCTACGACCGTGCTGATCACCATCGAAGGCATCGACGGCGCCGGCAAGACGACGCTGGCGGAGCGCCTGGCGGAGGAGCTGGGCGCGACGCTGCTGCGCGAGCCGGGCGGGGTCGAGCTGAGCGAGCGCATCCGCACGCTCGTCAAGGACCCCGAGCTCGCCGTGGCGCCGCGCGCGGAGGCGCTCCTGTACGCGGCCGCGCGCGCGCAGCTAGTCGCCGAGCGCGTCCGGCCGCTGCTCGACGCGGGCGAGACGGTGCTGCTCGACCGGTTCGTCGACTCGTCGCTGGCCTACCAGGGCGCCGCCCGCGGGCTGGGCGTCGACGCGATCCGGCAGCTCAACCGCTTCGCGACCGACGGCCTGGAGGCCGACCTGACGCTGCTGCTGCGGCTCGACACGTGGAAGGCGGCGGCACGGCAGGAGCGGCGCGGCGACGGCAAGGACCGGCTGGAGCGCGAGGACCCCGCGTTCTTCGAGGCGATCGCGGATGCCTACGACGCGCTCGCGCGGGCCGAGCCGGAGCGGTTCCGGGTGCTCGATGCCTCGCGCGATCCTGCCGACGTGCTGGCGCAGGCGCTCTCGGCGATCCGCCGCACCTAGACTCCGCGCGTGCCTGAGTTCGAGGTCGAGCGGTTCGAGTCGGTCTCGGCGACGCCGGACACCGCGCTGCTGCGCATCTCCGGCCACTGGCGGGCGCCCCAGCGCGAGCGCCTGTCCCCGCCGCTGCTCGTGCTCGACGACGGCCGCCGGACGCACCGTCTGGCGCCCCTGCCCGGCCCCGACGAGGCCGCGCCGCTCGCCGCCCCCGACGGGCCGCGCTGGCGAGCCGCGTTCTCGGTCCCGCGCGACCTGGTCGAGACGCGCGGGATGGCGTTCGCGCTCGAGACGGGCCGCCACCTGTTCGACCTGGAGCGACCCGAGCCGGCCTCGGGCAAGCGCCCGGTCTCCACGCGCCCCACCGACGCCGCGGAGACGCTGCGGCGGCTGGAGGAGGAGAAGCGCGCACGGGCGGCCGCCGAGGCGCTGGCGGCCGAGGCCGAGGCGGCGCTGACGGCCATGCGGCGCGAGCTCGACCGGCTCCGTGACGAGGCCATCGCCCGGGTGCGGCGGGAGGTCGCGGCCCGCGAGGCGGCGGAGGAGCGCGCGGCGCGGGCCGAGCCGTTCGAGGAGGCCGCGCGGGTCGCGCGGGCCGAGGCGGCGGAGGCGGTGCGCGCGGCGCGGCGGCGAGTCAACGAGGCCGAGGAGGCGCGCCGCGAGGCCGAGTCGCGCGCGGAGGACGTCGAGGAGGCCTGGCGGCAGGCGGGCCGGGCGGCGCGCGAGCGCGACCAGGCGCGCGCGGCCGCGGAGACGCTGGAGGAGCGGCTCGACCGCGCGCGCGGGCGGGTGACCGAGCTGGAGGCGTCGCTCTCCGCGGCGCTGTCCGAGGCCGGCGACGCCGAGCGCGCGGCGCTGCGGATCGGCGAGCTCGAGCGGCGGCTGGCGGAGGCGACGGAGCGGGCGACCGCGTCCGAGGAGGCCGTCGCGCGGCTGGAGGAGATCGAGCGCGAGCTGCAGCGGGTCGAGGCGGCGCGGCAGGGCGCCGAGCAGGCGGCGCACGCGGCGCGGTCGGAGCTCGACGAGGTCCGTGTGGCGCTCGCGGCGGCGCGCGAGAGCACCGACGTCGCCGACCGCGACGCGACCATCGAGGCGCTGCGGGCCGACCTCGTCGCGCGGGAGGACGAGGCCGCCGTGGCGCGGGCGGACCTCGCCACCGTGCGCGCGGAGCTCGACGCGCTCCGTGCGGGCGTCGCCGCCCGCGACGACGCGCTCGCGGAGCTCGAGACCCTTCGCGCCGACCTCATCGCGCGCGACGAGGCGCTCGCTGCCCGCGACGCCGAGGTCGAGGCTCTCCACGTGGAGGTCACCACGCGCGATGAGGCCCTCGCCGCCCGCGACGCCCTGCTCGACGAGCGCGACGGCCAGCTCGCGGCGTTCCACGACCACGTCGCGCTGCTCGAGGAGCGCCTGCGCGAGGCGACCGAGGACGTCGCGGAGCCCGTCGAGCTGCCGGCGCTCGACCTCCCCGAGGTGACCGACCGTGACGAGGCCCCCTCCGGCGCCGCGCCCGCGGTGCCGCTGGCGCTCGCCCCGCCGCAGCCGCGGTGGCTTCCGCGCGAGCGGTTCGCGGGCGTCGCGCTCCTGCTCGTCGGGCTGCTGTGCGTCGCGCTGCTGATCTTCGCGGTGCTGTCGGTCGCGGTCTCGCCGTAGCCCGTCGGCACCGTTCGTGCCGGGCGTCGTGGCGCCCGTGCACTGCTAGCTTGCGGCCAGTCATGCTCCGCCGGACGGTCCTGACCGCGGCGCTGGCCGGGCTCCTCGCGTTCCCCGCGGGCGCCCACGCCGACGCCTTCGACGACGTGCTCGCCGACTACCAGAGCGACGAGCGCATCACCGCGTGCGACCACGGCGGCCCGAAGCTCCAGGAGGCCAAGGAGCAGATGCCGGGCGACATCGGGCAGTTCGCGCCCGGCTTCCCGGCGGCGCTCGACCAGGCGATCGCGACCGCGTCCGAGGGCTGCGACGACGACGAGGCCGGCACGCAGATCGAGGCGACGACGACCGCGACCACCGCGACGACCGCCACCACCGCGACGACGCCGACGACGCCGACGACGCCCACCACGCCGGATCCCGCCGCGGCGGGGCAGACGCCGCCGCCCGCGACCACCACCCCGCCGGCGACGGACACGGCTGCCAACGCGGCCGCGACGACCCCCGCGGACGAGGACGACGACGACCTGCCCCCGGGCGCCATCGCGGGCATCGCCGCGGGCGCGCTCGTCCTGCTCCTCCTGCTCGTCTGGGGCCTCGCGCGCTTCTTCGCGTGGGACCCGGTCTGGCTCGCCCGCTGGCGCCACGCGCTCGCCGAGTCCGGCTGGCACGTCAGCGGCACCTGGGCGGACTTCACGGACTGGCTCCGCGGCGGGCGCCCGCGCCGCTCCTGAGTCCCTGCGCACCTCCTGCGCACTTCTGTCACGAAGTCGCGCGCCGTCGTAAACTGGTCTGCAAGGTCTCGTTCACGTTTTTTCTCCTCATTTGCGGGGTCTGAGGCTCGCGAGGCGCTTTTCCATCCGAGCCGCGAGCGACCCTCCATGACCCGCTCTTGCAGGTCATCGACGGCGCCGGATCTTCCTGGCGACGCAACCAGAGGAAGAAGGAGAACCCCGGAATGGCAGCCACCCCGCAGACCGCACTCATCCAGGACACGGCTCCTGGTCAGCCCCTGTCGGTCCGGAGGCTGCTGACCCAGCCGGGAGTGCACCCGTACGACGCCGTCGAGTGGGAGAAGCGCGACGCGCGCATCGGCCACGGCGACCGCGTCGCCTTCGAGCAGAAGGACGTCGAGTTCCCGGTCTCGTGGTCGCAGAACGCGACCAACATCGTCTCCCAGAAGTACTTCCGCGGCCAGCTCGGCTCGCCGGCCCGCGAGTCCTCCGTCAAGCAGATGATCTCGCGCGTCGCGGGCACCATCGCCGACTGGGGTCGTCAGCGCGGCTACTTCGCCTCGGTCGAGGACGGCGACACGTTCGAGGCCGAGCTGACGCACATCCTGCTCCACCAGATGGCGGCGTTCAACTCGCCGGTCTGGTTCAACGTGGGCTTCGAGGAGCAGCCGCAGTGCTCGGCCTGCTTCATCCTCTCGGTCGAGGACACGATGGAGTCGATCCTCGACTGGAACACGCGCGAGGGGCGCATCTTCCGCGGCGGCTCGGGTTCGGGCATCAACCTGTCGAAGATCCGCGGCTCGATGGAGCAGCTGTCCAAGGGCGGCACCGCTTCGGGCCCGGTCTCCTTCATGCGCGGCGCCGACGCGTGGGCCGGCACGATCAAGTCGGGCGGCAAGACGCGCCGCGCGGCGAAGATGGTCGTCCTCGACGTCGACCACCCCGACATCCTCGACTTCATCTGGTGCAAGGCCAAGGAGGAGGACAAGGCCGAGGCCCTCGCCAAGGCGGGCTTCGACATGTCGATCGACGGTGAGGGCTTCCAGTCGATCCAGTACCAGAACGCGAACAACTCGGTGCGCGTCACCGAGGAGTTCATGCAGGCCGTCGAGAACGACGACACGTGGGACCTGATCGCCCGCACCGACGGCTCGGTCGTCGAGACCGTCCGCGCGCGGGACATCATGAACGCGATGGCCGAGGCCGGCTGGCGCTGCGCCGACCCGGGCATCCAGTACGACACGACGATCAACCAGTGGCACACGAGCCCGAACTCGGGGCGCATCAACGCCTCGAACCCGTGCTCGGAGTACATGCACGTCGACGACTCGGCTTGCAACCTCGCGTCGCTGAACCTCATGAAGTTCCGCCGTCCGGACGGCTCGTTCGACGTCGAGACCTTCGAGCACGTCGTCGACATCGTCTTCCTCGCGCAGGAGATCATCGTCGGCCCGTCGAGCTACCCGACCGAGGAGATCGGCGCGAACGCCCGCGCGTTCCGCCAGCTCGGCATCGGCTACGCCAACCTCGGCGCCTTCCTGATGTCGAACGGCATGCCGTACGACTCGGACGAGGGCCGCGCGGCCGCCGCCGCCATCACGGCGCTCATGACCGGCCGCTCGTACCTGCAGTCGGCGAAGATCGCCGCGGCGCTCGGGCCGTACGAGAAGTACGCCGAGAACCGCGACGCGCACAACGGCGTCATGCGGATGCACCGCGACGCGTCGTACGCGATCCCGGACGCCGCGACCGTCGACACCGCCCTGCTCGAAGCGTCGCGCCGCGTGTGGGACGACGCGGTCGACGCCGGCGAGGCGTTCGGCTACCGCAACGCGCAGGCGTCGGTGCTCGCGCCGACGGGGACCATCTCGTTCCTCATGGACTGCGACACCACCGGCGTCGAGCCCGACTTCTCGCTCGTGAAGTTCAAGGAGCTCGTCGGCGGCGGCACGATGACGATCGTCAACCGCACGATCCCGATGGCGCTGCAGACGCTCGGTTACACCGACGAGCAGATCGTCGAGATCGAGCGTTACGTCAACGAGAACGCGACCATCGTCGGGGCCCCGGGCCTGGCCGAGGAGCACCTCGCCGTGTTCGACGTGGCCGTCGGCGACCGCGCGATCTCGCACATGGGCCACATCAAGATGATGGGCGCGGTCCAGCCGTTCCTGTCGGGCGCGATCTCCAAGACGGTCAACCTGCCGAACACGGCCACCGTCGCCGACATCGCCGAGGCCTACACCGAGGCGTGGCGGCTGGGCGTCAAGGCGCTCGCGATCTACCGCGACGGCTCCAAGACGGCGCAGGCGCTGCGCACCGAGGCGCAGAGCGACGAGCCGGCCAAGCCGGGCGCCGAGTACACGAAGGCCGAGCTCGACGCCGCGGTCCTCGAGGCCGTGACGAAGACGAAGCTCGAGCTGGCCCCGTCGCGCAACCGCATGCCGGTCGAGCGGCAGTCGATCACGCACAAGTTCTCGATCGGCGGCCACGAGGGCTACATCACCGCGGGCATGTACCCGGACGGCACCGTCGGCGAGATCTTCATCACCGACGTCGGCAAGGAGGGCTCGACCCTCCGCGGCATGATGAACTCCTTCGCGACGGCGATCTCGATCGCGCTCCAGTACGGGGTGCCGCTCGAGACGCTCGTGCAGAAGTTCGCGTACATGCGCTTCGAGCCGGAAGGGATCACCCAGAACCCGGAGATCCCGTTCGCGAAGTCGATGCCGGACTACATGATGCGCTGGCTCGCCTCGCGCTTCCTCGACGCGGACACGCAGGAGGAGCTGGGGATCATGACCCAGGAGGTGCGGGCGAAGAAGATGGCGCAGGACACCGCGCTGTCGATCTCCTCCGACACCGCCGGCCCGGCCACCCCGGCCCCGACGAACGGCAACGGCGCCGCGAAGCCGCAGGCCGCCGCCGGCACCCCCGGCCTCCCGACGGTCGCGGGCTCCCAGCCGGCCACGACGGTCCCGGCCGCGTCGGCCCTGACCGACACGCCGCCGGTCGTGCCGGCCCGCATGGTGGGCCTCGACCTCGGCCCGGCGTGCAGCCAGTGCGGCGGCATGATGCAGCGGACCGGCTCGTGCTACACGTGCTCGTCCTGCGGCAGCACCACCGGCTGCGGCTGATCCTCCAGCCACACCGCAAGAGCTGAGCGAAGGGCGCCCGTCGGGCGCCCTTCGCCGTTCTCGGGGGCGGCCCGCGCGGCGCGTCAGCGCGCCGAGCGGGTGAACGTGACGTGCGTGACCCCGCTCGGCGAGGACGTCGCCTCGACGGCGTAGTCCTGCTCGACGCCCTCCAGGCCGTCCCACAGTCGCACGCCGCGGCCGAGGAGGATCGGCACGACGGCGATGTGGGCGTGGTCGATCAGGCCCGCGGCGAAGAAGTCGCGGACGACCGTGGGGCCGCCGCCGATGCGAACGTCCTTGCCGCCCGCGGCCTCGCGGGCCGTCTCGAGGGCCTCCGCCGGCGATGCGTCGAGGAAGTGGAAGGTCGTGCCGCCCTCCATCTCGATCGGCGGGCGGACGTGGTGGGTGAGGACGAAGACCGGCGTGTGGAACGGCGGGTTCGGACCCCACGCGCCGCGCCAGTCGGGCTCCTCGTGCCAGCCGGGGTGGCCGAACTTGCCCGCGCCCATGATCTCCGCGCCGATGCCCGGATCGTGCTGCTGGACGAAGGCGTCGTCGACGCCGCCGCTGCCGCCGGGCTCCCACCAGCGGGTGGCGAACATCCACTGGTGCAGCCGGTCGCCGGCGTGGCCGAAGTGCAGGTCGCGGCTCTGGCCCTCCCCGGTGCCGAAGCCGTCGAGCGAGATCGCGAAGTTGTGGACGCGTGCGAGGGACATGGCCGGGCTCCTTCAGTCGTAGTAACGGCGGGCGGACGAGCCGACGCGGGTGACGTCGGTCCCGTAGACGTGGATCGAGATGGCGGTCGTGTCGCCGGTGTTGCGGACGCGGTGGATGTCGCCGGGCGGCGCGAAGCCGCCGACGTCGCCGACGTGGTTCTCGCTGCGGCCGATCAGGCGCAGGTCGGCGTCGAACAGCTCCTCGCGCTCGACGCCCTGGATGACGCCGAGGACGCACCACGTGACGTGGTCGTGGATCCGGGTGACCTGGCCGGGCCGCCACACGAGCGCGACGATCGAGAACGAGCCGTCCGGCTCGACGTGCAGCACGTGGGCGACGTAGTCGTCGGGCGAGCCGAGCCGCTGCTCGGCGGTCAGGACGTCCGGGGTCGGCAGGTGCCGGCGCAGCTCGTCGGCGACGAGCCCGGCGGTCTCGGCCCAGTCGGCGTGGGTGTCCACGGCGGCGCGGACACCGGCGACGAGCGGCCCGAGCCGGCTGGTGGAGCGGATCTCGGTGGCAGGCATGCGTCGAGCTTCCCGACGGCGCGCCCATACGTCCAATGCCAACTTCGACGGTGACCGATAGATAGGGTTGATCCATGCTGGACGTCAGGCGGCTGCGCGTCATCGACGCCGTCGCACGCCACGGCTCGGTCACCGCCGCCGCGCGGGAGCTGCACTACTCGCAGCCGTCGGTGACCCACCACCTCGCGCGGCTCGAGGCCGAGACGGGCGCGCAGCTCCTGCAGCGCGTCGGGCGGGGCATCCGGCTCACGCCTGCCGGGCAGCTGCTGGCCGACCGCGCCGCCGAGATCATCGGCCGCATCGACGCCGCGGGCGCGGAGCTCTCCGCCCACGTCGGCCTCAACGCGGGCCGCGTGCGGCTGGCGGCGTTCGCGTCGGCCAACGGGTCGCTCGTCCCCGCCGCGGTGGCGACGCTCGCGGCGCGGTACCCGAGCCTGGAGATCCAGCTCACCGACACGCATCCCGGCGACGCGCTCGAGCTGCTGCGCACCGGCAAGGTCGACGTCGCGATCATCTTCCGCTACGACGACACCGAGCCCGAGCCGCCGCAGGTGCGCCTCCACCACCTCCTCGACGACGCCGTCTACGTCCTGTCGACGCGACCGGAGGAGGGCGGGCTGGCGAGCCTGCGCGACGCGACGTGGATCGCCGGGTGCGAGCGGTGCCGCGGGCACCTGCTGGCGGTGTGCGCCGACGCCGGGTTCGACCCGCGCATCGCCTACAGCTCCGACGACATGGTCGTGATGCAGGCATGGGTGGCCGCCGGGCTCGGGGTCGCGACGCAGACCGGGCTGTCGCTGCTCGCCCACCACATCGACGGCGTCGTCGCGACCGAGCTGCCGGACATCAAGCGCCACATCTACGCGGCGACCTACGGCGAGCCGCCCGACCCGCCCGCCACCGCCGCGCTGGTGGAGGCGCTGACGGAGGCGGCCGCCACGGCAACCGCCTCCGCACAGCGGCCCGCTTAGGCGCGCACGCGGCGCAGCGTCAGCCACGAGAGCAGGAGCCACTCCACCGCGAGGATCTTGCGGCCGAGCCACAGCGCGACGCGCGCGCCGGCGACCGCGACGGCCACGTCGCGCGCGTCCTCGCCGGACGCCTTGACCTTCAGGCGAACCGGCTCGCGGTGGTCCGGCGGAGCGAGCCGCGCGGGCACGCTGAGGAGCAGGCCGAGCGCGAGGAGCGCGGCGAGGACGGCGGGGGCTGCCGCGGGCGGGAGGTGACCGGTCACGGCGGCGGCGACGGCAGCTGGCGCCGCGAGGCCGGTGATGAGGCAGGCGAGGAAGTCGTCAGGATTCGAGAAGCCCAGCGGAGGACGGCCGCGTAGGTTCGCGTCCATGACCTCCACCGTGGACTTCGCCACCGTCTCGACCGCCGGCCTCGACTCGTCGCCCCACGCCGACGCGCTGGCCGGGCTGCGCGCCAACGAGGCGCGGTACTTCAAGAACAAGTACGACCACGTCTTCACCGTCGAGCCGGCGAGCGAGGCCGCCGAGACGGTCGAGTGGGTGCACCGGATCCTCGCCGAGGAGCGGGACCTGGTCATCGCCTCGCGGCCGCTCGAGGCCTCGGCCTTCGAGGTCGACGGCATCCGCTTCGCGTACGTCTTCTACGAGAGCGGCCTGGCGATCAACGTCATGTACGCGCTCGACCCCGCCGGGAAGCGGGCGGTCGGCTTCAAGCTCGCGGACGGCATGGAGATCCCCGAGGAGCTCGAAGCGGCGGGGTTCAAGTTCGCCCGCCAGAAGTCCAAGCTGGCCGGGACGATCCGCGGCTCGTTCTTCGTGATCAAGCACGAGCACTGACCCGGCCAGCTCGGTCTCGCGGTCAGGATGCGGCGACGAGGACGACGGTCCGGCCGCGCAGCTGACCCGCGGCGGCGCGGGCGTGGACCGACGCGAGCTCGGCCAGCGGGACCCGCTCGGCGACCTCGACGCGCAGCTCGCCGCGGTCGACCATGTCGGCCAGCTCCGTCAGCTGCGCCGCGTCGCTGCGGACGAACACCCCGACCGCGCGCACGCCGCGGGCCTCGTCGGCCGGCGTCGGGATGGTCGGCACCGTGTTCACGACGACGCCGCCGTCGCGGACCAGCGCCGTGAGCGCGGCCAGATCCTCGGGCGCGATGCGGGCGAGGTTGAGCAGGACGTCGACCGGCTCGCCCACCGCCGCGGCGAGGTCGGTGGTGGTGTGGTCGACGACCTCGTCCGCCCCCGCGGCCCGGACGCGCTCGGCGCTCCGCGGGCTGGCGGTGGCGATGACGTGCGCGCCGGCCCGCTTGGCGAGCTGCACCGCGTAGCCGCCCACCGCGCCGCCGGCGCCGTTGATCACGACGCGCTGACCGGCCGTCAGCCCGGCGTCGTCGAGGAGCGCCTGCCGCGCGGTGAGGCCGACCATCGGCAGCGCGGCGGCGTCCGCGAGCGGGATGCTCGCCGGCGCGGGCGCCAGGACCTCGGCCGGCGCGACGACGTACTCGCCGGACGCGCCGGCGGCGACCATCGGCAGGAACCCGATGACGTCGTCGCCCACCGCGAGGCCGCCGTCCACGCCCTCGCCGAGCGCGTCGACCGTCCCGGAGACCTCGATGCCGGGCACGTGCGGGAGCGTCACCGGGAACACCTCGCGCAGGTAGCCGCCGCGGATGCCGTCGTCGACGGGGTTGAACGTCGTCGCGGCGACGCGGATGCGGACCTCGCCCGCGCCGGGGACCGGCGTCTCGGCGTCCTCGTAGCGGAGGACGTCGGTGTCGCCGTACTCGTGGAAACGCACTGCCTTCATGACTTGCTCATCTCTGATCGGACCGTGTGCTTCGAATTCGAAGCACCTGATGGCGACCAACGTAGCACCGCTTCGAATTCGAAGCAAGTACGATCTTGGGCATGCCCTCCGACGACGACCGGCCGGCGACCCTCGACCCCGCCCAGCTCGGCGCGTACTTCGCGCTGATCGAGGTGTCGAGCCTGCTCAAGCACGCGGTCGAGCAGCAGCTGCGCGAGGCGGGCGACCTGAGCTACGTCCAGTTCCAGCTCCTGGCCCGGCTCGGCGACCAGCCGGACGGCAGCCACCGCATGACCGACCTCGCCGACGGCGTCGTCTACAGCCGCAGCGGCCTGACGTACCAGGCGGGGCTGCTGGAGAAGGCCGGGCTGGTCACGCGCTCCCCCTCGCCCGACGACGAGCGCAGCGTCACGGTCACCATCACCGAGGCCGGGCGCGAGCGGCTCGCCCGCGTGTTCCCCGGCCACATCGAGGTCATCAACCAGCTCCTGTTCGACCCGCTGTCGGACCGCGACGTCGAGGCGCTGGCCGCCCTGCTCGGGCCGGTGCGCGACCACATGCGCTCCACCCCGCCGCGCTCGGCCGCACGGCGCCGCACCGGCGGCAGCACGCGCAAGCGCTGAGCGTCGCCGTCGCTCAGCGCCGCTTCCGAGGCGTCAGGTCCCACGCGCTCGCGCGCGCTCCGTCGGTGGCGCCGGAGCCCCGGCCGGAGCTCGGGCTGCGAGTCCGGCGGCCCGGATCCGGGCGGCTGCGGGTGGGGTGAGGAGCGCGAGCGCCGCGGCGAGGCCGGCGACCGCGAGCATCGCGCCAGGAAGACTGGTCGCCGCGGCCCAGGCGCCGACGTAAGCCGGGCCGGCGAGGAAGCCGAGGTAGGCGACGGTCGTGACGACGGACGTCGCGCGGCCGCGCGCGCCCTCGCCGACCTGGGCCGTGGCGGCCGCGAGCAGCGTCGGGAACACGACCGCGGTCCCCGCCGCGGCGAGCGCGAGACCCGCGAGCGCGACCGGCACCGAGCCCGCGGCCGCCACGAGCGCCGAGCCGCCGGCTGCCGTCCCCGCGCCGGCGACGACGAGGACCACCGGACCGAGCCGCACCGCGCTGACCGCGAACCGGCTCACCGCGGCGACGCCCGCGAACACCGCCGGCCCGGCCGCCGCGACCGCCGGATCGGCGGCGAGGACGTCGGCGAGGTAGACCGCGCCCCAGCTCTGGTGGGCGTTCTCGACCGCGTACGCGAGCGCGCCGAGGCCGCCGGCGAGGAGGAGCGCCGTGAGCGGGAGCGCGACGGCGGGAGGAGCGGGGCGGCGACCCGGAGCGGCGGGGCGATCGGCAGCGGCGGGCGTGGCCGTGGCGACGAGCGCGGCGGCCGCCAGGGCCGCGACAGCCAGGGCGACGACGAACGGCAGCGCGAGCGGCGCGTCGGCCCCGTGGAGGGCGCCGGCGAGGAGGCTGGACACCACGACCGCCGCGGAGAACGCGCCGTGGGCGCGGGTGAGGACCGGGCGGGCGGTCGTGCGCTCGGCCGCCGAGGCGGTCGCGTTGATCGCCACGTCCGCGGCGCCCGACGTCGCGCCCAGCACGACGAGTCCCGCCGCGAGCGTCATGAGATCGCGCGCGGCCAGCGCCACTGCCACGCCCGCGACGCCGAGCAGGACGAGCGTGGTCGCGGCGACGCGGTCGCCCCAGCGGTCGACGGCACGCCCCGCGATCGGCATCGCCGGCAGCGCGCCCGCCCCGACGCACAGCAGCGCGGTCCCCAGCTCCCCCTCCGACAGGCCGGTCTGGTCGCGGATCGCCGGCACCGAGGCGCCCCACGTTCCCCAGAACGCGCCGAACGCCGCGAACACGACGTATGCCCGCAGGTTTGTGTACCGATACACAGTCCAGGTGTATCCTTACACGATCGTCCCGAAACGGCGACCCACGATGGCGGACGTCGCACGCGCGGCGGGGGTCTCGGCCATGACCGTGTCGTACGCCTACGCCCAGCCGCAGCGGGTCTCCGAGGCCACGCGCGAGAAGGTCCGCACCGCCGCGCGCGAACTCGGCTACCCCGGGCCGCACCCCGTCGCGCGCTCGCTGCGCCGCGGTCGCGCGGGCGCCCTGGGCGTCGTGCTGGGCGAGCACCTGACGTACGCGTTCGACGACCCGCAGGCCGCGCGGTTCCTCGCCGGCGTCGCCGAGGTCTGCGTCGAGCACGGGCTCGCGCTCACCATCCTCCCGCTCACCGGCGCGCCCGAGGACGGCGAGCGCATCGCGGACGCGGCGGTCGACGGGTTCGTCGTCTGGACCACCGCCGACGACGACCCGGTCGTGGACGCGATCGCCGCCACGGGCCGCCCGGCGGCGATCCACGGCGGGCCCGAACGCGAGGGACTCCCGCTCGTCGCCGCCGACGACCGCGCGGCGGCCCGGGCGGTCGCCGCCGAGGCCTTCGCGCACGCCGCCAGGCCCGCCGTCGTGAGCTTCCCCGTCGACCGCGAGCGGACGACCGGCACGGTCGCCGGTCCCGACCCCGCCGCGGCCAGGTTCCGCGTCACGCGCAAGCGGCTGGAGGGCTACCGCGCCGCGTGGGAGGACCGCGGGGGCCGCTGGGACGACGTCCGCGTCGCGGTCTGCGCCCGCAACACCGCCGCCGCCGCGCACGACGCCGCGGCCGCCCTGCTCGCCGGCCCGGACCCGCCCGACGCGGTGGCCGCGATGAGCGACGAGCTGGCGATCGGCGTCCTGCACGCCGCGGCGCGCGCCGGCGCGGAGATCGCCGTCACCGGGTGGGACGACTCGGACGCCGCCGCGGCCGCCGGCCTCACGACCGTCGCGCAGTCGCTGCGCGACCAGGGCGCGCGGTGCGCCCGGATCGCGCTGGGCGAGGCGGTCGAAGGCGACGTGGCGTGGCGGCTCGTGCGCCGCAGCTCCACCGGCGCCACCGGCTCCACCGGCGCCGCCCGCGCCGCCCCGCCCGGCTGACCGTCAGGCGCGGACGACGCCCCGCGTGTCGCGCATGTACGCGTCCGCGGCCACCTCGGCCTCCTCCGGGGACGCCCCGCGCTGGCGCGCCGCGAGGTACGGCGCGTACCAGTCCCACCAGTCGTGGGCCGGCGTCGCCTTCTCGAACGCGTCGTGGTGCTCGGCCGTCTCCCGCAGCAGCTCGGCCAGCGCGGCGACGTCCACCGCGCTCACCGCCCGGGCAGGCGCGTGGTGATCTCCTGCAGGAGCCACCCGTTGCCGTCGGGGTCCTCGAACGACGCCCACGAGCCGTACGAGCGGCGCTCCGGGTCCGGACCGGGCACGCGGGCCGTGGTGCCGGCGTGGTGGAAGATGCCGCCCTCGTCGTGGAAGACCTCGCTCACGTCGACGCCGCGCGCGGCGAGCTCGGCGCGGGACGCCTCGACGTCGTCGACGACGAGGATCAGGCTCTCGACCGACCCCGGCGCGGCGTTCGTCACGCCGGTGCCGAAGATGATCGCGGCCGGCGAGCCGGGCGGGGTGAGCTGCACGACGCGGAAGTCCTCGCTCGTCGCCAGGTCCGCGTCCTCGCGCCAGCCGAGGCCGAGGTAGAACTCCTTCGCCCGGTCGACGTCGCTGACGGGGAGCACGACGACCTCGAGCTTCATGTCCCGCACCCGGGTCTCGGGGACGGTGGTGGTGTCCTGCGTGGCGCTGCCGCTCATGGTGCCTCCATCGGAAGGGTGGGACGTTCGTGGACCGACCCTGCCGCGCCGCGGATCCACTCGCACCCGTGCACTCCCGGGTCTGGACCCGGGCATCCCCGGGTGCGATGCGGCCCCCGAGCGGCGCACGCTGTCCCCGTCCCCCCCAACCGACGGAGGTCAGCGATGAGCAAGGACTACGACGTGATCGTGCTCGGCGGCGGCTCGCCAGGCGAGCACACGGCCGGCGCGCTGGCCGCGGGCGGCCTGAAGGTGGCCGTCGTCGAGCGCGAGCTGGTCGGCGGCGAGTGCTCCTACTGGGCGTGCATCCCGTCCAAGTCGCTGCTGCGCCCGGGCGAGGCCGTCCAGGCCGCCCGCGACGCGGGTGCGAGCGCGCAGGTGGACGTCGCCGGCGCGCTCGCGTGGCGCGACTACATGGTCTCGGGCCACACCGACGCCGGGCAGGAGCGCTGGCTCGCCGACCACGGCATCGCGCTGCTGCGCGGCCACGGCAGGCTCGCGGGCCCGGGCGCGGTGGACGTCGACGGCGTGCGCCACACCGCCGAGCACGTCGTGCTCGCCAACGGCGCCGACCCGTTCGTCCCGCCGGTCGACGGCCTGCGCGAGCTGGAGGGCGTGTGGGGAACGCGCGAGGCGACGAGCATGACCGAGGTCCCGCGCAGCCTGGTCGTCCTCGGCGCCGGCGCGGCGGGGGTGGAGCTGGCCCAGGCCACCCGCCGGCTGGGCGGCGAGGTCACGCTCGTCACCAACGCCGACCGCGTGCTGGACCGCGAGGCCGCGCCGCTCGGCCACGCGCTCACCGACGCGCTCGCCCGCGACGGCATCGCCATCGTCACCGGCGCCACGGCGACCCGCGCGCACCGCGACGGCGGCGACTACGTGCTCACGTTCGCCGACGGCCGCACGGTCCGGGGCGAGCGCCTGCTGGTCGCGACCGGCCGCCGGCCGCGCGTGCACGACCTCGGCCTGGAGACCGTCGGCATCACACCCGACCCGCGTGGCGTCCCGGTCGACGCGCGGCTCAGCGCGGGCGACGGGCTGTGGGCGATCGGCGACGTGACCGGCGTCTGGCCGCTCACCCACGTCGGCAAGTACGAGGGCGAGGTCGTCGCCGCGAACATCCTGGGCGAGCCGCGCGAGGCGAGCTACGAGGCCGTCCCGCGCGTCGTCTTCACCGACCCACAGGCCGCGGCGGTCGGCGCCACCGACGCGCCGTTCAGCGCGACCGCGCGGCTGGCCGAGGTCGCCAAGACCGCCACCTACACGCACGCGTACGCCGAGTCGAACGGCTTCCTGACGCTGCTCAGCGACGGCGAGCGGCTCACCGGCGCCTACGCGCTCGGGCCGGAGGCGGGCGAGTGGCTCCAGCAGGCGACGCTCGCGATCCGCGCGCGCGTCCCGCTCGACGTCCTCCGCGACACGATCCAGCCGTTCCCCACGTTCTCGGAGATCTTCGTCGAGGCGCTGCGCGTCCTGCGCGAGGCGGTCGCCCCGCACGGCGCGGCGGTGCCGGTCGCGGGGCGGTGAGCTCGCCGTGTTCCCCGACGACACGCTCCGGCTCGAGGCGCTCGCCGCCCTCCTGAAGCGCTGGCTCCGCAGGGCGGCCGGCAGCTCGTCCGAGCCGCCGGCCGCCGCGGAGCCGGTCACCACTCCTGACCGGCGACCTGACGCGTCGCGACGTTGACGCGGTTCCAGACGTTGATGCCGGCGATCGAGAGGACGAGCGCCGCCAGCTCCTGCTCGTCGAAGTGCCGTGCGGCCTCGTCCCAGACCTCGTCCGGGACCGGGTCGGCGCTGTCGGCGATGCGGGTCAGCGACTCGGTGAGCGCGAGCGCGGCGCGCTCGGCCTCGGTGAAGAACGGCGCGTCGCGCCAGGCGGCGACCGCGAACAGGCGGTCGTCGCTCTCGCCGAGCTTGCGGGCGATCTTCGGGTGCTGGACGGCGCAGACGCCGCAGCCGTTGATCTGGCTCGCGCGGAGGTTCATCAGCTCGAGCAGGCCGGGCGACACGCGGACGCGGGAGATCGCCTTGTGCAGCGCCTGGAGCGCCTCCATCGCGCCGGGGACGAGGAACACCGGGTGGCCGGTGCGGGACTCGAGGGCGGTGGTCTCCATGATGCTCTCCTTCGGAAGGCCGTGTCACACGACACGGCGTGGGCGGGTCACCCCCATGACCCACCCCCGACGAGGAACGTGACATCGACATGACCGAGATCGATCTGGCCCAGGAGTTCGAGCAGCACCGCGCCCGGCTGAGTGCGATCGGCCAGCGCATGCTCGGCTCGCAGGCCGAGGCCGACGACGCCGTGCAGGAGACCTGGCTGCGCCTGAGCCGCACCGACCCGGCGACGATCGACAACCTCGGCGGCTGGCTGACGACCGTCGTCTCGCGCGTGTGCCTCAACGTCCTGCGCGCCCGCGCCGCGCGGCGGGAGGAGCTCGTCGACCAGGTCCCGGACCCGGTCGTCACGGCCGCCGACGACCCGCACGCCGAGGCCGAGCTGGCCGAGGGCGTCGGGTTCGCGCTGCTCGTCGTGCTCGAGACCCTGTCGCCGGCCGAGCGCGTCGCGTTCGTCCTCCACGACCTCTTCGCGGTCCCGTTCGGCGACATCGCGACGCTGCTCGACCGCACGCCCGAGGCGACCCGCCAGCTCGCCAGCCGCGCGCGCCGGCGCGTGCGCGGCGGGACGCCCAGCGACGAGGCGGACCGCACGCGCCGGCGCGAGATCCTCGACGCCTTCCACGCCGCCGGGCGGGAGGGCGATTTCGCCGGCCTCCTCGCGGTGCTCGACCCCGACGTCGTCTTGCGCGCCGACCTCGGCCCGGGCGCCGTGCAGCTCCTGCGCGGCGCGGAGAACGTCGCCGGGCAGGCGCGGATGTTCGGCCGCGACCGCACGCTCCAGATGCGCCGCGCCCTGGTCAACGGCGTCCCCGGCGCCGTCACGTTCCGCGACGGCCGCCCGTTCTCGGTCATGGCGGTGGAGATCGCCGGCGACCGGATCGTCGCGCTCGACATCCTCGCGGACCCGGCTCGGGTCGCCGCGCTCGACCTGTCCGCGGTCGCCTGAGCGCCGCCTACGCGCGGACCACGCGCCAGTCGCCAGCCGCGAGCGCGCCGCCGAACGCGCGCTCGCGCCCGTCGACCGCCAGGACGTCCACGTCGACCACACCGCCCGAGCACGCGACCGTCACGGCGCCGTCGGCGGCGACCGCGATCGTCCCCCAGCCCGAGCCGGCCACGAAGGGGAACGTCCCGGGTCGCGACGCCACGGCGAGCCGGCGGCGCAGCGCGTCGTAGCGCAGGCCGGTCAGGCCCTCCAGGACCGACCAGCCCGCGAGCGTGCGCGCGTAGTGGTCGCCGCACTCCAGGTGGTTGTACGGGTTGCGGCGCGTGCCGTCGTACCGGCCCGCGACCGCCTCGACCAGCTCGAGCCCCTCGTCGACGAGGCCCTCCATGAGGCAGTGCGCGGCGACCTGGTACTCGACGCCGGTCCACACCTCGTCGCAGTAGCGGACCGGCACCTCGGGGCGCCCGCCGCGCGGCCACGTGCACACGAGCAGGCCGGTGTCGTCCGCGTCGGCGAACACGCGGTAGCCGTGCTCGAACCCGCGGAACCCGCGCCGGAGGTTGTGCGTGACGAGCGCCCGCAGCGCGCTGCGCACGTGCTCGGCCGGCAGGAGGTGGCCCAGCTCGAGCTGGTGCGCCCACCACTGGCCGAGGAGCTGGTCGCTCAGGCAGCCGGCGCCGAAGTCGTAGGCCGCGCCGGTGTCGGGCTGCGCGTAGTACTCGCCGTTGAAGAGCAGCGCGTCGTAGGCCGCCGACGCCACCGCGAACCGCGCGGCGTACCCCTCCGCGAGGCCGCCGTCCCCGAGCAGCCTCGCGATCTCCTCCATCGCGCGCAGCGCGGCAAGCCACAGCCCGCCGACGAACATGTTCGGGCCGTGCAGGTCGATGTCGTAGGTGACCGGCTGGCGGCCGCGCAGGATGCCGTCGCCCTCGGTGTCCCACGTCGCGGTGACGTGCGCCATGAGGCGGCGCAGCGGCTCCCACTGCTCGCGCAGCCAGTCGAGGCCCGCGCCCTGCCGCGCCTCGCGGTAGGTCTTCAGCACGGCCCCGAGCATCCCGTCGAGCGCCGGCTCGGAGGGCCCGCCGATCGGCTGGCCGTGCAGCTGCGGCATCCACAGCGGCAGCACGACGCGGTGCGGGAGCGAGCCGTCCGGCCCGAGCACGTGGTGCAGCTCGACCTCGCGCTGCGTGACCGCCAGCGACGGGAACAGCCGCGACAGCGCCTGCTCGTAGTTGAAGACGTGCGTGCACGTGAGCGGGCAGGAGCCGCCGACGTCGCCGTTCCAGTTGCGCGTCGACGCGCCGAGCCCGCCCTCGAAGCCGTAGAAGCGGCCGTCGGACGTGCGGAAGAACGTCGGCGAGCGCACGTGCGCGGCCTGGACGTCGAGCAGCTCGCGGACCGCGTCGGGCAGGTCGCTGCGTGTGGTCGCCGCGGCCCACTCCGCCGACGCGCCCAGCAGCGCGTCGCGCTCGGCGTCGAACCGGTCGACGACCGCCAGCGCGCTGCCGTGCCGGTCGGCCGACCACCGGCCGAGCCGCAGCCGGCTGCCGGCGAGCCCGCGCTCGGGCCCGAACTGGTCGAAGTCGACGTCGTGGCCCGGAAGCCACCACGCGTGCACGACCTCGAGCGTCGTCTCCTCGCCCGGCTGGAGCGCGAACGGCAGCGCCAGGGCGCCGCCCCACGTCTGCCCGCCCGGCGACGGCCCGACCGGCGCGACCATCCGCGGGACCAGCTCCTTCAGCGAGCGCCGCACGGACGCCTCGGAGTAGTCGAGCGTCTGGCTCGGCCCCTGCAGGTTCAGCGTGTCCGCCCACCGCAGCGCGTCGGCCGCGGTCGAGAAGCGCGGGAGCACCGCCGCGGGCGCCGACGTCCACAGCGCGAGCTCGCCGAACCGCGGGTCGTCCTCGGCCAGCGACGGGTTGTCCATCACGATTGCGGTCGTGTCGCCTCGGCGCACGACCCGGTTGACGTTGCCGCCGTAGAGCCCGCACCGCGGCCCGTCGATCGGCGTCGTCCCGTCCCACCCGATGCTGTTCTGGAGCGTCGCGACGAGCCAGCCCTGCACCGGGATCGGCCCGCGGTTGCGCAGCGCGACCGCGAACCGCGCGAGCGGAAGCCCGCTCGCGTCGGCGTCGAGCGGCACGAACGGCGTCATCCCCTCGAGCGTCACGTCGAGCGGGACCGCCGGGTCGTCGAACCCGACCCGCGCGTACGGGTAGCGGCCCTCGAACGTGCTCGCCGCCATCGCCGGCCACGTCGCGGTCGGCGGCGCGTTCTGCGCCGGCACCTCGTCGTCGCTCTGGTTCGGCGCGGGCTCCGCGGCGGGCGCGACCGGCGCCGTCTGCAGCACCCGGCGCGGGTCGAGCGGCGGCTCGATGCCGCTCACCCGCAGCGCGAAGAAGCTGTCGGGCACGAAGCCCCGGTGGTTGGGCCGCGGGAGCTGCTGCCACTGGCGCAGCGTGCCGTCCGCCGCCAGCGCGACCTGGCCCGCCCCGACGCCGCCGAGCGGCAGCGCCACCGCCCGCCGGGCGTCACCGCTGACGCGCATCGCGCACCTCCCGCACACCGTCGGCCACGCGCTCCGCCACACCCGCGGCGACGACCGCGAGCGGGCCCGCGGCCGCCCACAGCGGCACCGGCCCGAGCAGCATCACGACCGGCGGGACGACCGCGAGCAGCGTCAGCGCCGCCAGCACCGCCTGCGGCGCGCTGCCGGCGATCGCCAGCCCGGCGCGCCACGCGCCGCGGCCCTCCGCCAGACCGAGCGCCTGCGCGGCGCCCGCGAACGGCGCCCCGAGCAGCGCGAGGCCGAGCAGCACGAGGTCGCAGAACAGCGCGGGCAGCCGGACCGCCGCCGGCATCGACGTCGCCTCCAGCGCCGCGACGGCGAGGATGGCCGGCACCGCGAGGCCGGCGCCGAGCACCGCCCCGCGCCCGAGCCCCGCGCCGACCGCGCCGGCCAGCGCCCGCGGGCCGAGCACGTCGCCCGCGCGCACGCGCACCGCCACGTCGCAGCAGCTCTGCCATCCCGCGCCGAACCCGAGGCCGCCGGCGGCGGCCACGACGAGCCAGCTCCCCGACGCCGCCGCGACCGCCGCGACGCCGCCCGCCACGAGCAGCGGCAGCGCCGCCACGAGCAGCATCGGCAGCCCGCGCCACGCGACCCGCAGGTCGCCCATGACCGCCGGGCTCATCCCTTGATCCCCGTCGAGGCGATCGAGTCCACCAGCGCACGCTGGAAGACGAGGAACAGCGCGAGCAGCGGCGCGACGATCAACGCGATGGCCGCGAAGATCACGACCGCCTCGCTCTCGCCCTGCGCGCCCTGGAGCTGCACGAGCCCGAGCGGCAGCGTCATCTTGTCGGGCGTCGACAGGAAGACGTTCGGCCAGAAGAAGTCGTTCCAGTACGTCTGGAACAGGAAGATCGCGAGCGCCGCGATCGCGGGCCCGGACAGCGGCACGATGACGTGGCGCAGGATGCGCAGGTGCCCGGCACCGTCGATGCGCGCGGCGTCGTCGAGCTCGCGCGGGATGCCGAGCATGTACTGGCGCAGCAGGAAGATGCCGAGCGCGTTGACGAGGAACGGCAGGATCACCGACGGGTACGAGTTGACCAGCCCGAGGTCGCGCATCGCGATGAACACGGGGATCACCGTCATCTGCTGCGGGACCATCAGGCCCGACAGGAAGAGCACGAACAGGCCGTCGCGCCCGCGGAACTCCAGCCGCGCGAACGCGTAGGCCGCGAGCACGCTCGTGGTCAGCGCGCCGATCGTGATCAGCGACGTGACGAGCAGGCTGTTGAGGAACATCTGCCCGTACGGGATGAGGTCGAAGACCCGGTCGAAGCTGTGCAGGTCGATCTCGGTCGGGATCCACGTCGGCGGTAGGTCGAACCGCTTGGCCGCCGGCAGCACCGACGTCACCAGCACCCAGAACACCGGCGCGACCATCAGCAGGCCGAGCAGCACCATCAGGGCGGTCAGGGCCCGCCCGCCGAAGCGCGACACGACGCTCACTGCTCGTACACCCACCGCTTGCGCAGCGCGAACTGCGCGAGCGTCGCGAGCAGGATCACGACGAAGACGAGGATCGCGATCGCCGACGCGTAGCCGACCTGGAAGTCGCGGAACGCCGTCTCGTACAGGTACTGGACGATGCTCACCGTCGAGCCGTCCGGCCCGCCGCGGGTCATGATGAACATCGGCTCGAAGATCTGGAACGCGCCGATGAAGCTGATGACGACGATGAAGAAGATCGTCGGCGAGAGCATCGGCAGCGTGATGTTCCAGAAGCGGTGCCACGTGCCCGCGCCGTCCACCCGCGCGGCCTCGTACAGGTGCGCGGGGATCGCCTGCAGCCCGGCGAGGAAGACGACGAACGCGAAGCCGATCGTCTTCCACAGGTCGACGAGGATCAGCGCGGGCAGCGCGAGCGACGTGCTCAGCAGCCAGTCGTCCGGCAGCCCGATCTTCGAGCCGTAGTACGTCGCGACGCCGAAGGTCGGGTCGAGGGCGTACTGCCAGATGAGCGCGGCCGCCGCCCACGAGATGAGGAACGGGAAGAAGAACGTGGTCCGCAGCACGTAGCGCGTGACGCGGTGCATCGGGCGGTTGACCGCGAGCGCGAGGCCGAGGCCGACGACGACGTGCAGCACGATCGACCAGAAGGTGAAGACGAGCGTGTGCCCGAGCGCGCTGTGCAGCTCCTCGTCGTGCAGCAGGCGCTCGTAGTTGTCCAGCCCGGCGAACGTCGACGTGCTGAGCAGGTTCCAGTTCAGGAAGCTGATCGCGATCGCCCCGATGACCGGGGCGACGACGAACGTCACGAACAGGACGAGCGCCGGCGAGAGGAGCAGGTAGGGCGCCAGGCGTGCACCCAGGCGCCCTCCTCTCCCGCCGGCATGTGCGATGTCGGTGGCCACGGTCCTCCGGGGATCAGACGTTCTCGGCGACTTGCGCCTGCATCTTCTTCATGCCGGCGGCCGGATCGGTGTTGCCGGTCAGGATCTGGCCCCAGACGTCCTCGATCGCCCGCTGGATGAGGTTGTTCTTCGGCGGCGACGGGATCGGCGTCGCGTACTCGAGCGCCTCGTAGAGCTTCTCGGTCCCCTTCGGCGCGTTGTCGAGGAAGTCCGGGCTCGTCGCGACCGACCGGCGCGCCGGCACGATCGTCCCGCCCTGCGTGGCGAAGAACCGCTCGCCCGCCTCGGAGATGAGGAACTTGACGAACGCCCACGCGTCGTCCTGGTTCTTGGACGAGCGGAAGATCGGGTACCCGGCCCAGCCGACCGGCGACCCGCGCTCGGCGCCCTGGTGCGGCCACGCGACGAGCTCGAAGTCCTCGACCGCGTTCTGCTGGCGGATGTTCACGATCGGCCAGCGGCCGCCGCCGAACATCGCGAGCTTGCCCTGGACGGCGAGCGTGAAGCGGTCGAACGTGCCGCCCGGCGGCGGGCTGAGCTTGTCCTTGACGAGCTTGCGCGCGAACTCCGCGGCCTCGATCGCCTCGGGCGTGTCGCACGTGGCGGTCTTCCAGTCGGCGCTCATGGTCGAGGCGCCGTTCGTGGTCAGCCACGGCATGACGCCGATGAAGTACTCGGCCGTCGCCGGGTAGAGGAACGCGCCGGTGCGCTTCTTGACCTGCTGGCCGGCCGCGTAGAAGTCGTCCCAGGTCCAGTCGTCGGTCGGGGTGTCGACGCCGGCCTTCTGCAGCGTCTTCGTGTTCACCCACATGACCATCGTGTTGAAGTCGCCCGGCAGGTAGTACGTCTTGCCGTCCGGCGAGCCGGTCTGGGTGTTCCACTCGATGAGGTTCGGGTGGACGTCCTTCAGGAACTCGTCGACGACGTCCTGGTCCTCCTTGATGAAGTCGTCGAGCGGCTGGAGGAGCGAGTTCGCCGCGAACAGCTCGCGGCCCTCGGTCGCGACCTGGATGACGTCGTACGTGACGCCGCCGCCGATCTGCGTGTTGACCTTGTCGAAGAACGCGGCCCAGTTGTCCACCGGCACGCCGGTGGCCTTGAGCGTGATGTTCGCCTGCTCCTTGCGGAACTGCGCGAACAGGTCGTTCCACTGCTTCTGCTGCTCGGCGGTGCCGAGGTAGACGAAGGTCAGCGTGCTCGCGTCGTCGCTCCCGCCGCCGCCACCGCACGCCGCCAGCAGCGACAGCGCGCTCATCCCGAGGACGCTGCTGCCGCCGAGGCGCAGCGCCTCACGACGCGAGATGCGCCGCTCCAGCGGTCCGACGTCCGCGTCCCGTGCTGAGCCGAAACCCATGTTGTGACCTCCTCCTTGGTGTGGCGCATTCCGGGCCGCAGCCACCGCATGACTGATGAGAAATCGGTTACTCAGTAATCGGTTTCTCGATGGACGGTGCGGAACCGTAGATGACGCCGCAAGACGCTGTCAAGGGATTCCAACCTCAGACCGTCTACGGGCTTGACACTGCGACGGCCGTACCCCTACCATCGCCGCCGTCGTGCCGAGTAACCGATTTCTCAAGCGCTGATGTCGATCGCGAAAGTCGCCCGCCGCGCCGGCGTGTCCACCGCGACCGTCTCCCGGGTCCTCAACGACGACCCCACCGTCGGCGAGAGCTACCGCCGCCGCGTGCTCAAGGCCGTGGAGGAGACTGG
Source organism: Parviterribacter multiflagellatus (assembly GCF_056863265.1). Classification (NCBI taxonomy): domain Bacteria; kingdom Bacillati; phylum Actinomycetota; class Thermoleophilia; order Solirubrobacterales; family Parviterribacteraceae; genus Parviterribacter; species Parviterribacter multiflagellatus. The sequence goes on from NZ_JBXPIZ010000013.1 coordinate 183,515, forward strand.
CTACCGGCCGAACCGCCTGGCGCGCAACCTGCGCCGCCAGCAGAGCGGCGCGATCGGGATCGTCGTCCCCGACATCGAGAACCCGCACTTCAGCGAGGCGGTCCGCGCGATCGAGGACCTCGCCCACGGCCGCGGGCACCACGTGCTCGTCTGCAACACCGACGAGACGGCGGAGAAGCAGCGCACGTACCTCGAGGCGCTGGCCGACGAGCGCGTCAGCGGCGTCATCCTGTCGCCGTCCGCGCCGGGCGGCGACGACGTCACGCAGCTGATCGACGAGGGCATCCCGGTCGTCGCGCTCGACCGCGAGGTGGCCGACCCGCGCGCCGACGCCGTGCTCGCCGACAACGTGCGCGCGACGCGGCTGGCGACCGAGCACCTGCTCGCCCTCGGGCACGAGCGCATCGCGTACGTCAGCGGCCGCGACTCGGTGGAGACGGGCGCCGAGCGCCTCGACGGGTACCAGCTGTCGATGCGCGCGGCGGGGCTCGACGCGACGTGCGTCGTGCACGGCGACTTCCGCATCGACGGCGCCCACGAGGTCGTCGCCGGCCTGCTCACCCGCGAGCCGCGCCCGACCGCGCTCGTCGTCGGCAACAACCTCATGACGATCGGGGCGCTGCGCGCCGTCGGCGACGCGGGCCTGAGCGTGCCCGGCGACGTGGCGATGGTCGGCATCGACGACCCGTTCTGGGCGCGGCACATGACCCCGCCGCTGACCACCGTCGCGCAGCCGGTGCGCCGGATGGCGACCGACGCGATCGAGCTGCTGCTCGAACGCGTCCACGAGGGCCGCACGTCGCCCCGGCGCGTCGTGCACCCCGTCGAGCTTCGCGTCCGCGCATCGTGCGGGACGCCCTGACCCCAGGAGACCCATGGCCACCATCGCCGTGATGACCGTGTCGGACGGTCGGCCGTCCGTCCATGCCGGCATCGCCGAGTTCGCGCTCGGCGTCGAGGAGCGCATCGCCAACGCCCTGCGCGAGCTCGGGCACGACGTCCCCGTCGCCGCCGAGCCGATCACCTCGAACGCCGTCGCGGTCCGCACGGCGCGGTGGGCGGCCGACCGGCGGCCCGACCTGACGCTCGTGAACATCCCGGTGTGGGCGTTCCCCCACTTCACGGTCATCGCCGCGCGCGAGACCGACGGGCCGCTCGCGCTCTTCTCCAACGTCGACCCGAGCCAGCCCGGCATGGTCGGGATGCTCGCGGCGGGCGGCGCGCTCGACGCGCTCGGGATCACCCACGCGCGGGCGTGGGGCGACGTCGCCGACCCCGCCGTGCGCGCGCGCCTCGACGGCCTGGCCCGCTCCGGCGCCGCCGTCCGCGGCCTGCGCGGGACGACGTTCGGGCGGATCGGCGGGCGCCCGATGGGCATGTACACCGCGGTCTCGAGCTCGGACCAGTGGATCTCGCAGTTCGGGGTCGACGTCGAGGAGGTCGACCAGTACGAGCTGATCCGCCGCGCGAACGACGTCGATCCGGCCCGCCTGCGCGCCGGGCGCGAGTGGCTCGAGCACCACGCCGCGGGCGTGCACTACGACGGCGACCGGCTCACCCCGCAGCTGCTCGAGCGGCAGATCGCGACCTACCACGCGATGCGCGACCTCGTCGACGACCTGCACCTCGACTTCTGCGGCATCAAGGGGCAGCCCGAGATGACGGACCACGAGTGCACGATGGACGTCGCCGAGGCGTTCCTCAACGACCCGTACGACTGGGAGGGCGGCAAGCGCTCGATCGTCTGCTCGACCGAGGCCGACATGGACGCGGCGCTGACGATGCAGCTGCTCAAGCCGCTCGGTGGCGACAAGCCGGTCCTGTTCGCCGACATGCGCTGCCACCACGCCGACCTCGACGTGTGGGACCTGTGCAACTCCGGCCAGCACGCCACGTGGTTCGCGCGGCGCTCGGACGACCCGGCGGAGAACCTGCGCCACGTCCACCTGTACCCGGAGGACTTCTTCTTCCCCGCCGGAGGCGCCTCGATCCACCACCGCGCCGCCCCCGGCGAGATGACCTTCGCGCGCCTGTCCCGGCGTGACGGCCGCTACCGGATGCAGGTGCTGCACGGCGCGTTCGAGGAGCTGGGCGACGAGACGGAGGAGCGGCTGATGCGCGCCTCGACCTACGTGTGGCCGCACGCGTTCGCGCGGATCGACGCGCCCGCCGACGAGGTGCTCTCGCGCTACGGCTCGAACCACATCCACGCGATCCCGGGCGACCACGTCGGCGCGCTGCGCGACGTGTGCCGCTTCCTCGACGTGGACTTCGACGGCTTCGGAGCCGCGGGCGCGTGAGCGAGCTCGTCCTCGGCATCGACGTCGGGACGGCCAGCTCCAAGGGCGTCCTCGCGACGCTCGCCGGGGAGGTCGTCGCGCGCGCCGAGCGGCCGCACGGCCTGGCGCTGCCGCGGCCGGGCTGGGCCGAGCACGACGCCGAGGCGGTGTGGTGGGCGGACGTGCGTGCGCTGTGCGCGGAGCTGCTCGCGCCGCCCGGCGTCGTAGCCCGGCTGCGCGGCGTGTGCGTGTCCGGCATCGGCCCGTGCGTCGTGCCCGCCGACGCGCAGCTGCGGCCGCTGCGCCCGGCGATCCTCTACGGCATCGACTCGCGCGCGGGCGCGGAGGTCGCGGAGCTGGAGGCCGAGCTGGGCGCGGACGCCATCGCCGCGCGCGGCGGCTCGGCCCTGTCGAGCCAGGCGCTCGGCCCCAAGCTCCTGTGGCTGCGCCGGCGCGAGCCGGACGTGTGGGCGCGCACCGCGGGCTGGTACATGGCCAGCTCGTACGCGGTCGCGCGGCTCACCGGCGAGTACGTGCTCGACCACCACTCGGCGAGCCAGTGCGACCCGCTCTACGACCTGGCCGCGCAGGACTGGGCGCACGACTGGGCCGAGGCCGTCGCGCCCGGCGTGCCGCTCCCGCGGCTCGCGTGGCCGGGCGAGCAGGTCGGCGTCGTGCACGCCGCCGGCGCGCGCGAGACAGGCATCCCCGCGGGCACGCCCGTGGCCGCCGGCACGATCGACGCGTGGGCCGAGGCCTTCAGCGTCGGCGTCCGGCGGCCCGGCGACCTCATGCTCATGTACGGCTCGACGATGTTCCTCGTCGAGGTGACCGGCTCCGGCGACGTCCGGCACCCGGCGCTGTGGGCGACGGCCGGCGTCGAGCCGGGCACGACGTCGCTGGCCGCGGGCATGGCCACGTCGGGGTCGCTGACCGGCTGGCTGCGCGACCTGTGCGGCGACGTGGACTTCGGGACGCTGGCGGCCGAGGCCGCGGCGGTCCCGCCGGGCGCGCGCGGCGTGCTCGTGCTCCCGTACTTCGCGGGCGAGCGGAGCCCGATCAGCGACCCGCACGCGCGCGGGGTGATCGCGGGGCTGACGCTCTCGCACGGGCGCGCGGAGCTCGCGCGCGCGGTGTACGAAGGCGTCGCGTTCGGCGTGCGGCACAACCTGGAGGCGTTCACCCAGGCCGCGGGCCCGGCCGCGCGCGTCGTCGCCGTCGGCGGCGGGACGAAGGCATCGCTGTGGGCGCAGATCGTCTCCGACGTGAGCGGCGTCGTGCAGGAGGTCCCCGCGCAGCGCGTCGGCGCGGCGTACGGCGACGCGCTGCTCGCGGCGATCGCGTGCGGCGCGGTGCCGCCCGAGACCGACTGGACGCGCGTGGAGGCGCACGTGGAGCCGGAGCCGGCGCGCGCCGCCCGGTACGACGGGCTGTACGCGCGCTACCTGGAGCTGTACCCCGCGACCGCGGGCATCGTCCATCACCTGGCTGCCGTCGACGAGGAGGACGCGGATGGCTGACATCGCCCTGGAGGGCATCACCAAGCGCTACCCGGACGGCACCGTCGCGGTCGACGCGCTGACGCTCGACGTGGCCGACGGCGAGCTGCTGATCCTCGTCGGCCCCTCGGGCTGCGGGAAGTCGACCGCGCTGCGGATGATCGCCGGGCTGGAGGAGATCTCCAGCGGCGAGCTGCGCATCGGCGGCGCGCGCGTCAACGACCTGGAGCCCAAGGCGCGCGACATCGCCATGGTCTTCCAGAACTACGCGCTGTACCCGCACATGACGGTCGCGCGCAACCTCGGGTTCGCGCTGCGGATGGCGAGCGTGGACAAGGCGGAGATCGACCGCCGCGTGCGCGAGGCGGCCGAGGTCCTCGACCTCGTCGACCACCTCGAGCGCCGGCCCGGCCAGCTCTCCGGCGGCCAGCGCCAGCGGGTGGCGATGGGGCGCGCGATCGTGCGCGAGCCCAAGGCCTTCCTGATGGACGAGCCGCTCTCCAACCTCGACGCGAAGCTCCGTGTCCAGATGCGCGTGGAGATCGCGCGCATCCAGCAGCGGCTCGCCACCACGACGATCTACGTCACGCACGACCAGACGGAGGCGATGACGCTCGGCGACCGGGTCGCCGTGATGCGCGGCGGCGTGCTGCAGCAGGTCGCCACGCCGCGCGAGCTGTACGCGCGGCCGGCCAACCTCTTCGTCGCGACGTTCATGGGCTCGCCCGCGATGAACACGATGGACGCGCGCGTGATCGGCGACGGCGCGGCGGTGCAGACGCCGATGGGGACGTTCACGCTCCCCGACGCGCTGCGGAGCGCGCTCGCGGCGCAGCGGCCCGCGGCCGGGGGCGACGGCGGCTCGGTCGTCGTCGGCGTCCGGCCCGAGGCGTTCGACGACCGCCGCGTGGAGGGCCCGGGCCGCGCGGCCGTGGCGGCGCGGGTCGAGCTCGTGGAGTCGGTCGGCTCCGACGTCTACGCGCACCTGGCCACCGGCGGCGAGCCGGTCGTCGCGCGGTTCGCCGGCTCCAGCCCGGTGCGGCCGGGCGACCGCGTGGAGGTCGGCGTCGACCTCGCGCAGCTGCACCTGTTCGCCGGCGCGGGCGACGGCGAGGCGATCCGGCCCGCCGCCTAGCCTCCGGTGCCGATGCTCGAGGCGGTCCAGACGGTCGTCGACGAGGCGGTCGCCGCGGGCCGCCTCACCGGCGTCTCGGTGCTCGTCGCCCACCGCGGGACGGTCGTGCACGAGCAGCACGCGGGGTTCGCCGACCGCGAGGCGGGCGTCCCCGTCGGCGCGGACACGGTCTTCCGGCTGGCGAGCATGACCAAGCCGCTCGTGTCCGCGACGGCGCTGCGCCTGGCCGAGCGGGGCGTGCTCGGGCTCGACGACGACGTCCGGCCGCTGCTGCCGACGTTCCGGCCGCGCACCGCCGACGGCGCCGAGCCCGTGGTGACCGTGCGGCACCTGCTGACGCACACCGCGGGGCTGGCGTACGGGTTCGTCCTGCCGGGGAACGAGCCCTACGCCTCGGCGGGCGTGTCGGACGGGATCGACTGGCCGGGCGTCGCGCTGGAGGAGAACCTGCGGCGGATCAGCTCCGTGCCGCTGCTCTTCCCGCCCGGCGCCGCGTGGTGCTACTCGATCGCCACCGACGTGCTCGGCGCGGCGCTCGCGGCGGCGACCGGGGAGCCGCTGCCGGCGCTGGTGGCCGCGCACGTCACCGAGCCGCTCGGCATGCGCGACACGGCGTTCCTGGCCGCGGACCCGGCGCGCCTCGCCGTCGCCTACGCGGACGCGCGGGAGCCGGGCGGCCCGCCGCGCCGGATGGCGGCGGCGGACGCGGTCCCGCTCGAGGACGCGGGCGAGATCCGCTACGCGCCGGGCCGCGCCACCGACCCGTCCGCCTGGGCGTCCGGCGGCGCGGGGATGGTCGGCACCGCGCGGGACTACCTGCGCTTCCTGGAGGCGGTCCGCACGGGCGGGGCGCCGCTCCTCACGCCCGCGTCGGCCGCGCTGATGACGACCGACCAGGTGCCGGGCATGAGCGTCGAGGCCGCCGGGCCCGGCATCGGGTTCGGCTGCGGCTTCGCCGTCGTGCGGGACCCGGTCGCCGCCGGCGTCGCGCGGGGCCGCGGGAGCTTCGGCTGGGGCGGCGTGTACGGCGGCACGTTCTTCGTCGACCCCGCGGCCGAGGTGAGCGTCGTCTCGACGAGCAACACCGCGATCGCGGGGATGGAGGGCGCGTATCCGGAGGCGCTCGAGGCGGCGGTGCTCGCGTCCCTGGGCGCCGCTGGCGCGGCGGCGCGCGATCGGAGATGATGGCGGCTCCGGGTCCTCCCCACCACGCAAGGAGTGCGGATGTTCGAAGTCACCCTGACGAACAACTCGAGCGCGACGCTCACCGCCTCGGACGGCGAGCCGATCGCGCCGAACGGCGGGCAGTGGCAGTTCAGCGGCGGGCCCCAGGGCCAGACGTTCTTCATCGACGGGCCGATGGGCCGCGTCGGGTTCCTCGACCTCGGCGACACGCACATCCCGGGCGACGACCCGGTCGGGCAGTGGGGCGTGCTCATCTGCTACCAGGAGATGTCCGTCGTGGGCCGCTACCAGGGCGGCGGCACGCTGAACCTCACCGTCGACCAGTTCTTCCAGGTGGAGCTGGCGGGGATGGCCTTCCGGCAGGTCTCGCTCGACGGGCTGATCATCGCGCCCTCGAGCGTCTCGGACGCCGTGCCGGCCTAGTGCCGTCGTGACGCCGAGGTCCCGCCCCGCGCGCTGAACGGCTGCGCGCCGACCGGAGCGGCGCGCAGCTTCAGGCACCTCCCACGGGGCTTGACTCGCGGTCGGCCTTGTGATCTTGTGCACGACGTTCCGCCGGCTCAGGGGACCGGCGACGACCTTCGGGAGGGGACGTGAGAGAACGCGTAGGCGCCGCCGTGCTGGCGGCCGGCGCGCTGCTCGCTGCCGGGACCGGCACCGCGAGCGCCGCCACCGTGACCGCACGGGAGGCGGCTGCCAGGGACTGCCAGGCGCGCGTCGCGCCGGCCGGCGCCAAGGGCGTCGCGACGACGACGCTCACCGCGGCGGACGCCGGGCTGGTCAAGGCCAAGCTGCGCGCCGGCGGCGACTGGGACGTCGCGCTGTTCGAGCGGGCGAGCGGCGAGCTCGTCGCGGCGTCGAGCGGCCAGGGCGGCATCGAGGTGGCGTCCGGCTTCGTCGGCAAGGGCACCGAGATCCTCGTCCAGGCGTGCCGCTACCGCGGCGACGACGCCACCGCGGAGCTGGCGACCGAGGCGATCGCCGCCAAGAGCCGTGCCGCGGACGTGACCGTCAAGGTCGTCGAGGTCGACACGCCCGACCGCGCCGCCAAGCGCCGGCTGCAGGGCCTCGGGCTCGACCTGACCGAGCACGGCGACGCCGGCCACATCGACGTCGTCCTGTACGGCGACGCCGACGAGCGGAAGCTGCGTGACGCCGGGTTCGCGTTCCGCACCCGCATCGCCGACCTCAAGGCGCAGGCGCAGAAGGACCGCGCGGCGGACCGCCGCTTCGCGCGCCGCCAGCGCTCCGACCTGCCGAGCGGCCGGACCGAGTACCGGCGCCTGGCCGACTACGAGTCCGAGCTGCGGGCGCTCGCGCAGCGTTACCCGCACCTGACCAAGCCGATCGCGCTCAACCACCGCACGCACGAGGGCCGCGTCGTCCACGGCATCGAGATCACCCGCGGGGCGTGGAACGTCGACGACGGCAAGCCGATCTTCCTCAACATGGGCGCGCACCACGCGCGTGAGTGGCCGTCGGCCGAGAACGCGATGGAGTTCGCCTACGACCTGCTCAAGGGCTACGGCCGTGACGCGCGCACGACGCGGCTGGTGAACCAGACGCGGACGATCGTCGTCCCGGTCGTCAACCCCGACGGCTTCAACATCTCGCGCGAGGCCGACCCGGGCGACCCGGCGGACGACTTCTCGCTCTTCGACTACGAGATGAAGCGCAAGAACTGCGAGCCCGACCCGAACGGGCCTTGCGCGAACAACCCGGTGCTCGGCCGCCTGCAGGGCGTCGACCCGAACCGCAACTACGGCGGCCTGTGGGGCGGCCCGGGCGCGGCGGTCAACGAGTTCCCGCAGGACACGTACCGCGGCGCGGCGCCGTTCTCCGAGCCCGAGGTGCAGAACATCCGCGAGCTGCAGGCGAGCCGCACGATCACGCACCTGATCACGAACCACACCTACTCGAACCTGCTGCTGCGCCCGCCGGGCACGATCGACGTCGGCACGCCGCTCGACGAGCCGCTGCTGGCGAGCCTGGGCGCGCGGATGGCGTCGCGCAACAGCTACGCGAACATCCCGGCCTACGGCCTGTACGACACGACCGGCTCGACCGAGGACTGGACGTACTGGACGGCCGGCTCGCTGGGCTACACGTTCGAGATCGGCGACGAGGGGTTCCACCCGGCGTTCGAGAACGCGGTGGTCGGCGAGTACCTCGGGCGCGCGCCGGCGGCGGGCGCCGGCAAGGGCGGCAACCGCGCGGCGTACTTCGACATGCTCGAGGCGACCGCGGACGCGTCGACGCACTCGGTCATCACGGGCCAGGCGCCGCCGCTGCACACGCTGACGCTGTCGAAGACGTTCATGACGCAGACGCACGACCCGCTGTGGCTGAACAACTTCGGGACCGCGCTCGGTGAGCCGATCCGCTTCCCGGACACGCTCCGCTACCAGCTGCGGACGTGGGGCGGCAGGTTCGCCTGGCACGTGAACCCGTCGACGCGGCCGATCGTCGCGGGCCGGCTCGGGCGTGACCCGACCGGACCGCCGCAGGCCAACGCGCCGCTCGCCAACCCGCCCGGCATCCCGGCGCAGAACCCGTACGTGTCGTCCTACGAGGAGGGCGAGTACGAGGAGATCCCGTTCACCGTCCAGGGCCCGCCCGCGGTGGACAACGGCCGGCTGACCGTGCACATCGAGTGGACCGATCCGGACGTGGACTGGGACCTCTACGTGCTCGGGCCGGACGGCGAGATCGTCGCCCAGTCCGCGGCCTTCGGGGACGCGACCGAGGACGCCGCGCTGCTCGACCCGCCGCCGGGCGAGTACCGCGCGATCGTCGTCAACTACGACCAGGCCGGACGGCCCGAGACGGAGTGGGACGACTGGACCGGCGAGATCCGGTTCCAGAGCCCGACGCCGACGGTCGTCAACGAGCCGGAGGCGTGGACGCTCACGTGCACCGGCCTCGGCGGCCGCGAGCGCTCCTCGCGCGAGGTCGTCGTCGGGCGCGGCGAGTCGGTCGACGTCGGCCGCGTGTGCCAGAGCCGGCACAAGCCGAAGGTGGCCGCGCGCTGACACGCTGAGCGGGCACGCGGGCGCGCTCCACTACGGTGCGCCCGCGTGTCCCGCCTCGTTCTTCCGTTCGCCGTCGCCCTCGCCGCGGTCCTCGCCGGATGCGGCGGGAGCGACGCGCCGTCCCGCCCTGCGGCCGCCACGACGGCGGCCAGCGCCGCGACGCGGACGCAGGCGCAGGACGCCCCGCCCGCGCGCGTGAAGCCGTACCGCGACGCGCTGCGCCGGCTCGAGCGCCGGTTCGACGCTCGGCTCGGCCTGTACGCGATCGACACCGGCAGCGGCGGCGAGGTCGCCTACCGCGCCGGCGAGCGGTTCGCGTACGCCTCGACGTTCAAGGCGCTGCTGGCCGGCGAGGTGCTGCGCCGCCTCACGCCGCAGGAGATGCGCCGCACCCTGCCGATCACCGCCGAGCAGGTCGCGGCCGCGTACTCGCCCATCGCCCAGCGCCACGTCGGCGGGCGCATGACGCTCGCGGCGCTGGCGTCGGCGGCCGTCCGCTACAGCGACAACGCCGCGGCGAACCTCCTGCTCGACGAGGTCGGCGGGCCGCGCGGCCTCGACGCGGCGCTCGCGCGAGTGGGCGACGACGTGACGCAGATGGAGAGCGGCGAGCCGGAGCTGAACGCGTGGGTTCCGGGCCAGCGGCGCGACACGACGACGCCGCGCGCGTTCGCCCAGGACCTGCGCGCGTACGTGCTGGGCGACGTGCTCGACCGCGCAGACCGCGCGCAGCTCGCCGGCTGGCTGCGGAGGAACACCACCGGCGACGGCCTGATCCGCGCCGGGGTGCCCGACGGCTGGGTCGTCGGCGACAAGACCGGCACCGGCGGCGTCTACGGGACGCGCAACGACATCGCGGTCCTCTGGCCGCCGGAGGGCGCGCCGGTCGTGGTCGCGATCTTCACCAACCGTCCCATGCCGGAGGCCGAGTACGACGACGCGCTGCTCGCCGAGGCGACCGCGATCGCGTTGCGCTCGCTGGCGCGATCTTGAGCCGGGATGTCGGCCTGCTGACCGTTCTGCGCCAACCGGGACGCCCTGGCCCGACATCCGGCCAGGCGCGTCGCTCACGCGCGCGGGGCGTCCGATGGCAGCAACTGGATGTTCCGTCTCGCCCCGACCGACCAACGCCGCCGTGCGCCGCTCGTCTGGCGCATCGGCCCGCTGGTGGCCGGCGCCCTGGCCGTGATCGCCGTGATGGCGTGGGTCGGCGTCCGCTCCAGCGCGGAGGCCAACCGTGCCCGCGAGGTCCAGGCCGTCATGCAGCACCTGCGCGGCGAGGGCCTGCGCGTCGAGGGCCTCACGTGGGGCGCGATCGCGACCGGCAGCGGCAGCAAGATCGCCGCCTCGCGGGCCGCCGCGTCGGGCTTCGCCATCTACTACCGGCTGCTGGGCGACCTGCGCGAGCTGCGCCGCCTCGGCGCCCCGCGCGAGCGGCGGGCGCCGATCGAGCGGGCGCTCGGCCGCATGTCGGAGGCCGGGATGCGGGCCAACGGGCTGCTCACGACGGAGCTGCCGCGCTCGCGCCGGATCGCCGAGACGCAGTTCAGCCCCGCGCTCAAGCGCTTCATCGACACCGTCGACGACGCCGCGGACGCGCAGGGCGACACGGCCGCGGAGGCGCAGGAGCGCGCGACGATCGGCTCGCTCGGCGCCCTCGTCCTCGGCCTGCTCGTGCTCGCGCTGCTCGGCTGGGCGGCACACCGCATCCACCGCGCCGCCTCGCTCGACGCGCGCACGCGCGAGGACGAGCGCCGCGCCGAGCACCGCATCCGTGCGCTTGTCCGCCACTCGTCCGACGTCGTCGCCATCGCCGACGCGCACGGGACGCTGAGCTGGATCGCCGAGCCCGTCCGCGCGCTCCTCGGCCGCGAGCCCGACGCGCTGATCGGCACCTCGGTCACCGCGCTCGTGCACGCCGACGACGCGGGCCGGCTGACCGCGCTGCTCGCCGCGGCGACCTCCGCCCAGTCCCATCCCGCGACCGAGACGCTGCGCTTCGCGGCCTCCGACGGCGGCTTCCGCGACGTCGAGGTCGTCGCCGACGACCTGCGCGCCGACCCGGACGTGGCGGGCGTGCTGCTCAACCTCCGCGACGTCACCGAGCGCCACGCGCTGCAGGAGCAGCTGCGCCACCAGGCGTTCCACGACAAGCTCACCGGGCTGCCGAACCGCGCGCTGTTCGACGACCGGCTCGGCCGCGCGCTCGCCCGCGCCCGCCGCCACCGGCTCGAGGCCGCGCTGATCTACATCGACCTCGACGACTTCAAGTCGATCAACGACGGCCTCGGGCACTCGGGCGGGGACGCGCTGCTGCGCGCGACGGCCGACCGCCTCACCCACGTGGTGCGGCCGGAGGACACCGCGGCGCGGATGGGCGGCGACGAGTTCGCCGTGCTCGTCGAGGACGTCGAGGACCAGGACGCCGTCGTGGCGATGGCCGAGCGCATCCGCGCGGAGCTGTCCGAGCCGCTGCTCGTCGAGGGCCAGCGCGTCGTGCCGACGGCGAGCATCGGCGTCGCCGCGCTCGTCGGCGGGCCGGACGCCGAGACCGCGCGCGTCGACGCCGACCTCGCGCTCTACGAGGCCAAGCGGCGCGGGCGCGCGCAGGTCGTCGCGTTCGCGCCGGTCATGCGCGAGCACCTCGACGACCGCCTCCAGCTCACCGCCGACCTCGAGCGGGCGATCGACCGCGGCGAGCTGCAGCTCGCGTTCCAGCCGATCGTCGAGCTGGAGTCCGGCGCCGTCGCGGCCGTCGAGGCGCTGCTGCGCTGGGAGCACCCGGCGCGCGGCGCGATCACGCCCGACCGCTTCGTCCCGCTCGCCGAGGACACCGGGCTCATCGTGCCGATCGGCCGGTGGGTGATCGAGCGGGCGTGCCGCCAGCTCGCCGCGTGGGACGCGCGTGAGCTGCCCGGCGCCCGCACGCTGACGATCAACGTCAACGTCTCGACCCCGCAGCTCCGCGAGCCGGGCTTCGCCGACGGCGTGGCGGACGTGCTCGCACGCACCGGCGTGGCGCCCTCGCGGCTGACGCTGGAGATCACCGAGTCCGTGCTGCTCGACGACAGCGACGGAGTGCAGGCCGAGCTGGCCGCGCTCAAGGCGCTCGGCGTGCGGCTCGCGCTCGACGACTTCGGCACGGGCTACTCCTCGCTCGCCTACCTCCAGCGGTTCCCGGTCGACGTCCTGAAGATCGACCGCTCCTTCGTCACCGGCATCACCGACGACCCCGAGCGCGCCGGCCTGGTCCAGGGCATCCTGAAGATCGGTCGTACGCTCGACCTGCGCGTCGTCATCGAAGGGATCGAGGACGTCGACTCCGCGCAGCTGCTGCGGCGCATGGGGTCGGTGCACGGCCAGGGCTTCCTGTTCTCGCGCCCGGTCCCCGCCGACGGCGTGCCGCGCCTCCTCGTCCAGCCCCTCCTCGAACCCGCCACCGCCTGATGCCCCGACTCCGCCTTCTCCTCCCCGTCGCCGCGACCGCCGTCGCCGCCGCCCTTCCGGCGCTCGCCACCGGCGCGACCGCCGCCCGCGTCGACGTCCACGGCACCGCCCGCATCCTCGAGGACAGCGGCTCGACCGAGGTGCGCCAGCGCGGCACGTTCCGCGGCGCGCCGCTCGGCTCCGGCCGCCTCGACGGGCGCGCGACGCTGACCGGCGCGCGGGCCGCGCGCATGGTGATCGCGCTGCGCGGCTCGAAGGGCTTCCTGCGCGCGGCGGGCGACGTGACGGTGCGGATCACCGACGCGAAGCTGACGTTCCGCGGCACGGCGACGGTCACGAGCGTGGACGGCGCCGCGCGCGGGCTCAAGGGCCGGCGCGTCAAGCTCGTCGGCACCGGCGACCTGGTCGACAACCGGTTCGTCGTCGACCTCACCGGCTGACGCGCCGGAAGCTGGCGCGTCGGTCGGCCGGACGAACGGCCATCGCCTCTCGCCCGGCCGTGCGGACGGGTCGATGCGAACCACATGCATCCCCCTTCCGCCGCCGACGCCGCCGCCCGGCGCGCGCTCGGCCGGCGGCGCCTGTGGCCGCTGCTGGCCGGCGCTCTGGCCGTGATCGCGGTCATGACCTGGGTCGCCGTCGCGTCGAGCACGAAGGCCGACCGCGCGCGCGAGGTGCAGGTCGTGCTGCAGCACCTGCGCGGCGAGAGCCTGCGCGTGGAAGGGCTGACCTGGGGCGCGATCGCGACCGGCCACGGCGACCCGACCGCGGCCGCCCGCTCGGCCGCGTCGGGGTTCGCGATCTACCAGCGGCTGTTGAGCGACCTGCGCGCGCTGCGCCGGCTCGGCGCGCCGCGCGAGCGCATGGCGGCGATCGAGCGCGAGCTCGGCGAGCTGTCCGAGACCGGGATGGAGGCCAACGCGCTGTACCTGCGCGACGTCGCCGCCGCCCGGGCGCTGGTCACCGAGCGGTTCGGCCCCGCGATGCGGGAGTTCGGCGCGACGGTCGACGCCGCCGCCGACGCGCAGGGCGAGCAGGCCGCGCGGGCGCAGCGGCGCTCGCGCATCGCGTCGGCCGGGGCGCTCGCGGTCGGGTTCGTCCTGCTCGCGCTGCTCGGCTTGGCCGGCCATCGGATCCGGCGCGCCGCGGCGGTCGAGGCGCGCACGCGCGAGCACGAGCGGCGCGCCGAGCGGCGGATCGCCGCGCTCGTGCGTCACTCCTCCGACGTCGTCGCGATCTCCGACGGACACGGCACGATCGGCTGGGTGGCCGAGCCGGTCCGGACGCTGCTCGGCCGGGCGCCCGAAACGCTCGTGGGCACGTCGGTGACGGCGCTCGTCCACCCCGACGACCGCGAGCAGCTCGCCGCGCTCGTGGCGGCGACGACGTCCGGCCAGGGCCGGCCGGCGACCGCGACGCTGCGGCTCGCGGCGGCCGACGGGAGCTTCCGCGACGTCGAGGTCGTGGCCGACGACCTGCGCGACGACCCCGATCTGGCGGGCGTCCTGCTCAACCTGCGTGACGTCACCGAGCGGCAGGCGCTGCAGGAGCAGCTGCGCCACCAGGCGTTCCACGACAGCCTCACCGGGCTCCCCAACCGCGCGCTGTTCGACGACCGGCTCGGCCGCGCGCTCGCCCGCGCGCGGCGGCACGACCTGCAGGCGGCGCTGATCTACGTCGACCTCGACGACTTCAAGGCGGTCAACGACGGGCTTGGCCACTCGGGCGGCGACGCGCTGCTGCGCGCGACGGCGGAGCGGCTCACCGAGGCCGTGCGGCCCGAGGACACGGCGGCGCGGATGGGCGGCGACGAGTTCGCGGTGCTCGTCGAGGACGTCGAGGACCAGTCCGCGGTGCTCGCGATGGCGGAGCGGGTCGGCGCCGCGCTCGCCGAGCCGCTGACGATCGACGGCCAGCGCGTGAGCTCGACGGCCAGCATCGGGGTCGCGCCGCTGGCGGGCGGCGCGGACGCGGAGACCGCGCGCGTCGACGCCGACCTCGCGCTCTACGAGGCCAAGCGACGCGGGCGCGCCCAGGTCGTCGCCTTCGCGCCCGCGATGCGCGAGCACCTCGACGACCGCCTCCGGCTCACCGCCGACCTCGAGCGCGCGATCGAGCGCGACCAGCTGGCGCTCGCCTTCCAGCCGATCGTCGACCTGCGCACCGGCGCCGTCGTCGCGGTCGAGGCGCTGCTGCGCTGGCGGCACCCGAGCCGCGGCGCGATCCCGCCGGGCCGGTTCGTCCCGCTGGCCGAGTCGACGGGGCTGATCGTGCCCATCGGCGAGTGGGTGCTGGCGACCGCGTGCGCGCAGCTGGCGGCATGGGAGGCGCGGGTGCCCGCGGCGCGCGCGCTGACGATGAACGTGAACGTGTCGACCACGCAGCTGCGCGAGCCGGGCTTCGCGGCGGCGGTCGCGCGGGTGCTGGCCGACACCGGCGTCGCGGCGGAGCGGCTGACGCTGGAGATCACCGAGTCGGTGTTGCTCGACGACGGCGACGCCGTGCAGGCGGAGCTGGGCGCGCTGAAGGCGCTGGGCGTGCGGCTCGCGCTCGACGACTTCGGCACCGGGTTCTCGTCGCTCGCCTACCTCCAGCGGTTCCCCGTGGACGTGCTGAAGATCGACCGCTCGTTCGTCACCGGCATCACCGGCGACCCCGAGCGCGCGGGGCTCGTCCAGGGCATCGTGAAGATCGGCCGCACGCTCGACCTGCGCGTCGTCATCGAAGGGATCGAGGACGCCGACGCGGCCCGCCTGCTGCGCGGGATGGGCTCGGGCCACGGCCAGGGCTACCTCTTCTCGCGCCCGGTCGCCGCCGCGGACGTGCCGGCGCTGCTCTCGCAGTCGCTGCTCGACCGCGAGACCGCCTGACGTCACGCACCGGCCGGGAGGCCGGCGGGTGGGGCGGGCGGCGGCGCGGCGGGCGGGGCGACCTCTAGCGCGGGCGGTGGGGGCGGTGCCGGCGTGGGCGGCGGAGGGGCGACGTCCTGCGCGGGTGCGGGCGGCGGAGGAGCCGCCTCCGGTGTGGCCGACGCAGGCGCGGGCGGCGGAGGGGCCAGCTCCGGCGCGGGCGGCGGAGGGGCAGGCTGCTGCGCGGCACGCCGCTCGGCCTCCGTGCGAGCGCGGGTGCGCGCGCGTGCCTCCTCCACCCGCGCGACCTTCCGGCGCCGCTGCGGCGTGTCGAGCACGGCGGGGTCGCAGCGCGACGTGAGCGCCTCCGGACCGACGAGGCCCTTCGCCCCGAACGCCGCGCAGTACCGCGTGAGCGCGGCCCGGTCGTCGCGGTCGAGCGCCTTCCCCGCGCTCGCGCGCGAGAGCACGCGGCGGTACGTCGCCGTGCGCGGCTCCTCGGGCGGCACGGCCCGCGCGACGACGGCCGGGCGTTCGCGCGCCTCCTTCGCCCGGGCGACGCCCCGCTCCGGCACGACGACCACCCGCACGGGCGCCACCCGCGCGGAGACCGGGGCGGGCGCGACGCGTGCGGCAGGCCGCTCCGGCGGCGCGCCCTCCGGCGCCGGCGTCAGCGGCCCGGCGCTCGGCGCGATGGCCGCCGCCCCGACCGCGAGCGTCTTCGTCACCGGCGCCATCGCGGCGCCGTGGAGCAGCTCGGCCAGCATCTGCAGCCACCCGGCGACCGCGGCGACGGCCCGGTCGCGCAGCCCCGCGCCCCGCGCCCGCGCGTCGGCCAGCCGGCACGGCGCGCACACGCGCAGGTGGCGGCGGACGTCCTCAGTCGGCCGGTGCCCGCGGGCGCGCGCGACGCCGAGGTCGAACCGCACGACCTCGCACGGCGCCTCCCGCGCGGCGTTCAGCGCACGCAGGTTCGTCAGCGCGCGGCTGAAGAGCGAGCGGGACGTCTGCTCGGTCACCTGCTGGCGCGCGGCGATCTCCGCGTGCGACACGCCGCCGACGCAGCGGTCGAGCAGCGCGCGGCGCTGGCGCTCGGGCAGCAGCCCGAGGTCCTCCACGAGCGCGTCGAGCCGCTCGCGCCGCAGCGCCGCGTCCTCGGCGCTGCCGCCCGCGCCGACGCGCTCCTCGTCGATCGCCTCCGCGTCGCCCCACCGCGCCTGGCGGCGGCGCAGGTCGAAGCAGCGGTGGCGGACCATCTGCGCGAGGTACGCGCCGACGTGCTCGTCGGCCGGGAGCGGCCGCACCGCGAGCAGCTCGGCGAGCCGGAGGAACACATCGCCCACGACGTCCTCGGGCGCGATGCCGGTGCCGCGCAGCAGCGACGCGGCGAGCCGCTCGAGGCGGCGTCCGTGCACGGCGAAGAGCTCCGCCAGGGCGGAGGCGTCGGCGGCGCGCGGCGAGAGCTGCTCTCCCTCCGGCGCGGGCGCGTGCGGCGCGGCGGTGGTGTCGGTGGCCACGGGCGGGTCGACCCTACGCGCGGGGCGGCCCGGCCGTGAGGCCGGGCCGCCGATCCGTGTCGGCCTAACGGTGACCCCGCCGGGCCGCCGCCTTGGCCTTCGCGCCCCGCGCGCGGCGCTCGCTCTGCGTCAGCAGCGGGATGCGGCGCGCGGTCATCCCCGCGTTCGGGCCGGTGGTCTGGATCGTCGTCGTGAGGTCGAACGCGGGCGACCACGTGCCGCCGCGGCTCGTCAACCGGATGCTCGTCGTGGTCGCCCCCGGCGCGGGCACCGTCACGGACCACCATCGGTCGCCGCCGGACGGGTTGACGAGGTGCCTGACGATCGTCGCCGCGCCGGCCGCGCGGGCGCTTCCGAGCATCCGCTCGGACTGGTCGAAGCCCCAGTCGGCGCACAGCCCGGTGAACGTGTCGGACGGGTCGGGCGCGCGGCCGGTGCGGCAGTCGGCGGACGCGATCACGCCACCGGCCGCGTCGCGCAGCTCGATCGTGTCGACGCTCGCGACCTGGCACCACCCGGGCTTGGCGCCGGACGCGGCGCACTGCCACGGGTCGCGGTCGGCGGCGCTCGCGCCGGGCGCGGCGAAGGCGAGGCCGGCGAGCGCGCCGGCGGCGGAGAGGAGGAGTCGGTTGCTCATGCCCGGTTGACGCACGGGCGCGGCGCCCGTGGCGCACCTTCCCCTCACCCGACGCGACGTCACGGAACGTGCAGCCGCAGGACCTCCGACCCACGCATGCCAATCCCTCGAGCGGCCGCGAGCAGCTCATCGAGCCCCGCCCGCAGCGCGGGCGCGATCGACTCGACGTCCGGCACCGCGTCGGGATCGCCGATCAAGGTGACGTGCACGCGCCCGTCGTACGACATCGCTCCGACCGCAAGCTCGTGGTCAGCCGTGAGGAACGGGATGGGATGCAGGCTGTGCATCCTCCGACCGAGGAAGAACAGCGGGAGTGGCGATCCGGCCACGTTCGCGATCATCACGTTCGCGACCCGCGTGGCGAGGCTGAGGCGCAGCACCTGCTCCAGCGCGTTGGGACGGTCCTCGGCGAGCGACGGGTGCGCGGCCTCCGTGGAGCTCACGATCGTGCGGTGGCGCTCGACGGGGTTCTCGACGTCGACCGGAAGAGGAGTGAGGAGCTGGGTCAGTCGCCCGACGAACGCCCCCTCGTCCCGAACGCCCCGCGTCGTCACCGCGACGGCTCTCAGAGGCAGCTCGTCCACGTCGTGCCCCCGCTCGAGCAGGTACGCCCTCAGTCCGCCCGCAACCGACGCCAGCACCGCGTCGTTGACCGACCCACCGAGTCCCTGCTTCACCGCGCGGAAATCGGCCAGCGACACGTCGGCGAACGCGACCTGCCGGTTCGGCCCGACCGGGCCGTTCAACGGCGATCGAGGCTTCGGATGGAGGCTCGCCCAGGCGACGTGCCCAACGCTCTCGACGACGTCCCGCGCGGTCGAGAGGGCATGCCACGGGAGCAGGTTCGAGCCGACCCGGAACGAGACCCGCACAGCGGTGCGCAGTGCGTCTCCGACGGCTGTCGCCGCCAGGTCGAGCGTGGACGCGTCCGCGGCCGCGGACGGGCCTGGTCCAGGTCCGCCAGCGATCGGCTCCGGGGTCAGGTCGTAAAGCGTGGTAAGCATCTCCACGCCCGTCAGGTCGTCGGCGAGGGCGAAGTGACACTTCCACACCAACGCGAACCCGTCGGCGGACAAGCCTCCGACGACCCACAGCTCCCACAAGGGCCGGTCGCGATCCAAGGGCTCCGCGAAGATCGCGCTCACGACGTCCTGGAGCTCCCGTTCGCCGCCCGGAGCGGGAAGCTGGGTCCAGCGGACATGGCGGCGAGCATCGAAGTCCGCGTCTTCGGTCCACCAGGTCGGTGTTGCCCATGCGAGCGGACCGGCGAGCTTCTGACGGCACCTCGGAACAAGCGCCAGCCGCGCGTCGACGTGGGCGAGCACCTCGTCGAACGGAGGAGCCGGGCCGTCGAAGCGGGCGACCGTACCGATCTGGAGGGGGACGCTGCGACCATCGCCGAGCAGTCGCGTGAGCTCGGTGAGCGTTACGGTCGTGGACCCCATCCGCGCCGCATCGCCACCGTCGAGCTGCGCTGCGGCGCAGATCTCGATCAGCTCGCGACCGCGTTCGGTCAGCACGATCTCGGCCGCCTCGTCGCCATCGAGACGCACCGCGTGGATGGCGCCATGCTCATCGAGCTCACGGAGGACCTCGTATGGCGCAGCGCTGAGCGCCGTCGCGGCGATGTCGTCGTTCAGGCCAGCCAGCCGGCCGAGACGTTCGACCGTCCCCGGCGACAGCGGTGACGCGGAGCTCGCAGCCGCGTCGGCACATGCGCCGATCACCTCCCAGCCGTACGGCGTGACCGCGAGCTCGTTCGCCACGTCGCCATCCAGGTCGACGTCGGAGACGATGCCGTGCGCTAGGAGCGAGGCGAGCGATCCGTAGCTCAGAGCGCTCAGGGCCACCTCTGCGACGGAGGCAGGCTGGCCGCTGAGCCTGCCTAGTCGTGCGACCAGCTCGTTGGTCAACGTGGCGGGAACGGTGGTTCGGTCATGCATGGTGGTCTCCTCGGACGCAGCGGTCACCGGGAAAGACGCCGGTCGGGATCCCGATCGTCAGGTGGCTGGGCGCGGTCTCTGCTTAAGACGACGCCGGGCCGTCCGCTGTAAAGGCCACCTCGTCACGGAACGCACGCAGGGCCTGCGCGACGCGCGTGTGGCTGACCCCCACGCCCGGCGCCACCTCACGAGTCGACGGGGCACGACCGAGCTCTTCGGCGAGATCGAGCCAGTGCGTGATCACGTGCACTGTCGTGACGTCCTGGCGCACGACGAATGCACGCAGCGCCACGACCACCTGCGTGCGGGTCGTCTCGCGGCTGATGAGCGCGGCCACCGGGTCGTGCTCTCCCGGCGCATCCTCCGCCTCGTCCCACGAGGTCTCCTCATGCCGGTGGCGCGCGTTGATCTCGTCGACGGCGGCGTTGTGCCCCACACGGCGGACGTACGCCCACGGGTTCGTGACGTCCCGCGCGGCAGCTCCCGTCGTCCGGCTGAGGAGGCGCACGATGACCGTCTGCACGATGTCGTCGACCTCGACGTCGGGGAAGCGCATCCGGATGTACGCCGCGAGCTCTTGCCGTAGAACGTCGAGCGCACGCGCGTCCGGCGTCCGCGCCGCCGCGAGATCGCCGAGCACACGCCCCGCCGCGCCCGCTCCACGGCCCTCTCCGGCACCCGGCTTCCTGGTCGATTGGGAGATGAGAGAAAGTTACCTTCGTCACGAGTTCTCGGGAACGGATAGCTTCCCGTGAGCATCTAGACACGTTCGAGGTCCGGACCATGAAGCCGCGGAAGTCGGCTGCTCGTCTGAGGGACGAGCTGCGCAACGAGATCTACCGCTACGAGGACGACGAGCTCGTCGAGCGCGCGTGGGAGGAATTCGAGACGTTCCACGCACCGCCGGCGGTGCTCGCAGACGTCGAGCAGGATCTGCACGACGCCGAGCAGCAGCTGCGAGGGCGTGTGGTGCTCTCGCGTGAAGGCAGAGGACGACTGCGGAGCTTCGTCCTCACGAAGATGGTCAAGGACGCGGCAGAGGACAGCTGACGTGCGACGTCTCATCGGCCGCGGCCCCGCCGCCCGCCCGCCGCGACCGTGGGCCCATGCCGTCGAGCCGCACGCGGGCCCCCTGCGAGCGCAGTACGCGGCCGGAGTCGAGATCTTGAAGCAGGCCTACCGCGAGCACTGCAGCGCATGTGATGCGGCAAGCCGGCACGAGCGGCGAGCGGAGTTGCTGACGGCGGCGAGCACTGCGCTGGCCGCTTTCACGTCGGTCACCATCCCGACTTCCCTGGCGCCGTGGATCTCATGGTGCACCGCGACGCTCGCCACGTTCGCGTCCGGCTACGCGACCCTCGCCAACCCGGCCGCTCGGGCGCGGGCGGAGCGCGATCGAGCCGTACTCGCGCGCCAGCTCGGCGACGACGTCAGCAGGACGCTGCGCAAGATCAACGACTCACCTGAGCCCGATGGCGTACGCGAGAAGATCGAGGAGGAGCTCGCTCGACACGAGGACAGACGAAACCAGCTCCTCGGGGCGGGCGGGTGAGGGATGGATGAGATCTGGCACGGAACGTCCAGCGGACCGTGTAGCTTGGCCTGCGCATGCGCAAGCTGATCTCTTCGCTCTTGCTCGCCGCGTCCTTCGCGGGGGCGGGCGTGGCGGCCTCCGGCTGCGGCGCCGACGACGTCGATCCGGCCGCGATCGCGCAGGCCGCCGAGACGACGCGCGCGGCGGACACCGCGAAGGTCCGCCTCGTCGTCGAGACGAAGGGCTTCGGGCTCCCGCTGCCGCTGCGCATCGACGGGCACGGGACGACCGCGCTGGCGACGCCCGACATGGACCTGACGCTCGACCTCGGCCCGGCGCTCGCGCTGATGGGCGAGGGCGGCGACGGCGACGTGCGTGTGAAGGTGCTCGGCAAGGACGTCGCGGTCGACCCGCCGGAGCTCGACGGCATCGCGCTGCCGGACGGCGCGCGGTGGATCACGCTCGACCTGGCGAAGGCGATCGAGGCGATGGGCATCGACGCGCGCGGGCTCGGCGAGATCATGACGCTCGACCCGGGCAAGCAGCTCGACGTCCTGCGCACCGCCGACGACGTGGAGGAGCTGGGCGGCGAGAAGGTCGCCGGCGCCGACACGACGCACTACCGCGGCTCGGTGAAGGTGGACGACTTCATCGCGCAGCTGCCGAAGGAGCGCCAGGCCGCCGCGCGTGAGGCGCTGAAGACGCTCGAGCAGCAGACGGAGAGCGCCGACGAGGCCGCGCCGTTCGACATCTGGGTCGACGGCGAGGATCGCATCCGCCGCATGACGCAGAGCGTCGCGGTGCCCGCGCAGCAGGGCGTCCCGAAGGGCGAGATGTCGATCACGATGGACCTCAGCGGCTTCGGCGCGAAGCTCGACGACACGCCGCCGCCGCGCGACGAGACGTACGACGTGACCGACGAGGTCACGCGGACCCTCGCGTCGCAGAAGTAGCTGCAGTTCCTGCATCTGCAACGGAAGTTGCGGGCGTGACGAGCGCGGGGGCTACGGTCCTCCGCGCTCTTGAGGAAGTCCGTCGTGCTCATCCTCGCGCTGCTCGCGTTCGCGGCGGTCGCGACCACACCGCCGGTGGCGCTCGCCGAGAAGACCGTCGAGCGCGGCGACCGCGGCCCGACCGTCAAGAAGCTCCAGCGGCTGCTCGGCATCCACGCCGACGGCGTGTTCGGGAGCGGGACCGTCCGGGCGCTCAAGCGCTTCCAGCGCCGCCACGACATCGAGGCCGACGGCATCGCCGGCCCGGGGACGTGGAGGATGCTCAAGCGGGCCCGCGCCGCGTCGCGGCGCACGTCGAGCGCGGGCGGTGGCCGCACGACGTCGTCGGGCGCCAGCGTCCGGCTGCTCCAGCGCAAGCTCGGCATCGCCGCCGACGGCGTCTTCGGGCCCGGCACGCTCCGCGCGGTCAAGCGGTTCCAGAAGCGCCACGGCCTCACGGCCGACGGCGTCGTCGGGCCGGCGACGTGGCGGGCGCTCGGCGTCCGCGGCTCCCACCCGGTGCTCAAGCGCCGCGGCGGCTCGTCGCGCGCGGGCGGGCGCTCCGGCCTGCCGCTGCGGGTCACGCGGGCGATCCGCGCGGGCAACCGCATCCAGTTCAAGCCGTACCGCCTCGGCGGCGGCCACCGCTCGTTCGACGACACCGCCTACGACTGCTCGGGCACCGTCTCGTACGTGCTGCGCGGCGCGGGCGCGCTGTCGTCGCCGCTCGACTCCACCGCGCTGATGTCGTACGGGTCGCCCGGCAAGGGCCGCTGGATCACGATCTACGCGAACCGCTCGCACACGTACATGGTCGTCAACGGCCGCCGCTTCGACACGTCGATGCGCGGCCCGGGCGGCTCGCGCTGGTCGTCGAAGATGCGGTCGTCGGCGGGCTACGTCGTCCGCCACCCGCCCGGCCTCTAGCTAGCGGCACGCGCCGGGCAGCGGCGCGCGGGCGCGCGTGATCGTGCCCGCCCAGTCCACGCCGACGAACGTGACGTCGTCGCCCGCGAGCTGCGCGGTCACCATCCACGCCCACGGCACCGACCAGCGGGTGACGACCGCTTGCCGCCCGAGGTCGACCGCGAGCACCGATGCCACGTTCGTGCCCGGCGCGCCGGCCATCCAGGTCGCAGCGATCATGCACCGGCCGGCGTCGGCGAGCGTGCCGCCGGTCCGGTAGTCGAACGGGTCGATCAGATCGGTGAGCCGGATGGCCGTCGTCCGACCGCCGTCGTCGAGGCGGTGGAGGACGACCTGCTCCTCAGACGCCTCGTTGGGCGCGCCCCTCGAGGTGACCACGAGCGCAGCGCGCGCGGTCAGCGCCTGCACCTGCGTGCGGTCGCCGAGCGTCCACGTCGTACGGCCGGCACCCTGCACGAGGGGCCGCATCGGGGCCGGGGCACCGGATTGCACCAGCAGCCACGCACGGATCGCCGTGCTCCCGCTCCCCCACGGCCCGTGCGCGCCGCCGAGCCGCTCGCCCCGCGCGACACTGGGCGCCGGCACGATCTCCCCGCCGGCGAGCGAGGCCGTGCCGCCGCGGCGCGGGACGGGCACGCGATACGCCCGATCCGGCCGGCACCGGCGCTCGCACCACCCCGCGACGAGCAGCGCGTCGCCGTCGCGTGCGATGACGTCGGGCGCGCCGGTCCGCACCGTCCCCACGATTCGGCCAGCGTCCCCGCCGGGCCGGCGGAGGTCGATCTGCGCCGGCCACGACCGGCGCCCGTGCAGGACGACGAGCTCCGCCGTGTCGGCCGCCACGGCGAGGTCGGCGCGGCCGTCGCCGTCGACGTCTCCCAGGGGGAACACCGAGCCGTGCGGCGGCAACAGCCCACCGACGGTAGACGGGTGCGCGAGCGCGACGAGACGGCGAGGACCGGCGCTGAGCAGCAGCCGCAGCCGCCCTCCGTGGTGCGCGAGCGCGACGTCGGGCACCGCGTCGCCGTCGACGTCGCCCAGCGGAACGAGACCTTCAGGACGGGCCGCCTTGACGCCGGCGACCGGCTCGGGCGTCGGCGCGACCCGGTCCCCACCCGCCACCGAGGCTGTCGAGCCCCCGCAGCCCGCGAGCAGGACGATCGGCAGCAGCAAGAGGATCGTCCACCGCATGCAGGACCTCTACACCGATCGACGTCCATGTTACGGCCGCTGGTCGCCCAGCGGCCGTTTCCTCCAAGGCGCGGCGACCGACGCCCGGCAGGATCCCGGGCATGAGCATCGACCTCCCCGCCGCCACCGCCTTCATGGCCGGCCACGCCCGCGTGCTCGACCGGCGCCGCTACGACCTGCTGCTCGACGGCCCGACCGACGCGGCGGTCGCCGGAGCGCTCGCCGCCCTCGACGCCTACCGCAACGCCGACGGCGGCTACGGCTGGGGGCTGGAGCCCGACCTGCGCTCGCCCGAGTCGCAGCCCGGCGCCGCGCTGCACGCGTTCGAGGTGCTCGAGGAGATCGGCCCCGCCACGTCGCCGCGCGCCGCGGAGCTGTGCGAATGGCTCGACGGCGTGACGCGCCCCGACGGCGGGCTGCCGTTCGCGCTCCCGCTCACCTCCGACCACGCCACGGCGCCGTGGTGGGCCGGCGCGGACACCACGACCTCGTCGCTGCAGATCACGGCGGTCACGGCAGCGATGGCCCACCGCGTCGCCCGCCGCGACCCCGCGGTGCGCGGCCACCCGTGGCTCGCGCGCGCGACCGCGTACTGCGTCGCCGCCATCGAGGCGCTCACCGAGCAGCCGCACGCGTACGTCCTGAGCTTCGCCGTGCGGTTCGCCGACGCGGTCGAGGACGCGGCGCTGATCGAGCGGCTCGGGCAGTGGGTCCCGGCGAGCGGCGAGCTGCCGGTCGCGGGCGGGACCGAGAGCGAGAAGCTCCGCCCGCTCGACCTGTCGCCGCTCCCCGGCCTGCCCTCGCGCGCGCTGCTCGACGACGCGGTGATCGCCCGCGACCTCGACCGGCTGGCGGCCGAGCAGCACGACGACGGCGGGTGGAGCGTCGACTACGCGCGGATCTCGGACGCCGGGGCGCTGGACTGGAGCGGCTACATCACGCACCACGCCGTCCGCCTGCTGCGCGCCAACGAGCGCGCCTGAGCGGCGCGTAGTCTCACCCGTGTGGCGGTGACGACGCACGCACTGGTGGGGCGGGAGCCCGAGCTGGCCCGGCTCGGCGCGCTGGTCGAGGCGGTCGGCGCCGGCGCGAGCGGCGCGCTGCTCCTCACGGGGCCCGCGGGCGTCGGCAAGTCCGCGCTGCTGGAGCGCGTGGCCACCGACGCGGACGGCCTCGTGGTCCTCCGCGCGTCGGGCATCGAGGCCGAGAGCGACCTGCCGTTCGCCGCGCTCGACGCGCTCCTGCGGCCGATCCTCGAGCACCGCACCGACCTGCCGCCGGTCCAGGAGGAGGCGCTGGAGCGCGCGCTCGCCCTCGCCGCCGGCGACCCGCCCGACCCGTTCGCGGTTGGCGCCGGCACGCTCTCGCTCCTCGCCGCCGCGGCGGAGGAGACCGGCGTGCTCTGCGTCGTCGACGACGCGCACTGGGTCGACGCCTCGTCGCTGCGCGCATTGGCCTTCGCGGCGCGGCGGCTCGGGAGCGAGGCGGTCGGCATCGTCGTCGCCGCGCGCGCCGGCCGCGTGCCGGGAGAGCTGCGCGGGCTGGAGACCCTCGACGTCGGCGGGCTGGACCGCGACGTCGCGCGGGAGCTGCTCGCCACGATCAGCGGCGGGCGCCTCCCGCAGGACGTCGCCACCCAGCTGCTCGACGCCGCCGACGGCAACCCGCTCGTGCTCCACGAGCTGCTCGGCCGCCTCGAGCCCGCGCAGCTCGACGGCCGCGAGGCGCTCGTCGGCCCGCCGCCGCCCCACGCGCGCGCGGAGGACCTGCTGGGGGAGCGGCTCGCGCGGCTCCCCGACCGCACCCGCGAGGCGCTGATCGTGCTCGGCGCCGCGGGCGAGGCGGACGTGCGGCTGCTGGGCGACGCGCTCAAGGCCCACGCGCCCGAGCCCCTGAGGCTCGCCGACCTCGGGCCCGCCGAGGACGCCGGTCTCGTGGCGCTCGGCGGCGTGAAGGTCGCCGTGCGCCACCCACTCGTCCGCTCCGTCGCCTACCACGGCGCCCCGCCCGAAGCCCGTCGCCGCGCGCACGCCGCGGTCGCGCAGGCGCTCGACGCCGACGACCCGCGCCGGCCGTGGCACCTCGCCGCCGCCGCGAGCGGCCCCGACGAGGAGGTCGCGGCCGCGCTCGTCGCGCTCGCCGGCGGCGCCCG
>NZ_JBXPIZ010000014.1:0-188752 GCF_056863265.1 Parviterribacter multiflagellatus
CCCACTCACCCTCCCCCCGCCCCCCCTACACCCCCCCCGACTGGGGGTCGCACCACCCCCCCCCCACGGCCACGGCGGTGGGGGTGCCGGATGTCACCCCGCGAACTCCTCGTCCATCTTGGCCGCGAGCGACTTGGCCGCCTCCTCAGGCGTCTGGTCGCCCTTCATGACCTTCTGGATCTCGCTGTCGAAGATGTTCGCGCCCTCCAGCGCGCCCCAGCGCGGCGACGGCGGGTACACCTTCGAGTGGTCGAGCAGCTGCTCGGCGAACGGCTTCTTCACCGGGTCCTCCAGGTAGCCGGAGGACTGGATGCCCTCGACCGTGCCGGGCAGGAAGCCGATCTGGCTCGTGAACTCGTTCAGGTTCGCCGGCTCCAGCATGAAGTCGACGAACGCGTTCGCGAGGTCCTTGTTGTCGGACTCCTCGAACACGACGAGGTGGCTGCCGCCGGCGAACGCGGTCGGCTCGCCGCTCGGCCCGGCCGGCTCCAGCGCCGTGCCGATCTTGTCCTTCAGCGACTTCTTCGTGTCGACGATCGACTCGTAGCCCCAGCCGCCGGCGACCAGCATCGCGATGTCGCCGTTGATGAACGCCTCCTGGGCGTCAGGCTCCTCCCAGCCGATGGCGGCCTTCGGGACGTAGCCCTCCTTGTAGAGGTCGGTGTAGTACGTGATCGCCTCGACCGCCTGCGGCGAGTTCAGCGCGGACTTCCACGTGTCGCCGTCCTGCGTGGCGATCTCGCCGCCGGCCTGCCAGATCGTCGGCAGGTACATGTGCTCGGTCAGGCCGTTGTAGGCGATCGGGTAGATGCCGCCGCCCTTCTCCTTGATCGCCTTCGCGGCGGCCTTCACGTCGTCCCAGGTCTTGGGCGGCTCGACGCCGGCCTTCTCGAGGACGTCCTTGCGGTAGATCAGACCACGCGCGCCCGCGTACCAGGGCTTGCCCCACACCTTGCCGTCGTAGGTCGCGGCATCGACGAGCGAGGAGACGTACTTCCCCTCGCCGATGTCCGGCATCTCGGCGAACGCGCCCTGCTCGGCGAACTCGGGCGTCCACGTCGTGCCCATCTCGGCGACGTCCGGCACCTTGCCGCCGGCGATCGCGGTGGTGAACTTGTCGTGGGCCTGGGCCCACGGCACGAACTCGATTTCGACGCTCGTCCCAGGATTGGCGGCCTCGAACTTGGTCGCGTACTCCTTGAAGACCTTCTGCAGGGCCGGCGAGCCGGGATCCATGATCCAGACCGACGCGCTGCCGCTGAGCTTGGCCTGCTCGGCCGGCTTGTCGGCCGACGCGGCGCTGTCAGCCGAGTCGTTGTCGTCGCCGCCGCACGCGGCCAGGGCGACGCACGCCGCGAGCGCGGCGCTCGCAGCCATGAACTTCGCTCTCACTGCTCCTCCTCTCCCGCCGCGTGGTGCGGACGGGTACTCTCAAGACGTCGCCCTGCACCGGCGACGCGATTGGTGTTTCACTGCACCTCTCCGGCCGCCCGCTCGGGCGGCCGGTGCGCTCTAGCGGCCTCCCACAGCCGGCTTGAGCTCCGTGACGAACCGGTACCGATCCCCCCGGTAGACCGATCGCACGTACTCCACAACCTCCCCCCTCTCCGACTCGGTGACCCGCTCGAAGAGGAAGGCCGGGGCGTGCAGGGGCACGCCCAGCAGCTCCGCCTCCTCCTCGGTGGTCACGGTGGGTTCGATGGTCTGCGTTCCCGAGGCGACGACGATGCCGTGGCGCTCGCGCAGAAGGTCGTAGAACGAGTGCTCCTCGAGGTCGTCCTGGCGCAGGTCGGGGAAGACGCGCTGCGGGACGTGGAGGAACTCGATGGCCATCGTCTCGTCGTCCGCGAGGCGGAGGCGGCGGATGGCGAAGACGTTGTCGACCGGGCTGAGCCGGAGCCGCTGGCCGAGCTTGGCCCCGGCGCTGACCGTCTCGAACGACACGACGTGGGAGCCGGGGCGCATCCCGCGGCGGCGCATGTCCTCGGAGAACGAGGTCATCGTGAGCGGGAGCGCGATCTTCGGCTCGGCGACGTAGGTGCCGGAGCCGTGGCGGCGCTCGAGGATGCCCTCGCGGACGAGCTCGTCGACGACGGCGCGGAGCGTGGGCCGCGAGACGCCGAGGTCCTCGACGAGCCGGCGCTCGGAGGGGATGGCGTCGCCCACGCTGAGCTGGTCCAGCAGCGCGGTGAGCTCGTCGCGTACGAGCGCCTGCTTGGACGCGGGGCGGTTGCGGCCGTTCGTCAGCACGGCGCGAACCGTACATGGTGGTCAAGAAGTGGTCAAGACCACTTTCGAACCACTTCGGTCGTCGCCGCTTCTGCAGCGGCGCGGATGGCGCCACCACTCGCCTTCAGCGCAGCCTCCGCGGCCTGCCGGCCCACGTTCGCGTGCACCATCACGACCGCGACGTCCAAGCGCTCCCCGGCCGCGGCCATCGCGGCCGCCGCCTCGTCCTCGCCCAGGCCGGTCGCGTCGCAGAGCACCCGCACCGCCCGGCCGCGGAGCTTGTCGTTCGCGACCCGCATGCCGGCCATCAGGTCGCCGTACGTGCGGCCACGGCAGACCATCGTGGCGGTGGAGAACGCGTTGAG
The DNA here is from genome assembly GCF_056863265.1 of Parviterribacter multiflagellatus. Classification (NCBI taxonomy): domain Bacteria; kingdom Bacillati; phylum Actinomycetota; class Thermoleophilia; order Solirubrobacterales; family Parviterribacteraceae; genus Parviterribacter; species Parviterribacter multiflagellatus. Next base: position 2,595 of record NZ_JBXPIZ010000014.1, read on the forward strand.
CACGAGCTTCTGCGCGCTGCCGGCCTTCAGGCGGGTGGAGCCGCAGACGACCTCGGGGCCGACCGGCGTCTCGATGACGACATCAGCGAGCTCGGCGGCCGGGGAGCCGTGGCGGCAGACGACCGCGGCGGTGCGCGCCCCGGCCTCGCGTGCCGCGGCCAGCGCGCCCAGCGCCCACGGCGTCGTCCCGCTCGCGGTGACGGCGACGACGAGGTCGCCCTCCCCCACGCCGATCTCGGCGACCGCCGCGGCCGCGCCCTCGGCGTCGTCCTCCGCGGCCGCCTCCTCCGGGCTGCCGGCCGGGTGCTCGTCGCCGGCCACCAGCGCGACGACCGTCCCGTCCGGCGTCGAGTACGTCGGCCCCCACTCGGATGCGTCCAGCGCGGCGATCCGCCCCGCGCTCCCCGCGCCCGCGTAGATCACGCGCCCACCGTGCGCGAGCACGTCCGCCGCGACGTTCGCCAGCCGCGCGATCGCGGGCGCCGCCACCTGGACGGCCGCGAACACCGACGCGTGCCCGTCGATGACGGCCTCCACGACCTCCGCCGCGGACAGCAGATCCAGGTCCGGCGCTCCCCCGCGCCCCTCCGTCTCCATCGCGCCGCGACCCTACCGCCACCCCGCGCTCCTCGCCACCCCGCACGAGCTGTCCGGCGCGCGCAACCGGCGCGCGCACGCGCGCGCGTGCGTTAGGTTCACCTAATGGGAACCTGGAACCGCCGCGCGTGGCAGGCGTGCGGTGGGCTGATGCTGGCCTTGACGTTCGCGGCTGCCCCTGCCGACGCCGCGACCTCGACCATCGCGCTGGGCGGGAAGGAGCTGCAGCGGGCCGGGATCACCGCCCGCGCCGTGAAGCCCGCGACCCTGCGGTCCGACCGGCTGACGCTGCCGGTGAGCCACGTCCTGCGCGGGAACACGAGCGTCGTCGTCCACCGCGGCGGGCTGCGCCTGGCGAAGGGGCGGCGGTCGATCACGTTCACGACGTTCCGCGCGACGCTCGGCGCCCAGCCGAAGGTCACCGTGCAGGCCGGCGCGCGGCAGCTGACGCTCCTCGCCACGACGAAGGGCAAGCTCCAGCTGACCGCCGCCGCGGCTCGGCACATCCGCGCGAAGCTCGCGGTCCGCAGGCTGCCCAGGAGCGCGTTCGGCGCCGCGGGCATCACGACCGACACCGGCACGTCGACCTCCGCCGACTCCACCCAGCGGCAGCCCGCACCGGCGCCCGCGCCGGCACCCGCCGCCACCACGCCCCCGCCGGCGACCCGCAGCCCGAGCCCGGCGCCGACCCCGACCGAGGAGCCACCCTACACGGGCCCGGTCGTGTCGACGACGACGTGGATCTCCTCGACGCTCACCGGCTCGAGCAACCACAAGAGCTGGATCAACTACGTCACGAACGCGGCCTGGATCACCGGCTCGGTCACCCCCAGCGAGGGCGCGAAGGTGCTGCTCGCCGGCAACAAGTACGACTACACGCTGCCCGGGGCGACCGTGGCGCGCAGCGGCCCCACGACGACGCTCACCCACGCCGGCCGCCTCTCCTACCGGGTGCCGGCCCACTCCATCGACGCGTCGATCCAGAACCTCACGTTCGAGATCCCGTCGCTCGGCGCCACCGGCAAGGTCATCGCCGACGGCCAGTTCAGCGACCGCGACGCGATCGGCCAGCCGCCGACGCCGTTCACGCGCACGCACGTGCTCGACCTCCAGCTGAGCGGCACCCTCCCGCAGCTCAACCCGGACGGCTCGCGGACCTACCGCAACGTCCCGGCGGTCGTCGCCGAGGGCGCGGCGGAGGAGCTCAACGGCTACGACCCGGGCTCGGCCTGGGGGTTCTTCACGTTCACGCTGCCGTGAACGTCTGAGCCGTGCGCATCCTGGCGGCGTCGTTGCCGGAACGACGCCGCCTTCGCGCGGTTGCCGCACACCTTCATCGAGCACCACACGCCGGAGCGGTTGCGCGAGTGGTCGTAGAACGCCCACTTGCACGTGTCCCACGGGCACGCCTTCAGCCGCTCCCACGTGCCGTCGGCCTGCGCGCCCGCGACGATCGCCAGCAGCGCGCCCAGCGCCCCGTCGACCCCGCCGCGCCCCGGCTCCACCCGCGCGGCGCCGTCCGGCGCGGTGAACCGCAGCTCCAGGCGCGCCCGGCGCGCCGCCGCCTCCACCGTCGCCACGACCGCCGCCGGCGGCGACTCCGCCTCCGGATGGTGGGCGAGCAGCAGCTCCCGCAGCGCCTCGCGCAGCTCGATCGCGCGCCGCAGGTCCGCGACGCCAGGCGGCTCACCGGCGTTGCCGAGCAGGCCGCGCTCCGCCAGCCACTCCGCGAGCACCGCGGGCGACTCGAGCTGATCGGCCCCGCTCTCGAGGTCGATCGAGTTCACGAACTCCCGGACGACCTCCAGCCGTCCCGGCGCCACCTGGCTCATGTCACCCAGACTACCAAAACCGTTTGACCGGTTACGCAACCGGCTATACGATTTAGGGAGTTACGAGACAACGCCGAGCACACAGCGAAGGAGCCCACGACATGCTTCCCCCTTCCGCCTGGTCGATCGTGGAAACGATCGCCACGGACGACGCCCCGCGCTACCGCGCCACGCACCCCACCGCCCCGACCCGCCGCCACGTGCGGATGCCGCGCCGATGGGGGCACGCCCGGTGAGCGTCCGCGTCGCCCACATCACCGACGACACGCCGCTCGTCCCCACGGATCCGGAGGAGGGCCTGCAGTGGCGCTCGGTCCGCGAGCACCTCGGGATCCGGGCCTTCGGCGCCAACGCGTGGGTCGGCGAGAACCCCGGCGACCTCATCATCGAGCCCCACGAGGAGGACGAGCCGGAGGAGCTGTACTGCGTCGTCAACGGCGCGGCGCGGTTCGTGGTCGACGGCGAGACGATCGAGGCGCCGCAGGGCACGCTGCTGGCGGTCACGCCGCCGTCGCACCGGGTCGCGCACGCGACCGAGCCCGGCACGGTGATCCTCGCGATCGGCGCCGTGCCGGGGAAGGCGTTCGAGCCCTCGGAGTGGGAGCTCCGAGGGCTGCGACGGGCCGGGCTGGTCGAAGGAGCCTAGGCCGAGCCGGCGAGCGAGTCGGGGATGAGCCCCTCGCCCGTGAACTCGACCGCGGCCTCGGCGAACGTCGTGTCCGCCGGCGGCACGATCACGTCCGACTCGCGCAGCTCGTCCGCGCCGACCGGCTTGCCGTGCTCGCGGATCCACGCGATGAGGGCGGCGAAGCGCTCCTGGTAGAGCGCCTCGTCGCCGGCCTCGACCGCCTCCACGACGGCGTTGTCGAGGTCGTCGATCTCCTTGTAGTGGTCGCCCGGGATCTCGTACTGGTCCTCGGTCGCGATGCGGACGATCACGCGCCCTTCCCCTCTCCGAGCTCACCGGCGGGCTTGGAGCCCGCGTCGCCGGAGCCCAGCTCGGCGCGCATTTTGGCGAGCTCGTCGTCGACCTGCGACGCGGTGGTCAGCTCGCGCAGCTGCTTGTCGATGTCGTCCTCGCCCGAGCCGAGCTGCGTGAGGTCGTCGAACGTGCCGGCGGCCTCCAGCTCCTCGACCGCGTCGGCGCGCGCCTTCATCTGCTCGGTCTTGTCCATCGCGCGCTGCATCGCGAGGCCGACGTCGGCCATCTGCTCGCCCACGCCCGTGGCGGCCTCGGAGATCTGGACCTGGGCCTCGGCGGCGGAGTACTGCGCCTTGATGACCTCCTTCTTGGTCCGGAACGCCTCGATCTTCGCCCGCAGCTTCGCCTCGTTGTCGGTGAGGCGCTGCTGCTGCGCTTCGAGCTCCGCGACCTGCGAGTCGAGCGACTGCAGCTCGGTCTGGGCGAGCTGCTTGCGCTCCAGCGCGACGCGGGCGAGGTCCTCCTTGCCCGCCGCGAGCGCCTGACGCGCCTGCGTGTCGAGCTTGACGACCTGCTGCTCGAGCTTGCTCGACTGCAGCTGAAGGCGCTTCTTCGCCGTGACGACGTCGGCGATGCCCTTCTTGACGTTCTGCAGGAGCTGCAGCTGCTGCTCGTACGAGTAGTCGAGGACCTCGGACGGGTCCTCGGCCTTGTCGAGCATCTTGGAGATCTTGGCCTTGACGACCGTGCTGAACCTGCCACCGAGTCCGGGCATGGAGGCACCGTACCATCGACTGGATGGACCCTAGGACCCCCGCAGAATCGCGCTCGACCCTCGTCCGCTGGATGGGCCCGACCGACGCGAACAGCGCCGGGTTCGTGCACGGCGGGACGATCATGCGCTACTGCGACGAGGCGGCGGGCGTCACGGGCGTCCGCCACTCCCGCAACCGGGTCGTGACGGCGGGCCTCGACCGCATGACGTTCCTCCAGCCGGTGAACGTCGGCGAGCTCGTCTCGTTCAAGGCGACCATCAACGCGGCGTGGAACACCTCGCTGGAGGTCGGCGTCCGCGTCGAGGCCGAGAACCCGCGCACCGGCGAGGTCCGCCACACGACGACGGCCTACCTCACGATGGTCGCGCTCGACGAGGACGGCCACCCCGCGAAGGTCCCGCCGCTGATCTGCGAGACGCCCGAGGAGCACCGCCGCGAGCGCGAGGCGCAGCTGCGCCGGGCCAACCGGCTGGCCGAGCGCGAGCAGATCGTGGAGGCGCGCGCCGCGGAGGAGCGGGAGGGCACGCCCGCCCGCTGAGGATCAGCGAGAGAGCGGGCGCGTCTTCGGCGCCCGCTCCCTCACCGGGGGGTCTTAGAAGCCTTCGAAGTGGCGGACCTTGAACCCGCGCGTGGAGCGCAGGTTGGGGCGCCAGCGCGGGCCCTTGAGGCCGCTGGGGTCGCCCGCCGCGCTCGTGTCGAGCCGCAGGCCGGCGATGACGATGAACGCGTGGCCGGGGTTCGTGTAGACGGTGAACCACTGGCCGGGGCCGGACTTGCCCCACCGCATGAAGCTCGAGGAGTCGAGCGGGTCCTCGAGGAGGCCCGCGGCGAGGAGGGCGTAGGAGATGGTCCCCGAGCAGTCGTAGCCCGTGTCCTCGACCTTGGCGTGACCGCCGCCGTACTTGTACGGCTTGCCGACGATCTTGTTGGCCGCGGCGATCGCGGCGTGGACCTCGGCGGGCGCCGAGAGCGGCGCGTAGGCCAGGCCGTCCTCGCCGATGATGGCGGGCTCGCCCGGGACGGGCGCGGACTGGACCTCGACGGCGGCCGTGCCGCCGTTGCCGGCGCCGGCCTCCTTGGCCTTGACGGTCTTCTTCTTGACCGTCTTCTTGGCAGCTGCGCTCGCGAAGCCGGCCCCACCCGTGGACTGGGCAGCAGCGTTGGGGGCCATGACCAGGCCCACCGCGAGCACGCTCGTGATGACAACGGGGAGTCCCCGCACGGCACTTACCTCTTTCGTCGGCCTACGGGGTTAGCTGACGGGTTAGCGCGGAAAGAGCCGGCGCTCCGCCCGCAGAAGCAGGCGGTTCACCCCAACAACATGGGTCCCCCGATCCCTGGCCTGTCGGCTAGGGATTCGGCATCGGCCGGGCACAATACCCAACCTGCAATGGATCATGCGTCGTAGTCGGCCCAACATCCGTCGACTTGAACCTCGATCCCGCAAGCTCCGGGCTTCTGCGCGCCACGTTCGGAAGCCCAGCAGGAGGAGCGCGAGCAGCGCCGACGACACCGCGTAGACCGGCCAGGGATGCGGGGGCGCGCCGTCCGCGCAGCCGCGCGCGCCGCGCTCGTAGGCCGCCGGATCGCGCCACGCGTCGGTCTCCTGGAACGCGGGCCCGGGCGGCGACGGGCTCTCACCGGGCACCGGGACCAGGCCGGTCTCGGTCCTCCCCCAGCGCCCCGGCCACCGCACCCACGTGCCGAACGGCCGCACCTCGGGCGTGACCGCGCGCCCGTCGCCGCGCGCCTCGTCGTCGGGATCGGGCCACGGCCGCCCGTGCTCGCCCGCCGCCGGGTACGAGGCGTGGGAGCCGTTGGCGACGAACACGTCCCCGCTCCACCCGCAGCGCGCCGCCCATCCGTGCTGCGCGTAGGTCGCCGTCGCGGGCTCCCCGTCCGCCCCGAGCCGCACCTGCACGAGCTCCCAGTCACCCTCGTGCCGGCCCGTCCGCAGGATGCCGCGGTCCTGCGGGTTGTCCGCGTACAGCAGCCAGTACTGCTGGAACGTGCCCTCGCCCCGCTCGCGCACCACCCGCCCGTAGACGGCGTCGGGGAGCGGCGTCACGCGCGGCCGCAGCGCCACCGCGTCGCCGCGCACCGGGCCTGCGACCAGCGCCTCGACCGCCGTCGCCCGGTCGCGCTCGCGCGCGTCGTAGTGCAGGCGCGGGGCGTGCTGGCGGAGCAGCGCGAGGTCGTCCTGCGCACGCGCCGCGGGCGCGCACGCGAGCACGGTCAACAGCGTCACAGGACGGTGGCGTTCTGCCGCACGTGGACCGGTACCTTGCCCGCCATGCTCCTCCGCCGTCCTCTCCTGGCTGCCCTGCTCGCGGCGCTGGCGCTCCTCGTGGCCGCCTGCGGCAGCGGCGACAACGACCCGGGCTCCGACCCCGGCGACGCGCCCGAGGTGGGCGTCAAGGGGGAGCAGGAGGACGCCGCGGACGACCTGGGCTTCCCGACGTTCGCCACCAAGAACACGACCCGCGTGGGCGGCGGCGACCCGGTCGCGGACGCCGCCGGCGTGGCGCGCGCCGTCCATCCGGACCCTGCGCGCCGCCCCAACGCCGTCGCGCTCGTCGACAAGGACCATTGGCAGGCGGGCGTCGCCGCGGCGGCGCTGATCGCCGACCCGATCGGCGCCCCGGTGCTGCTGGCCGACGGCGAGGAGCTGCCCGCCGCGACGAAGGACGCGATCGACGCGCTCGACCCGACCGGCTCCGAGGAGGCGGGCAACGCGCAGGTGATCCGCATCGGCGACGTCCCCGAGATCGAGGGCAGGCGCTCCACCGACATCGCCGGCACGACGCCCGCCGACATCGCGGCGCGGATCGACGCGCTCGTCACCGCGGCGCAGGGCAAGGCGAGCGGGCAGGTGATCGTCACCGGCGCCACGCGGCCTGCGATCGCCGCGCCCGCCGCCGGCTGGGCCGCCAAGTCCGGCGACCCGATCCTCTACACCGAGCGCGACGCGCTGCCCGCCGAGACGCGCGCGGCGATCAAGCGCCACGGGAAGCCGCGCATCTACGTGCTGGGCGACGCGACGATCGTCTCCGCGAAGGTCGAGCGGGAGCTGGACGAGCTCGGCACCGTCGAGCGCATCGAGGGCGGCGCCGACCCGATCGCCTCCGCCGTCGCGTTCTCCCGGTTCAGCGACGGCGGCTTCGGCTGGGGCGTCGTGGACCCCGGCCACGGCCTCGTCTTCGTCAACGCCTCGCGCCCGATGGACGCGGTGGCCGCCGCGCCGCTGTCGGCCAGCGGCACGTACGGGCCGATCCTCCTGCACACCGGCGGCGACACGCTCCCGAAGGCGCTCGAGAGCTACCTGCTCGACATCCAGCCCGGCTACCGCCAGGACCCGGTACGCGGCGTCTACAATCACGGCTGGGTGATCGGTGACGAGAGCGCCCTGAGCGTCAAGGGCCAGGCCCGCATCGACGCGCTCCTCGAGATCACCCGGATCCAGACGTCAGAAGACCAAGAGAGCGAGAGCGCACCGTCGTCGTGAGCGAAGCCGAGCACCCCATCCGCAGGACCCGCGAGGTCACCGTCGACGACGTCCGCCAGCTCAAGGGCGCGGCCACCCCGCACTTCGCGCTGCAGGTGCGCAACCGCATCGCGAAGCTCATCCGCGAGCTCCCCGAGGGCCACCCGGCCCGCGTCGAGGGCGAGGAGGAGATCGCGCGGCTGACGGCCCTGGGCTTCAGCGGCGAGGTCCGCGGCACGCCGCACGAGGACGGCATCGGCCCGCTGCCCTCGCTCGGCGCCGACGCCACGGCGGCCCGCCCGGCCGCCGAGCAGGCCGCGCACCAGTAGCGACGCGACGCCGCTCCGTCCGCCGCCTCTGGCGTACTTGACGGTTCATGGCGGCTGACCCCACGCTCGCGCCCGACGGCATCCCGGGCTCGTCCCTGCTCGGGCCGTTCCCGGTGGGCGCGTACGCGGCGAAGCTGCGTGACGAGCTGCGCAAGCGCGCGCGGCTCCAGCTCTTCGGCGAGGTGTGGAACCTCAAGCCGGGCCGCGCGCGGGTGTGGTTCGAGCTGCGCGACGCCACGGGCGCGCTCCCGTGCTCGATGTGGCGCGACGACTTCGACGCGCTCGGCCTCGCGCCGGGCGCGCTGGCCGACGGCTCGCAGGTCGTCGTCGCCGGCGGGCCGGACTACTACCCCGGCTCGCGCACGGCGTCGCCGTCGTTCTCGTTCACGGTCAGCGCGCTGCGCGTGGCCGGGGAGGGCGACCTGCTCGCCCAGCTCGACCGCCTGCGCAAGCTGCTCGCGGGCGAGGGCCTGTTCGCGCCGCAGAAGGCGCTGGTTCGCCCGCCGCTGCCGCGGACGATCGGCGTCGTCACCGCCGAGGGCGGCAAGGCCCGCGACGACGTGCTCGCGGGGCTGCGGCGCCGCGGCTGGGCCGGGCGGCTCGTGTGGGCGTTCGCTCCCGTGCAGGACCGCCACGCGTCCGGCGCCGTGACGCGCGTCCTGCAGGACCTCGCCGCGACCGGCGAGGTCGACGTGATCATCGTCGCGCGCGGCGGCGGCTCGCTCGCCGACCTGTTCTGCTTCTGCGACGAGACGCTGTGCCGGACGGTCGCGCTGCTGCCCGTGCCGGTCATCGCGTCGGTCGGCCACCACACCGACCGGACGCTGCTCGACGACGTGGCGGCGGTGAGCTGCTCGACGCCGACGCACGCCGCCGAGACCGCGGTCGGGTGGGATCTCGTCGCCGCCCGCGCGGGGCTCCTGCAGGCCGCGCGCCGGCTCGACCGCCACGCGCACCACGCGATCCTCACGCGCGCCCGCACGTTGGCCGCGCTGTCGCGCGCGCCCGCGCGCTACGTCGTGCGCGAGCGCGAGCGGCTCCACCAGAAGCTGCGCGAGATCCGCGCGGCGTCCGCGCGCGGGGTGAGCCAGGCGCGCCTGCGCACGAGCCGCCACGCGCTCGTCCTCGCGCGCAAGTCCGAGGCCTCCGGGCCCGCCCGCCTGGCCGCCACCGCGTCGCTGCAGCGTCGCGCCGCCGTGCTCGCGCGCACGAGCACGGACGCGCGCGCCCGCCGCCTCGACGCGCTCTCCGCGCTGCTCGCCGCGCACGACCCCCAGCGCACGCTGGAGCGCGGCTACACGCTCGCCACCGACGCCGCCGGCACCCCGGTCACGTCCGCCTCCGCCGCCCGCGAGGCCGGCGCGGTGACCTTGCGGTTCGCCGACGGCGAGGCGACCGCCGACGTGCGCGACGCCGCCACGCGGCCGGCCACCCCTTCCCCGCCCGCGGCGCCGCCGCAGCCGGGCATGTTCGACCTCACCGAGGAGCCCTGATGGAAGCCGCCTCCACCCCGACTTACGAGTCCGCCACCGCCCGCCTCGAGGAGATCATCCGCCGCCTCGACTCCGGCGAGGCGGGCCTGCGCGAGACCCTCGACCTCGTCACCGAGGGCAAGTCGCTCGTCGAGTTCTGCGCCGGCGAGCTCGACGCGGTCGGCAAGGGCCTCGAGGAGCTGCGCCTCGACGAGCTCGTCGCGCGGCTGGAGTCCTAGCCGGGCGCGTCCGCCTGCCCCGCGGCGTCCACCAGCGGCTGGCTGCGCGGCCGCACGACCTGCGACAGCACGACCGACGACGTCGAGCGGCGGATCGCGCCGCTCGCGTGGAGGGTGTTGAAGATCTCCTGCAGGTGCTCGGTGTCGCGCGCGGCGACGCGGCAGATGAGGTCGTGCTGGCCGCTGATCGCGTCGGCCTCCAGCACCTCGGGGAGCGCCGCGAGCGCGTCGGTCGCCTCGCGCAGGCGCCCCTGCGCGAGCTCGAGCAGCACGAACGCGGTGATGCCGTAGCCCATCGCCGCGGGGTCGATCTCGGGGCCGTAGCCGGTGATGACGCCGCGCGCCTCGAGCTTCGACAGCCGCGCCTGCACGGTGCCGCGGGCGACGCCGAGGCGGCGGGAGATCTCGAGCAGCCCGACGCGGGGGTTCGCGCGCAGCTCGGCGATGAGGCGCGCGTCCAGCTCGTCGACCCGATGTGTGGTCATTCTGCACAGCACTGTGACAGAACTGCGCAGCCTTAGTGCCAATTCTGCGCATCTGGGCTGGTCAGACTTGCCAGTAGGCGTTCCGAGTGATGTTCTCGCCCCCTGGACGGAGGAGAACCGTGTTCGAAGAGGGACAGCTCTACTCACCGGTCACGCAGGGCGACGACGGTCAGGTCACCGTCCACCTGAGCAGCGACCACCCCGGCTTCGCCGACGAGGCCTACCGCGCGCGGCGCAACGAGATCGCCGCGCACGCGCTCGCGTGGCGCGAGGGCGAGCCGACGCCCGACGTCGGCTACAGCGAGGAGGAGCATGCCGTCTGGCGCACCGTCTGCCGCGAGCTGCGGCCCAAGCACGAGGCGCTGGCGATCGACGAGTACGTCGAGGCGCTCGACGCGGTCGGGCTGCCGACCGACCACGTGCCCAACCTCGACGAGGTGTCCGAGCGGGTGGAGCCGATCACCGGCTTCCGCTACGTCCCGGCGCCCGGCCTGGTGCCGCTGCGTGAGTTCTACGGCGATCTGCGCGACCGCCGCTTCCACTCGACGCAGTACGTCCGCCATCCCGCGCAGCCGCTGTACACGCCCGAGCCGGACATCGTCCACGAGGTCATCGGCCACGGGCACCTGCTGGCCACGCCGACGTTCAGCCGCCTGCACCAGCTCACCGGCGAGGCCACGCACCGGCTGCGCGACGAGGAGAACCTCAAGTTCCTCTCGCGCGTCTTCTGGTTCACCGTCGAGTTCGGCGTGGTCATGGAGGGCGGCGAGCTGCGGGCCTACGGGGCGGGGATCCTCAGCTCCTACGGCGAGATCGACGAGTTCCGCCACATGGAGCTGCGCCCGCTGAACCTCGCGGAGATGGGCACCGCGACCTACGACATCACGCACTACCAGCCCGTCCTCTACCGCGCCGAGTCGCTCGACGAGGTGCGCGAGGTGGTCGGCGGGTTCCTGTCCACCTGCACCGACGAGTCCATCGAGGAGATGCGCCGTGAGCACGTTCTCGCCTGATCCGCAGCCCACCACCACCCCGGCGATGCACGACGACCCGATGCCGCTGCACGGCATCGACCACGTCGAGCTGTACGTGGGCAACGCGAAGCAGGCGGCGTACTTCTTCACGCGGGCCTACGGGTTCACCGAGGTCGCGTACGCGGGGCTGGAGACCGGGCGGCGCGACCGCGTGTCGCACGTCCTGGTCCAGGGCCGCGTGCGGCTCGTGCTGACGGGGACCCTGGGCTCCGAGACGGCGATCGCCGCGCACCACCACAAGCACGGTGACGGCGTGAAGGTGATCGCGATCAGCGTGCCGGACGTCGAGCACGCGTACGCGCACGCGACCGGGGCGGGCGCACGGGGGCTGCGCCCGCCGACGGTCGAGGAGGACGCGCACGGGACGATCGTCACGGCGGACGTCGCGACGTACGGGGAGACGATCCACCGGTTCGTCGACCGCTCGCGGTACGCGCGCGACGCGTTCCTGCCCGGCTACGAGCCGGTGGAGCACGCCGGCGATCCCGCCGAGGGCGGGATGCTCGTCGCGCTCGACCACATCGTCGGCAACGTGGAGCTCGGCGCGATGAACCGCTGGGTCAAGTACTACGAGGACGTCTTCGGGATGACGGAGATGATCCACTTCTCCGACGAGGCGATCTCGACCGAGTACAGCGCGCTGATGTCGAAGGTCGTCACCGACGGCAACGGGCGCGTGAAGTTCCCGATCAACGAGCCGGCCGAGGGCAAGCGCAAGTCGCAGATCGACGAGTACCTCGAGTTCTACGAGGGCGCCGGCGCGCAGCACCTGGCGCTCGCGACGCGCGACATCGTGGGGACGGTCGCGGAGCTGAGCGCGCGCGGCGTCGAGTTCCTGCGCACGCCGGAGAGCTACTACGACGAGGTGCCCACGCGCGTGGGCGAGATCGACGAGGACCTGGAGGACCTGCGCCGGCTGGGCATCCTCGTCGACCGCGACGACGAGGGCTACCTGCTGCAGATCTTCACCAAGCCGCTCGGCGACCGGCCGACGATCTTCTTCGAGATCATCGAGCGCCACGGCGCGCGCGGGTTCGGGGAGGGCAACTTCAAGGCCCTGTTCGAGGCGATCGAGCGCGAGCAGGAGCGGAGGGGGAACTTGTAGCCATGCGGTACGTGTCGATGGGCGAGGTCCCGCCGAAGCGCCACACGCAGGTGCGCGGCGCGGACGGGCGGCTGCTCGTGGAGGAGGTGATGGGCTACGAGGGGTTCAGCGGCAACGAGTCGATCCTGCTGCACCTCGAGTCGCCGTGCCGCCTGGAGCGCGTCGAGGAGTTCACGCCGCTGCACGTGGACGAGTGGTTGCCGCCCACGCACGTGCACCGGCTGACGAACACGAACCCGGTGCGCCCCGAGGGCGACCCCGTCAGCGGCCGCAAGGTGCTGATGTACAACGCGGACGTCGAGATCGCGGTCTGCAAGCCGGCGGTGGCGCAGGAGGGCTTCTACCGCAACGGCGAGGGCGACGAGGTGCTGTTCGTGCAGGAGGGGTCGGGCGTCCTCGAGACGACGTTCGGCACGCTCCCCTACCGGCGCCACGACTACATCGTGATCCCGCGCGGGACGACCTACCGCGTCGTCACCGATGGCGGGCCGCAGACCTGGCTGACGTTCACGACGCCGGGCGAGATCGAGACGCCGAACCGGTACCGCAACCGGTACGGGCAGCTGCTCGAGCACGCGCCGTTCTCGCAGCGCGACTTCCACCCGCCCGAGGTGCTGGAGACGCACGACGAGCGCGGGGAGTTCGAGGTCGTCGTGCGCGTCCGGGGCGGGATGCAGCGCTACGTCCTGGATTACCACCCGCTCGACGTGGTCGGATGGGACGGCTACGTCTACCCCTACACGTTCAACATCCACGACTTCGAGCCCAAGGCTGGGCGGCTGCACCAGCCGCCGCCCGCGCACCAGACGTTCCAGGGGCCGAACTTCGTGATCTGCTCGTTCTGCCCGCGGATGCTCGACTGGGACCCGCTCGCGGTGCCGCTCCCGTACCACCACTCGAACCTCCAGTCCGAGGAGGTCATGTTCTACGCCGACGGCGACTACGCCGCGCGCAAGGGCGTGGAGATCGGGTGCCTGACGCTCCACCCGTCGGGCCTGCCGCACGGGCCGCAGCCCGGCGCCGTCGAGGCCGCGCTGGGGATGAAGGAGACCAACGAGCTCGCGGTGATGTGCGACACCTTCCGCCCGCTGCGCCTGACGACCCTTGCGCGCGAGCTGGACGATCCCGCCTACGCCTACTCCTGGTCGGACGCGCGCCCCGCCGGCGCGCCCACGGAGGTGACGGCCTGAGCTTCTCCTGGGGCACCGTCCGCGTGGGCGGTGGGTCGCCTGAGCCCGCCGCCCGCGTGGACGGAGGGGTCGTGCTCCTACGCTCTGTCGATGCTTCGCTCGGTTCGCTCACGGAGCTGATCGAACGAGGACCGCGCTCCTGGGAGGAGATGCGGACGTCCGCGGAGAGGGCTGGCCCGATGCTCGCGCTGAGCGAGGTCGAGCCGGCCCTCCCCGTCGCCCCGCGCGACTACGTCGACTTCTACGCCTCGCGCGAGCACGCCACGACCGTCGGCCGACTCTTCCGCCCCGGCGGCGAGCCGCTCGCCACCAACTGGCTCCACCTGCCCGTCGGCTACCACGGCCGCGCCTCGACCGTCGTGGTGTCCGGCACCCCGATCGTCCGCCCGCGCGGCCAGGTCGCCGCCGGCGAGCTGCGGCCGACGGCGCAGCTCGACTTCGAGTGCGAGCTCGGGTTCTTCGCCGGCCCCTCCACGCGCCTCGGCGAGCCCCTGTCCCTCGCCGCCGCGGCCGACCGCATCTTCGGGTTCGTCCTGCTCAGCGACTGGAGCGCGCGGGACGTCCAGCGCTTCGAGACGCAGCCACTCGGGCCGCTGAACGGCAAGTCGTTCGCGACGACGATCTCGCCGTGGATCGTCCCGCCCGACCTCCTGCCCCGCGCGGCACCTCCGGCCCAGGACCCGCCGCCCGCGGACTACCTCGGCGGCGCCGACCCGCACGCGCGCGGACCGGCGATCGACGTCGACATCGAGGTCCGCGTCAACGGCGACCTGCGCGCGACGTGCAACCCGCGCGGCCTCTACTGGACGCCCGCGCAGATGCTCGCGCACGCCACCGTCAACGGCGCGCAGCTCACCGCCGGCGACCTCTTCGGCACCGGCACGATCTCCGGCGCCGACCCCGCCACCCGCGGCTGCCTCCTCGAGCACGGGTTCGACGGTGGCCCCCACGGCTGGCTCCAGGACGGCGACACGGTCACGCTCACCGCGCAGCAGTTCGGCGACTGCACCGGCATGGTCCTCCCGGCGCCGCGCCAGTAGCGTGCCGCACATGGGGAGCGAACCGGTCGGGCCGATCAAGCAGGTCATCGCGCGCATGGAGCAGATCGCCGCGGGGCTCCCGGCGTCGGACGGCGTCGCGCGGTTCAACGAGCTGTACCTCGCGGTCACGCAGGCGGTGCTCGCCGACACCGGCGCGGGGAACTTCGAGGACCCCGAGTTCCTCGCCGAGCTCGACGTCACGTTCGCCGGGCTCTACTTCGCCGCGGTCGACGCGAGTGAGCAGGGCACGAAGATCCCCAACGCGTGGCAGCCGCTGTTCGAGCACCGGCACGCGAAGGGCGTCGCGCCGCTGCAGTTCGCGATCGCCGGGATGAACGCGCACATCAACCACGACCTGCCGGTCGCGCTCGTGGCCGTCATGACCAAGCACGGGCTGGAGCCCAACGACAACACGCCCCAGCACCACGACTTCCTCGCCGTCAACGCGATCCTCGCCCGCGTCGAGCAGCAGATCAAGGACCGCTTCATGGACAAGTTGATGCGCGACGTCGACAAGGTCCTCGGCCACGTCGACAACGTCGCCGCGATGTGGTCGGTCGAGCGCGCCCGCGACGCGGCGTGGACGAACGCGCAGGTCCTCTACCGCCTCCGCGACGTGCCGCCGCTGCGCGACGCCTACGAGGATCAGCTCGACCGCATGGTGGAGCTGGCGTCGCGCGGCATCCTGTCCGCGCGGGTGTGACAGGTACGTTGGCACGGTGAGTGACTTCCAGCGGCTGGCCGGCCTCGCGCTGACCATCGACGGCTACGAGCTCGAGCGGCTCGAGCAGGACGTGTCGAGCGGCTTCACGCGCGTCACGACGATCATCCGCCTCCGCGGCGGGGGCGAGGAGGGCCTCGGCGAGGACGTCACGTACGACGCCGAGGACCACGACGTCGCGCAGCAGGCGGGGCCGACGCTCCCGCTCACGACCGACGGGACGACCACGCTCGGCGAGTGGTGCGCGCGCGTGGCGCAGCTGGACCTCTTCCCTGAGCCGCCGGTGCGCGACGTCAGCCGCCTGTACCGCCGCTACGCGTACGAGTCCGCGGCGCTCGACCTCGCCCTCCGCCAGGCCGGCACGTCGCTCCACGCCTTCCTCGGCAAGGAGCCCCGGCCGCTCACCTACGTCGTCTCCCTCCGCCTCGGGGAGCCCGCGAGCCTCGCGCCCGTCACCAGCCGCCTGGAGCGCTACCCCGGCCTGCGCTTCAAGCTCGACCCCACGCCGACGTGGACGGACGAGATCGTCGACGCGCTCGCCCAGACGGGCGCGGTGGACTCGGTCGACTTCAAGGGCCTGTACACCGGCACCGTCGTCGACAACCCGCCGGACCCGGTGCTCTACGGCCGCGTGCTCCGCGCGCTCCCCGACGCCTGGATCGAGGACCCGCACCTCGACGACGCGATCCAGGAGCTGCTCGTCCCCCACCGCGACCGCGTCACCTGGGACGCGCCGATCCACGGCATCGCCGACATCGAGGCGCTCCCGTTCCCGCCCAAGATGGTGAACGTCAAGCCGTCGCGCGTCGGCAGCCTCGAGGAGCTGTTCGCCACCTACGCGTACTGCGAGGAGCGCGGCATCGCGATGTACGGCGGCGGCCAGTTCGAGCTCGGCCAGGGCCGCGGCCAGATCCAGCTCCTGGCGAGCCTCTACCACCCGGACGGCCCCAACGACGTCTCGCCTTCGGGCTTCCACGCGGACCAGCCCGAGCCCGGCCTCCCCACCAGCCCGCTCGCCCCCGCGGCGCACGACGTGGGCTTCCGCTGGGGGTAGCCGGCACGCGCGTTGGCGCGTTCGCTCAACCTCGACGCCCGGCTGCCGACACACAGGGTCATGGCAGCCGGGTTCCTGGAGCGCCTCCCCCGTGGGCGCACCCTGCCGCCCGACGTCTGGGCCACGCGACACCGCATCCTGGTGCGCCTCGTCTGGCTGCACGCGGTCGGCCTGCTGATCTTCGGCGTCGCCCGCGGCTACGGCGTCCCGCACTCGCTGCTCGAGATCGTCCCCGTCGTCGGCTTCGGCATCATCGCCGCGTCGTCGCAGCTCGGCCCGCGCGCCCGTGAGGCCGCCGTCGCGCTCGGCCTGCTCACCTCCAGCGCCATGCTCGTCCACCTGTGGGAGGGGCAGATCGAGGCGCACTTCCACTTCTTCGTCGTCGTCACCATCCTCGCCGCGTACGAGGAGTGGTCGACGTACCTGCTCGCGATCGCGTTCGTCGTCATCCATCACGGCGCCGCCGGCCTGCTCGACGCGGGCCAGGTCTTCGACCATCCGGCGGGCCACGAGCAGCCGCTCATCTGGGCCGTCATCCACGCCGGCTTCGTCGCGGCGCTCGCGGTGGCGAACGTCATCTCGTGGCGCCTCAACGAGGACGTCCGCGACAGCATGCGGGCGAGCGAGGAGCGCTTCCGCTCCGCGTTCGACGACGCCCCGATCGGCATGGCCATGGTCGGCGCCGACGGGCAGATCCGCCGCGTCAACGAGGAGCTCGTGCTCCGCACCGGCTTCAGCGCCGCCGAGCTGCAGGACATGCAGCTCGCCGACCTGCTCGCCCCCGAAGAGCGCGAGGGCCTGACGGTCTGGCCGCGCCCCTCCACCGACGGCGCCGAGGAGCGCCGCTACGTCCGCCGCGACGGCACCGCCGGGTGGGCGCTGTGGCAGCACTCGCTGCTGTCGGAGCGCGACGGCGCGGGCGAGTTCATCACCCACGTCATCGACATCTCCAAGCGCAAGCAGGCCGAGCGCCAGCTCGACCACCAGGCGCACCACGACCCGCTCACCGGCCTGCCCAACCGCAAGCTCTTCCTCGAGCGGCTCGACCAGGCGCTGGAGACGACCGACTACGACGCCGGCCGCCGCACCGCGGTGCTGTTCGTCGACCTCGACAACTTCAAGCTCGTCAACGACTCGCTCGGCCATGACGCCGGCGACAGGCTCCTCACCGCGCTCGCGCAGCGCATGCGCCGCGTCCTGCGCCCCGACGACCTCATCGCGCGCTTCGGCGGCGACGAGTTCGCGGTGCTCGTCAAGGGCGTCAGCGGCGCGACCGAGGCCAAGCGCGTCGCCGGCCGGCTCGCCGACGCGATGCGCGCCCCCGTCGTCCTGGAGGGCGACCAGCGCTTCGTCACCGCCTCCATCGGCATCTGCGTCGCCGAGCCGGCGCGCGACGGCGAGGTCGTCGACGCGTACAGCGTGATGCGCGACGCCGACGCCGCGATGTACCGCGCCAAGGAGCTCGGCAAGGCCCGCGCCGACGTCTTCGACGACCGTCTCCGCGCGGAGGTGGTCGAGCGGTTCGAGCTCGAGCACGCGCTGCGCGGCGCCGAGGAGCGCGGCGAGCTGCGGCTCGACTACCAGCCGCTGATCGACCTCAACACGAGCCGCATCACCGGCGTCGAGGCGCTCCTGCGGTGGGACCACCCGGAGCTCGGCACGATCGCGCCGCTGCGCTTCATCCCGATCGCCGAGGCGAGCGGGATGATCGTCCCGATCGGCGCGTGGGTCCTGCGCCAGGCCTGCGACCAGGCCGCGCACTGGACCGACGCCGGCGGCGCGGGCGCGAAGCTCGAGGTCGCCGTCAACGTCTCACCGCGCCAGCTCGCCTCGCCCGCCTTCGCCGACGAGGTCGCGCACGCGCTCAAGCAGACCGGCCTGGCCCCGCACCGCCTGTGCCTGGAGGTCACCGAGAGCGCCGTCGTCGCGGACCTCGAGACCGCCACGCGCTCGCTCGAGCGGCTCAAGACGCTCGGCGTCCGGCTCGCGCTCGACGACTTCGGCGTCGGCTACGCCTCGCTCTCCCAGCTCAAGGCGCTGCCGCCGGTGGACGTCCTCAAGATCGACCGCTCGTTCGTCGACGGCGTGCTGGGCGACCACGAGGACAAGGCGATCGTCGACGCGGTCATCCAGCTCGCCGCCTCCCTCGGCCTCGACACCGTCGCCGAGGGCGTCGAGTCCGGCGATCAGGCGAGCCTCCTGCGCGACATGCGCTGCTCGCTCGCCCAGGGCTTCCACTTCGCCCGCCCGGTCGCCCCGGACGCCATCTCCGAGCTGCTCGAACGCGAGCGGCTCGGCGAGATGACCGTGTAGGAGCCGCTCGACGGGCGTCGCGCCGCCCGTGAGGGACGCCTCGTGGCCGTGGAGCACCTCGCGGTTCCTCACCGATCCAACCAGGATCGGCTTCGAAACCGCGCGGCGCCCACGACCACGATGCGGGCCTCACGGTCGACACGCCGAGTCGTCGACCGCCTCCTCCACGGTCGGGCGCGCCGGGACCCGATGCGGGATGCCGGGCGCGCGGCGCGCCTGCCGCTACGGCAGACGCGCGCGGCGCCTGAGACCGAGCGCGAGCGCCGCCCCCAGAAGCACGACGGCGCCGCCGCCGAACGCGGCGGTGATCTCGCGCTCCTCCTCCTCGGTCCCGAGCTTGGAGCCGAGCGACTCGTAGACGTCGTCGAGCCGGTCGGCGTCGGCGACGGTGTAGGCGCGGCCGCCGGAGGCCGACGCGATCTGGCGCATCGTCTCCGGGTCCGGCGCCACGCGCTGCGGCGGGAGGAACGGGCGGTCGGGGTCGGTGACCGTGCCCTCCTCGGTGCCGAGCGAGATCGTGTAGACCGGGATGCCCTGGGCCTTCGCCTCGCGTGCCACCGGCAGCGGGTCGCGGCCCGCGGTGCGCGCGCCGTCGGACAGCATCACGATCGCGGACGGCGGCCGCTGCGCGCGGTCCTCCTCCGTCAGCTGGTCGAGCGCGGACTTCAGGCCCTCGCCCGTCGCCGTCGCGCCCTCGGCGCTCAGCGAGGCGATCGCCGCCTTCACCGCGTCGTGGTCGGACGTCGGGGCCTGCAGCACCGTCGCGCCCGACGCGAACTGCACCAGGCCGACGCGCTGGCCGTCCGGCACCTCGTCCACGAACTTCTCGGCGGCGCTCTTGGTCGCCTTCATCCGCGACGGCGAGACGTCCTCGGCGTTCATCGAGCCTGACGTGTCGACGACGAGCATCACCGACGCGCGCTCGACCGGCACCGCGACCGACACTTGCGGGCGGGCGACCGCGATGGCGAGCGCGGCCAGCGCGAGCGACGTCAGCGCGAGCGGCAGGACCGACGAGCGCCGGGGCAGCGTCGCGGCGACGGCGGCGAGCGTGTCGACGGCCGTGTAGCGCACCGCGTACCGGCGCCGGCGTCGCGCCGCGACCCAGACCGCGCCGAGCAGGAGCGGGACCGCGACCAGGGCGGCCAACCAGATGGGGCTCTGGAAGCTCATGGCAGCCGCCCGAACCAGCGCAGGGACATCCCGCCGCCGACCACCAGGAGGAGCAACGCCCCGCCGGCGAACGCGGCGGTGACCTCGCGCTCCTCGTCCTTCATCGAGACCTGCGAGCCGAGCTGCTCGTAGATGGCGTCCAGCTCGGACGCGTCGGCCGTCGAGAAGTACTTGCCCTTGGTGATCTGGGCGACCTGCTGCATCGCCTCCCGGTCCGGCGGCACCTCCTGCGTGTACGTGCCGTTGTTGCCGCCCGGCCGCTCGACCTGGATCGTGCCCTGGTCGGTGCCGAGCGCGACGGTGTAGACCGGGATCTTCAGCCGGGCCGCCTCGCGCGCCGCGTCGAGCACGTCACGGCCGCGCGTCGACTCGCCGTCGGACAGGAGCAGGATCGCCGAGGGCGGCTGCTTCCCGCCGGGCGGCGTCGAGGCCCGGATCGCGTTGATGGCGGCGGTGATCGCGTCGCCGGTGGCGGTGCCGCCGGACGGCTGGAGCTGGATGACCCGCTCCTTGACGAGGTCGTGGTCGGCGGTCGGCGACTGCACGACGCGCGCCTGGTGGTTGAACGCCACGAGCCCGGCGCGGACGCCCTCCGGAAGCCGCTCCACCATGTCCGCCGCCGCGTTGCGGGCCGCGGTCAGGCGGTCCGGGTCGACGTCCTTGGCGAGCATCGAGCCCGAGACGTCGGTGGTGAGCATGATCGTCGCCTGCTCCACCGGCACGGCGACCGTGGTCTGCGGCCGCGCGAGGCCGACGAGGAGCGCGACGAGCGCGATCCCGTAGACCGCGATCGGCATGTGCGCCCGCCACCCCGGCCGCACCGGCGCGACGGCCGGCATCAGGGCGGGGTTGGCGAACCGGGCCGCCTGGCCGCGGCGCGCGCGCAGATGGCGCGCGTAGAGCCACAGCGCGGGCGGCACGGCCAGCAGCGCGAGCAGGAAGAGCGGGGCGCCGAACGACATGGCGGTCCTCTAGCGCGGGCGGTTCTCGATGGTGGCGTCGAGCTGCTGCGTGGAGCCGCCGCGCTCGACCTCGATCCGCATCGAGTCGCCGACCTTCTTCTCCGACACCTTCTCGACGACCTGGTCCGGGCTCGTCACGCGGTTGCCGTCGATGCTCTTGATGACGTCACCGGGGCGCAGGCCGGCCTTCGACGCGGGCGAGTTCGCGGTGACCTCGGCCACCGTCGCGCCGCCGCCGGTCGTCACCGGCGCGGTGCTCACGCCGAGCCACGGACGCCGGATCTGGCCGCCGCTCTCGAGCTGCGGGACGATGTCCTTGGCCGTGTTCGCCGGGACGGCGAAGCCGATGCCGATGTTGCCGCCACCGGCGCCCGCGGTCGCGATCTGCGAGTTGACGCCGATCACGTGCGCGTTGGCGTCGAGCAGCGGGCCGCCGGAGTTGCCCGGGTTGATCGGCGCGTCGGTCTGGATGACCTTGTCGATGCTGAAGCCGTTGGGCGCCTGGATCTCGCGGCCGAGGCCGGAGATGATCCCCGACGTCGCGGTCTGCGGCAGGCCGAGCGGGTTGCCGATCGCGACGGCGAGGTCGCCGACCTTGACCTTCTCGGAGTCGGCGAACGCGAGCGGGCGGATGCCGGTGACCGAGCCCGCGTCGACCTTCACGACGGCGAGGTCGGTGGACGTGTCCTTGCCGACGACGTTGCCGGAGATCGTGCGGCCGTCGTCGCCGAAGCGGACGCGGACGTTGGTCGACTCCCCCACGACGTGCGCGTTGGTGACGATCGTGCCGTCCGAGTCGGTGAGGAACCCGGTGCCGCTGCCCGAGCCGTTGGAGATCGCGGCGACCGCCGGGCTGGCGGCGGCGAAGACGCGGTTGACGGCGCGCGAGTCGTTGCCGGAGCCGCCGGAGGTGCTCGTGGAGGCGGGCGGCTGGGCGACCGTGACGGGCGAGGTGTCGTTGTCGTCGGTGACGAGCGGGACGCCGATCGCCAGCGCGACCGCGGCGACGGCGAGGCCCGACATGGCGCCGCCGGCGACCGCCTTCGGCCAGACCTTGCGCTCGCGCCGGTCGGCGGCGGCGGGCGGGTCCATGACGGCGGTGGCGGACGTGGCGGCGGACGGATCGCGGAAGATGTGGGACTCGCGCGTGGGCGCCTCGGAGGGCTCGGGGCGCGACGGCGGAGGGGGCGCTTCGGGTCCGGCCTCGCCGCTCCACAGCCGGCCGGCCGCCGGGCCGCGGGAGCGGTGCTTGGAGGAGGGTGCTTCGGCCATGGCGTGCACGGTACGTACCCGCCCTTCCGCGCGCCTGAGCCGAAGCTAAGAAGAAGCTCAACGGGCTGGCGCGACGACGGCAGCCACGCGCGCCCGCGCGCGCATGGCGCGCATCGTGAGCGCGAGGCCGCCCAGCACGACGAGCCCGCCCGCGGCCTCCGCGGCGTTCGGGACCTCGTCCAGCGCGATCCACGCCGACACCAGCCCGACGACCGGGACGAGCAGGGTGAAGGGCGCGACGCTCGACGCGGGGTGCTGCTTGAGCAGCCAGGTCCAGACGCCGAACCCGAACGCGGTCGAGACGACGACCACGTACAGCAGCGCGAGCACGCCGCTGAGGTCGAGGCGGGTGAACGCGTCGCCCATCGCCTCGGGCCCGTCGAAGGTGAGGCTGAGCAGCGCGAGCGGGATCGGCGGGATGAGCGACGACCACACGAGCAGCCCGGCCGGGTTCGTCGCCTGCGCGCGGCGCGTGATGACGTTCCCCACCCCCCACGACGCAGCGGCGCCGATGGTCAGCAGCAGCGCGACCAGCGGCACGCCCTCCGCCCGGCCCGCGCCGATGATCGCGATGCCGGCGAACGCCACGAGTGCACCCGCGACCTGGCCGGGCGACAGCTTCTCCTTGAGCAGCGCGACCGCCAGCAGCGCGGTGAAGGCGGCCTGGAGCTGGAGCACGAGCGACGCCAGGCCCGCGGGCATCCCCTGGTCCATCCCGACGAACAGCAGCCCGAACTGGCCCATGCTGAGGAAGACCCCGACGCCGACGACGAGCTTCCACGGCGCGCCCGGCCGGCCGACGAGGAAGATCGCCGGGAAGACCACGAGCACGAACCGCAGCGCGGCGAAGAGCAGCGGCGGGAACGAGTCAAGGCCCACGTCGATGACCACGAAGTTCACGCCCCATACGAAGGCGACGGCGGCGGCGAGGAGCGCGTGGCGGGTGGGCACGACGTCCATGGTGACGCGGCGCTCGAAGAAGAACGACTGGACTTCCTCGACCCCACTCGACAGAATCGCTTCATGATCGACGTCCGCCGCCTCCGGGCTCTGCGCGAGCTGGCCGACCGCGGGACGATCGCGGCGGCCGCCGGGGCGCTGCAGCTCACGCCGTCGGCGGTCTCGCAGCAGCTCGCCGCGCTGGAGCGCGAGGTCGGTCAGCAGCTGCTCGAGCCGGACGGGCGCGGCGTGCGGCTGACGCCCGCGGCGCACGTGCTGCTCGAGCACGCGGGGACGCTGTTCGCGCAGCTCGAGCGGATGCGGGCCGACCTCGACGCGCACGCCGCGGGCGAGGCGGGCGAGGTGCGCATCGGCGCGTTCCCCACCGCGATCATCGACCTCGTCGCGCCGGCCGCCGCCGCGCTGCGCCGCTCCGCCCCGAAGGTGCGCCTGGCGGTGAGCGAGGGCGAGGCGCCCGACGTGTTCGACGTGCTCGCCGACGGGCGGATCGACATCGCCGTCGGGATGGAGAGCGCGTACGCCCCGCGCCGCGACGACGCCCGTTTCACGCGCGTGCCGCTCCAGGCCGACGTCCTCGACGCCGCCGTGTGGGAATCCCACCCGCTTGCGCGCGAGAGCACGATCGCGCTCCACGCGCTCGCGGACGAGCCCTGGGTCGTCCCGCCGCCCGGCTGGCAGTGCGAGTCGGTGCTGCTCGGCGCATGCCAGGGCGCGGGCTTCACGCCGGCGATGGCCCATCGCACGTCGGACTGGACGGCGGCGCTCGCGCTCGTCGCGGTCGGCCTCGGCGTCACGCTCGTCCCCCGCCTGGCCCAGACGGCGCCGCCGCCGGGCGTCGCGATCGTCCGCCTCGCCGGCGAGCCGCCGGCCCGCCACCTCTTCGCCGCCTGCCGCGGCGGCGCGGAGGCCTCCCCGGCCGTCCGCCTCGTGCTCGACGCGCTCGTCGCCGCCGCTGCCCGGCCCCGCGGCCTGGGAGCACTTCGTGCGGCTTGACGCGCACGTTGACGCACGAGTCAACAATCGTGTTTAGAGTGCCGCGCCCATGACTGAGCGACTTGGCGTCGTCGGCGGAGGAACCATCGCGACCGGGCTGGCCGTCACCGCGGCGCAGCACGGTGACGTGATCCTCTGGGCGCGCACTCCCGAGAAGGCCCAGAAGGGCATCGACAAGCTGGCCCCCAAGATGGAGGTCGACCCGGCGAGGATCACCGTCACCAGCGACCTGGATGCGCTGGCCGACGCGACGGTCATCGTCGAGGCGATCGCCGAGGAGCTGGAGACCAAGCGCGAGCTGTACGCCAAGCTGCCCGACGGCAACGGGACGCTGCTGGCGACCACGACCTCGTCGCTGTCGATCAACGAGCTGGACAAGGCCGCGGGCCGCCCGGGCCGCTACTTCGGCCTCCACGTCTTCAACCCGGTCCCGCGGATGAAGCTCGTCGAGCTCGTGTTCCCGGACAGCGCGACCGAGGAGACCAAGCAGCGCGGGCGCGCCCTCTGCGAGGCGCTCGGCAAGACCGCCGTCGAGGTGCCGGACACGCCGGGCTTCGTCGTCAACAAGCTCCTGTTCCCCTACCTGTTCAGCGCCGTCCGGCTGCAGGAGGAGACGGGCCTGGACTCCCAGTCGATCGACACCGCGATGATGCTCGGCGCGGGCCACCCGATCGGCCCGCTGGCGCTGCTCGACCTCGTCGGCCTCGACGTCTCCAAGGCCATCGGCGAGGAGATCGGCAGCGAGGTCCCGGAGACCGTCCAGAGGCTGGTCGCGGAGGGCAAGCTCGGCCGCAAGAGCGGGGCGGGCCTCACGCTCTAGACGCCCGGTCGCCGCCGTGTGAAGTTCAGATGTTTCTTTAAGGCAGCGAAAGGAAAGAGGAGATCATCGCGGTGCGGGGCGACGTAGAACTTCGCGAACCGCAACCTCCTCCCAGAAGCAGACGACGGGCCCGCGGATGCGGGCCCGTCGTCTGTTCGCCTGCGGTGGACCCACCCCGATCCACCGTCTGCCTGGTGCTCCCCTCGCCGTCCCACGGGCGAGGTACGTCAGCTCACAACGACGTGGCGTCTAGGAACTTGCGGAAAGCGAGCGCCGGTCACGGATCCGGACCGCCTCGACGCGGTTGTCGCGCACCGACTCGACCCGGATCGAGTAGCCGTCGGCCTGCACCGTGTCGCCGCGGCGCGGCAGCCGGCCGAGCTCCGCGAACACGAACCCGCCGACGCTGTTGTACGCGTCGGTGTCGACCGGCAGCTCCAGCCCGTGGTCCTGCAGGTCGGTCAGCGCCACGTGCCCGCGCACGTACCAGTCGCCGTTCGCCAGCCGCCGGATCTCGCCGCCCGCGGGGTCGGTCTCGTCGTCGATCTCGCCGACGACCTCCTCCACGATGTCCTCGACCGTCACGATGCCGGCGACGCGGCCGTACTCGTCGACGACCGCGGCCATCGACGAGCGCTGGCGCTGCAGGTCGGCGAGCAGGTCGTCGAGCGGCTTCGTCTCGGGGACGATCGGCGTCTCGCGGATCGCCGTCTCGAACGTCGCGGTGCCGCCCTCGGTCATCAGCAGCCGCGCGAGCGAGTTGGCGTGGACGATGCCGCGCACGCGGTCGCGGTTGTGGTCCTCGGTGACGAGCAGCCGCGTGTGGCCCGACGAGACGCAGCGGCGCAGCGCCGTCTCGACGTCCTCCGACACGTCCACGGTCACCACGGCGGGGATCGGCGTCATGACGTTGCGCGCCTCCTGCTCGTGCAGGTGGAAGACGCCGCTGAGCATGCCCGCCTCGCCCGGGTCCAGGTGCCCGCCCGCGCGCGCCTGCGCGATGAGCGCGCGCAGCTCCTTCGGGCTCGACCCCTCCTCGAAGTCCGTCGAGTCGGCGTTGATGCCGACGATGCGCAGGAGCCGGTTCGACGCCCAGTTGAGCGCGGCGATGAACGGGCGCATCGCCTTGTCGAAGAGGTAGAGCGGCCGGGCGATGCGCAGCGCGGTCGGCTCCGCGCGGACGATGGCGTAGATCTTCGGGACCTGCTCGCCGGTCGTGATGTGCAGCGCCGTCGTGACGACGTACGCGAACCCGAACGCCAGCGCGCTGGAGACGCCGTGCGAGACGCTGTCGCCGAACAGCGGCTCGATGAGGTCCGCGACCGCCGGCTCGCCCAGGAAGCCGATGCCCAGCGAGGCGAGCGTGATGCCGAACTGGCACGCGCTCAGGTACTCGCTGAGGTCGTCCATCAGCGTGACGACGAGCCGGGCGTTGCGGCGCCCCTCCTTCGCCATCTCCTCCATCGCGCTGCGGCGGCTGCGCACGAGCGCGAACTCGGCCGCCACGAAGAACCCGTTCGCCAGGATCAGCAGGACGACCGCGATGAGGAAGACGGCGGTCACGTGGTCAGGCGATCCCGTCGATCGTGGCGGCCATCTTCCGGTCCGCCTCGGTGATCTTGCCCTCCGAGTGGGTGAACAGGCTCAGGCGGACCTTGTTCCACCCGTGGACGAGGATGTCGGGGTGGTGGTTGGCCGCCTCGGCCGCGTCGGCGACCTTGTTGACGTAGGCCATGGCCTCGGCGAAGTCCTTGAACTGCAGGTCGCGGACGAGCTGACCGCCGTCCTCCTGCCACTCGCTCATATGCTCCCCTCCCATGCGGATCGTGTCCCTGGTGCCGCACGCGACGGAGCTGCTCTTCGCCCTCGGCCTGGGCGACCAGGTGGTCGGCGTGACGCACGAATGCGACTACCCGGCCGCGGCGCTGACGCGTCCGCACGTGACGCGCGACAGGCTACCCGCGGGGCTGGGCGCGCGGGAGATCGACGAGGCGGTCCGCGCGTCGACGCTCGAGGGGCAGTCGATCTACGAGCTCGACGAGAAGGCGCTGGCGGACCTGAAGCCGGACCTGATCGTCACCCAGGAGCTGTGCCAGGTGTGCGCGGTGTCGTACGACGACGTCGTCGCGATCGCCGGGCGGCTGCCGGTGCCGGCGAAGGTCGTCTCGCTCGACCCGAAGACGTTCGGCGAGACGCAGGGCGACGTGCGGACGATCGCGGAGGCGACCGGCGCGACCGTCGCGGGGCTGGACCTCATCGCGCGGACGGCGCGGCGGGTCGACGCGGTCGAGGCGGCGGTCGCGGACGTCGAGCGGCGCCCGCGCGTGGCGGCGATCGAGTGGCTCGACCCCGTCTTCGTCGCCGGCCACTGGACGCCGCAGCTCATCGAGATGGCCGGCGGGTTCGATGTGCTGGGCTTCGCGGGCGAGCACTCGGAGGAGTCGACGTGGGAGCTCGTCGCCGCGGCCGCGCCCGACATCGTGATCTGCATGCCGTGCGGCTACGACGCGGCGCGCGCGCACCGCGAGGCGATGACGTACGCGAACGAGCTGCGGTCCGTCGGCGCCGGCGAGGTGCTCGCGGTGAACGCCAGCGCCTACTTCTCGCGCCCGGGCCCGCGGCTGATCGACGGCCTGGAGCTGCTCGCGCACCTGCTGCATCCGGACCGCGTCCCGGCCCCGCCGGCAGCGGCCGACGTCCTGCCGGTCGAGCTCCTGTGAGGCACGGTTCTGACAACTCTCATCCTCGGGTCGAGGTCGAGCGTGTCCGTGGCAGGTCATGGTGCGGATCGCGCGCTGGGCGCGGCATCGCACCATCACCCTGCCCCGCGCCGGTCTCGTAACGCCGGTCCCCTCGGAGAACCGCTGCGGCGCGGCGCGGGCGCTAGTAGAGCGAGGGGGTGCCCGCGGCGACGATGCCGCCGACGGCCGCCGCGACGCCGATGGCGGCGCAGCCGAGGATCGCGAGGAGCTGCGAGCGGCGCTGCTCGGAGAGGCCGATGACGAGCGCGCAGAGGCCGCCGCCGACGAGGCCGCCGAGGTGGCCGCCCACCGAGATCGTGCCCGAGAACGCGAACGTGATCACGATGTTGAGGATCAGGATCGGGCCGATGAACGTCTGCATCGGGTCGATGCCGCGCTGTCGCATGATGATGAAGGCCGCGCCGAGCAGCCCGAAGACCGCGCCGGACGCGCCGACCGTCACCGAGTCCGGCGACAGCAGCAGCGCGCCGAACGAGCCGGCGAGCAGCGAGGCGAAGTACAACGCCGCGTACCGCACGCTGCCCAGCGCCGGCTCCAGGAGCTGGCCGAGGAAGTAGACGCCGATCATGTTGAAGATCAGGTGCATCGGGTCGGCGTGCAGGAAGCCCGCGGTGAGCATCCGGTACCACTCGCCGTCGTTGACGAGCGGTCCGAAGAGCGCGCCTTCGACGTAGACGTCGCCGCTGCGCGCGCCGAGCCCGCCGTCCTCCCCGGTCAGCACCTGGCCGAAGAAGACGAGCACGTTGATGACGATCAGCGCCATCGTCACCTGCGGACGCGACGGCGAGAACGACGCGGCGGTGCGCACCTTCGTCTTCTGCTTCGAGCACTCGGGGCAGCGCATCCCGACGTTCGTCGCCGTCATGCACTCGGTGCAGATCGGGCGGCCGCAGGAGGAGCAGGAGACGCCGGTCTCCTCCGAAGGGTGGCGGTAGCAAGTCTGCATCGTCAGTTCGGGCGGCAAGCTAGCAGCCGGCCCTAACGGCTCCCTGAACGGGCTGGACGCGTCGGCGCTAGCGCCGCAGGAGGCGTTCGAGCCGCGAGCGCTTGTCGTGGCGCGCGCGGAGCACGACGAGCGCGGTGCCGGCGCCCGTGGCGATCACGCCCGCGGCGATCGGGCGAACGATCCGCGTCCAGTTGCGCGGGTCCTTCATCGCCTGGAGCTCCCATGCCTCGAGCTCATCGACGGCCATCTCCGTGATGCGCGTCAGCCGGTCCTCGACGCGCGTGGACAGGCCCGCGGGCGGGTCGATCGGCGCGAAGGCCTGCCGCAGGAGCGTCTCGAAGTCGGCGCTGCCACCGGCGCCGGGCGCTGGGGTGCTGCTCACGCGTCCTCCTTCTCGTCGCCCCGCACGATCTCCTCCAGCTGCTTCACGGCTCGGTGCAGCAGCACCTTGGTCGCGCCATCGGTGCGGCCCAGCGCCCGCGCGATCTCGCGGTTGTCCATGCCGAGCGCGAACCGCATGATCACCGCCTCGCGGCGATCCCCCTGCAGCTCGTCGACGCCGGCGAGGATGCGCGCGAGCTCGTCGCGGCCCTCGACCAGGTCCTCGGTGGTGTGGATGGTGCTCAGCATCGGCGTGTGGAACTCGAGCGGGCTCTGGGGCTTGCGGCTCCGGTCGCGGTAGTGGTTCGCCGCGAGGTTGTGCGCGATGCGGATGAGCCAGGGCCGGAGCGGCCGGCCGTCGCTCTCCCGCTGGGCGCGTTCGAAGTGGCGGTACGCCTGCAGGAACGTCTGCGTCGTGAGGTCCTCCGCGTCGTGGTGGTTGCCCACCCGGTAGTACGCGTAGGAGTAGACGTCCTTGAGGTGCGCCTCGTAGAGCTCTGCGAACTCGTGGTCGAGCTGCTCCTTGGACGTCGTCTCCGGCACCCCGCCAGCGTAGACCGCCCTAGGCGGCCGCGCGGGCCCTCCTGGTCGTGACCGTCTGCAGCCACGTGTCCGTCGCCTGCTCACCGGTGACCACGCGGGCCAGGCCATCGACGACCTCGGCGTTGCCGCGACCTGCGCCGATCGCCGCCGCCAGCAGCGGCAGCGTGTCGAACGCCTCGACGGTCTGGCCGACCGTCTGCCCGATGTCCTGCGGCGGCATGCCGGCGGCGAGCAGCTCGCCCGCGCGCCGGTTGCGGCTCGACTGGGCGACGACCGTGGCGACCAGGTCACCGGCGCCGGCGAGGCCGCTGAACGTCTCGGGCTTGGCGCCCGCGCGACGCGCGTGCGCCTCGACCTCCGCGAAGACCTTGCCCGCGGCGGCGCCGGCGGCGTTCGGCCCCGCGGGAGCGGCGGCGGCCGCGGCGAGCGCGGCGGCGTTCTTGGCGACCCCCGCGAGCTCCACCCCGATCACGTCGGTGGAGCCGTCGGCGCTGAAGCCGGCCGACTGGAAGAGCTGGCGGAGCTGGGCGGTGTACGCGCGGTCCGGCGAGGCGACGACCAGCGACGCGCCGCGCTCGAGGCAGTCGCGCGCGTGGGCCGGCCCGCCGAGGCAGGCGACCGCGCGGGCCTGGACGCGCTCGGACGCGAACGCGCTGGGCAGCGCGCCGAGCGGCGGCACGAGGCCCTTGCTCAGCACGACGACGCCCGCGTCGCGCGGGATGCGCTCGCCGTGCGCGGCGAGGACGTGCGGGAGCGCGCGGGCCGGGACGGCGAGCAGCACGACGTCGACGTGGTCGAGCCGCAGCTTGGAGGCCTGGTTGACGTGGATGCCGTCGAGCGCGACGCCGGGCAGATAGCGCGTGTTCTCGTTCTCCGCGTGCAGGCGCTCGGCGCCCTCGCGGGTGCGCGTCCCGAGCTGCACCTCGACGCCCGCACGGGCGAGGGTGACGGCCAGCGCGGTCCCCCACGAGCCGGCGCCGACGATCGCGACGCGGCGGATCGGGGCCAGGCCGCCGAGCCACTCCCACTGGAGCTGCACGCACGGCCAGATGCGGTCGGTGACCGCCTGGGCGAGCTGCTTGGACGGCGCTTCGACCTGCGGGAAGGTGAGCGGCTTGCCCGCGCGGAGCTTGACCTTGTGCGGGCGGATGCGCCAGCCCTTGCGGATGTCGTCGGTGCCGAGCACCGCGACCGGGACGACCGGCACCCCGGCCTCCAGCGCAAGGCGGCCGACGCCGCGCTTGGCACGCCCGAGCCCGCCCGGGCGCACGCGCGTGCCCTCGGGGAAGATCACGACGGCGTCGCCCCGTTCCAGGATCGTTCGCGCGGTGGTGAGCATCTCCTGGTCGGAGGCGCCGCGGTCGACCGGGAACGCGCCGAGCGAGTTGAGGATCCACCCCTTCCAGGGCGTCTCGAACAGCTCGCGCTTCGCGACGTAGTACACGGGACGCTTGAGCATCGCCCCGATCACGAAGGGGTCGAGGAACGACCGGTGGTTGGCGGCCAGCAGGAGGCCGCCGTCCGCCGGCAGGTGCTCGCGTCCGTGCTTCTCCAGGCGGAAGTAGAGCCGGAAGAAGGGGACCAGCACCAGGCGGACGATGCGGTAGATGACCGGGTTGACGCCCTTCGTGCGGGCGCGGTGGTGCAGTGCGGTGGCGTCCATTCGTCTGTGGTGGGTACTCCGGCGCGCGGCGACCGTTACAGTGGCCGTTCACATGGCGATCGACCGCGCACAGACGGCTCGCGGCGCGCTGGCCGGGGCGGTCGCCGCCGGCGTGTGGGCCGCGCAGCAGCCGCTCGACATCAAGCTCTTCGGGGTCCGCTACGACGACACCGAGCTGCTCGGCAAGGCCGTCACCCGCGGCCGCTGGTGGCGCCCGATCGGGGTCGCCATGCACGTCGCCAACGGAGCCGCGTTCGGCGCGGTCTACAGCGCGGTCGCCCCGCGGCTCCCGCTGCCGTCCTGGGCCCGCGGCCCGGCGGCCGGCCTGGCGGAGCACCTCGCCTCCTGGCCCGGCACAGCGCTGCTGCCGACCGTCCACCCGGCCGGCTCGGACTTCCCGCCGCTGGCCACCAACCCCCGCGCGTTCGCGCAGGCGACCTGGCGCCACGCGCTCTTCGGCGTCGTCCTCGGCGAGCTCGAGCGCCGCCTCAACGCTCCCGAGGACCCCGCGATCCCCGCGTACGAGCACGTGGCATCCACCAACGGCCACGGCGACCTCGACCAGGCCCTCTCCGGCACCCGCTGACCGGCCGGCGCCCGGCCGGGCCCTAGACTTCGCCGCCCGCGCCGGCGTAGCTCAGTTGGTAGAGCACCTGTCTTGTAAACAGGTGGCCAGGGGTTCGAGTCCCCTCGCCGGCTCTCGCGCCTAGGCCGCTGCGGCGGACGAGGCGCCGTCGCCCAGCGCCTTCGCGACCAGCGCCTGGAGCTGCACGCGCTCGGCGTCGTCGAGCGAGCCGAGCACGCCGTCCGTGGAGCCGTCGAGGACGTCCTCGGCCTTCGCGAGCGCCTTGGTGCCCTTCGGGGTGATGCGGACGACGTGGCGGCGGCGGTCCTCGGGGTCGCGCTCGCGCACCGCGAAGCCGCGGCCCTCGAGCGCGTTGAGGAGCTGGACGACCATGTTGGCGTCGACGCACATCAGCGTCCCGAGCTCGCGCTGGGTCACCGCGCCGGCGTCGCGGACGATGTTCAGCATCGAGAACTCCTTGAGCGACATGCCGAGCTGCTCGGGATCGACCTCGCGGTAGATCAGCCGCGACATGCGGGTGAGGAGGACCAGCGTGCCTGCCGTCGTCGTCGGGACCATCGTCCCGCCCACGTTACCAAGATCACGATTCTCGCTGGAGCGTGATCATCCTGATAGCGTGATGATCATGGTTCTGAGAGATAAGCGCTGGATGGCGCTCGGTGTGGTCCTGCTCGGCCAGCTCATGCTCATCCTCGACGCCACGATCGTGAACGTGGCCCTCCCCGACATCCAGCGCGACCTCGGCTTCTCGCAGTCGGCGCTGACGTGGATCCCCGGCGCCTACCTGGTCGCCTTCGGCTCCTTCCTCCTCCTCGGCGGGCGGCTCGGCGACCTCGTCGGGCGCGCGCGGCTGTTCCTGCTCGGAACCGCGCTCTTCACCGCCGCCTCCGTGGCCTGCGGCGCGGCCACCACCGAGGCGATGCTCATCGCCGCTCGCTTCGTGCAGGGCCTCGGCGCCGCCGTCGCCGCCTCGGCGATCCTCGCGCTGATCGTCGTCGAGTTCCCCGAGCCGCGCGAGCGCGCCCGGGCGATGTCGGCCTACACGTTCGTCAGCGTCGCCGGCGGCTCGCTCGGCCTGCTCGCCGGCGGCCTGCTCACCGAGGCGCTGAGCTGGCACTGGATCTTCATCGTCAACCTCCCGATCGGCCTGGCGACGATCGCGCTCGGCGCCGTCGTCCTCGACCGCACGCCCGGCGCCGGCCTGAGCCGCGACGTCGACGTGCTCGGCTCCGTCCTCGTGACGCTCGCGGCGATGGTCGCGATCGCCGGGGTCGTCGGAGCGGAGGACCACGGGCTCGCGTCGGCCCGCACGCTCGGCGCGCTGGCCGCGGGCGCAGTGCTGCTGGCGGCGTTCCTCGCCTACGAGAGCCGCATCGCCAACCCGATCCTCCCGGTGCACGTCATGAAGCTGCGGAGCCTGATGGTCGCCTGCGGCGTGCGCGCGCTGATGGTCGCCGGCATGTGGGCGATCTTCTTCCTCGGCGCGCTGTACTTCGAGCGCGTCCGCGGCTTCTCCCCCACCGAGGCCGGCGCGGCGTTCCTGCCGCAGACGCTGGTCGTGGCCGCCCTGTCGCTCGGGCCGTCGGCCCGGCTGAGCGAGCGCTTCGGCCCGCGCCGCACGCTGCTCGGCGGCATGACGGTGCTCCTCGCCGGGCTGCTGCTGCTCGCGTCCACGATGCAGGCCGACGCCGCGTACTTCCCGACGCAGATCGTCGCCTTCGCGCTGGCGGGCCTCGGCGGCGGCCTCTCGTTCATGAGCCTGATGACGCTCGCCCTGGCGGACGTGCCGAGCGCGGACGCCGGCGTCGCGTCGGGCATCGTCAACGTCTCGGTCCAGCTCGCGGCGGCGTTCGGGCTGGCGATCCTGGGCACGGTCGCGTCGTCGCGGACGAACGACCTGCGCGCCGGCGGCGACCAGGCGGTCGACGCGCTCGCCGGGGGCTACCAGCTCGCGTTCGTGCTGGCCGCGGGCAGCGTGCTGGCCGGGCTGCTCGTGGCGCTGCGCTGGCTGCGCCCGGAGCCCCGGCCGTCGTTCGAGACGGCGGCGGCGCCCGTGGCGGTCGGCGCCGCGCGGCGCTGACGGTTCAGACGACGCGGATGCCCGCGACGAAGCGCTGGTCGGCGATGCCGCGGTGGTCGATCTGGAGGTACAGGCGGGTGGCGGCGTTGCGCCGCGTGCCGAGCTCGATGCGCCAGACGCGGCCGAGGGCGTCGGCGCGGACGGCCTTGACGTAGTCGGTCTGGCGGCGCCGGGCGGAGCCGAGCGCGACGTCGACACGGATGGCGGGGGCGCCGAGGCGGATCGTCAGCGTCGTGCCGCGGAAGGCGCGCAGGCGGCCGGGGACCTTGGGCGGGCCCTCGCGGTCGTCGGCCGGGATGATGCAGGCCGCGCGGGCGACCGGGACGGGCTGGGCCGGGACCGGCGCGGGGACGCCCGTCTCCGCGCACGCGCCGAGGGAGAGCGGGGTCGCGCGGGTGCGGCGGCCGCCCGCGGCGACGCGCACCTCCGACCGCGCGCCGGAGCAGTCGTCGTAGGCGACCGAGCGATCCGTCGCCTGGTCGCAGGCCGGGTACACCGTGACGGTCGTCGCGCCCGCGGCCTTCGCGCCGCACGCGGACGTGGCCGTCGCGACGATGCGGTACTCCCCCGGCCGCGCGTACGTGTGCTCGACGGTCGTCGGGCCCTGCGGCGACGTCGTGCCGTCGCCCCAGTCGACGACGGTGGCCGCGTCGCCGCGCGTGTTCACCCCGAACTCCGCCGCCTGCCCGGCGCGGAGGTTCGCCTCGAGCGTGAACGTGTCGACGGCCGGTGGCGCGCACGGCGCCTGCGCAGAGGCCGCGGAGGGCGACGCGGCGCCCACGACGAGCGCCAGCGCCGCGCAGGGCAGCAGCGTCAGATGCAGGGGCGTCCGTGCCATGGGCGCGACCCTCTCACGCCGCGCCCACGGCGCGCAAGTCACACCAGCGACTTGCGGGCGCCGATCGCGTAGCCGATGACGTTCGTCACCAGGTGCACGGCGGTCGCGACGGCGACGATCTCGACCGCGTCGCGCACGCGCCACTTCCACACCGGCCGCAGGAGCGCGAGCGACGTGAACGTGAAGTCGGCCTGGTCGATCAGCGTGATCGCGATCCCGGCCGCGTCGCGCCGCTGCTCCCCCGGCGGGATGTCGAGCTGGCGCTTGAGGAACGAGTTGGGCAGCTCCCCCGCGAAGACGCCGAGGCCGAGCAGGGAGCCGACGAGCAGCGGGTTCGAACCCGCGACCTCCGCGGGCAGGCGCCGGCGGTAGGCCTCCGACCGCGACAGCGCGACGGACGCGACCGCGGGCCCGGCGGTCATGAAGATCGCACCGCGGAGGGTCTTGTTGGCGCCGAAGAGACGCCGGCCGCGCAACGTGCGGCCGCCGTCGACCGGCACGGCGGCCAGCTTCGGGAAGAGGTCCCACTTGAGGACGGGGGCGTGCGCGAGCGGCGCGCCGAGGACGGGGAGAAGCACCCACTTGGCGGACATCGCCGCGCCAAGCTAGCGGGTGCGCTCTCAGTGGTGGGCCTGGAGGGCGCCGCCGCAGTGCGGGCACGACTCACGGTCGCGCACGCGGTCGACGGCCCACAGTCGCAGGCAGAGACGGCAGATCTTGGTCACGAGCCAACTCATCGGTCGTGACGGCGATCACTTGAGGATGCCGGTGCCCGCCCGGCCGGCGCGCGGGTCGCGCGCCAGGCCGGTCGGTGCAATGCCCTAGTCGTGCGAGACGAGGGCGCCGCCGCAGTGGGGGCAGGAGGTGCGGTGATGCACGCGCTCCGTGTCCCACAGCCGCAGGCAGCTACGGCAGATCATGCGCAGCATGTGCCGCTCCTTACATAGGAGCAGTGTCCGCGCGGCCCGCGCAGTCGTGCGGGCCGGATGGCTCTAGTTGCTTAGAGCGTGGTGACGTTGACGGCCTTCGGGCCCTTGTCGCCGGACTCGGCGTCGAAGGAGACCTTCGCGCCCTCGGCGAGGGTCTTGAACCCCGGGGCGTTGATGCCCGTGTGGTGGACGAAGAGGTCCTTGCCGCCCTCGTCCGGGGTGATGAAGCCGAAGCCCTTGTCGTCGTTGAACCACTTGACGGTTCCGGTTGCCATGAGGCTCTCTCCTCGTGTGTGTGCTGCGACTCCGGAGATGCTCTACGGCACGACTGCGGGCGCTGAACACTGCTTGTTGCCGGGTTCTACACCCGACCTGACGACAAGAAGACTACCGTGCGGTCAAGCGGAGAGTCCAGGGCTGTTCACGCCCTAGTCACCGGACTTCTCGCTCGCGTCGCCTGGCGAGTCCTTCCGCGCGGCCTCGCGGCGCTCCGCGGCCTCCTGCTTCAGCTTCGCCTGGATGTCGTCGAACTCGGCCGATCGCTCGGCCGGGCTCTTCCCCTGCTTGCGCCCGAACAGGCGGCCAGGCGGGGACTTTCGCTGTCCCTCCATCGGGACTCCTCACTGGCCTCCACGAACGACCGGCGCCGCGCACCCGCGGGAGGCCACGGACGGACCGCACGGCGGCGTACCCCCCACGGTACTCCGTCCGCCAGACGGGCCCTACCGGTCGCGCCGCTTGGCCGACCGCTTGGCCGCGCGCTTGGAGCTCTTGCCCTCGACCCGGAACGCGCCGCGCATGAACGGGTGGATGCGGCAGAAGAACGTGTACGTCCCGGCCTTCAGGTCCTTCGGCGTCCGCCACGTGTCGCGCTGCGCCGCCGCCGTCATGAAGGGCGGCCCGAACCCGAGCTCCCCCGAGTCGAAGTCGACCGGCCCGTCCGCGAGCGGGTACGCGATGCCCGTCGTCCGGTTGCACGGCGCCTTGCACGCGGTGATCGTGTGGTACAGCTCGCGGCCACCGTCGGAGTCGTCGTTGCGGAACTTGATCTGCTGCCCCGGCCGCACGACCGGCGGTCGCCCCGCCGCGCCCGACATCGACAGGTCGCCGCGGGCGTAGACGAAGTCCTTGATCGGGACGGTGGTCGTCCGCGTGCCGGAGAGGAGCTTGCGCGCGTCCGGCAGCCCGCCGCGCGCGCCGCCGTGGTTGTCGTTCTCCGGCAGGTGCCCGTGCGTGATCGCGCCGCGGTTGTCGACCGGCACGGTGAACGGGTCGACGCCGCCGTGGTCGGTCCCCTCGGCGTACCAGGTGACCATGATCCCCATCGACTCGTACCAGGACGCCCGCTTGGTGTCGTAGGTGGCGCTGATCGCGATCGAGTCGCCCGCCTGCAGCTGCACCTTCCAGCCCGGGTCGGTCGCCGTCATCGCGACGTCCCACGAGACCGCGCCCGCGGGCTCCCAGTACTTGGCCTCGGAACGGAAGACCTCCTTCCGCGCCGCGCCGCGCTCGGCGAACATCGACGTGTAGAGCCCGCCCGGATGCAGGTGGCCGGCGGTGCCGAGCAGCGTGACCGGACGGTCCATCGTCTGCCGGGCCCACGGCCCGACCTTCGCGCGCTCGGCCTTCGTCTTGACGTCGTCGGGGAACGTGTAGGTGCCGTTCTTGCGGCCCCACTCGCGCTTGACGTCGAACACCGGGTACGGCTTGAGCCCCGCGACGTCCATCCACAGCGGCTTGGCCTCGCGGATCGTCGCGGCCGCCGGCGACGTCATCGGCACGAACTCGATGTCGTACGTGATGTACGCCGCGTCCTCGTTCGGGAGGAGGTTGTGGATCATGTGGTTGAGCAGCCACGGATCCGACGGGTCGTAGCGGTACCCGTAGCCGCGCGGGAGCTGGAAGATCGTCTTCTCCTCCCCGGCCGCGAACGTCGGGTAGTTGCGCATGATCCACACGGCGTGGTGGAGGTGGAGCTCGTCGACCGGCGGCACCGTCCCGTTCGCGCGCTCGAGGTTCGGCGTGAAGCGCGTGATGTAGCCCGGCACCGGCGGCTTGAGCCGCGCGTCCTCGACCTCGATCGAGTTCGCGCCCGGGATGATCTTCACCGGCCCGAAGCGGTAGCGCAGGTGCTGCATCCCCTCGTACTGCACGGAGGGGATCGCGCCGGGCATCTTCTCCGTGAGCTGCGCGGAGGCCGGCGGGGCGAGGAGCGCGGCGACGACGGCCAGCGCTGCGGTGTGCGCCAGGAGCGCGAGGGACAGGCGACGGGACAAGGCGCGCCAACCGTACAGCGTCGTTCAGCCGCCGCCTAGGGCTGCCGATCCGCCGTCCCCGTCGAGGAACACGTCCACGCGGACGCCGCCCTGCACGACGGAGAGGCCGCGCTCGTCCTGGCCCGGGACCCAGCCGGCCTCGATGAAGGTCGCGCGCCGCAGCGCGATCGGCATCCGCGGCAGGTCGAGCCGCACCACGCCGCGCTCTGGGCGCTGGAGCACGAGCGGCGCGGCTGTCGGCTCCAGCGAGATCCCCGGCGCGAGGAACGGCACGACGAGGACCTCGCGGCCCTCCCATGCCTCGAGCACCCCGACCGCCTCGTCCCAGTCCATGGTCAAGGTGGCGACGCTACTCGACCTCCTGCAGCACCTTGCGCAGCCGGTCCGCCAGCTCCTCGAGCGGCATGCCCTTCTGCAGGTAGCCGACCGCGCCGGCCCGGAAGGCCGCCGCGCGGTCCCGCGCATCGCTCATGCCGGTGTGCATGACGACGCGCATCCCGGCGTCCTCGGCGAGGCGACGGCACGCCGCGGCGCCCATCTCCCCCTCCCCGAGCCACCAGTCGAGCAGGACGAGGTCGGGCCGGCTCTCGCCGACCCGCTCGTATGCCGCCGAGGCCGAGCTCACCGATTCAACGGCGAAGCCTTCGGCCTCGAGGCCGTGTGTGAGCGCCATGCGCAGGTCGTCGTCGTCCTCGACGACCAGCACGTACGCCCGCCCCTCTCCGGCGAGTCTCGCGCGCGAGTTCCCCATGTTCCGTGGCACTAGTGTGCTGGAACGTCGGGAGCGGCGCGTTCTAGCGCTTCTTCTTCACCGTGATCGTCATCTTCATCTCCTCGTGGAGCGTGCAGACGATCTCGTACTTCCCCGGCTTGGTCAGCGTCCTCTTGTACTGGAATCCGGAGGATCCAGGCTCCGACTGGAACTTCTTGACGCCCTTGGGCGCCTTGTCGAGCTTGACGTCGTGGACGTCCCCGCCGGACTCCGGCCAGGTCCACACCATCGAGGTGCCGGGCTTCACGGTCACGTTCGCCGGCAGGTAGAAGTTGTCCTCGACCTTGATCGTCTTCTTGGTGCCGGCCGAGGCCGGCGCCGCCGCGAGGGCGACGCCGGCCAGCGCCAGCACGATCATGGGCTTCCGGGCGGCCATGTCCCTACTTGGAGAGCGTCGTCGGGCCGTACTTCTTGCCCTCGGCGTAGTCGACCAGCGGCTCGATGCCCGGCTGGGCCTGGTGCGCCTGCTGGACCCAGTTCTCGCGGTACTTGACCGAGCCGTCCTGCTGCGGGACCGCCCACGCGAGCATCGCGGTGATCGGGTCGCCGTTCTCGACGTTCTTCGCGCCGAACGGGCACGCCGGGAAGACGTCCGGCGCGGCCGGCAGCGTCACCTCGACGCCGACGTTGTTGCCGAAGCAGTTGCCGGTGCCCGAGCCGTTGTAGACCAGGTCGCGGCCGTTCTTGTCGGCGCCGCCCTTGTTGAAGGTGTTGCCGGAGACGGTGTTGCGGTCCAGCGGCTGGTCGGCCGGGTTCTTGAGGAACAGGTTCGGGATCGCGGCGAAGCCGGCGAGCCAGTTGCCGTAGATGCGGTTGTCCTCGAACCGGTTGTCGCGGCCGCTGAGCAGGATCGCCCCGACGCCGGGCGGGTAGACGAAGTCCTCGGCCTTGTTCGGCTTGAACGGCGCCTTCTTGTAGACGTCGAAGTTGTTCCAGTAGATGTCGTTGTCGCGGAACACGTTCTGCTCGTCCGGCGGGAACTTCTCGGCGTCGAGCGAGTTCGGCGCGATGCCGACCGCGTTGTTGAAGAACTTCGAGCGCGTGATCGTCACGTAGCGCGAGTTCGTGCCCGTGTAGCCGATGACCGAGCCCCAGCCGACCACGTTGCGGATGATCGTCTGGATCGGCTTGGTCTGCTCGGGCGTCTGGCCGACGTAGTACGAGCCGTCCGCGGCGTAGTACGAGATCGAGTTGGTCATCGAGCCGCCCTTGGCGTTGAACGCGTAGAGGCCGTATGTGCCCGGGAGCTCGGCGATCAGGCGGTCCATCGCGTAGCCGGTGACGTTGACGGCGAAGAAGCCGTTCGCCTTGTACCGGCGGGCCTTGATGCCGCGCATCGTCACGGCGTCCGCGCCGTTGACGGTGATGCCGTTCTGCTTCTTGCCCGAGCCCTCGAGGACGACCTTGTGCGGCTCGGAGACGCTGCCGATGAGCTTGAGGTAGCGGTGCTTGGCGCCCGAGACCGTGACCGACTCGCGGTACGTGCCGTTGGCGATCTTGACCGTGTCGCCCGGGCCGGCGGCGTTCACCGCGGCCTGGATCGTCTTGTACTTGGCGTTCTTGCCGACCTTGAGGGTCTTGAACGGCCCCTTCGGCTTCTTCTGCACGCTGCCCGGGTTGGTGGGCGGCGGGTAGCTCTGCTGCTGGGCCTGGGCGACGCCGGCCAGGGTGGGCACCGCGAGCGCCAGCGCGGTGGCGCCGGCGACGACGGTGAGACGGCGGTGGTGCAACTCTCTCTCCCCTTGCTTCTCTCGTCTTAGGCCGTGACGTCGTACCAGCCGGTCATCCCCGCGTCCTGGTGCGTGAAGACGTGGCAGTGGTAGAGCCAGCGGCCCGGGTTATCCTCGACGAACCGCGCGGTGATCGTCTCGTTCGGCCCGACGGCGGGCGTGTCGACGAAGGTGCCGGTCGCGTCCTTCCAGCGGTGTCCGTGGATGTGGAAGTCGTGGAACTCGTTGTCCATCCCGATCACGTGCAGCGCGACGTCCTGGCCGACCTTCGCCTGGATCGTCGGCGCGTTGCCCGCGAACGCGCGCCCGTTGATGCACTGGAACGAGCGCTTGAGCCCGGTGACGGGCGGCTGGAGCACGTGCAGGAACAGCAGGCGCTCGAGATCCGGGATCTTCGCGCCCTTCGGGTAGATGATCAGGCCCCCGAACAGGCCGCGGAAGGTGTTGAGCGTGTGGTTCGGGCCGTGGTCGTGGTACGGCCACACGCCGGCCGAGTCGGGCGTGCACTCCCACCGGTACGTGAAGCTCTCCCCCGGGCCGACGAACCCGCCCGCGCGAGTGAAGTCGCCCATGTACGCGCCGTCGTAGTCCGGGTTGTACTTGACGCCGTGCGGGTGCATCGTCACGGCCTGCTCGAGCTTCTTGTCCGCGTTGCGGAAGTGGACGACGAGCAGGTCGCCGACCTCGGCGCGCAGCACCGGCCCCGGGATGCGCGGCGGCGCCTTCGGGGCGGCCCAGCCGGTCGTCATCTCCTGGTAGACGAAGGCGCGGAACTTCGTCGGCCCCGGGACCGTCTTGTCGTGCCACTCGTCGCGGCGCTTGGGGACGATGTCCCACTCGGTCGTCACCGCCTGGATCCAGTACTCGCGGACCTGCCCGCCGGGCGCGGGCGTCGGCGTCGGGAACTGCTGCGTCGCCGAGGCGGGGACCGTGCCCGCCTGCGCCGCGCTCGCCGTCAGGCTCTTCGGCCGCTTGACCAGCCGTGCGGCCGCATCGGCCTTCTCCGCGTCGCCGGGCTTCGAGAGCACGATCTCCTTGCCGCCGATCGTGCACAGGAACGCCGCTCCCGCGCCGATCCCCAAGAACCCACGACGATCCACTCGTCCGTTCACGGGTCGGAAACCTACTCGCGAAGTTGGACGTTTGTCCAGCCTTTAGCTCCGGGGTTAGGATCGCCGCCATGCCCGAGCGGACCCTCCGTGCCCGCGGCCGCGCCCGCCGCGAGGCGCTCCTGCGGGCCGCGCTCGACGTGATCGGCGAGCGGGGCATCGGCGGCGCGACGCACCGCGCGGTCGCCGCGGCGGCCGAGGTGCCGGTCGCCACGACCACGTACTACTTCGGCTCGATCGACGAGCTGCTGGAGGCGGCGCTGGAGCTGTTCGTCGAGGACGAGGTCGGGCGCCTGCAGGCCGTCGGCGCGCAGGTGACCGAGCTGGAGGGCACGCCGGACGAGGTCCTGCACGCGGTGGCCGCCGAGCTGGCCAACAACAAGGGCAACTCGGTCGCGCAGTTCGAGCTGTACCTCGAGGTGTCGCGCCGGCCGGCGCTGCAGCCGGTCGTCACGCGCGCGCTGACCGCGTACCGGAAGGTGGCCGAGGGGCTGCTGACCCACGTCGGCCACCCCGAGCCCGAGCGGCTGGCGCCCTACGTCGTCTCGCTCGTGGACGGTATGGGCGTCCACCAGATCGCGCTCCCCCCGGAGGACCGGGAGGCGCAGATCGTGGAGGGGCTGCGCGCGCTGCTCAGCCCGTGGCTGGACGAGGCGCGCGAGGTGCACGCGCGCGCGTCCGAAGCGTCGTAGCGCGGCTCAGCGCGCGAGGAACCACTCGCCGTCGCGGCGGCCCAGCACGAGCCGCTCGCCGTCGGCGTCGAAGACCGCCTCGTCCTCGTCGGTGCCCGGCCTGTCGACGACCTGGACGAGCATGAGCCGCTCGGGGGCGCGGCCCTGATGGCGCTCGGCGTAGGCGGCCTGGGCGGCCGCCTCCAGGTTCGTCCGCTCCCACCCCTTGTCCTCGGCGTGCGCCCGGGCGAGGTGCTGGTCCGCGAGCTGGGCGCGCTCGCGCAGCTGCGCATCCTCGGCGGCGTTGCGCCGGCCCTGGGCCACGTAGCCGCCGATCGCCAGCACGGCGACGAGCAGCACGACGACCACGATGACGATCGTGAGAACCATCGCGATGGGAGCCTAGAGGGTGGTCGCGTCCGGGCTCACGCCGGGATCGCGCGGCCCTTCAGGTGGACGCCGACCTTGCGCTTGACGCGCTGGAGGGCGTTGTCGACCGTCTTGGTGTCGCAGCCGATGCGACCACCGATCTCCTCGTACGAGCGGCCGTCGAGGTAGAGCGCGAGCACGCGCGACTCGAGCTCGCTGAGGGCCGTCGAGAGGCACGCGACGAGCGCGTTGAGCTCCTCGGTCGAGATGACCTGGTTGACCGGGTCGTGGACCGTCGGGCCCGGGATGACCTCGTCGAGCGTCGGCTCGCCCTCCGGCGCGGACGCAGGAGAGGAGGAGAAGCTGACGTACTGGTTCAGCGGCGTGTGCTTGTTGCGGGTCGCCGTCTTCACCGCCGTGATGATCTGGCGGGTGATGCAGAGCTCGGCGAAGTTGCGGAAGCTCGACTCGCGGTCCCAGCGGTAGTCGCGCACGGCCTTGTAGAGGCCGACGAGCCCCTCCTGGATGAGGTCGTCGGCGTCACCGCCGGCGAGGAAGTACGACGAGGCCTTGAGCCGGACGAAGCCGTAGT
The DNA here is from genome assembly GCF_056863265.1 of Parviterribacter multiflagellatus. Lineage (NCBI taxonomy): Bacteria > Bacillati > Actinomycetota > Thermoleophilia > Solirubrobacterales > Parviterribacteraceae > Parviterribacter > Parviterribacter multiflagellatus. The sequence goes on from NZ_JBXPIZ010000014.1 coordinate 45,615, forward strand.
ACCGGCGCACGAGCCGGTCGTATGCAGCCGCGTTGCCCTGCTTGGCCAGCGCGATCAGGTATCCATCGTCTACCTGAAGCTGACCTTGAGGGTTTGCGGAGAGTCGTGCCATGAGCTGTGGTCCTTTCCTGCCCCGTTTCCGGGCAGAACCGAGTGCTCAGTGGCGCGCTCCTCCCCTGGCGCCTACTGATGGGTGGGTACGTATACGAAGTTCGTGACGTCAGCCTCGACTCGAGGTTGACGTCTGCGCAAGTTCTAGCGGGTTCTCACGAGTTTCGTCAACTCGTCCGGTTGCGGATCGCCTCGTACAGCAGCACGGCTGCCGTGGCACTCACGTTCAGCGACTCGATCCTGCCGTTGAGCGGGAGGGACACGAGCTGGTCGCACTTTGCACGAACCCTCGGACGGATCCCCTTGCCTTCGGCCCCCAGCACGAGGATCGTGGGCCCGGAGAGCTCGACCTGGGTGTACGAGACGGGACTCGAGCCGTCGGCGCCGTACACCCAGAACCCTGCCTCCTTGGCCTCGCCGAGGAAGTCCGCAAGATTCCGTGCACGCGCGATCGGGAGGTGCTCGACCGCGCCGGCCGACGCCTTCGCGGCCGCCGCGGTGACCTCGGCCGAGCGGCGCTCGAGGATGACGAGGCCGGTCGCGCCGGCCGCCTCCGCGCTGCGCGCGATCGCCCCCAGGTTCTGCGGGTCCTGCACCTCGTCGAGCGCGACGATCAGCGCGTCGGGCGTGGCGAGCAGCTCGTCGGGCTCGACGTACGGGTAGGGGCCGACCTGAGCGACGATGCCCTGGTGCGCGTCCGTGCCCGCGCGCTCGGTCAGCTCGTCGCCGTCGAGGAGCTTCACCGACACGCCGCTGAGCCACGACTCGCCCGAGGCCGCAGGGGTCGCCCACACGCGCTTGACCTCGCGCCGGCCGGCGCGCAGCGCCTCGTGGACGGGGTTGCGGCCGTAGAGGACGTCGCGCCGGGGCTCGTCGTCGCCGCGCGCCGAGGGCGCGCGGTGGGGCGTGCCGCCGCGAGCGGGGCCGGAGGGCCCCCCGCCACGCGAAGGGCCGCCGGGGCCGCGTCCCGCGCCGCCGCCGCGGCCGGGGCCGCCGCCCTCGCCGCCGCGGGCGGGCTTGGGCGTGTGCTTCTTGCCGGCGCCGAACGACTTGCCGCGCCCGCCGCCGGGCGTGGGGCGCCGCGAGCCGTCGCCGCCGCGCCCGGGCTTGCCGCCGCCGGCTCCCCCGCGGCCCTTGCCGCCGCCCTGCGGGCTCACGGCTCGACCGGGACGAGCTCGGCCCCGCCGGCGCCGTCGCGCACCTGCCAGCCGCGCGCGGACAGCTCGTCGCGCAGGCGGTCGGCCTCGGCGAAGTCCCTCGCGGCGCGGGCGGCCTGGCGCTGCTCGAGGAGCGCGAGGTCGTCGGCGCCCGGCTCGCGGCCGCGCTCCAGCAGGTTCTCCAGCCCGAGGACGCCGAGCATCTCGCGCAGGTGCGCGTCGCCGACCTCCTCGCCCGCGTCCGCGCGGCGGTTCGCCTCGCGCGCCCACTCCGCGAGCGCGGCGAGCGCGCCCGGCGTGTTGAAGTCGTCGCGCAGCGCGGCGAAGAACGCGTCGCGGGTCGCGTCCAGCTCGGCCGGCGATCGGCCGGCGGCGAGGCGACGGGCGAGGTCCCGCAGCGCCTGCACGCGCGCGCGGGTGGCGCTCAGCGCGTCGTCGGTGTACTGGATCGGCTGCCGGTAGTGGGCGGTCGAGAAGAAGAGGACGAGCGTGTCGCGGCCCCAGCGCTCGACGGCGTCGGCGAGCAGCTCGATGTTCCCCACCGACTTGGCCATCTTCTCGCCGCCGAGCTGGAGCATCCCGTTGTGCATCCAGATGCGGACGAGCTCGGCGCCGCGGCCGCAGCGGGTCTGCGCCGCCTCGTTCTCGTGGTGCGGGAAGACGAGGTCGCTGCCGCCGCCGTGGATGTCGAACCCGACGCCCAGCAGCTCCTCGGCCATCGCCGAGCACTCGATGTGCCAACCCGGCCGGCCGCGGCCCCACGGCGAGTCCCACGCCGTGTCCTCGCCCTCCTTCTCGCCCTTCCAGAGCGCGAAGTCGAGCGGGTCCTCCTTGAGGTGGAGGCCTTCGCCGCCCTCGCCCTGGTCCATCTGCTCGACGTCGCGGTGCGAGAGCTTGCCGTAGTCGGGGTCGCTGCGGACGCGGAAGTAGACGTCGCCCTGGGCCTCGTACGCGTGACCCTTCTCGACCAGCGCGGCGATCAGGTCGACGATCGGCCCGATGGTCTCGGTCGCGAGCGGCTCGTGGTCGGGCCGCCCGAGCCCGAGCAGGTCGGTGTCCGCGCGGTAGTGGCCGGTCATCTCGACCGCCAGCTCCGTCGACGGGACCCCGCGCTGCACCGCGGCGGCGTAGATCTTGTCGTTGACGTCGGTGACGTTGATGACGAGCGTCGCCTCGTAGCCCTCGTGCTGGAGGAACCGCTTCAGCAGGCTGAAGACGACGAACGGGCGCGCGTTGCCGATGTGGATGCGGTTGTAGACCGTCGGACCGCAGGCGTAGATCCCGACCTTCCCGGGGTCGCGGGGCTCGAGCGGGACGACCTGTCCGGTCCGCGTGTCGGTGAGGCGAAGGTCAGGCATCGAGCGGACAGTATCGGCGGCCCTGGTTTTCCGTACGCTCTTGCGGGTAATCTGGGTCAACGGTGTCCGGGTCGCACCACCACAGCCAGGGACGGCTGGGTCTCGTCGATGAGGCCTTCCTTCAGCTGCCGTCGCGCTACCTCGGCGCCGAGCCGGGCTTCGACGCGACCTACCACGTGTGCCTCGGCGACGTGGGCCGCACCTGGGAGATCCGCCTCACCGAGCACGGCGCGCGCGTGCGCCGCGGGGTCACCAAGCGCGCGCCGGACGTCGTCATCGCGACCGACGCCGAGACGTGGCTGCAGCTGCGCCAGGGTGAGCTGTCGGGCCTCGACGCGTTCCAGGCGCGGCGGCTGTCGGCGCGCGGCAACCTCGACCTCGCCGTCGGCTTCGAGGGGCTGTTCCGCCTCCCCGACGGGCGCCCGCCGCTCATGCGCATCCACCAGGTCAAGGTGCGCGGCGCGCGCGTGAGCACGCTGACGATGGGCGAGGGCGACGACGTCCTGCTCATCCACGGGCTCGGCGGCGCGAAGTCCTCGTTCTTCGACGCGGCGGCCAAGCTCAGCCACCGCTACCGCGTCCACGCGCTGGACCTGCCGGGCTTCGGCTCGTCCTCCAAGCCGCTGCAGTACGCGTACACCGCGCGCGAGTTCGCGCAGACGGTCACGTGCGTGATGGACGAGCTGGGGATCGAGCGCGCCCACCTGGTCGGCAACTCGATGGGCGGCCGCGTCTCGATCGAGGTCGGCCTTCGCACGCCCGAGCGCGTCCGCTCGCTGGCGCTGCTGTGCCCCGCCGTCGCGTTCGTCAAGCGCGAGTTCCACCCGGTGGTGCGGCTGCTGCGGCCCGAGCTCGGCCTCCTCCCCCACCGCTTCACGCGCGGGATGGTCGAGGGCCAGTTCTGGTCGCTCTTCTGCGACCCGGACGCGATCGACCCGAGCGTCGCGGACGTCGTCGTCGACGAGTTCCAGCGCATCTACGGCTCGGCCGGCGCGCGGCTGGGGTTCCTCAGCAGCGCCCGCAACATCTACCTCGACCGGCCGTTCGGGCGCGGCGGCTTCTACCCGCGGCTGAGCGAGCTGTCGGCGCCGTCGCTGTTCGTGTGGGCCGACCACGACTCGCTCATCCCCGCCGCGTTCGAGCGCCACGTGCGGCGCTGGCTGCCGCGGGCCGAGCAGGTCGTGCTGGAGGGCTGCGGCCACGTCCCCCAGGTCGAGCGGCCCGAGGAGACGGTCGAGCTGCTGCTCGACTTCTTCGCGCGTGCGGAGGCCGCCGAGGGCCTGCCGATGCACCGGCGCGCGCCGCTGCGCGCCGTGCAGGCCGCCTGACCTGGCGCGTCAGCGGGTAGCGTTGCCGGACATGGCGGGCACGACGACGCGTGCTTCGAGCAACGGGCACGGCGAGGCGGACAAGGCGCGGGCGGCGCTCGACGGCGGCCGCGAGCAGCAGGCCGGCGGCGACGACGGGGGCTCGATCCTCCCCGGATTGGGGCTGCTCGGCGCGGCCGCGGGGCTGGGCGCGGGCGTGGTGCGCGCCGCGGGCCGGCAGGTCGCGCGGCGGGTGCCCAAGGCCGACCTGGACGACCGCGACCCCGACTACATCCGCGAGCAGCTGCCGGGCGTGTGGCTGCTCGCGTCGCTGTACTTCCGCGGCGAGGTGCGGGGCCTGGGCAACGTGCCCGAGGAGGGCCCGGTGCTGCTCGTCGGCAACCACTCGGGCGGCAACCTCACGGTCGACAGCGGCGTCTTCACGCTGGCCTTCTCCACGTACTTCGGAGTCGAGCGGCCGCTGTACACGCTTGCCCACAACCTCGTCGTCTCCTGGCCGGGCCTGAGCTTCCTGCGCAAGTGGGGCGTGCTCCCGGCGTCGCACGAGAGCGCCGAGCGGGCGCTGGAGGCGGGTGCGGCGGTCCTCGTCTACCCGGGCGGCGACCGCGAGGTCCACCGGCCGGTGTGGGAGCGCAACACCGTCGACTTCGGCGGCCGCGACGGGTGGATCCGGCTGGCGCTCGAGTCCGACGTCCCGGTCGTCCCCGTCGTCGCGATCGGCGGGCAGGAGACCTCGCTCTTCCTCTCGCGCGGGGAGACGCTCGCGCGGCTGCTTCAGCTCCACCGGCTCTTCCGCCTGGACGTGCTGCCGATCTCGATCGCGATCCCGTGGGGGCTGAACGTCGGCGACTTCGCCGGGCACGTGCCGCTGCCGGCCAAGATCACCATCGAGACGCTGCCGCCGATCGACCTGCGCGCGGAGTTCGGCGACGACCCGGACGTCGGCGAGGTCTACGACCACGTGCTGCGGCTGATGCAGGAGACGCTCGACGCGCTCGCCGCCGAGCGCCGGCTGCCGGTGCTCGGATGAGGGTCGCGGCGAGGATCCAGGTCAGCGCGCCCGCGTCGGTGGTGTGGGCGTTCGTCGAGGACCCGGCGCGCTCGCTGCACCTGATGAGCGGGATGACGCGCTGGGAGGTCGCCGAGGGCGCACCGGCGACGGGCCTGGGCGCGCGGTACAAGGTGCTGATGCGGGTCGGGTCGGCCGAGGTGGGCGGCGTGATCGAGGTCGTCGAGCACGACCCGCCGTCGGAGTTGGCGTGGACGTCGATCACCGGCGTCGACCAGCGCGGCCGCTGGCGCATCCGCGAGCGCGAGCTCGACCGCACCGACGTCGAGCTGCGCCTGTCGTACGGCGTCGCCGGCGCCGGGCTGCTCGGCTGGGTGGCGGAGCGGGTCGCCGCACCGACGGTCCGCGGGAACGTGCGCCGGACGCTCCAGCAGCTCAAGCGCCAGGTCGAGCACGAGCAGCTCCGGCTGGCCGCCGCGGCCCGCCGCGAGGCGCGCGCGGCCGGCGCTTAACCTGGCTGAAGCGCGGTCACTAGCCTTCCGCGCGCGACATGACGAGCGCGTTGAGGATCCTGGTGGTGGACGACGAGGCGGAGCTGCGGGCGCTGCTCGAGCGGTCGTTCGCGCGCGAGGGCCACGAGGTCGTGGCGGTGGCGGACGGGACGCAGGCGCTCGACCAGGCCGACGCCGACGGGTTCGACATCGTGCTGCTCGACGTCGCGCTCGGCCCAGGGCCGTCCGGCTACGACGTCGCGCGGGAGCTGCGCGCGCGCCGCAACGTGGTGCCGATCATCATGCTCACCGCGCTCGACAGCGAGGCAGACGCCGTGCAGGGGCTGGAGGCGGGCGCGGACGACTACGTCACGAAGCCGTTCGGGCTGGCCGAGCTGCGCTCGCGCATCCGCGCGGTGCTGCGCCGCGCGGGCGGGCGGATCGTCAGCGACGAGAACATCCGCCGGGTCGGTCCCGTGACGCTCGACGTCAAGCGCCGCGAGGTCGTCTGCCGGGAGGAGCCGGTGCGGCTGACGTTCAGCGAGTTCGAGCTCCTCAACTGCCTGCTGTCGTCGCCGGGGCGGCTGTTCAACCGCCAGGAGCTGCTGCGCGCGATCTGGGGCGACAGCGCCTACCGCGATCCACGCGCGATCGACGTCCACATCCGGCACCTGCGCGAGAAGCTCGAGGAGTCGCCGGAGGAGCCGAAGCTCATCGTCACGGTGCGTGGCGCGGGCTACCGCTTCCAGGCAGACTGAGGCCCATGCGCCGGCCGTACGGTCTCCGGCCCCGCCTGCTCGCCGCGCTCGTCTTCACGAGCGCCGCGACCCTGCTCGTCGCCGCGTTCGTCATGCTCGGGCCGCTGCAGGACCGGCTGCGGACGGACACCGCCGAGAACCTGGAGAGCAACGTCGACGCGGCGCTCCCGGACATCGAGCGCGCGGTCGTCGAGAGGCGCGGGCTGTTCGAGGACGGCCTCGCGCTGTACCGGCAGGCCGACGCGCGGGTGATCGTCTGGAGCCCGATCCCGACCAAGCTCTACGACTCGGGCACGGGCACCGCCGCGGTGCCGCGGAGCGTCTGGAGCGCGCTGGTGGAGGAGCGCGGGGAGACCCTCGTCACCGACGACGAGGTCGCGATCACCGCGCCGCTCTTCGACAGCAAGGGCGACCTCGCGGGCGTCCTCGACGTGCGCAAGCCGCTCACCGACGTCGGCGAGACCGTCAGCGGCGTGCGCGACGCGTTCTTCACCGCGGCGCTCGTCGGGCTCGTCGTGGCGCTCGTGCTCGGCACGGCGTTCTCACGGCGGCTGACCCGCCGGCTGGGGCGCCTGCAGCGCGCCGCGCTGCGCATGACCGCCGAGGGCATGGACGCGCCGCCGCCCCGCGACGAGGTGCGCGACGAGGTCGGGGACCTCGCCCGCGCGCTGGCGTCGATGCACGCGTCGCTGCGGCGCCAGGAGGCGGCGCGGCGCGCGTTCGTCTCCACCGCCTCGCACGAGCTGCGGACCCCGCTCACGCTCCTGCAGGGCATGCTCGAGATGCTCGACGAGGACCTCGAGGAGGGCCGCGTCGACCTCGACGACGCGCACGCGCAGATCAGCGGCGCGCAGAAGCAGCTGCGGCGCCTGGAGCACCTCGCGTCCGACCTGCTCGACCTCAGCCGCCTGGACGCCGACGTCGCGCTGCGCTCCGAGCCCGTCGAGCTCGGGGAGGTCGCCCGCGCGGTGGGCGCGGAGTTCGGCATCCGCGCGCACGACCGGGACGTCGAGGTCGACGTCGTGCCGCCGATCGCGCCGTGCTGGGCGCTTGGCGACCCGAGCGCGGTCGCGCAGATCGTGCGCATCCTGCTCGACAACGCGCTGCGCTTCGCGCCCGCCGGCACCGCCGTGACCGTGACCGCCGCCTACCACGGCGAGCGCGCGACGGTCGAGGTGCACGACGACGGGCCGGGCGTCCCGGAGGACGAGCGCGAGCGGATCTTCCAGCGCTTCGAGCGCGGCAGCCAGACCGGCGGCGAGGAGGGCTTCGGCCTCGGCCTGGCGATCGGTCGCGAGCTGGCCGAGCGGCTCGACGGGGTGCTCGCCCTGACCGAACCCGAGCGCGGCGGCGCGACGTTCCGCCTCAGCCTCCCGATCGAGCTGCCGGCGGGGTCGCATCCCCGCCAGCAGCCCGAACCGGTGGCCTAGCCGGCGCGGCGGTCCAGCGCCGCTTCGGCGCCGTCGAGCAGCCACTCCAGCCCGGCGGCGAAGCCGTCGGGCGGCAGCTCCCGGCTCAGCGCCGTGTCCCCCGCCGCGCGCATCGCGATCTCCAGCGCCACCTGCCCGCTCACGTACGTGTCGACCGCGATGAGCAGCCGCAGCTTGTCCTGCTCGGACGCCGCCAGCTCGGCGACCGCGGCGAGCGACTCCTCGCGGTGGCGCTGCGCGTTGGGGCCGAGCGCCGGGATCCGCCCGAGCAGCTCGACGACCCAGGGGTGGCGCAGCGCCGTCGCCCGCGTCGCGTCGGCGATCTGCCGCAGCGCCTGGCGCCAGCCGCCGGCGAGCGCGTCCCCCAGCAGCGACTCGGCCACGACGTGGTCGACCATCAGCTCGACGAGGTCGTCCTTGCGCTCGATGTGGTTGTAGAGGCTCATCGGCCGTGCCTTCAGGTCGGCGGCGACGCGGCGGATCGAGACGGCGTCCAGGCCCTCGGCGTCGGCCACCGCGACGGCGGCCTCGACGATCCCCGCGCGGGTCAGCGTCGAGCGCGGCGCGGGCGCCGTCGCGGCGGCGGACGGGCGGGTCCAGATCGAGCCGGTCACCCCGCCGATGCTAGCGCGGTGGCGATACGCCGTACGTTCAATGCGATACGGCGTATCGGTTCATGCGATACGGTGTATCGCCATGTCCGCCGCCTCGTCCTCACACGCCGCCGCGCAGGCCGCCGGCGACCAGCTCGACCCCGCCCTGCGCCGCCTCGCGATCGTCCTGCTCGTCGGGGCGATGGCCGCGATCCTCGACGCGACGATCGTCTCGGTGGCGATCGACGCGCTCGGGCGCGAGCTCGACGCGTCGCTGTCGACCATCCAGTGGGTCGGGACCGCCTACCTGCTGGCGCTGGCCGTCGCGATCCCGCTCACCGGCTGGAGCGTCGAGCGCTTCGGGGGCCGCCGGATGTGGATGCTGTCGCTGACCGGGTTCCTCGGCGGCTCGCTGCTCTGCGGCCTCGCGTGGGACGCGACGAGCCTCATCGCCTTCCGCGTCGTGCAGGGCCTGGGCGGCGGCATGCTCATGCCCCTCGCGCAGATGCTGCTCGCGCAGGCGGCCGGGCCGCGGCGGATGGCGAAGGCGATGGCGCTGATCGCCGTGCCGGCGCAGCTCGGGCCGATCCTCGGGCCGGTGATCGGCGGCGTGATCGTGGACGGCGCGAGCTGGCGCTGGATCTTCCTCGTCAACGTGCCGGTCTGCCTCGTCGCGCTCGGGTTGGCGGCACGCTGGCTGCCCGCCACGCCGCGCTCGGGGGAGCGCCACCCGCTCGACGTGCTCGGGCTCGCGCTCCTCTCCCCCGGCCTCGCGGCGCTGGTCTACGGCTTCGCGCAGGCGGGCGACACGGGCCAGCTCGGGGGCGCGGGCGTGGTCGTGCCGGTCGTGGCCGGCCTCCTGCTCCTGGCGGCCTTCGCGGCGCACGCGCTGCGCGCCGGCGTCACCCCGATCATCGACCTGCGGCTGCTGCGGGCGCGGTCGTTCGCGGCGTCCGCCGGGCTGATGCTCGTCTCCGGCATCTCGCTCTTCGGCGGCATGTTCGTGCTGCCGCTGTTCGAGCAGATCGCCCGCGGCCACAGCGCGATCGAGGCCGGCCTGCTGCTGGCACCGCAGGGCGCCGGGACGATGGCGGCGCTCGTGCTCGTCTCGCGCCGCGGCGACCGGGTCGCCCCGCGCACGCTCGTGCTGGGCGGGATGGCGCTCGCGACCGCGGCGACGGTGCCGCACGCGCTCGTGAGCGCGGGGACGAGCGAGGTGCTGCTGAGCGTCGCGCTCGTGCTCCGGGGCGCCGGCCTCGGCGCCGCGATCGTGCCGATCATGTCGGCGGCCTACACCGACCTGCCGCAGAGCGCGATCCCGCGCGCGACGACGTCGCTGCGGATCGTCCAGCAGATCGGCGGCTCGCTCGGCACCGCCGTGCTCGCCGTGATCCTCCAGCGCGGGCTCGAGACCGGCGACGCCACCGCCGCCTTTGGGACGACGTTCTGGTGGACGATCGGGCTCACCGCGGTGGCGGTGCTGCCTGCGCTGCTGCTGCCGGGCCGGACGGCCGGCGACCGCCGCGAGCCCGCGCCCGCCGCAGCCGCCGGACCGACCCGGTGACCCGCCGCTACTTCCCGCCCTTCTTCTTCGGCGGGCTGGTGCGCAGCGGCCCCAGCTCGTGCTCGATCTTCTTCGTGCAGGTGCGGTAGCGCCGGGTCTCGCGGACCACGCCGCCGTCGGCGAGCGTCAGCTTGATCGTCACCTTGAAGCGGCCCTTCGGCAGCTCCTTGAGGTTCACGACCGACCGCCGCCGCGCCTCCTTGGACACCGAGACCTTCTTGCCGTTCACCCGCACGTCGGCCTTGACGATCGCGGACTGCTCGCTCTTCTTGCGCCCGGTCCGCAGCCGGATCTTGAACTCGCGCCGCGACTTGCACGTCTTGGACGCGATCGCGACCGGCTTCGGCGTCGTCGCGGCCGGCGGGTTCTGCGACGGCTGCGTCTGGGTGACGGGCGGGGGCGGCGGCGGGGGCGTCGCGGCGTTCAGCCGCTCCACACCGAGCACGAGGCGCGAGTCGAAGTCCGCGACGCGCTCGATGTCGCCGATCTCGTCGTCGTACGCGGTGAACGGCAGCAGCACCTTGCGATCGGTCTGCAGGTCCGGCGTGCCGACGTTCAGGAACACCGGTTCGGTGGCGGCGTTGCCCTCGAAGTAGACGGTCTTGATGCCGTCACCCGCGGCCGGGTCGCCGACGCCGTTGTCGTCCCAGGTGACATCGGGATCGCCGTTGGCGTCGAGGCGCGCGAGCGTCCACTCGTTGCCGGAGAACCCCGGGCCGCGGACCGGCATCGTGTGCGCCGCGGGGCCGCTCACGAGCACGCGCCCCTCCGCCATCGACTTGAGCTGCCAGACGCGGCACCGGTCGGTCGGGTCGTCGAGGCAGGCGTCCCACGGGTCGGGGACCATCGGCCAGGAGAACTGCTCGCCCTCGAAGGCCGCTTCGCCGTCCGTCCCCCACGCGGTGTCGGTCGTGCCGTCGGCGTTCAGCCGCCCGATCGTCCAGCGCCCGCCGATCGCGAGCCGGTCTTCGGTGAACCGGATCGGCTGGTACCAGACGGCGGCGCGGCCGGAGCCGTCCACGCTGATGTCGACCGGGGCGCCATCGAACGGATGGTCGGGCCCCTGGTAGGCGGGGTCGACGTCCAGACCGGTCGTGAGCTTGATGACCTCGCTGTCGACGTCGGAGTCGGCACCGCGCTTGCCGAGCAGCTGCTCGACTCCGAGCACGTACGGCGCGTCGTCGGGCCCGAGGGTCAGGTCCCAGCCGATCGTGAAGCCTGGGAGCGTCGTGGTCTTCCCGTCCAGCGTGCGGCCGACGATGTCGGAGCCGTCGCATTCGTGCCACAGGATCACGGCCTCGCCCGCGGCGTCGATCTCGGCGGCGCGGGCTTCCACGCACATCGACGGGCCGACGAAGGTCTCGGCGCTCGAGCTGCTGCCGTCAGCCGGGAACGTCACGAGCAGGAGGACCGGTCCGTCGAGCGGGACGCCGCGGCGCGCGGGGACCGGCGCCGTGTCGGGCCCCGTCCCCTGCCCGTCGTCCGGGACGATCGCGACCGCCGCGACGATGGTGTTGTCGTCGAGGACCCGGACGTCGAGCAGCCGCGCGTGCTCCGCCTCGAGGTCGTGGAACGCGGCGCCCGTCCCGGACGTCCCGAAGGTCGGGATGAGCGTTCCGGCGGAGGTGCTGCGCGTGACCGCGAGGGTGTACCGATCCTCCTGGCCCTTGCCACGATCGGCGGCGAACGACGTGAGCAGCGAGCCCTGCACGACGGTCCCGTCGGGCGCCTGGTCGGCGTAGGGCGCGCCGGTGGGGTAGCTGATCGCCTCGTGCTCGAAGAACAGCGAGAACGCCGTGCCTCCGGTGCCGAACGACGGGTCGTCCTCCCCGTCGGCGAGCGCGAGTGCGGCGGCGGCCAACAGGCCGGTGAGACAGGCGAGAGCTGCGGCGACGAGCCGCAGGGGCGTCATCCGTGACGTCATCGTGACCTCCAGGTGGGTACGACGTACGCCTACCAGGGTCCAGACCGCTCATGCCAAACAGCACTTTTCCGGTCTGTCCGACGTGGTGCGGGATCGTCCCGGAACGACGACGGGCGCGCCGTGCGGCGCGCCCGTTTCGGTTCAACCAGCCTGGAAGTGGTGCGTCTAGGCCGCTTCGGCCATCGCGCGCTCCTCGGCCTCGGCGGCCGGGGTGAGCGGGACCTTCTTGTACGCGTGCTCGGCGTCCGCGTCGGTCTGCTCCTCGTGGTACGCCGACTCGACGTTGACCGCCCAGATGTCGTGGTCGCCGCCCGCGATGAGGTTGTCCACCGCGCGCATGGCGCTGAGCATCGAGTGATCCGAGTTGTTGTACCGGTGCAGCCCGTTGCGGCCGACCTGGGTGAGGCCCTTGATCGGGTCGAGCCACTCGCGGATCGTCGCGACCTGCTCGGCGTACGACTCGTCGTACATCGGGTACGCGAGCGGGACGCGGACCGCGTAGCCGCGCTTGACGCGGTCGGCGGTGACCAGGCCGAGCTGCTCGAGCTCCTTGGTCGCCAGCGCGACGAGGTCCTCGTCCTTCATGTTCCACAGGTGGTCGCCCTGGAAGCAGAAGTACTCCAGGCCGACGCAGCCGGTGTCCGGATCCGGGACCATCCAGGGGCTCCACGAGCGGAAGTTCTGGATGCGGCCGACCTGCACGCCGGGCTCGTGGATGTAGATCCAGTTGTCCGGGAACGGGTCCTCGCCGTCGATCACCAGCGCGACCGTGAGGAAGTCGCGGTAGCGCAGGGTCTGGCCCGCGGTGCGGACCTTCTCCGGCGCGGCCGGCGACGCCATCTTCACCGTGTCGCGCAGCGGCAGCGACGAGATGACGTCCTTGGGCTCGATGACCTCGTCGGGCGTGTGGACCGAGGTGACGCGGTTCGTGGCCGGGTCGATCTCGATCTTCGTGACCGGCGTGTTGAGCCGGACCTCGCCGCCCATCTCCTCGATGCGGGAGGTCATCTTCTCCCACATCTGACCCGGGCCGTAGCGCGGGTACTGGAACTTGTCGATGAGCGTCTTGATGTTGCCCTTGTTGCCGAAGAAGGCGGCCTTCGCGGCGGAGAAGAAGGACAGGCCCTTGATCCGCTGCGCGGCCCACTCGGCGCGCACCTCGGTCGCGGGGACGCCCCACACCTTCTCGGTGTAGGACTCGAAGAAGTGGCCGTAGAGGCGCTTGCCGAAGCGGTTGGAGACCCACTGCGCGAGGTTGTCCTCGCGGCCCTTCGGCTTGATCGCGGCCCACAGGTAGGAGAACCCGCAGAGCGTCAGCTCGACCGGCCCGAGCTTCTTGATGACGTCGGTGCCCTTGAGCGGGTAGTCGAGGTAGCGGCCGCGCCAGAAGATGCGCGACATGCGAGGACGCATCAGGAACTCGTCGCCCATGATCTCGAGCCAGAGGTCGTTGACCTCCTGGTTCTTGGTGAAGAACCGGTGGCCGCCGAGGTCGAAGCGGTAGCCGTACGGATCGACGACGGTCTTCGCGATGCCGCCGACCTGCTCGTCGGCCTCGAAGACGATCACCCGCTTGCCGGCCTTGGCGAGCAGGTAGCCCGCCGTCAGGCCCGCGGGCCCACCGCCGATGACGACATACGGCTTGGTGTCGGAACCGCCGTCGGTGACGGCAGGGAAGTCCGCGGTCGTTGCCATGGCCTACACCCTTCCCGAGAAGGCTGAGATTTCCAGCCTCTCCTAACGGTTCCTAACAGTCGCTAACGCGCCGGTCGGAAGGTCGTGACGGCTGTCGCGAGCAGCGGCTCGCGCGGGGCGGGACGGGCTCCGTGACGAGGGCTACCCGCGGGCCGGCTACTTGACGCGGTAGACGATCGCGCGGACGCCGCGCGGGAGGCGGTCGTAGCCGAAGACTGGGACGAGGGCCTCGCGGCGCACGCGGGGGTCCTTGTCGAGCGTGCGCTCCCACTGGACCGTGCGGCGGCGAACGAGGGAGGTCCAGGGGGCGCCCCAGCGGGCGGTGCGGAGGATCGGCTGGACGAGCACGATCTCCTGGCCGGGGCGCAACGTGGCGAGGAAGGTGTCGATCGTGGCGGCGGGGGTGGCGGCCTCGAGCTTGTCGAGCGCGTCGGTCCAGTCGAAGACGCGCGGCTCCTCGACCAGGCCGATCGAGTTCGCGTACCGCACGCCCTGCGGTAGGTAGTACTTCACGAGCGGCAAGGTCTCGGGCTGCGTCGACACGACGAGATCACCGGCGGTCACGAGCGTCTGGATGCTCGTCCCCACCGACCGCGCGTTCGACTTCGTCTTGATCTGCGCGGTGCGTGGGTCGAACCAGAACGCGAGCACGAGGATGAACGTGACGAGCCCGAGCCGCCCCGCGTTCGCCAGCCCCACCGCGGCGATCAGGATCAGCGGCCCGATGAACGCGGCCAGGTAGCGGTTGGAGAACGCCGGCGAGATCTGCGACAGGCCCCAGGCGACGAACGCGGCGACGACCGTCATCAGCACGAGCACGGCGACGCGGTGGTCGCGCTCGGTCCGGATCAGCCCCGCGAGCCCGTTGCCCGCCACGAGCAGCAGCGCGATCGCGGGTGTCGCGCCGCCGAGCAGCAGCCCGACCGCCACCAGCAGCGCCTGCAGGTCCGGCTGCTCGGCCCACGGCGCGCCGGTGTGGGCCGCCTGGTAGAGCAGCGTCGGGACCCACGGCAGGTAGAGCACCGCGACGATCCCGTAGCCGATCAGCCCGTCGCGCAGCAACGCCGGTCGCTCCTCCGGCGCCGCCCACTTCCACAGCGCGACACCGGCCACGACCGTCCCGACCCCGAGGAAGATCGCCCAGTTGTGCGTGTAGAGCATGAGCGTCAGCGCGACGCTGAACAGCGGCACGTACCGCCGCTCCCGCGCCACGTAGGCGTGCAGGAACGTCGCCGCGACGAGCAGCCCGAGCAGCGCCGACGCGGTGTACATCCGCGTCTCCTGCGCGTAGTAGGTCAGGAACGGGTTGAGCGCCGCGAGCGCCGCCGCGGCCCAGCCGACCTTCGCCGAGAAGAGCGACCGCCCGGCCCACCACGCGATGGGGACCATCACGAGCGTGAAGACGAGCGACAGCGCGTGGGTCGCCGTCTCGCTCGTGCCGAACAGCTGCATCCAGACGTGGAGCGTCATGTACCAGAGCGGCGGCGAGCCGTCCTGCTTCAGCACGCCCGGGATGTCGAAGAAGCCGAACGAGCCGATCCCGACCGAGATCCCCTCGTCGATCCAGAAGCCCGCGTCGAGGGCGCGCGTGCGCAGCCACAGCGACACGAGCACGAGCCCGGCGACCCCGAGCGCCGCCGCGGTCCGCGGCCGCGCCCGCGCCAGCGCGACGGCCCGCGCCCACGCGGCGCTCAGCCGGCCGGCGCCGACGCGCCCGCCCCCAGGTGCCGCGACGGAGCTCATCGCCGCGGCTCGCAGTCCGCCGTCAGGAGCCAGTGGCCGGCGCGCGCCAGCTCGTGCGGCCGGGCCTTGTCGAGCGCCGGCCCGATCGGGGCGCCCGCGACGAGCCGGACGTGGAAGACCACTGCCGGCGGCACGGGACGCAGGTCGACCTCCGACGTGTGCACGCCCAGCCGCCACGCGACCTGCGGGACGAGGAACGGCCCGGTGAACGCGTGGCCGCACGCGTTCAGCGCGTCCTTGCCGCCGCCGCGCTCGATCAGCGTGCCGAGGTCGTGGTAGAGGTCGGCCTGGTACTCGACGCCGCGGAAGGTCGGCCCGAGCGAGTCCGCGTCGGGCACGACGAACACCGCGCCGAGCGCCGCCGCGGCGACCGTCGCCGCGACGGTGGCGGCAGCGGCCTGCGGCGCGGCGAACGCGCGCGGCGGGACGAGCGCGCGCAGCGCCCACACGACGCCGACCGCGCCGAGCGTGATGAGCAGCGCGACGGGGACGATCAGGTAGCGCGCGTTGCCGCTGAACCCGCGCTGGGTCATGACGGCGACGAGCCCGATCCACGCGATGGCGAGCACGCCGAGCAGCGCGGCGGTCAGCGCGGGCCGGCGCTCGGGGAGCCGCTCGCGCAGCGCCGCGGGCAGCAGCGACGGGCGCAGCGCGAGCGCGGCCAGCACGAGCGCGAGCACGAAACCGACGACCGCCGCGGCAGGCGCCAGCGCGATCGCGTCCTTGGTCACCTCGAGGCCCGGGTTCTCGGCGAACGCGGGGCTGTCGCGGTTCGGCTGCTGCGCGCGGTCGGACGCGCGGAACGCGTTCCCCGAGCCCCACAGCTCCGGCCCCAGCCACAGGATCGGAATCGAGACCAAGCCGGCCGCGAGCCACCTCAGGCGCTCACGATCCTCCCACAGCAAGAAGAGCGCGTAGAGCCCCAGGAACGGCCACACCTCCGGCCGCAGCAGGCCCGCGCCGATCATCATCACGAACGCCCAGCCGCGCCGCCGGTCGAGGTGGAAGAGCACGCCGGCGAACACGAGCGCGACCATCACGCCCTCCGAGTTGCCGAGCGCGTTGTGGCGGATCCACCACGGCATCAGCGCGAGGCCGCCCGCCGCGACGAACCCGGCGGCGTGCCCGGCCATCCGCGCGGCGAGCATCCACGCGAGCGCCACGCTGGCGAACGCCCCCGCCCGCGCGACCGCGAGCCAGATGTACGGGGACGCCTCCCCCAGCGGCGCGGTCACGGTCGTGACCATCACCGGCAGCGGTTTCCAGGACGGGCCGTCGACCGTGTTGAGGTCGAGGTGGAAGATCTCGCGGCCCCAGATGATCCAGGCGAACGGGTCGTACGTCGGCGCGCTCGGGAAGAGCAGGCTCAGGAAGCCGAGCAGGAGGCTGCCGGCGATGAGCGCCACGGGGGTTGACACAGGGAGAGCCACCCCGCGCGCGACGGTGGGCGTGCGGGCCTGGAGGAGCATCGCGGCCCTTAGGCTAGGGATGTGCGATGCAGGTGGTCACCGCACGGGGGCTGACGAAGGGGTTCGGGAGCGGCCGCGCTGCCCGCCGGGTGCTCGACGGCGCCGACCTCACCATCGCCGCCGGGGAGCTCGTCGCGATCGTCGGGCGGTCCGGCAGCGGCAAGTCCACGCTGCTGCACCTGCTTGCCGGGCTGGACCGCGCGGACGCAGGCTCCATCGAGGTCGCGGGGGAGCGCGTCGACGGCGCGAGCGACCGCCGGCTGACCGCGCTGCGGGCGCGTGCGGTGGGGTTCGTCTTCCAGTTCTTCCACCTCGTCCCGGAGCTGACCGGCGAGGAGAACGTGCTGTTGCCCACACAGGTCGCGAACGGCGGGCGGCGGGCCGGCGTGGAGCGCGCGCAGGAGTTGATCGACCGGCTCGGCCTGCGCGACGTCGCCGGCTCCCTCCCCCACGAGCTGTCCGGCGGCGAGCAGCAGCGCTTCGCGATCGCCCGTGCGCTGGTGAACGACCCGCCGGTCGTGCTCGCCGACGAGCCGATCGGCAACCTCGACCCGCTCGCCGGCGCGACCGTCCTGGAGCTGCTGCGGGCGATCGCCGACGAGGGCCGCGCGGTCGTGATGGTGACGCACCAGCCGGAGGCGGCGGCGATCGCGGACCGGGTCCTCCGGCTGGAGCAGGGGCGGCTGGTGTGAGGCGCCGGCGGCGGGGAGCGCGGACCTGGCTCGCCGCCGCCACGGTCGCGGCCGCGGCGCTCGTCGTGGGGACCGCGCTGACCGCCGCGGTGTCGCTGTCGGGCGGGTTCGAGCGGGCGGCCGACGCCGCGGACCTGCCGGACCTCATCGTGCGGTTCGACGAGGAGTCGCGGGAGGACGTCGACGCGCGGCTGGGCGCGCTGCCGAACGTCGCGACGCGGGCGTACCGGACGGAGCTCAGCCGGGTCGACCTGGAGGCGGGAACGGGACGCAGCGAGCGCGGCGCGATCCACGTCGTCGAGCCCGGCCGGCGCGGCTACGAGATCGTCGCCGGGCGCGACGTGCGCGGGCCGGACGACGCGGTGCTGGAGGCTGGCGTGGCGCGCGCGTGGGACGTCGAGGTCGGCGACCAGCTGTACGTCGAGAACCGGCGCGCGCGGACGATCGTCGGCATCGCGCGCTCGCCGGACAACGTGGCGTTCCCGCTCGCCGCCGTGCCCCGCGCGTACGTCACGGCGGACTCGATCCCCGCGCGGTTCCGCCCGCTGCCCGTGAACCTCGCGCTCGCGTGGCTGGCCGAGGGCGCGCGCGAGGACGTGACGCTGACGCAGGCGCGGGCGGTGTCGTTCGGGCTGGAGGACCTGCGCTTCGTGACGCGGGAGGGCGTGCAGGTGCTGATCGGGCAGGCGGCGGGGATCGTCATCGCGCTGCTCGTGGCGTTCAGCGTCGTCGCGTTGGGGACGGCCGGCGTGATGCTCGGCGCGACCGCGCGGAGCGAGGTCGCGCGGCGGCTGCCGGCGATCGGCGTCTCGCGGGCGGTCGGGTTCAGCCGGGCGCGGGTCGTGGGCGGCACGGCGCGGCGGGCGGCGCTCGTGGCGGCGCCGGCAGCGGCCGTGGGCCTTGCCGCGGGTGCGCTGGCGATGCGGGGCCCGAGCACGCGGCTGCTCGACGCCTTGAACGAGATCGGGCCGGGCGGCGCGCTGGTGTGGTGGCTGGCCGGCGCGTGGGCGGTCATCGTCGCGCTGGTGGCCGCGACGTCCGCCTGGCCGGCCTGGCAGGCGACGCGCGCGCCGGTCGCCGCGCTGCTGCGCGGGGGTGAGCTGGCCGCCGCGCCGCACCGCCGCCCACGGCGCCGGGCTGCCGGTGGGGCGGGTGCGGAAGCGGCGTCGCGGTGGCGTGCAGGCGGCGGGTTCGCCACCCTCGGCGCCCGCCTCGCCACGGCCCGCCGGGCGCGCTGGGCGACGACCGTCGCGGTGCTGGCGGCGGCAAGTGGCACGCTGGTCCTCTTGCTCAGCCTCGCCTCCCTCCTCAGCGCGTTGCGCGATGATCCCGGCACAGTGGGAAAGGACTACGCGCTCACCGCGAGCATCGGCCTCGACCGCCTCGACGCCGTGCGGCAGGTCGACGGCGTCGACGGAGCGGCGCCGCGGTGGGCGGTCGAGGCGTCGGCGGCGTACGCGCTCGGGCAGCCGCTGCGGCTGGTCGCGTTCCCCCGCGCCGACGCGGGGTTCGAGGCGCCGCCGCTGGCCGAGGGACGGCGGCGGGACGCGGTCGACGAGGTCGAGGTCGGCGCCGGGCTGGCCGACGCGCTCGGGCTGCGGCCGGGCTCCACGTTCGCGGTGGCGACGGCGACCGGCGCGGAGATCCGGCTGCGGGTGAGCGGCGTCGTGCGGGCGCTGGAGAACGACGGCCGGGTCGCGTACGTGGCGTCCGAGGCGCTGGAGCCGTACGGCGTGCTCACCGACCCGGTGGTGGCGGTGCAGTTGGCGCCGGGCGCGGACCGGGCGGCGGTCGGGCGGGAGCTGACGCGCTTGGGCGCGCAGCCCAGCGAGGCGGCCGCGGCGACGACCCGCGACCGTGCCTTCCTCGACGTCCTCGCGACCGTCCTGCGCGTCGTCGCGCTGACCGTCGCGCTCGTCTGCCTCGCCGTCCTCGCGCAGGCGCTCGCGGTCACCGCCCGCGAGCGGCGCCCGACGATCGCGGTGCTGCGCACGACCGGCGCGGGCCGCCCCGCGCTCGCCCGGCTGCTCGGCGGCGCGTGCGCGGCGGTGCTCGTGCCCGCGGCGCTGCTCGGCCTCGCACTGGAGTGGCTGGTGCTCGGCCCGTTCGTCGCCGACCTCGCCGCGGACTACGCGGGCCTCTCGCTCGCGCCGCGCGCCGGCCACGTCGCGCTCGCGGCCGGCGGGCTGGCGGCGCTCGGGGCGGTGGCGGTCGCGGCGGTCGCCGCGCGGCTCGTGCGCGAGCCGGTCGTCGCCGGGCTGCGGGAGGAGGCGTGATGGCGCGCCCACTCCGCACCCGCGCGCCGCGTCGCCGCTCGCGCGTGACCGCCGTCGGCGCGGTGCTGGCCTTGGCGCTGGCCGGCTGCGGCATCGACGAGCGCGGCGCGACCCCGCCCGGCTCGACCCTCACCGCGACCATCGTCGACCGCGACGGCGACGGCCGGCTGGAGCGCGGGCCAGGCGAGCGCCTGCTCGACCGCACCGACCTCGCGCCCCCCACCGACGGCCCGCTCCGCGAGACCGCCCGCGTGGCGCAGCTCAGCGACCTCCACGTCCGCGACGAGGAGTCGCCGGCGCGCGTGCCGTTCCTCGACCGCCTCGGCCCGCCGCTCTCCTCCACGTTCCGCCCGCAGGAGGCGCTCAGCCCGCAGGTCCTCACCGCCGCGCTGCGCGCCGTCAACACGCAGCGCCCCGACGCGGTGCTCCTCACCGGCGACCTGCTCGACTCCGCGCAGCGCAACGAGCTCGACCAGCTGCTCGACGTCGTGCAGGGCGGCCCGGTCGACCCCGGCAGCGGCCGCCGCACGTACGACGGCGTGCAGAGCGACACCAACCCGGACGGCCTCTTCTACCGCCCGGCGCTCGACGCGCCCCGGTTCCCGCGCCTGCTCGAGCGCGCCGCGACGCCGTTCTTCTCCCCCGGCGTCCGCGCGCCATGGCTGCCCGCGCTCGGCAACCACGACGTGCTGGTCCAGGGCGAGCTGCCGCCGTCGGCGACCACCGACGCCATCGCGACCGGCGACGAGGCGCTGCTTACCTTCGACCCCGCCCTGCGCGACCTCGTCCGCACCGTCCCGCGCGGCGCCGCGATCGAGGAGCTGCTCGCGCAGGGCCTGCCCGGCACGACCACGCCCGTGCCGGCCGACCCCGAGCGCCGCCACCTGCGCGCCGGCGAGCTCGTCGAGCGGCTGCGGCGCGCCGCCGCCCTCCCCGGCCCGGCTCGCGGCGACGCCGGCCGCCTGGACTACGTCCACGACGTGTCGACGGACCTGCGCGTGATCGTGCTCGACACCGCCGACCGCGGCGGCGGCGAGCGGGGGCTCGTGACGAGCCGGCAGGTCGCGTTCCTGCGCCGCGCACTGGCGTCCGCGGGCGAGCGGGCGGTGATCGTCGCCGACCACCACGGCCTGCACCGCAGCCGGGGCGGCGACGCGGCCCTGCGACTCCTGGCGCGCGACCCGGACGTCGTCGCGGAGGTCACCGGCGACACCCACCGCAACGCGCTCGAGCCCGTCCGCACGGCGGCCGGCGGCTACTGGCGCGTCACGACCACCTCGCTCGCCGACTGGCCCCAGCAGGGGCGGATGGTCAGGCTCGTCACCGGCCCCGGCGGCGCCCGCGCGCTCGAGACCTGGATGGTGGACCACGAGGGCGGCCCGGGCTCGCGCGACCTCCCGGGGGCGGCCCGCGAGCTGGCCTACCTGGACGCCCAGGGCGGACGCCCGAACGGCGACGCGGGCCGCCGGACCGACCGCAACGCCCGGCTCTGGCTGCCGCCGCGCGGCTGAGCCTGGCACCGCGCCGCTCACCCAGACCTCCCAGTTCCTCATGCGCGCGCGGAGGCGTGCCGACACGGGAAGAACGCGCCCGTGATCCGTCGCCTCCTGCCCACGACGAGCACGCTTCCGGCCCCGCCTCTCGCGGGGTTCGTCCTGGTCGCTGCCGGCGCGGTCGCCTATGCAGCGCTGCTCGCCGGGAACGCGACCGCCGCGCACGACTGGCTCGCCCCCGCGCTGTACGGGGCGGTCGCGGTGCTCATCGGGGCGCGTGCCGCGACGGTCGAGCGCGACCGCACCGCGTGGGCGCTGCTCGCCGCCGCGCTGCTCGCGTACGGGACGGGCTCGCTGCTCTACGCCGCGGCGGGCGGCGCCACGCTGACCGAGGCGCCGTGGCCCGCACACGCCGCGTGGCTGGCGTTCTACCCGCTCGCCTACGCGGCCGTGGTCGCGCTCGTCCGGGCCCGCGTCCCGGCGCTCGCGCCGAGCCTCGCGCTCGACGGCGCGCTCGGGGCGTTCACGCTCGCCGCCGTCGCCACGGCGCTCTTCACCGGCGCGCAGACCGTCGACTCGATCGACGAGGTGAGCGGCGTGGCGTACCTGCAGGGCGACGTGCTGCTCATCGCCGTGCTGCTGTGGAGCGCGGTCCTCGGCGGCCGCGGCGGATCGCGCATGTGGCTCACGCTCGCCGCCGGCCTCGCGATCGTCTGCGCCAGCGACCTGTGGGCGGCGACGACCGCGGCGGGCGAGATCGCGGGCCGGCTCAGCCGCGCGGCGTACCCGGCCGGGATGCTGCTCCTCGCCGCCGCGGCCTGGCAGACGCCGGCGCCGCGCCGCCGCGTCCGCGCCGACAGCCTCAGCGCGCTCGCCCTGCCGTCGCTGTGCATCGTCGTGCTGCTCGTCCTGCTGGCCGTCGAGCGCATCACCGGCGACGTGCCGGCCGTGGCGCAGACGCTGGCGGTCATCGCGCTCGCGATCGCGGCGGTGCGGGTCGTCGTCAGCTACCGCCAGCTCGCGCGCTTCCGCGAGGGACGCCGCTTCCAGCGCGGCTTCGAGGACGCCGCGATCGGCATGGCGCTCCTCAGCTCCGGGCCCGAGCTGCGGTGGCTGCGGGTGAACGCGTCGCTGTGCGACATGCTCGGCCGCACGAAGGACGAGCTCGTCGGCCGCCCGATCCGCGAGGTGATCGCGCCCGAGGATCCGATCGACCCCTCGCGTGTCGCCATGGACCGCCAGGGCGGCGAGCACATCGCGCCGTTCGAGCGGACGTTCCTCCACGCCGACGGCCACACGCGCATCGAGGCGCAGGTCACCAGCGTGCTCGTCGACGAGGACGAGGACGAGCCGTACTTCTTCTCGCAGATCCGCGACCTGACGCTGCGCAAGCGCGCGAACCGCCGCAGCGCCGCGCTGGCCGAGCTGAGCCGCCTCGCGCTCGACCACCCCGACCCGGACGTGCTCCTCCCCGCGGCGACGCCGATCGTCCGCGGCGCGACCGGCGCCGTGCGCTGCACGGTCGCGACGGGCGAGGAGGCGGAGCGGCCCGGCGCGGCCGGCGTCCCGCTGCGGGCCCGGCGGACGCCCGGCGGCGCGCCGCAGCTGCTCGTGGTGGAGCGGCCCGGGACCCCGTTCGACGAGGACGACCTGCGCTTCCTGCGGGCCGCCGCCGACGTGCTCTCGGGCGCGCTCGACCGCGCCGACGCCGAGGCGGAGATGCGCCGCCGCGCGCTGGAGGACCCGCTCACCGGGCTCGCCAACCGCGCGTTCCTGCTCGGTCACCTCGAGCACGAGCTGGCGGCGACGGCGCGCGGCGACGGGCCGCTCGCGCTGCTCCTCCTCGACGTCGACCGCTTCAAGACGATCAACGACACGCTCGGCCACAACGCCGGCGACGACCTCCTGCGCCAGGTCGCGGGGCGGCTGACCGACCGGCTGCGCCACGGCGACGTGGTCGCGCGGCTCGGCGGGGACGAGTTCGTCGTCGCGTGCGGGCGGCTGGGGAGCGCGGACGAGGCCGGCGTGCTCGCGCAGCGCGTGGTTGACGCGTTCGCCGCGCCGTTCGCGGTGGAGGGCCGCGCGCTGCACGTGCGCACGAGCGTCGGCGTCGCGGTCGCGGGCGTGGACGCCGACACGACGCCGGGCGCGCTGCTGCGCGACGCCGACACCGCGATGTACCGGGCCAAGGAGCGCGGCGGCGGCCGGTTCGAGCTGTTCGACGCGGAGCTGCGCGCGCGGGTGGTCAAGCGGCTGGAGGTCGAGCACGCGTTGCGCGGTGCGATCGACCGCGGCGAGCTGCGGATCGAGCTGCAGCCGATCGTGGCGCTCGACGGCGAGGTGCTGAGCGGCTTCGAGGCGCTGCTCCGGTGGGAGCACCCGGTGTGGGGCCGCGTTCCGCCCGGCGACTTCATCCCGGTCGCCGAGGACACCGACCTCATCCGCCCGATCGGCCGGTGGGTGATCGAGCAGGCGCTGCGCGTGTCGGCGCGGATCAACGCCGACCGCGGCATCGACACGGCGCTGCGGATCGGCGTCAACCTCTCGCCGCGCGAGCTCGTCCCCGACCTCGTGCCGTTCGTGCGTGACGCCGCCGCGCGGGCGGGCGCGGACGTCCGGACGCTCGTCTGCGAGATCACCGAGGGCCTGCTGGTCCAGGGCGACGCCGCGCGGCGCGTCATCGCGGACATGCGCGCGGGCGGCGTGGAGATGTCGCTCGACGACTTCGGGACGGGCTACTCGTCGCTCGCCGCGGTCGACGAGTACGCGCTCGACGTGGTCAAGCTCGACCAGTCGCTGGCCGCCGGGCTGGGCGACTCGCCGCGGGCCGAGGGCCTGGTGCGCGCCGCGGTCGGGATGACGACGGCGCTCGGCGTGCGCGTGCTGGCCGAGGGGCTGGAGGACGAGCGCCAGGTGCGCGCCGCGCGCGAGCTGGGCTGCCACTTCGGGCAGGGCTGGTACTGGGCGCCGGCGCTGCCGCTCGCGGAGGCCGAGGCGCTGGCGGCGGAGTTCGCCGGGCGGCGGCTGCCGGCCGCCACGGCCCGCGCCGCCGCGGCGGTCAGCCCGCGGCGCGCGTGAGGGTCGCGACGGCCATCGCGGCCACGCCCTCCTGACGGCCGACGAAGCCCATCTTCTCGCCGGTCGTCGCCTTGACGTTCACGCGGTCCGGAGCGACGCCCATCGCGCCCGCCAGCGACTCCTTGATCGCCGCCTTGTGCGGGCCGACCTTCGGGCGCTCGGCGAGGATCGTCGTGTCGACGTGGAGGATCTCGCGCGGCCCGAGCAGCGCGACGACGTCCCGGAGCAGCCCGAGCGAGTCGGCGCCCTCGTAGGCGGCGTCGGTGTCGGGGAAGTGCTCGCCGATGTCGCCGAGGCCGGCCGCGCCGAGCAGCGCGTCGATCACGGCGTGGGTGAGCACGTCGGCGTCGGAGTGGCCGAGGAGCCCCTTGTCGTGCGGGATCTCCACCCCGCCGAGGACCAGGCGGCGGCCCTCGGCGAGCTGGTGGACGTCCCACCCGATGCCGGTGGAGAAGCTCACGACGCGCCGAGCGGGACGAGCGTGCGCTCGCGCCTGGAGAACGTGACGATCTCCTTCACGCCGAGGCCTTCGAGCAGCTCGATCGCCTCGTCGTAGCGGAAGCCGAGCTGGTCGGCGGAGTGCGCGTCGCTGGAGAGCGCGATCGGGTTCCCGGCGTCGATGACCATCTCGAGGAACGCGGGGTCCGGGTAGATGGTGCCCGTCGGCTTCCTGAGGCCCGCGGTGGAGACCTCGACCGCGATGCCGGACTCGGCGATGCCCTCCATCGCGCGGTCGTAGAAGCGGCGCAGGTCGCCCTCGGGCTGCGGCCGCGTCTTGCCCCACATCTTCACGAGGTCGGGGTGGGCGAGGATGTCGTACAGGCCCGAGCGCGCGCACTCGCCGAGCACGTCGAAGTAGCGGTTCCAGACCTTGTCGGGCGACTCGCCGGTGGTCCACACGTCGTAGCGGTCGTAGTCGACGGCGTGGTCGCCGAGGAAGTGGACCGAGCCGACGACGTAGTCCCAGCCGCGGCCATCGAGGAGGTTCGCCATCCGGTCCTCGCGACCGGGGATGAAGTCGGCCTCGATGCCGAGCTTGAGGTCGGTCTCCTCGCGCACGAACCCGCAGTACGCGTCGAGGTCGTCGATCCCGAACCGGCGCCACAGGTCGTGCTGCCAGACGTCCTGGGCGGCGGTGAAGCGGTAGATGTGCTCGGCCACGCCGAGCTCCTGGATCCCCCGGTCCGCGGCGGCTTCGCGGTACCGGTCGGCGTTGGCGGCGGTGAAGTACTCGGCGGGCGTCGCGGCGAGGTCGTCCGGACGCAGGTGGACGTGGTAGTCGGTCAGCACGGGACGGCTGATTCAAGCAGCCGCGCCCGCACCTCCCCGCGCGTCAGGCGCGGCGGGCCGCGTCGACGAGGTCGCGCGCGGCGCGGTGGGCCTGCTCGGCGGCGCCGGCGTCGCCCGTGGCGCCCGCGAGCGCGAAGGCGCCCTCGACGAGGAGCGTGACGCCGGCGGCGACCTCCGGATCCTCGACCCCCTCCGCGCACACGAGCTCGCCGACCAGCGCGCGACGGCCCGCGAGGTGCCGTGCGACCGCGGCGTGGAGCGGGTGGTCGCGGTCGGGGATCTCCAGGGCGGCGTTGAGGAACGCGCAGCCGCGGAAGCCGTCGCGCTCGAACAGGCGGCCGAGCGTCGTGAAGAGCGCGTCGAGCGGCCGCGCCCCCTGCGCCTGGCGCCGCTCGACCGCGGTGCGCAGCGCGGCGATGGCGGGCTCGTCGCGCGCGGCCAGCGCGGCGCCGATCAGCGCGTCCTTCGAGCCGAACTGCTGGTACAGGGTCCGCTTCGTCACCCCGGCCTCGCGGGCGATGGCGTCGACGCCCGTCGCCTCGATGCCCTGCGCGTAGGTGAGGCCCGCGGCGGCCGCGAGCAGGCGCTCGCGGGCGGGGCGCTCGGGAGGTTGCGCGGCGACCATGGCGGCGAGTATACATACCGGTCGGTATACTGTGACGAACGAGACGAGGTCCCAGCGATGCGACAGCTCACCCTCCAGGCCGCCGGCGACATCGCCTGGCGCGACGTGCCCGAGCCCGACCTCGAGGACGACGGGCAGGCGCTCGTCCGGCCCCTCGCGGTCGCGACCTGCGACATGGACCACGCGCTCGTCACGGGGCGGACCCCGTTCCCCATGCCGATCGCGCTCGGCCACGAGGGCGTCGGGGAGGTCGTCGCGGTCGGCCGCGCGGTGCGCTCGGTCCGGCTGGGCGATCGCGTCGTCGTGCCGTTCCAGATCTCGTGCGGGACGTGCGAGCGCTGCCGGCGCGGCGGGACCGACGCCTGCGAGCGCGTGGCGCCGCTGGCGATGTACGGGTTCGGCGCGTTCGGCGGCGACTTCGGCGGCCTGCTGAGCGACCTCGTCCGGGTCCCGTTCGCCGACGCGATGCTCGTGCCGCTGCCCGAAGGGCTCGACGCCCACCACGTCGCCAGCGCCAGCGACAACCTGCCGGACGCCTACCGGCTGGTCGCGCCGTTCCTCGCCCGCCGGCCCGGTGCGGACGTGCTCGTCCTGGGCGGCGTCGCGCGCTCGATCGGGCTCTACGCCGTCGCGCTCGCCCGCGCGCTCGGCGCCGGCCGCGTCGGGTACGTCGACGACGACCCCGCGCGCCTCGCGCTGGCCAGCGACCTCGGCGCGGAGGTGCTGGAGGCGGACCCCGCGCGCGGCGAGTTCGCCATCGTCGGCGACGCCTCCGGCCGCGCCGACGGGCTGCGCCTGGCGATCCGCGCGACCGAGCCGGGCGGCGACTGCACGCACGCGGGCGTCCTCTTCGCCAACGACACGCCCCTGCCGCTGCTGGAGATGTACACGCAGGGCATCCACCTCCACGTCGGCCGCGCGCCGGCGCGCCCCGTGATCCCCCACATCCTGAACCTCGTCCGCGCGGAGCGGCTGCGGCCCGAGCTCGTGACCGACCGCGTCGTCCCGTGGGAGGACGCGGGGGCCGCGCTGCTCGAGCCGCACACGAAGCTCGTGTTCGCCCGCGCGGGTTAGCCCTCGATCGTCACGGTGGCGGCGGCGCTGCGGTGGGTCCCGTCGAGCCCCGGCAGCGACTCGACGACGACGCGGAACGTCTCGGTGTTCTCCGGCTCGCCGTCGGTGTGGACCGGGATCTCCAGCGTGCGGACCTGCTCGCCGGGCTCGAACCGCACGATGCCCGCGCCGGCCTCGTAGTCGGCGCCGGCCTCGGCGGTCCCTGCGCGGGTGGTCCAGCGCAGGCGGACGGGCGCGCCCTCGCCGCGGACGACGGCCAGGCGCGCGGCGCCGCGGCCTTCCAGGACGGTGGCGCCGTGGACGCCGACGGTGCCGGCGGCGATCGGGTGGACGGCGGGGGCTCCGGGATCTTCGACGGCCGCGAAGGCCGTGCCCGCGAAGAGCGCGAGCACGACCGCGGCGGCGGTGGTGTGTCGGGGTCGCATGTCAGCCCCGACGGTGCCGGACCGGCGTTGGCGAACCCTTGGCCCCGCGCTGCCGGGCGGGCCAGGGTGTCCGCCGCAGGTCCTACCGGCTTGTGGTGCGCTTGCGCGGGGTGCAGGTGCGGTAGCGGCGGGTCTCCGTCCGCTTCGCGCCGCCCTTCGCCGCGCGCCCGCTGATCGTCACGGCGAACTCGCCCTTGGGCCGCCCGCGGAGGTCGACCTGCGCGACGAGCCTGCCGTTGCGCCGCACGGTCTTGACCGTCGCGCCCGCGACCTTCACGGACGCGCTGCGGTACGTGCCGAGCGAGATCGAGAAGCGGCGGCGGCTGACGCACGTCGCGGGCGGCAGCTGCGTCGTGCTGCGCTGCGTCTGCTGCGCTGCCGCCGGCGCGGGCGTGGTCGTCGCCGGCGCGGGCTGCGTCTCGGTCGGCGTGGTCGGCGTGGTCGAGGTCGTGTCCGTCGTCTGCGTCGTCCCGGTCGGCTCCTCCGGGTCGGTGATCGTGACGAACGCGCGCGCCTGCTCCTCGCCGTACTCGAACGTCACGTGGAACCGCTCGTCGTCCTCGTGGTCGTCGTCGACCTTCAGCGGGATGTCGAACGAGACCGGCTCGTTCTCCTCGATCTGGAAGGACCTGTCGACCGGCTCGTAGTCCTCGCCGGCCTTCGCGGTGCCGTCGAACGTCTCGATGTCGAACCACGTCGGCTCGTCGACGTTCTTGGGCGTCATCGTCACCTTCGCGACGCCGTCGGCCTCCTTCACCGTCACGTCCTCGGTCGACAACCCGATCTCGCCGTCGTCGTCGAGGATCACGACCTTCGCCTCGCGCACGCCGCCCGTGGGCAGCGGGGTCGTGTCGTTGGTGTACGTCCCGCGGTCGACCGCCATGCCGACCCCGAAGTGCTCGTCGCCCTCGTCCTCGTAGTCGTCGTAGATCGGCACGGTGACCGTCGCCTGGTCGAGGTTGCCCTCGGTGCAGCGCAGGAACGTGTGCATCCCCTGCGCCTCCGGGTGGTCCGCCGGACCGGCGGTGTCCTGCTCGGGGTCGAAGGGCGACCACCACGACATGCGGAAGCGGCCGCTCTGACACATGTCGCGCTGGACGGTGAGGACCGCGTGGCCGTCCTCCTCGTGCGCCGTCACGGTGGCCGGGACCCAGCTCAGGTTCTCGCCGGTGCCGAGGGTCGCGCCGGTCATCCCGCCGGCAGCCAGCACGGCCACGCCGGCCGCGGAGATCCGTCTCACGTTCATGGAGCGCGATGCTGCACGGCGCGGCGCCGCGCGACATCGGCGGAACCCCCTAAGCGCCCGCCGGGGTCCCCGACGCCGCCGCGCGCTCGGCCAGCAGCAGCTCGGCCACGCGCAGGTCGATCGGCGTCGTGACCTTGAGGTTCTCCCGCGGCGCCTCCACGAGGCGGACCTTCCCGCCCGCCGCCTCGATCAGCGACGCGTCGTCGGTGGCGGCGGCGAGCACCTCGTCGGGCTGCGCGAGCACGCGCTCCAGCGCCGCCCGGCGGAAGACCTGCGGCGTCTGCACCGCCCACAGCAGCGAGCGGTCGAGCGTCCGCTCCACCAGCCCGTCCGCGCCGGCCTGCTTGGTCGTGTCGACCACGCGCGCGGCGGCGATCGCGGCGTCGACGCCCTCCAGCCCCTCCACGCACCGGCGGATCAGCGCGGCGTCGAGCATCGGGCGCGCCGCGTCCTGCACGAGCACCGGGTCGCCCTCCCCCACGGCGTCCAATGCGCGCTTGACCGAGTGCGACCGCTCCGCGCCGCCCTCGACGCACACGACGTCGTCCCATCCGGGCGGCAGCGCGACGCCCGCCGGGAGCGCCACGGCGATGCGGGTGATCTCAGGCGCGCCGCGGAGCGCGAGGAGCGACCACTCGAGCAGCGGCCGCCCCCCAACAGACACGAACGCCTTGGGTCGCCCCGACCCAAGGCGCTCGCCTCGTCCTGCGGCGACGAGGAGGGCGACAGCCACTCCGCGTCGTTCCCTCCGGCCTACTTGGCCGCGAGGGCCTTCTCGTTGGCGCTCTCCGCGAGCAGCTCGTCGAGGTAGGCCTCCGCCTCGTCCTCGTCCTTCTCCAGCGCGTACATCAGCTCCGACGCGAGGATCTTCTTCGCGCGCGTGAACATCTGCTTCTCGCCGGTGGAGAGGCCCTTCTCGTGCTCACGAAGGGCGAGGTTGCGGACGACCTCGGCCAGCTCCAGGATGTCGCCGGTCTTGATCTTGTCGCGGTTGTGCTTGAACCGGCGGTTCCAGTTCTTCGGCATCTCCGACACGTCGTCCTGGAGCACCTCGAGGACCTTCTTGATGGCCTCCTCGTCGATGATCCGGCGCAGCCCCGCCTTGCCCGCGTTCTCGCACGGGACCATGACGGTCATGTCGTTGTGGAGGATCTTGATGGTGAGGTACTGCTTCTCCTCACCGAGGATGTTCTTGGCCTCCTTCTTCACGACGCGCCCCGCGCCGTGGTGCGGGTACACGACCGAGTCCCCGATCTCGAAGTCGATGCACTCGGGCTCGGGAAGCAGGTCCTCCAGGATGGTCTCGTCGATGTCGGTCGTCTCGGGAATGGTGGTGCCCTCCTCACTCATGGCCAGCCGTCAGTGGCGAGCCGTCTGGTTCATGTCTGCAGGTAGCGATCCACGAGGTTGATCTCCTGCAGCCTGCGCAGGCCCTCGCGGATGTCCTTGGCCCGGATCTCGCCGACCCCCTCGACGGTCTCCAGCTCGGCGTCCGTCGCGGCGAGGATGCCGTCGAGGCCGCCGAACTCCCGCACGATCTGGCCGACCACGAGCTTGGGGAGCCGCGGGATGCGCCCGAGGATCCTGTAGCCGCGCGGTGAGACCGGGTAGTCGAGCGTGTTGAGCTTGCGGTCGTAGCCCAGCACCTCGGCCAGCCGGCCGAAGTCGAGGAGATCCTGATGCGGCAGGCGGCCGAGCTGATCCAGCGCGGCCGCGAACGCCTCGTCCGACGGATCCACGATGTAGTCG
This sequence comes from Parviterribacter multiflagellatus, assembly GCF_056863265.1. Taxonomy (NCBI): domain Bacteria; kingdom Bacillati; phylum Actinomycetota; class Thermoleophilia; order Solirubrobacterales; family Parviterribacteraceae; genus Parviterribacter; species Parviterribacter multiflagellatus. Next base: position 76,193 of record NZ_JBXPIZ010000014.1, read on the forward strand.
CGGACGAGCGCCTGCTTGTCGGCGGCGACGCCGACCATGGTCTCCTCGAGCTGCATCTCGATGAGCCGGCCTTCCGTGCCCAGCTCGACGATGTACCGCTCGATCTCGACGGCCATGCGGGTGACCATCTCGGAGCGCTGCAGCACCGTGAGGACGTCGTGCAGGGTGGCCCCGCCCTCGAACTCCAGCGCCGTGAGGCGGGTGGAGACCTGGTCCAGGCGGGTCCGGTACTTGTCCAGCGTCGCCAGGGCCTGGTTGGCCTTGGCCAGCACGACGGGGATGTCCTCCAGGATGTACTTCGCGCCGTCGACGTAGAGCGAGACCACGTCGCGACGCTGGCTGACGGCGATGACGAGCGCGTCGGTCTGCTTCGAGACGCGCTCGCCGGTCCGGTGGCGCGTGCCCGTCTCGAGCGACAGGATCGTCGGATCGGGCACCAGCTGCACGTTGGCCCAGGAGATCTTGGTGGCGTTGGCGTTCAGGGCGATCGCCCCGTCCATCTTCGCCACCTGGTAGAGCAGGGCCGGCGTGTAGTCGATGTCGAGCTTGATGCCTCCGCTGAACAGGAAGCTGAGCTCCTCGATCTCGCCGATGACGATGAGGCCACCGGTACGGGCATGGACGATGTTGTCGATGCCTTCTCGGAGCGCGGTACCAGGCGCGACCATCTCGAGCGCCTTGACGAGCCGGGGCTCCTGACGAGCTTCGAGCTCGGCCAGATCTTCCCCGGTACCGCGAGCCATCACTTAGTCATTCTAGCGGAAATCGGCTTATCTCCCGCTGATGTTCGCGCCGTCCGCAACGTGCGGTGTTCGCTGGCCCTTCGCGGGTTCCTTCCCCGCCGGGCTTGCGGTGACACGCCGTCGGCGCTCAGGCGGCGCGTGAGGACTCGCCGCGCGGAGCGCCCAGGGCGTGCTTGATCGCGTCGCGGAGCGTCTTCGCCTCGGGCGTCCCGTCGCCCGGCGGGCCGACGACGCGCTGGAGCCCGAACTTGCGGGCCTCCTCCCGCCGGCGGTCGGCGTGCGCGACCGAGCGCAGCTCGCCCGTCAGGCCGACCTCGCCGAACGCCGCCATCGGGGGCGCGTCGGCGCTGCCGCCCACCGCGACGCCGCGGGCCGCCGACGCGACGGCCAGCGCGACCGCGAGATCCGCCCCCGGCTCGTCGATCCGCACGCCGCCGACGACGTTGACGAAGACGTCCGCCGTGCCGGTGCCGACGCCCGCGTGGCGCCCCAGCACGGCCAGCACGAGCGCCAGGCGGTTGCGGTCGATGCCGTTGCACACGCGGCGCGGCGGGACGAGCTCGGACGGCGAGACGAGCGCCTGCACCTCGACGAGCAGCGGGCGCGTGCCCTCCATCGACGCGAGCACGACCGAGCCCGGCGCGCGGGTGGCCTCGCTCACGAACCGCGCGGACGCGTCGAGCACCTCCACCAGCCCGCCGGAGCGCATCTCGAAGACGCCGGCCTCGTTCGTCGAGCCGAACCGGTTCTTCAGCGCGCGCAGCGTCCGGTACGTGCGCTCGCGCTCCCCCTCGAACTGCAGCACGCAGTCGACGAGGTGCTCGAGCACGCGCGGGCCGGCCAGCGAGCCCTCCTTCGTCACGTGCCCGACGAGCAGCACCGCGATGCCGTGCGCCTTGGCCACGCCCATGATCCGCGAGGCGACCTCGCGCACCTGGCCGACCGACCCGGGCGCGCCGGTCAGCTCGGCCGCGTGAAGCGTCTGCACCGAGTCGATCACCGCGACGTCGGGCCGCTCGGCCTCCAGGGTCGCGATCACGGTCTCCAGCTCCGTCGCCGCGAGCACGGGCACGTCGAGCGCGTGCGGCCCGAGCCGCTCGGCCCGCAGCCGGATCTGCGCCGCCGACTCCTCCCCCGAGACGTAGAGCGTCGAGCGCTTCGCGGCCGCGACGTTGCCCAGCGCCATGTTCGTCAGCGTCGACTTGCCGATGCCGGGCGAGCCGCCGAGCAGCACGAGCGAGCCGGGCACGAGCCCGCCGCCGAGCACGCGGTCGAACTCGCCGATGCCGGTCTGGATGCGCGGCACCGGCGCCGTGGCGACGTCGGCGAGCTTCACGGGCCGCGCGGCGGGCGCCGCGGCGCCGCCCGAGCCACCGCGCCGGCCCGCGGCCGCGGGCGCGACGCGCTCCTCCACGAGCGAGTTCCAGGCCCCGCAGCCGGGGCACTTGCCCGCCCAGCGCGGGGTCTGGTGCCCGCACTCGGAGCACACGTGGATGGTCGTCGGCCGGGCCATGAGGAGGACCGCCGAGGCTACGACCCGCCCCGGCGGCAAAGCGCTCCGCGGCGGGCCGAGTGGCACACTCGGGACAGACCTGACGCACACCTGACACGAAGGAGACGCATGGCGACGCGAAACGGCAGCGCGGAGTGGAAGGGCTCGCTCCAGGAGGGCACCGGCCAGGTCACGGTCGGCGACGACGTCTACACCGGCGCGTTCAGCTTCAAGAGCCGGTTCGAGGACGAGAAGGGCACGAACCCCGAGGAGCTCGTCGCGGCCGCCCACGCGGCCTGCTTCTCGATGGCGCTCAGCGCGATCCTCGGTGAGGACGGCCACACGCCGGACTACATCCGCACGACCGCCCGCGCCCAGCTGCGCCCGGTCGACGGCCAGCCGACGATCACGCAGATGGTCCTCAAGACCGAGGGCAAGGTCCCGGGCATCGACGAGGCCGCCTTCAAGGAGTACGCCGGCAAGGCGAAGGCCGGCTGCGTGATCTCCCGCGCCCTCGCGGGCGTCGAGGAGATCACGCTCGAGGTGACGTTCGCGGCCTGAGCCGCTACTTGACGGTCACGATCTTCGCCATGCCCTGCACGGCGTGCGGGGGCTGCTTGGGCGAGTTCTGCAGGAAGCACACCAGCAGGTACTTGCCCGCCTTCGACGCCGTCCGGACGTCGTTGGTCGTGCCCGGCGAGACGATCTCGGTCAGCGCGCTCGGCGGCCCGCCGAGCGCGTAGGCCGGCTCCTTACCGGCCTTGATGTCCTTCAGCACCTTCTTCGTGTCGACGCCCTTCTTGAGCGGCATCACGAGGGCGTGGTGCTGGACCTTGCCGACGTTGGCGACGCGGATCGTGCCCTTGCGGGGCAGCGTGGACGGCCCGTCGAACGCGTAGTCGTCCATGTCGATCGTCGCGTCGGCCTCGGGCGCCACCGCGGTGCCCTGCTCGGTCCCGACCGTGAAGTAGCCGGCGATCGTCGCCCCCTTCTGCCCGAAGCTGATGACCGCGTGGTCGCCGGGGTCGAGGTCGACGGTCGTGGTGTACTCGCCGCCGCCCTGGAAGAACGTCGACGCGATCAGCTCGCCGAGCTTCTCGCCCTGCATGGTCCCGATCGTCTTGGCGGCCTTCGCCACCTGGTCGCGCGTCACGCCGGGCTTGAGCTCGAGCACGGCCGGGGCCAGCTCGCCCTTCGAGCCGGCGGTGAACTTCAGCGTGGTCGGGCCCGCCTTCAGCGCGTCGGCCCCGGTGATCTGCACGGACTTCGCGCTCACGGCGAGACCGACCGTCGGCGGCGCCTCCTGCGCGGACACCGCACCCACCCCGGCCACGAGGGAGAGCGCCGCGGCGCCTCCGATCAGCTTCGTCTTCATGCCTGCGATCCCACCATTCGCACGGCGCTCGTGCGACGGCCGGAAGGACGATCTGCGCGGGATCTACGTCGTCCGCGAGGACGACGCCGCGGTAAGCGAACGACGGACGTCGTCCAGCAGGTCCGCCGGGTCCTCGAGCCCCGCGGAGAGGCGGATGAACCCCTCGGACACCGCGTCGGTGCCCCACCGCGCGCGCCGCTCGGCGGTCGTGTGCGCGCCGCCGAAGCTCGTCGCCTCCGTGACGAGCTCGGACGCGGCGAGGAACCGCTGGGCGAACGCCGCGTCGGGCAGGTCGAACCCGATCACCGAGCCGAACCGGCCGCCCATCTGCCGCGCCGCGACCGCGTGGCCGGGGTGGGTGGTCAGGCCGGGGTAGCGGACGCCGCCGACGTCCGGGTGGCCGCGCAGGGCCTGCGCGAGCGCGAGCGCCGTGGAGGACTGGCGCTCGACCCGCACGTCCAGCGTCGCGAGGGAGCGGTGGGCGAGCCACGCCTCGAACGGGCCAGGGATCGCGCCAACGCGCGTGCGGTAGTCGACGAGCCGTTGCGCGAGCTGCTCGTCGCGGGTGGCGACGTGGCCCATGAGCAGGTCCGAGTGGCCGCTGAGCGCCTTCGTCGCGCTGGCCATCGCCAGGTCCGCGCCGTACGCGAGCGGCTGCGTGACGAGCGGCGTCGCGACCGTGTTGTCGACGACCAGGAGCGCACCTGCGGCGTGGACGTCCTCGGCGAGCTTCGCGAGGTCGAGCACGTCGAGCAGCGGGTTGGACGGGACCTCGACCCACACGAGCGTCGCGCCGTCGAGCTTGGCACGCACGTCGTCCTCGGACGTCGCCGCGAACCGCACCTCGATCCCGGCCGGCACGAGGTGCTCGGCCGCGATCGCGCGGATGCCCGGGTAGGCGTCGCCGGGCGCGACGAGCACGTCGCCCGGCTTCAGCAGGGTGAACACGACCGCGCTGACGGCGGCCATGCCGGACGGGAAGACGACCGCGCGCGCGGCGTCCTCCAGCTCCGCAAGCGCGGCCTCGTAGGCGGCCCACGTCGGATTGCCGTAGCGGGTGTAGGTGAACGGCGTGTCCTCGACCGCGCCGGCGTGGTGGAAGGGCGCGGCGAAGACCGGGCCGCTCTGGAGCGGCGCGCCCTGGGTCGCCGGCTGATGCCCGGCGTGGACGGCCCGCGTGGCGGGCGCTCGGTCAGGACGGTGCGCGCTCACAGCTCTCGAACCCCGCTTCACGGTGGGAGCGGTCGCAGAACGGCTTGGTGCGCGACTGCCCGCAGCGGCACAGCGCGATCGCCTCGCCGGCGGGCAGCTCCCACGCGTGCCCGTCGACGTCGATGAGCCGCACGGGCCCGGTGACCTTCAGCGGGCCGTTGTCCCGCACCTTGATCTCCACCAGCGGCTCACTCAAGGCGTACCACCGTACTCTGGACGATCGTTCCATCCTCGAACACCTCGGAGTGTGCGACTGTTGTGCGCGTGAGACGTACGACGCTCGTGAACTCCGCGCTGCTCGCGGCGCTGGCCGGGCCCGCCGCGACGGCTGCCGCCGCCCCGCCGGACGCGGCGACCCTGACCGTGGAGCGGCGCATCGCGCCCGCGGCGGGCAGCGGCACGGACGTCGGCGGCTGGGTGCCCGCGGGCGCCGGCTGGGTCTTCACGGCGGCGACCGCGACACCGGACGTCGGCGGGCTGCCGTCGACGCTCGCGACGACCGACGCCGCGAGCGGCGAGGTCGTCTTCCCGCTCACGTTCGGGGCGGGCGCCGTGGCCGCGGCGGTCACGGTCGCCGAGCCGCGCCGCAGCGACTTCGCGGTCGTGCCCCAGGGCGGGCGGAACGCGTCGTGCCGCGACGGCGACGGCGCCGGCGCGACGGTGCCGGTGGCCGACCTCCCCGCGACGGCGCTCGCCGGGCCCGCCTTCGCGCTGGCGGTCGTGCGCGGGAGCGACGTGCGCTGCGTCGTCTACACCCGGGCGCAGCCCGCGCCGGCGCCGGTCGTCGTGCCCGGCCCGCCGGACACGATCGTCCCGGGGCCGGTCACCACCGTCACGGCCGCGTCCGCCACCGCCGCGCCGGTGGCCGCGCGCGAGCTGTCGCTGAACGCGCGCCCGCGCCTCACGCTCCGCGTCCGGGCGAGCCGCGCCACCGCCGGCGGGACCGTCCGCTACACGCTGACCGTGCAGAACCTGGGCTCGGGCAAGGCGCGCGGCGCGCGCCTGTGCACGACGCTCCCGCAGGGCCTCACGCTCGCCCGCCACACCGGCGGCCGGCGCGCGTGCTGGACGCTCGCGCCGCTCGCGCCGGGCTACGCCACCACGCGCCGCGTCACCGCGCGCGTCGGGGACTCGGCCGCGTCGCAGGTCGTCGCCCGCGCGTCCGTGAAGGTCGGCGACCGCACCACCCGCGCGAGCCGCACGCTGCGGCTCGGCGGCTGAGCCGCCGTCAGTCGCCGTCCCACCAGTCGCGGCGCCCCTCGACGTCGTCGCGCGGCGACGCCCCGAGGTTGGGCGCGCCGATGACGAGGATCTCCAGGCCGTCCGGCCCGGCCTCGTACCCGCGCCACGCGCCGGGCGGGACGCGCACCGCGTCCCACTCCACCAGCTCGAAGACCTCGTCGTCGACCTTCATGCGCCCGCTGCCGCGGACGACGACGTAGACCTCCTCCTGCTCGCGGTGCGTGTGGCCGTACGGGAAGCGGTAGCCGGCCGGGATGCGCTGATGGCTCAGCCCCGACCGCTCGAGCTCCAGCGGCTTGGTCGCCAGGTGGAACTCCAGCTCCGCCGGCCCGTCGAAGTTCGACCCGACGTCCTCCACGTCGGCCTTGAGGTTCCTCCGCGTGAACGCCACCGCGAAACCGTACGGCACCCAGCCGGGAACGACGAAGGGCGGCCGTGACGGCCGCCCTTCGCGTGAATCGTGGTGTGCGCCGGGGCGCTACTCGGTCGGCTCCGCCGCCGGCGGGGCGTCGTCCGCCGGGGCGGGCGCGTCCTCGTCGGCCGGCTGCTCCTCGGAGCCCGCGCCAACGGCGGCGGGCACCTTCTTCGGGGCGATGATCGAGAGCTTGATCGGCTCCTCGCCCTCCTCGGGCTCGCGGCCGTCCTCGAGCGTGTCGACCATGACCGTCGCACCGGCCTCGAGCTGCGAGCGCAGCACGAAGTCGGCCAGCGGGTCCTCGATGTAGCGCTGGATCGCGCGGCGCAGCGGCCGGGCGCCCATCGCCGGGTCCCATCCCTTCTCGACGAGCAGGTCGCGCGCGGCCTCGGTGAGGTCGAGCTGCAGCTCGCGCTCCGCCATCGACTCGCGGATCCGCAGCAGCAGGAGGTCGATGATCTGCTTGATCTCGTCCTTCTGCAGCTTGTGGAAGACGATGACGTCGTCGATCCGGTTGAGGAACTCGGGCCGGAACACCTTCTTCAGCTCGCCCATGATCCGGGTCTTCATGTCGTCGTACGACACGCCCGTCTCGTCCTCCGTGACCGCGAAGCCGAGCGGGGTGTTCCGCGCGATCTCCGAGGCCCCGATGTTCGAGGTCATGATCACGATGCAGTGCCGGAAGTCCACCGTGCGGCCCTGGGAGTCGGTCAGGCGACCGTCCTCAAGGATCTGCAGGAGGATGTTGAAGACGTCCGGGTGGGCCTTCTCGATCTCGTCGAGGAGCAGCACGCTGTACGGCTTGCGGCGGACCGCCTCCGTGAGCTGGCCGCCCTCGTCGTAGCCGATGTAGCCGGGAGGCGAGCCGACGAGCCGGGACACGGCGTGCTTCTCCATGTACTCCGACATGTCGATGCGCACCATGGCGTCCTCGTCGCCGAACAGGAACTCGGCGAGCGTCCGGGCCAGCTCGGTCTTGCCGACGCCCGACGGGCCGAGGAACACGAAGGAGCCGGTCGGCCGCTTCGGGTCCTTCAGGCCGGCACGGGAGCGCCGGATCGCCTTCGAGATGACCTCGACGGCGGCGTGCTGCCCGATGACGCGCTTGTGGAGCTCCTCCTCCATGCGCATGAGCTTCTGGGTCTCAGCCTCGGTGAGCTTGAAGACCGGGATGCCCGTCCACATGGAGACGATGTCGGCGATCTCCTCCTCGCCGATCGAGGCGCGCTCGCCGGACTCGCCGGACTCCCAGCGCTCCTCCAGCTCGCGCTTCTTGTTCGTCAGCCGCCGCTCCTTGTCGCGGAGCGACGCGGCCTTCTCGAACTCCTGCGCCTCGATCGCGTTCTCCTTGGCGCGGCGCGTCTGCTCGATCTCGTCCTCGAGCTCCCGGTACACGGGCGGGGACGTCATCGACTTGATGCGCATGCGGGACGCGGCCTCGTCGACGAGGTCGATGGCCTTGTCCGGCAGGAAGCGATCGGAGATGTACCGGTCGGCGAGCTCGGCCGCGGCCTCGAGCGCCTCGTCGGTGATGTTGATCTTGTGGTGCGCCTCGTAGCGGTCGCGCAGGCCCTTGAGGATCTGCACGGTCTCCTCCGTCGACGGCTGGTCGACGCGGATCTGCTGGAAGCGGCGCTCCAGGGCGCTGTCGCGCTCGAAGTACTTGCGGTACTCGTCGAGCGTGGTGGCGCCGATCGTCTGGAGCTCGCCACGGGCGAGGGCCGGCTTGAGGATCGAGGCGGCGTCGATCGCGCCTTCCGCGGCACCCGCGCCGACGAGGTTGTGGATCTCGTCGATGAACAGGATGATGTCGCCGCGCTGGGTGATCTCCTTCATCACCTTCTTCAGGCGCTCCTCGAACTCGCCGCGGTACTTCGAGCCCGCGACGAGGGCCGCCAGGTCGAGCGTGTAGATCTGCTTGTTCTTCAGCAGCTCCGGCACGTCGCCATGGGTGATCCGCTGGGCGAGGCCCTCGACGACGGCCGTCTTGCCGACGCCCGGCTCGCCGATGAGGATCGGGTTGTTCTTGGTCCGGCGGGAGAGGATCTGCATGATCCGCTCGATCTCGGTCTCGCGACCGACCACCGGATCGAGCTTGCCGTCGGCAGCGAGCTTCGTCAGGTTGCGCCCGAACTGGTCGAGCAGCTTCGAGGACTTCTTGCCCTCGCCCTGAGCGCCCGCACCGGCGCCTGCGCCCTGCCCCTGCCCGCCGCCGGAGCGACGGCCACCGGGACCGGAGAGCATCCGGATGACCTCGTTGCGGATCTTCTCCGAGTCCGCGTCGAAGTCGAGCAGGATGCGCGCGGCGACGCCCTCGTTCTCGCGAACGAGGCCGAGCAGGATGTGCTCGGTGCCGATGTAGTTGTGGCCGAGGCTCAGCGCTTCGCGAAGCGCGAGCTCGAGCACCTTCTTGGCGCGCGGCGTGAAGGGGATCTGGCCGGAAGTGACCTCTTCGCCGGAGCCGACGATGCGCACCACCTGGGCACGCACGCGCTCGACCGTGATGTCCAGCGACTCGAGGACGCGGGCGGCGAGGCCCTCTTCCTCACGCAGCAGCCCGAGAAGGATGTGCTCGGTGCCGATGTAGTTGTGCTTGAGCGTGCGCGCCTCTTCCTGCGCGAGAACGACCACCTGCCTGGCGCGCTCTGTGAATCGCTCGAACATGGTGCTGCTTGGTCCTTCCTACGAGGGGAAGCGAAGTCGGTTGAAGGGACGCGGAATCACCCGATGCTCACCCAGGTCTTCGGCACGGAGGCCGGATCGGATGAACGCTCGGGCTGAAAAGGGCATGGGTCAGTCTACCGCAGGGGGTGCCCTCAGCTCGGCGGCTCCAAGCGCTCCCACGCCCACCGTGTCAGCTCGTGACGCGTGGAGAGCTGGAGCTTGCGCAGAACCGCCGAGACGTGGGCTTCCACGGTCTTGACCGAGATGCCGAGCCGGAGGGCGATCTCCTTGTAGAGGTAGCCGCGTGCGATGTGCTGGAGGACCTCGCGCTCGCGCGGGGTCAGCTGGTCGAGCTCCTCGTCCGTGTCCTGACGCGCCGGCGCCTCGGCGGGAGCGGCCGTCGGCGGCACCTGCGCGAACGCGTCCAGGACGAACCCGGCCAGGCGCGGCGAGAAGACGGCGTCCCCCTCGTGGACGCGCGCGACCGCGTCGGCCAGCTCGTCGGAGGCGATCGTCTTCGTCACGTAGCCGCGCGCGCCGGCGCGGATGACCGCGATGACGTCCTGCGGGTCGTCGGACACGCTGAGCGCGAGGTACTTCGGCCCGGGCGCCTTGGGGATCACGTCCGCGCCGGAGCCGTCGGGCAGGTGGACGTCGAGGAGGACGACGTCGGGTTCGAACCGCCCGATGCACTCGACGGCCTCGGCGACGGACGCGGCCTCGCCGATCACCTCGAGGTTCTCGGCGGGCGCCAGCTCGGCGCGCACGCCGGACCGGAACAGGGCGTGGTCGTCGACCAGCACGACACGGATCACAGGCTCAGCTCCACTTCGGTTCCCTCGCCGGGGCGGCTGACGATCGTCGCGTTGCCGCCGTGGCGCTGCATCCGGCCCACGATCGACTCGCTGATCCCGCGCCGGTCCTCCGGGACGCTAGCCGGGTCGAACCCCGGCCCGCGGTCCCGCACGTAGACCCGCGCGTGGCCGCCGCCCGCCTCGACGTACACCGAGACGTGGCCGCCGCCGTGGCGGGCCGCGTTGTTCATCGCCTCGCGCGCGGCCGCGACGACCGCGTCGAGGCGCCCGTCGAGCTCGGCGTCGCCGACCGCGACGACGTCGACCTCCGCGCCGTGCGCCTGCTCGACCTCGGACGCCGCCGCCTCGAGCGCCGCGCGCAGCTTGCGCGGGCCGTCGCTGGCCTGCACACGGCCCGACAGCCACGCGCGCAGCTCGCGCTCCTGGCGGCGGGCGAGGGCCGTGACCTGCGCCGGGTCCTCCGACCGCTTCTGGATCAGCGCGAGCGTCTGCAGCACCGAGTCGTGCAGGTGGGCGGCGACCTCGGCGCGCTCCTGCGACCGGATGCGCTCGCTGCGCTCCTCCCCCAGCGACCGCACGAGCCGCACGATCCACGGGGCGAAGATGATCCCGAGCATCAGCAGGACCACCAGGAGGACCAGCAGCGCGTCCCACGCCTGCGCGATCGCGCCGGTGCCGCGGACGAAGACGAACGCCGCCGCGAAGATCAGCGCGATGCCCAGGCCGGTCCGGGAGAGGACGGCGGCGGCCCAGCCGGCGCGCTCGCGCTGCACCTCGGCGACGCGCTCCGGCGTCACCGGCCGCGCCCGCGGCGTGCCGGGATGCGGGTCGTCGACCGACGGCGGCGGGCCGGTCTGCGAGGTGCGCCAGATCAGCGCGGCGCCGCCGACGAGCAGCACCAGCGGCCACGTCAGGACGTCGTTGACCCACAGGCCCACCGCGCGCAGCGTCAGCAGCGCGGCGAGCACGAGCAGGCCTGCGCCGAGCGCGACCTCGACCGCCCCGCGGCCGGTGCGCGGCAGGCGCCGGTGCCCGCGGTCGGCGTCTGGCGCGATCAGCACCCACGCGAGCACGTAGACCGGGATGCCGAAGCCGCCGAAGACCACGAGCGCCGCCATCAGCAGGCGGATCCACCCCGCGTCGACGCCGATCCGGCGGGCGAAGCCCGAGCAGACGCCCGCGATCCAGACGTCGTCCATGTCCCGCCGCAGCGGCGGCTTGGCGGATGCGGGCTGGGCGGCGGGGGTCAACGCGGGCGGCTCAGGCCGAGCACGAGCAGGATCGCCCCCATCGCGGCGCACGCGATAGGGGCGAGGACCTCGAACGACAGCGTGATCGCGCCCTCGGCGTCAGCCAGCAGCACCGCGCCGAGGGCGATCACGACGACGCCCGCCAGCAGCGACGGGAGGTCGGGACTACGCCGCACAGGCGCGGTTCTCCCCCCGGTCGTCGCCGCTGGTGTCGATGTCCCAGTTCAGGCCGTCGCCGTCGACCCGCGGCGGGTGCGGGGGGCGCGGGACGTCGCCGTAGCGCTGGGTGCGCGACGTGTTGCGGACCTCGACGTGGCCGATGCCCGCGTGCGCGTCGACGGTGACCCGCGGCTCGCCCGGCTTGGCGACGCGGTCGTCGACCAGGTCGATGTCGACGCCGCCGGTCTGGCGCTGGAAGACGGAGACCGCGCCGATGCCGGCGCTGCCCTCGGTGACGACGCAGACGTCCTTGGGGAGCAGCACGACGACCTCGCCCATGCCCACCTCGGCTTCCACGCGGTGCTCGCCCGCGGGGAACTCGACGCCGCGCAGGTCGACGACGAGCTCGCCGGCGCCGAGCTTGTAGCCGTCCTGGTCGATCTGGGCGACGGTCGCGGGGCGGTAGCGCTCCTCGCCGTAGCCGCCGTCGAGGTCGACGCCCGCGGCGGAGGCGAAGCCGGCCGGGAGCGCCAGCGCGAGCGCCGGGAGGATCAGCCAGCGCGCCGGCTTGAAGAACGCGCCGGCCACCAGCGCGACGCCGGAGACGATGACGACGATCGCGACGAGCGTGCCGCCGCCGAGGCCCGCGCCCCAGAAGCCGGCGAACGCGAGCAGCGTCAGCAGGACGAGCATCCCGAGGCCGAGCAGCGTCGCCTTCGTCAGCGAGGCGGCGTTGCGCTCCGGGCGGTTGCCGGTGACGAGCCACGCGACGCCGAGCCCGAGCAGCACGAGGCAGGCGAGCGGGACGATGACGCCGCCGGCGAACAGCGCCGGGATGAAGAGGAGCGGGCCGGCGATGACGACGAGCACGACGACGCCGAGGACGACGAGCGCGCGGTTCTGCTGCGACGGCGCGGCCGGGCCGGCGCCGCCGGGCACCTGGTCGTCGACCGGCACGAGGATGGCCATCGCGAGGTACAGCAGCGCGCCCGCGCCGCCGAACAGCGTCAGCGCGACGAACGCGATGCGGATGATGATCGGGTCGATGCCGAGGTAGCGGCCCAGACCGCCGGAGACGCCGGCCAGCACGCGGTCGGAGCGGCTGCGCAGGAAGCGGCGCGACGACGGGCCGGCAGGGTCCGCCTCCATGCGCTGCGTCTGCGCCGTGTCGTCGGCGGGACGCTCGGGATCGTTGGGAGGAAGGTCAGCGGACATGGGATCAGGATCGGGCGGGACGGCCGATCCGACCATCGGGAATGGCCCCTAGGGAATCACGCGGGCCGGGCGGAGACGGGCGGCGGCGTCTAGGGGATCGCCCGGCGGACGCGGGCGGCGCGCTGCGCGATCGTCCCCTCCGCGCGGGGGTTCGCCGCCGACGTGTTGAACGCGACGTTCCACCGCCCGGCGGGCACCGGGCGGAACGGGAAGCCGCGCGCGAGCGTCGCCGTCAGGTTGCCGCACGAGCCCTGGAGCGTCCCGAGCCGCACCGACCGCACGCGCGTGCCGCCCTCCCGCGTGTAGTGCGCGTACAGCGGCTTGCCCTCGTCGCCGGTGAACCCGACGGCGCGGATCTCCGCCGGCCGGTCGGGGTCGAGCCGCCCGCCGGGCGCCATCACCGAGACCGTCCAGCGGCTGAACCAGACGCCCTCGGTGGCGAACACCGATGGCATCGTCAGGTCGGTCAGCTGCACGCGCAGGCGGAAGCGCTCCTCGTCGGCGTGGAACCAGCCCGTGCGCTCCTCGACCACGTAGGCGCCGCTGACCCGCCCCGCCGCGTCGGCGACCGGCTCGTCGCTGGCGGTCAGCGGCTTGCCGCCGGCCGGCGCGTCGGAGCGCGCGAGCGTCAGGCGGGTGCGGCCGAGCGGCGTGAAGCCGGCGCCGGCCAGGTCGATCCGCTCGCCCTCCGCGTAGCAGCGGCGGTCGAGCGCGAGCGTCGCGCCGGATGCCGGAGCGGACGCGCCGACGAGCGCCGCGACCACCGCGGCGAGCACCATCCGACCTCCCGAGCGGGCCTCCATGCCGGAACCGACAGTACGTCAGTTCCGGCGCGGTGCCAATCGTCCAGACGTCGAGATGTCGCCGCGGCGACACCTGATGGCGCGCCGGCGCGCGGTCAGTCCCGCATGGCGGGGAACAGCACGACCTCGCGGATCGCGTGCCGCCCCGTCATGAGCATCACCAGCCGGTCGACGCCCATGCCCACGCCGCCGGTCGGCGGCATGCCCTGCTCCAGCGCCTCGACGAAGCTCTCGTCGTACGGCTGGGCCTCCTCGTCGCCCCCGGTGGCGAGCCGGACCTGCGCCTCGAAGCGCCGGCGCTGCTCGTCCGGGTCGTTCAGCTCGGTGAACGCGTTGGCGATCTCCATGCCGCCGGCGAAGGCCTCCCACCGCTCGACGACGCCCTCGGAGGAGCGGTGGTCCTTCGCGAACGGCGACAGCTCCTTCGGGTAGTCCATGAGGAACGTCGGCTGGATCAGGTCGCCCTCGACGAACTTCGACATCAGGTCGTCGACCATCTGCGGCCACTGCTGACCCTCGGTCGGCACCTTCGCGGACGCCTCGGGGTGCGCCTTGATCGCCGCGGCCAGCGCCTCGTCGGAGCGGTGCGCCATCACGTCGATGCCGGTCTTCTCCTCGATCGCGCCCGCGAGCGTGATGCGCCGCCACGGCGCCGACCAGTCGATCTCCCCCTCGTAGCCGACGGCCTCCGCGACGCCCGCGACGAGGGTCTCGAGGCGCGTCGCCTCGTCCTCGTAGTCGGCGTACGCCTCGTACCACTCGATCATCGTGAACTCGGGGTTGTGCTTGTGCGACACGCCCTCGTTGCGGAAGTTCTTGCCGATCTCGTAGACGCGCTCCAGGCCGCCGACGATCAGCCGCTTGAGGTACAGCTCGGTGGCGATCCGCAGGTACAGGTCGCGGTCGAGCTGGTTGTGGTGCGTCGTGAACGGGCGGGCGAGCGCGCCGCCGTACAGCGGCTGCAGCACGGGCGTCTCGACCTCGACGAAGCCGGCGTCGTCGAAGTAGCGCCGGATCGCGGTGATGACCTTCGCGCGCGTGATGAACAGCTCGCGCGTCTCGGGGTTGCCGAGCAGGTCGAGCTCCCGGCGGCGGAAGCGCAGCTCGACGTCCTGGACGCCGTGGAACTTGTCGGGCGGCGGGCGCAGCGACTTGGCGAGGACGTCGAAGTCCTCGACCTGCACCGACAGCTCGCCGCGGCGCGACTTGAAGACGCGGCCGTCGACGCCGATCAGGTCGCCGAGGTCGAGGTCGAGCAGTCGCGCGTGCTTCTCCTCGCCGAGGACGTCGACCTTCGACTGGATCTGGATGCGGCCCGAGCGGTCCTCGAGGTCGAGGAACGCCATCTTGCCCTGGCCGCGCCGGGACACGAGGCGCCCGGCGATGCGGCGACGCTCCTCGGTCTCGGCGCCGGCCTCGAGATCGTCGAACGCCGCGTGGACGTCCGCGATCGGGGTCACGCCCGGGTACGCGTGTGGGAACGGCTCGACGCCGGCGGCGCGCAGCTCGTCGAGCTTCGCGCGCCGCGTCGTGAGCAGGTCGTCGCTCAGCCTCCGACCTCGATCTTCTCGATCGTGAGCTCGCGCGCCTTGCCGTTCGGCAGCTGCACCTGGACGGTCTCGCCCTTGGCGTGGCCGATCAGCGCGCGCCCGACGGGCGACTCGTTGGACAGCTTCTTCTCGGCGGGGTTGGCCTCGGTCGAGCCGACGATCGTGTACGTGACCGACTTGCCGGCCTCGTCCTTGATCTTCACGGCGGTGCCGACGCCGACCACGTCGGTGTTGATGTCCTTCGCGTCGACGACGGTCGCGGAGCGGAGCTTCTCCTCGAGGCTGAGGATGCGCGACTCGAGCATCGCCTGCTCGTTCTTGGCGTCGTCGTACTCGGAGTTCTCGGAGATGTCGCCGTACTCCCGCGCGTCCTTGATGCGCTCGGCGACTTCGCGGCGCTTGACGGTGGTGAGCTCCTCGAGCTCGGCCTTGAGCTTCTCGAGGCCCTCAGGGGTGAGGATGACGTCCTTCGGCATGGCAGGTCCAGGCGTTCGGGGGGCGCGAAAGGCGAGGTAGCGTAGCAGCGCTCGCTAGGCGGGCTGCAAGGCTCCCCAGCGGGTGAGGACCGCGCGGGCTTCCTCGACCGTGGACGTCGCCTGGAGGTCGGCTTGGAGCTGCTTCGATTCCGGCGCCTTGACGCCCCCGGTCCACGGCGCGAGCCGCTCGACGTACCAGGGGTAGAACTTGCGCAGGTAGCGGCCGGCGCGCACCGGGCCGAGGTGCTCGACCGCGCGGGCCATCACCCAGTCCAGCTCGGCGAGGATCTCGTCGCGGGTGGGCTCGGCCGTCCGTTCGTCCAGCAGGCGCGCGAACAGCCACGGGTTCCCGAGCGCGCCGCGGGCGAGCATGATCGCTTCCGCGCCGGTGTGCTCCCAGGCGTCGACGATCCACTCGGGCTCGTTCATGCCGCCGGAGAGGATCACGGGCGCCGGCAGGCTGGCGCACAGCTCCTTGGCGAGGTCGAGGTCGGGCGTGCCCTTGTGGTGGACCTGCGCACTGCGTGGGTGGAACGTGATGCCCGCGACGCCGGCCTCGTCGACCAGCCGGTGGGCCAGCTCGACGCCGCTCGTGTCGCCCTTCTTCTCGCCGCTGCGCAGCTTGACGGTGACGGGCAGGTTCGAACCCTCTCGCGCGGCGCGCGCGACGGCGACGGCGGTGTCGTGGTCCTTGAGCATCGCGGCGCCCGCGCCGGTCTTCATGACCTTGGGGACCGGGCAGCCCATGTTGAGGTCGATGAGCTTGGCGTCGGTGTTGGCCGCCACGTAGGCCGCGGCGGAGCGCATGACGTCCGGGTCCTGCCCGAAGAGCTGGATCGACGTGATGCCCTCGTCGGGATGGACGCGCAGCATCTCGTTGCGCGTCTTGTCGTTGCCGTGGTGGATGCCGAAGCTCGACACCATCTCCGAGACCGCGAGGCCCGCGCCGTAGCGGTGGGCCTGCAGCCGCACGAACCAGTTGCCGATGCCCGCCAGCGGAGCGAGCACGACGCGGTTCGGGATCTCGATCCCGCCGAGGGTCCACGGTTCGGTCAGGCGCCTCATCGCGCCCTCCAGGTTAGGAACCCGACGCGTTCTTCTCGTGGATGAGGCGCAGCCCCGTCAGCGTGAGGAGGTCGTCGACCTCGTCGATCTCCTCGGTGAACGGGACGATCGTGCTCGACAGGCCGCCGGTGGCCACCACGTCGACCTCCTCGCCCAGCTCGTCGTGGATGCGCTCCAGGATGCGGTCGATCGCGCCGCCGTAGCCGTAGAGGATGCCGCTGCGGATCGCGTCCACGGTCGACTTGCCGATCACGCCGCGCGGGGCGGCGAGGTCGATCTTGGGGAGCTTCGCGCCGCGCTCGGTCAGCGCGTCGAGGGAGACCTCGATGCCCGGCAGGATCACGCCGCCCAGGTACTCCCCTGCCGCGCTGACGATGTCGAACGTCGTCGCGGTGCCGAAGTCGACGCAGATCGCGGCGCCGGCGTAGCGGTCGCGCAGCGCGACGGCGTTGACGAGCCGGTCGGCGCCGATCTCACGCGGGTTGTCGTACCGGATCGCCATCCCCGTCTTGACGCCCGGGCCGACGATGAGGGCCTCCTGCGGCAGATAGCGGCGCGACATCTCCAGCCACTCGGGCTCGAGCTGCGGGACGGTCGACGAGACGATCGCCGCCGTCAGGTCGCCGAACTCCACGCCGCGCAGCGCGAGCAGCGAGCGGAGCGCCGCGCCCAGCTCGTCGGCGGTCGACGTGCGGACCGTCGCGAAGCGCCAGTGCTCGACGAGCTCGGTGCCCTTGAAGGTCCCGAAGTGGGTCTGGGTGTTGCCGACGTCGACGACGAGGAGCATCGCGGCGGGTGATCCTACTCAGGCATGATCCGCGCATGTCCCGCCCGCGCGTCTACGTCATCCCCGCCTCGCCGCCGTGCGCGTGCGTCGAGGCCGCGCTGCGCCTGAAGGGCGTGGCCTACGACCTCACCGAGCTGCCGCCGGTGTTCCACGTCTTCCACCAGCAGGTGCGGTTCCGCGCGCCGACCGTTCCCGCGGTGCGCTTCCCGAGCGGCGAGAAGGTGAGCGGCTCGCGGGCGATCTGCCAGCGCATCGAGGACGAGTGGCCGTCGCCCGTGCTCTACCCGGCGGGCATCGCCGAGCAGGTGCGCGAGGCCGAGCGCTGGGGCGACGAGGAGCTGCAGCCGTACGGGCGCCGGATGCTGTGGTGGCACATGCGCCGGCGGCCGCAGGCCGCCTACTCGTACGTCAAGGACGCCAACCTCGTGCTGCCGATGCCGGCGCCGCTGGCGAAGGCGCTCGGGCCGGTGCTCACGCCGGTCGGGCAGTGGCGCAACGGCGGGACCGACGAGGCCGTGCGGGCGGACTTCGCGACGCTCCCCGCGGCGGTGGAGCGGGTCGACGGCTGGATCGAGGAGGGCGTGCTCGGCGGCGAGGCGCTCAACGCCGCCGACCTGCAGATCTGCGCGGTGCTGCGCGCGCTGCTGACGATCGGCGACGTCGCGCCCATCATCGAGGCCAGCCCCCGCGTGGCGGCGCTCGCCCGGCGCGTGTACCCGTCGTGGCCCGGCTCGGTGCCCGCCGGTGTGGCGCCGTCGGACTGGGCCGGGGCCTAGCGGAACCGCTTCTCCACCGCGAGGACCTTGTTCACGTACCACTGCGCGTGGTTGTAGGCGAACAGGGCCTTGCGGTAGGAGCGCGGCGCGCCGGACGCGCGCAGGTACCGCGCGCTCGAGAACACCGCGTCGACCGAGTTGTGGGGCGACGCCTTGCCGTCGCCGTCGGCGTCCATGCCCCAGATCTTCCAGGTGGCGGGCATGAACTGCGTCCACCCGATCGCGCCAGCCGACGACGGCCCCATGTTGCAGCCGTGGCCCGACTCGACCTGCGTGATCGCGGCGAGCACGGTCCAGCGGATGCCGAACGCGCGGCCGGCGGCCTTCCACGTCGGGACGAGCTGCCCCGCGCCCTTGCACCGCGCGACGGCGCGCAGGCCGCTGCGGTAGGACGGCTTGCCGCCCAGCCGCGAGTTGTTGCGCCCCGCGAACGGGATGAGGTTGCGCACGCGCTTGACCGTCGGCCGGCCCGCCTTGAACGCGAGCGTGTCGACCCACCGGGCGGCCTTGCCGCGCTTCGCCGGCGCGTGGTTCCACGACAGGTGGAGGTGGTGGCCGCGGCCGTGCCCGGAGTCGCCGTTGTAGCCGACCCAGCGGAACGGGGCGCGTGCCCGGCCCTGGCGCGGTTCGGCCCACTTGGCGAGCTGGTCGATCTTCGCCCACGAGCCGCCGGCTCCGGGGACGACGTCGATCGCCAGGCCGCGCGGGTGCTCGCCGCCGGCCGCGTGGCCGGTCAGCGCGTAGCCGTCGGTGATCGCGATCTTGTACTTGGCCTTCAGGTAGGCGATGTCCTTGAGCAGGCGGCGGTCGATGCGCTCGCCCGGGAAGCCGGGGATCGCGGTGAAGCCGCCGCCCTTGTAGACGCGCTTCGTCCCGGCGAGCCTGCCGGTCTTCGTGCTGGCGACCGGGACGACGTCGGCGTCCTCGGGCGCCGTCGTGGTGCCGGTGTTCGAGGAGACCTTGCCGACGCGCAGCTTCTCGCACCCGACGCCCTTGTCGCGCTTGTCGCGGACGGCGGAGTCCTTCTTGCCGGCGCCGCAGACGAGCGTCTCCTTGAGGCCGTCGGCGCCGCTGAGCTTGTCGTTGCCCGCGCCGGCGTCGAACGTGTCACGCCCACCGCGGCCGATCAGCTGGTCGTTGCCGGCGCCGCCCTGGAGCAGGTCGGCCTTGGGGCCGCCGTCGAGCGTGTCGTTGCCGCCCTCGCCGTAGAGCCGGTGCGGCCAGTCGCTGGCGAACCGGATGAGGTCGTCGCCGCTGCCGCCGATCGCGTGGTCGACCGAGCCATCGACGTTGTCGGCCTCGCCGGGCTCGCCGTCGTCGGCCTTGCCGTCGTTGGTGATGCGGAGCTTGCCGGTGCGCTGGGAGTAGTCGACGGTGTCCTCGCCGCCGTCGCCGCGCAGGGCGTCGGGCCCGGCGCCGCCGAGCAGCACGTCCGCGTCGTTGCCGCCGCCGAGCTCGTCGCGGCCCGCGCCGCCGTCGAGCCGGTCCTCGCCGTTGTCGCCGCCGAGCTTGTCGTCGCCGTCCTCCGCGAGCAGGCCGTCGTTGCCGTTGCCGCCGGAGAGCGTGTCGTTGCCGAGCGACGCGGCGAGCCGGTCGTCGCCGTCGTCGCCGTTGAGCTTGTCGTTGCCGGCGCCGCCGGAGAGCGCGTCGTTGCCGCTGCCGCCCGAGAGCTGGTCGTCGCCGCCCGCGCCGTCGAGCGCGTCGTCGCCGTCCCCGCCGCCCAGCCTGTCGCCGTCGTCGCCGCCGCTCAGCGCGTCGGCGTCGCGGCCGCCGTCGAGCGTGTCCGCGCCCTGCGCGCCGTCGAGCACGTCCGCGCCGTCGTCGCCGTTCAGCCGGTCGTTGCCGGTACCGGCGGCGAGCGTGTCGTTGCCCGAGCCGCCGCCGAGCGTGTCGTTGCCGGCGCCGCCGTCGAGGCCGTCGAGGCCGTCGCTGCCGGACAGGGTGTCGTTGCCGGAGGCGCCGTCGAGCGCGTCCTCGCCGCTACCGCCGGTGAGCCGGTCGCTGCCGTCGCCGCCGCGCAGCGCGTCGTTCTCGCGCCCGCCGTCGAGCGTGTCCTCGTCGGCGCCGCCGTCGAGCGTGTCGCCGCCGCCGTTGCCGTAGAGCGTGTCCTCGCCGTCGCCGCCGAGCAGCACGTTGGCCTCGTCGTCGCCGGTGAGCTTGTCGTCGCCGCTGCCGCCCACGACCTCCTCGACGTCGCGGCGCGCGTCGTCGCGCTCGCCCCTGGCGCCGTCGTCGGCGCCGTCGTTGAGGGAGACGCTCACGCCGCCGCGGCGGCCGGGGTACTCGACGCGGTCCCAGCCGTCGCCGCCGGACATCCGGTCGGCGCCGTCGCGGCCCTCGAGCACGTCGTTGCCCGGGCCCGCCTCGAAGCGGTTGTCGCCGTCGTCGCCGCGCAGGCGGTCGTCGCCCGCGCCGGTCCACGCGCCCTCGACGGCCTCCAGGCGGTCGCCCTCGCCGGGCTCGCCGGTCGCGCCGCGCTCCAGGTCGACGGTGATCGCGCCGGTGCGGCTGCGGTAGTCGAGGACGTCGGTGCCGCCGTCGCCGTCGAGCCGGTCGGCGCCCCAGCCGCCGTCGAGGACGTCGTCGTGGCCTCCGCCGCGCAGCGTGTCGTCGCCGTCGCCGCCGGCGAGGCGGTCGGCGCCGTCGCCGCCCTCGAGCGTGTCGTGGCCCCAGCCGCCGAGCACCGTGTCGTCGCCGCCGCCGGCGCGCACGAGATCGTCCCCGCCGCCGCCGTCGAGCGTGCTGCCGCCGTTGTTGCCGTTCAGCTCGTCGCCGGCCGCGCCGCCGTAGAGGTCGTCGACGTCGCCGCCGACGTTGTCGCCCTCGCCGGGCGCGCCGTCGTTCGCGGCGCCGTCCGCGCTGACCACGACGCGGGTGGTGCGGGCGCGGTAGTCGGCGGCGTCCTGGCCGCTGTTGCCCTCGTAGCGGTCGGCGCCGCCGCGGCCGTCGAAGCTGTCGTCGCCCGCGCCGCCCTTCAGCGTGTTGTTCGCGTCGCTGCCGACGAGCCGGTCGCTGCCGGCGCCGCCGACGACCTCCTCGACGGTCGCGCGGACGTCGTCGTGCTCGCCCTCCGCGCCGTCGCCGCGCAGGCCGTCGAGCGCGACGTGCAGCGCGGCCGTGCGGGTCGAGTAGTCCGCGACGTCCCAGCCTGCGCCGCCGTCGAGCGTGTCGGCGCCCTCGCCGCCGGCGTCGCCGAACGCGTCGTCGCCCGCGCCGCCGCTCAGCGTGTCGTCGCCGGGCGAGCCGACGAACGTGTCCTTCCGCGCGCCGCCGGAGACGGTGTCGTTGCCGGCGCCGTCGATCAGCGTCGTGCCGACGGTGACGGCCGGGTCGATCGTGATCGTGTCGTCGAGGTCGCCCGTGTCGACGCGGAGGCCCGTGATGCCGGAGGTGGAGCGGGTCGCGACGACCGTCCCACCCTCGCGGACGAGGTACGAGCCGTTGCTCACGCCCACGGTCACGCGGTTGAGCTCGCCGGGGCCGGCGGTCACGCGCAGGGTCGGCCCGGAGACCTCGACGGTCAGCGCCGCGGAGGCAGGGGCCGCGGTCGCGACGAGGCCGGCGCACGAGGCGAGGGCGCCCGCGAGCACGGGCAGGGTGAGACGGCTGGGGGAAGGCATGTCCGGGTGCGAGCCGCCCGGGGCGGGCGGCAAGCGGCACCCGGGCGTTCAGCTCGACTTGTCGGCCTGACCGGTGGTCACCTTGAGGGGGTCGCCGACCCGCCTCACGCCCTCGTCCAACGGCAGGCGCGCCAACGCACCGGAGAGCGGTGTGCCGTCGGGGGTCTGGAGCTCGAAGTCGAGCTCCAGGAGGGGGACCAGCACGAAGCGCCGCGAGAGGACCTGCTCGTGCGGGAGCGTCAGCCGCTCGCTCGCGTACGCCACGTCGCCCAGCAGGAGGAGGTCGACGTCGAGCGGACGCGGGCCGTGGCGGACGTAGCCCGGCTCGTTGGCCAGCACGCGGCCGCGCTCCTTCTCCACCGCCTTGCAGGCGTCGAGCAGCTCCTCCGGCGTCAGGTCCGTCTCGATCCGGATGCACGCGTTGAGGAACGCGGGCTGGTCGAGCACCTCCCCCACCGGGTCGGTGTCGTACGTCGCCGAGGACGCGAGGACGCGCACGCCGTGCCGCGGCAGCAGGTCGACGGCGGCCTGGAGGTGCGAGCGGCGGTCCCCGACGTTGGAGCCGAGGCCGAGGTAGCCGACCGTCACTGCTCGTGCTCCCCCCACAGCCACTCCTCGGGCTGGAGGTCGAGCGCGGCCGCGATGTTGAGCAGCATCCCCTGGCCGAGGAACGGCACGGCGTCCTCGCGCGAGACGCCGGCGAGCCGGGCGATCTCGTCGCGCAGCTCCACGTAGCGCCGCTGCGACAGCGCGCGCACGTCCGCGTCCGCCGCCGCGGCGTAGCTCTGGAGCTGGAAGAGCAGCAGCTCGCGGTCGGCGAGCATCTCCACGTACGCCTCGCCCATCGCCACGAGCTTGTCCTTGTCCGGCGGCGCGGCCTCGGCGGCGCGCCGGAAGGTCTGCAGCGTCAGGTCGAAGCAGCGCTCCACACACGCGAGGAAGAGGTCCTTCTTCGTGCCGTAGAGCCGGAAGAGGTACGGCTGCGAGATCCCCGCGCGCTTGGCGATCGCCTCGGTGGGCGTGCCGTGGTAGCCGGTGATCGCGAACTCGGCGATCGCGGCGGCGAGGACGTCCTCACGGCGCTCCTGGGCGGTGAGGCGCTGGCGGGCGGGCGTGGCCATCGTGCGACCGCCCGCGGTCAGTCTTCGTCGTCCTCGCTGCGCTCGCGCCAGACGGTGACGGAGACCTCGTCGACCGGGAGCGCGATGGGCGGCTCGGGCTTGGTGCACTTCACCGAGACGTACTCGGCGGCGTAGTCCTGCAGCAGCCGGTCGGCGATCGCGGTGGAGAGCCGCTCGAGCGTCTTGTACGAGCGCTGCTGGGCCACGAGCGCGACCGTGTTGCAGACCTCGCCGTAGTCGACGGTGTCCTCGACCATGTCGGTCACGGTCGCATCGGGCTCCCCGACCTCGAGCGTGATGTCGACCAGCAGGCGCTGCCCGATCTCACGCTCGGCGGCTGTCACCCCGTGGTGGGTGTAGAGCGAGAGCCCGACGATCTCGATGCTGACGACGGTCTGGAACTCGTCGTCGCCGCCGTCGAAGTCCTCGTCGTCTCCGTCGAGGTCGTCGCGGTCTGCGTCGTCGTCGGCCATGTGGGTGGGAACGTAGCAGCGGCCACGGTCAGCGCGTCCCGCACCGGAGCGACGTCGTGGACGCGGAAGATCGCCGCTCCCTGGCGGTAGGCGAGGACGTTCGCGGCGATCGTGGCGGGCAGCCGTTCGGTGACCTCCCGGCCGGTGAGCTTGCCCAGGAACCCCTTCCGGCTGACGCCGATCAGGATCGGGCGGCCGAACGTGGCCAGCTCGTCCAGGCGCCGCAGCAGCTCGAGGTTGTGCTCGACCGTCTTGCCGAAGCCGATCCCCGGGTCGAGGTGGATGCGCTCCTCGCGGACGCCCTCGGCGATCGCGAACGTCATCCGCTCCTCCAGGTGCGCCTTGACGTCGTCGACCACGTCGTCGTAGCGCGGGTCCTCCTGCATCGTCCGCGGCTCGCCGCGCATGTGCATGAGGCAGCAGTCGACGCCGGCGTCGGCGACGAACCCCGCCAGCTCCGGCTCGAAGCGGAACGCCGAGACGTCGTTGACGTACGTCGCGCCCGCCTCGACCGCCGCCTCGGCCACCGTGAGCTTCGTCGTGTCGATCGACAGCTGCCGCCCCGACCCGCGCAGGGCCGCGATCACCGGCACGGTCCGCGCGATCTCCTCCTCGGCCCCCACCGGCGACGCCCCCGGCCGCGTCGACTCGCCGCCGACGTCGAGGATGTCCGCGCCCTCCGCGACGAGCTCACGGCCGTGCGCGATCGCGTCCTCGTGCCGCAGGTACCGCCCGCCGTCGGAGAACGAGTCGGGGGTCACGTTCACGATCCCCATGACCTGGAAGGACGGCGCGCTCACCCCCCGAGCCTAGAACGACGAAGCGCCGCTCTCGCGGCGCCTCGGAAGCGTCAGGCCGGGTTCGGCTTCTCCGGCGGGATGCCGCGGGCCTCTGCGCCGGCGAGGCCGGGGCGCGGGACCGGGCGGGGCTGGGACTCACGGCCGGCGCGCTCGCCGGCGGGAAGCTCGGGCGGGCCGGAGGGCGCCTCGGGCGCCTCGTCCTCGGGCCCGAAGATCTCCTCCTCGGTCTTGCCCTCGAGCAGCGCCTCGAACTCGTGCTTCTCGATCGTCTCGCGACGCACGAGGATCTGGGAGATGCGCTCGAGGTCGTCGCGGTGCTCGTTGAGGATGTCCTTGGCGCGCTGGTGCGCGGACTCCACGACGCGGCGGATCTCGTCGTCGATCTCGCGGGCGAGCTCGTCGGAGTAGTCCGGCTCGGACGAGAACTCGCGGCCCAGGAACGGCTGGCCGTGGTCGTGCCCGAAGACGCGCGGGCCGAGCCGCTCGCTCATGCCGAACCGCATGACCATCTGCTTGGCGGTCTGCGTGATCTTCTCGAGGTCGTTCGACGCGCCGGTGGTGATCTCGCCGAAGACGATCTCCTCCGCGGCGCGGCCGCCGAGCGTCATCGCCATCGAGTCCTGCAGCTCCGCGCGCGTCGTGAGGAACTTGTCCTCCTGCGGCATCGAGATCGTGTAGCCGAGCGCCTGGCCGCGGCCGACGACGGAGATCTTGTGCACCGGGTCCGCGTGCTCGAGGAAGTGGCCGACCAGCGCGTGGCCCATCTCGTGGTACGCGGTGATCAGGCGCTCCTTCTCGCCCATGACCCGGGTCTTCTTCTCCGGGCCGGCGACGACGCGCATGATGCCCTCTTCGAGCTCCGTCTGACCGATCTCGCGCTTGCCGTTGCGCGCCGCCAGCAGCGCCGCCTCGTTGACGAGGTTGGCCAGGTCCGCGCCGGTGAAGCCCGGGGTCTGCCCCGCGAGCGTGTCGACGTCGATCTCCTTGGCCAGCGGCTTGCCGCGGGTGTGGACCTCGAGGATCTTCGCGCGGCCCTTGCGGTCCGGCCGGTCGACCACGATCTGGCGGTCGAAGCGGCCCGGGCGCAGCAGCGCGGGGTCGAGGATGTCGGGACGGTTGGTGGCCGCGATGAGGATGATGTTGTCCTTCATCTCGAAGCCGTCCATCTCGACGAGCAGCTGGTTGAGCGTCTGCTCGCGCTCGTCGTGACCGCCGCCCATGCCGGCGCCGCGATGGCGGCCGACGGCGTCGATCTCGTCCATGAAGATGATGCAGGGCGAGTTCTGCTTGGCCTGCTCGAACAGGTCGCGCACACGGGACGCGCCGACGCCGACGAACATCTCGACGAAGTCCGAGCCGGAGATCGAGAAGAACGGCACGCCCGCCTCGCCGGCGACGGCACGCGCGAGGAGCGTCTTGCCGGTGCCGGGAGGGCCGAAGAGGAGCACGCCCTTCGGGATCCGCGCGCCGAGCGCCTGGAACTTCTTGGGGTTCTCCAGGAACTCCTTGATCTCGTGGAGCTCCTCCACCGCCTCGTCGGCGCCCGCGACGTCGCGGAAGGTGATCTTGGGCGAGTCGACGCTCATGCGCTTCGCCCGCGACTTGCCGAAGGACATGACCTTCGAGCCGCCGCCCTGCATCTGGTTCATCAGGAAGATCCAGAAGATGATGAAGATGAGGAACGGCAGGACGTAGGTCAGGAGCGACAGCCAGCCGTTGGACTTGCGCCCGGTGACGTCGAACTCCTGGAGCTTGCGGTCGCGCTCGGCGGTGAGGAGCGTCTGCGTCAGCTCCTGCCCGTAGTCGTCGACGAAGCCGACCTCGTACTTCGAGTCGTCCTTCTTGGTGACCTCGAGCGTGTTGTCCTTCTGCCGCATCTCGACGGACTTGATCTGCCCGCCTTCGACCTGGTTCAGGAAGGCCGGGAAGCTGGGCTTCTCGGGCTCGTCGTTCGGCGAGATGAGGCGCTGGGCGAAGAAGGCCAGCACCACCACGATCAGAATCGGGAATGCTGCGCTCTTGAAGAACCGGCTCATGGTCAGTCGATCGAGTCTACCTGGTGTCCAACGCCGCCACGTACGGCAGGTTGCGGTGCTTCTCGGCGTGGTCGAGCCCGTATCCGACCACGAAGCGGTCGTCGATCTCGAAGCCGATGTACTTCGCGCCGACCTCCGCCTTGCGCCGTGACGGCTTCGTCAGCAGCGCGCAGACCTCCAGCGACTTGGGCCCGCGGGCCCGCAGGTTGCGGAGCAGGTACTGGAGGGTCAGGCCGGAGTCCACGATGTCCTCGACGATCAGCACGTCGCGGCCCTCGATGGCGGCATCGAGGTCCTTGAGGATCCGGACTACCCCGGAGGACTCGGTCGCATCGCCGTAGGACGCGACGGCCATGAAGTCGATCTCCAGCGGGACCTCGATCTCGCGCATGAGGTCGGACATGAAGAGCACCGCGCCCTTCAGGACGCAGATGAGGAGCAGGTCCCGCCCCTCGTAGTCACGCGTGATCTCGGCGCCGAGCTCGCGGATCCGGCGCTGCAGGTCGTCGGCCTGGACGAGGATCTCGCCGCGGGTGTGGGTGTCAGGCATGAGCAGGGAGCGGGGGTGTGGGCACGATGCGAAGGATGCCGTCCTCGACCAGGGCCCGTACCCCGTCCCCCAGGTCCAGGGCGCCGTCACCCAGGCCCAGGACGTCGTCGAGCCGCGCCGGGACGCGGGAGCACAGGCCGCCCACGGCGTCCTGGGCGAGGCGGCGGAGGACCAGGCGCGCCAGCGCTCGCGGCAGCGCGCGGAGGGTGTCGAGCGGGATGTCGTCGCGGCCCGCCAGCGCCGTCGCGACGACGTCGTCGAGCACCGCGGCCTCCTCGCGGAGCAGCTCGGCGGTGCGCACGAGGTTCTGCTCCGCGGCCGGGTGGAGCTGGCGCAGCGCCGGTACGAGCTGGGCGCGCAGCCGGTTGCGGGCGTAGGCGTCGGAGCCGTTCGTGGCGTCCTCGCGCCAGGCGAGCCCACGGACCGTGCAGTGCGCGGCGGTCTCGTCGCGGGTGATCGCCAGGAGCGGCCGGACGAGCGCGCCGTCCCGCGGCGCCATCCCGAGCAGCGCGCGGCGGCCCGGCGACGCGGCGAGGCGGTAGAGGACGGTCTCGGCCTGGTCGGTCGCGGTGTGGCCCGCGGCGACGACCGCGCCCGGCGCGCCGCCCCGCTCCCCCGCCCGTGCGGTCAGCTCGGTCGCCAGCGCGGCGGCCGCCGCGTAGCGGACGTCGCGCGCCCACGCCTGGACGTTCCCGCCGGCGCCCTCGTCGCGGCGCGGGCGGATCACGCGCAGCGGGACGCCGAGCTGCTCGCACAGCGCGGCGCAGTGCGCCTCGTCGGCGTCGGCCTCCGCGCCTCGCAGCCCGTAGTTGACGTGCAGCGCGGTGACGTCGGCGCCGATGCGGACGGCGCAGTCGAGCAGGCAGACCGAGTCCCGGCCGCCCGAGAGCAGCACGACGACCGGCGCGCCGGACAGCAGCAGCCCGGTCGCCCGGACCCGCTCGAGGACGTCTGCTGACGCTGCCATCTGGCTCCGAGCGTACGCGGGGCGGGGCCGATCCGGCGGCAGATCGCTGTCAGGCCGCAGGGGCGATGCGGGCGAGGAACAGCTCGGTCGGGTCGGTGAAGCCCTTCAGGCGCACCTCGCCGATCGGCTCGAACGCGAGCGCGCCGCCGGTGGCGCTCACCACCGGCCGCGTCACCAGCACCTCGCCGCCCGCCGCGCGGGCCACGACGCGCGCGGCCAGGTTCACCTCGCGCCCGTAGTAGTCGCCGTCGCGGTAGACGATCTCCCCCGCGTGCAGGCCGATCCGCGGCACCGGCCGCTCGTCCCGCACGAGCTCCTGGAAGCCGACGGCCCACTCGGCCAGCGCCCCGACGTCCGAGCCCACGACCATCACGCCGTCGCCGATCGTCTTCACGACCCGCGCGTCGTCGGGCAGCGTCGTCTCGACCGCGTTGATGAACCGGTCCACCGCGTCGACCGCCACCTCGTCGCCCAGCTCCTCCGTCAGGCGCGTGTAGCCCGCCAGGTCGGCGAACGCGATCGCCACGCGCAGCCGCCCGAGGTCGAGCCCGCCCTCCAGGTCCGCCTCCATGTGGCCGACGACGTCCTGCTCGACGAAGTGCGCGACGAGCCGCTGGTGCAGCGCGTCCATCACGGGCGACGCGAGCGGCAGGATCTCGCGCGCCAGCGACTCCATCTCCTCCGCCATCTCCAGGCCGGGCACGCCGTCGCGCATCAGCGGCTCGTGGACGTAGAGGTGGAACAGCCGGACCTCGGCGTCGGCGATCTGCGCGAGCGCCTGGCCGTAGACGCGGATGAGCTGCAGGAGCGCGACGAGCGGGAACCCCGCCTTCAGCGCCGCCGCGGCGTAGCGCAGGAGCTGCAGGTCCTCCTCTGTCAGCCGCTCCAGCGTCCCGACGCTGAAGCCCGCCGCGCCGAGGATGCGCTCCACCAGCGCCGGCTCGAGCCCCACCTCGGCGGCCGCCGCGGCGGCGTCGACCGTCGCGTCGTCGGCCGGGAAGAGGTCCTCGGTGTAGGCGAACGCGAGCCGCCCCGCGGCGCCCGCCTCGCGGATCGACTGGAGCGTGTGGCCGCGCTCGCGCAGCCGGGCGACGACGCGGGCGTGTGCGATCGCGGCGGGCGTCCACCCCGAGCCGCCCTGGTGGCCGGGGATGACGTCGCTCTCGGCCCAGCGCCGGAGCGTCGCGGGCGTCACCCCCACGCGCCGCGCCACCTCGGCGAGCGTCAGCTCGTCGTCAGCCACGCGGCGCGCTCCTCGCGGCGGCCGGGCTCAGACCCGCAGGTGCGGGTACTCGTCGGTGACCATGTCCCGGTAGCGCTCGAAGATCGGCTTGGTGATCGGCATGAGCGCGAGCGCCGCCTTCACGTCGCCGCCGGTCTTGATGCGCCGGCGCGCGATGGCCATCGCGACGTTCTCCTTGCCCTGGAAGTACTTGTTCGCGGTCTCCGAGGACATCGTCATGCGGACCCGCGGCTCCCACGCGACCTCGTCGCTCCACTCCCACGCGAGGTTGCCGTCCTCGTCGGCCTCGGCCGCGCGGATGTTGACGACGAGGTCGAGGTCGGTGAACTCGAAGCGCTGCGGGACGTCGGCCTCACGGAGCTTCGGGCCCATCTCCGGGTCCTCGGACATCATCGCGAACGTCCGGTCCATGACCTCGACGAACTCGTCCGGTGAGGAGAACGCGGCGCCCATCGCTAGGCCCCCGTCGCGGGCTTGCGGGTGCCGGCGGGCTTGCGGGCCGTCGTCGTCTTCTTCGCCGCGGTCGTGCGGCGCGCGGCGGGCTTCGGCTTGGCGGCGTCCGCCTCGAGCTTCGCGACGCGCTCCTCGAGCGTGGCGATCTGCTCCTTGAGCTTCGCGACCTCGTCGCCGGTGGGCGGGCGCAGCTCCTCGAGCACGTCGCGGACGCGGAACGCGGCCTGCGCGAGCTGGTCGACGATGTCCTGCGCGCGCTCACGGCCCTGACCCGCCGCCGCGGCGGCCGCGGCGCCCTGGGCCGCGCCCTGCTGGAAGGCCTGGTCGACCGCGCTGCGCACGGCATCGGCGCGGGACGTGCCCTTGTCCTTCTTCTTGGCCATGGTGCGCGGGACTCTAAGTTCTCGCGCCGTGCCGCGCGACCCGATCCACCTCCACCCGACCACCGACCTCGCCGAGCGCGTCCTGCTCCCGGGGGACCCGGGGCGGGCGCTGCTCCTCGCCCAGGAGCTGCTCGACACGCCGAAGATGTTCAACCACCACCGCGGCCTGTGGGGCTACACGGGGCCCGCGAAGGCGGACGGGGAGCCGCTCACGATCCAGTCGACGGGGCTGGGCGGGCCGTCCGCGGCGCTGGTCGTCGCGACGCTCGCCGACCTCGGCGCGGCGCGCTTCGTGCGGATCGGGACCTGCCGCTCGTCGCTCCACCCCACCGGCGCGCTGCTCGTCGCGGACGCGGTGCGGGGGGAGGACGGCACGAGCGCCGCCCTCTCGTCCGCGCGCACCTTCGCGCCGGAGGCGGCGCTCCGCGCACGCCTCGCCGGCGACGCGGCCGGCGAGGTGGTCTCGCGCGACGTCTTCACGGCCGACCACGGCTTCGCGACCGACCTCTCGTCCGCGGCGGTGCTCGCGATGGCCGCGGCCCGCGGCGCAGCGGCCGCGGTCGTCCTCGGCGTGGTGCCGGACGACGCGCCGCTGGGCGAGGAGGACCGCGACGCGCTCGCCACACGCGTCGGGCACGCGGCGCTCCCCGCCCTGCTGGGCTAGAACGCGGAGACGAGGGCGAGCGGGTGGACCGCGGCGGCGCCCTTCTGGCGCAGCTGCCCGCCGGTCATCGCGAGCGTCCAGCCGCTGTGGCGGCGGTCGTCGACCAGCAGGCACGGGCCCGCGGGCGGCTGCTGGGTCACCGCGAACGCGCCGCGGACGTTGGCCGCCTGCGTCGCGGCGTTCTGCATCTCCGCCTGCGGCGGGCGGTCGGCCGCGCGGGTCAGGGCGGGGACGAACGGGAGCTGGAGCGCCGCCGCGACGCGCGCCGCGAGGTCGGAGACGACGTCCGCGGCCCCGTCGGGCGTGGCGCGACGGGCGGGGACCGCGGCGACCCACGTGACCGGCACGCCCCACTGGCGCACGAGCGCGGCGGCGGCCTCGACGACCTCGTCGCTCAGCCGGCCCGCGGCCAGGCCCGCCTCGACCTCGCGCGACCAGCCCGCGTCGCCGAACCGCGCGAGCGCGCGGCCCTCCTCGACGCGTACGCCCTCGGGGATCTTCCGCATGACGCCCTCGGCGTCCGGGGCCATCCGCTTCTGCTCGAACGACAGCGGCTGCGAGCGCAGGTGCATCTGGGCGGCGCGCACGAGCTCCTCGGACGGCTCCGCGCCCGCCCACCGCGGTCCGGCGCACACCGAGCAGCGGCCGCAGTCGGCGGGGGCCGGGTCGTCGAGCTCCTCCTGCAGCGTCCGCATCAGGCAGCGGCCGTCGGCGCCGAACCGCGCCATCGCGGCCTGCTCGGCCCGCCGCAGCTCGGTGACGCCGCGGTAGCGCGCCTCGTCGTACTCCCACCCGGTGTCGCCGAGCGACGTCCACCGCGTGCCGTTGCGGCCGACCGCGCCCTCGACGTCGAGCACCTTGAGCATCGCCTCCAGCCGCGACAGGCCGAGGTTGACGCCGGACGAGATCTCGCGCGTCGTCAGGCCCTGCTCGCCCGCGCCCTCCAGCAGCTCCATCACCCGCGCGACGTGGTCGCGCCGCGGGAAGGCCTGCTCGATGAAGAAGTCCTGGATCCGCTTGTCCTCGGCGCCGCGCAGCAGCACGACGTCCGCGTGGTCGACCCCGCGGCCGGCGCGGCCGACCTGCTGGTAGTACGCCACGACCGAGCCGGGCGCCTGGTAGTGGACGACGAACCCGAGGTCGGGCTTGTCGTAGCCCATGCCGAGCGCGCTGGTGGCGACGACGGCCTTCAGGTCGTTGCGCAGGAGGCGCTCCTCCACGCCGATCCGGTCCTCGGTCGCGCGGTCGCCGCTGTAGGCCTCCGCGCTCACGCCGTGCTCGGTGAGGAACTGCGCGACGGTCTCGGCGTCGCGCTTGGTGAGCGTGTAGACGATCCCCGAGCCGTCCATCTTCGGCAGCTGCTCGACCAGCCACGCGAGCCGGTGCGCGGGGTGCGGCAGGTCGACGACCTCCAGCCGCAGCGACGTGCGCGCCAGCGGGCCGCGGTAGACGCGCAGGCCGCCGTTCTCGCCGCCGGCGCCGAGCTGCTCGGTCACGTCGGCGACGACGCGGTCGTTCGCGGTCGCGGTCGTCCCCAGCACGCCGACGCCGTCGGGCAGGAGCCCGAGCAGGTCGCCGATGCGCCGGTAGTCGGGCCGGAAGTCGTGGCCCCA
The DNA here is from genome assembly GCF_056863265.1 of Parviterribacter multiflagellatus. Lineage (NCBI taxonomy): Bacteria > Bacillati > Actinomycetota > Thermoleophilia > Solirubrobacterales > Parviterribacteraceae > Parviterribacter > Parviterribacter multiflagellatus. The sequence goes on from NZ_JBXPIZ010000014.1 coordinate 108,155, forward strand.
GTCGGAGACGCAGTGCGCCTCGTCGACCACCAGGAGCCCGGCGCGCTCGGCGAACAGCGGCAGTGAGCGCTCGCGGAACGTCGGGTTGTTGAGCCGCTCCGGCGACACGAGCAGCAGGTCGACCGCGTCCTGCGCCAGCAGGTCCTGCACGTGCGCCCACTCGTCGCGGTTGGTCGAGTTGACCGTGTGGGCCCGCAGCCCCAGCCGCGCCGCCGCCTCCAGCTGGTTGCGCATCAGCGCGAGCAGCGGCGAGACGATCAGCGTCGGACCCGCGCCGCGCTCGCGCAGCAGCGCGGTCGCGACGAAGTACACGGCGCTCTTGCCCCAGCCGGTCCGCTGCACGCAGAGCACCCGCGCGCGGTCGTCGACGAGGTCGGTGATCGCCTCGAGCTGGTGCTCGCGGAACTCGGCCGCGGGGTTGCCGGTGAGCCGGAGGAGGTGGTCCTGCGCTGATCCCATCATGTCCGACGGTAGGTGGCCGCCGGACGCGGCTCTCCCCTACGAGACCTTCAGACGCTCCTGCTCGCGCGGCACCGGGGCCGGGGAGTCGGGCAGCGACGCCGCCAGCTCGCCGAGCTGGCGGGCGAGGGCGGTGAGCTGCTCCTCGATCGCGCCCAGACGGGACTCGACCTCGGCCGCGCCGCTCAGGCCCGCGAGCCGCTCGTCGAGGCGGTCGACGCCGTCCTCGATCCCCTCCAGCCGCTGCGAGACCGAGCGCACGCGGCGCGTGAGCCGCTCGATGTCCGCCGCCGACGGGATGTTGAGGGCGCTGAACGCGACCTCCTGGGCCTGGACGGCCTTCTCGCGCGCCTCGAACGCGCGAGCGATCGTGCTGCTGACGAGGGGGCTGGAGAGCAGCTCCTCGGCGAGCTTGCCGAGCGCGTCCTCGCCGCCGGACTGGAGCTTCTGCCGGAGGCCCTTGATGTCGTCGTCGCTCATCGCTGCGGACGGTACCCCCCGCGCTCCCTTGCCGCCGAGTCTCACCCTCAGGTCGAGGGTGAACCGGCGTGCGAACCCGGGTGGACGTCCAACATCAACCGCAGGTCTCGGCCTGCACGCGCGTTGTGGGTCGTGGACGGGGTCACATGGCAGGTAGGGGAAAGGGACGCAGGACCACGATGAACTCGCGGAAGCTCGCAGCCGCGCTCACGACCGCAGGGCTCGCCACGGTCGCGCTGAGCGGTGTCACGAACGACGCGGCCGCGGTTCCGCGGACCTTCCAGGTCAAGCTCGTCACGGGCGCGACGATCACCGTCACGCTCGACCTGCCCCCGGGCGTCATGCCCTCCTCGATCCCGGGCGTCAACGTCGGGATCGTCTCCATCACCGAGGTCGGCACCCCGCCGGCCGCGCCGCCCGTCCAGGTCGATCCGGGCCTCCCCCAGCAGCCCGCGCCGCAGCAGCCCGCCCCCGAGCAGCCGGCGCAGGAGCAGCAGCAGCCGTCGGCCGCCGAGCAGACCGGCCAGACGCCGTCGCCCGCGAGCGCCGACGACGCCGAGGCCGCGCGCGGCTCGGGCCAGCCCAAGCAGAACGGCGAGCCCAAGCCCGCCGGCGGCGGCGGGCAGCCCAGCGGGCACGTCCAGGAGACGACCGGCAGCGTGCTGCGCGACGCGACCGGGGCCGTGACGGGCCGCGGCGGCGGACCGCGGCGCGACGGCGACGAGGGCGGGAACGAGGGCGGCGGCGGGACGTCGCTGCGCCAGCCCGACGGCGCCCCCGCGCTCACCAACCCGGGGCTCTCCCTCGCCACGCCCGGCCCGGCGGCGATCGGCGTGCCGAACTTCTTCATCGACAAGTTCCGCATCCCGCCGTTCCTGCTGTCGATCTACCAGGCGGCGGGCGTCGAGTACGGCATCCGCTGGGAGATCCTCGCGGCCATCAACGAGATCGAGACCGACTACGGCCGCAACCTGAACGTGTCGAGCGCCGGCGCGCTGGGCTGGATGCAGTTCATGCCGGCGACGTGGAAGGCGTACGGCGTCGACGCCAACGGCGACAAGCGCAAGGACCCGTACAACCCGGTCGACGCGATCTTCGCCGCCGCGCGGTACCTGAAGGCCGCCGGCGCGGAGAAGGACCTGCGCCGCGCGATCTTCGCCTACAACCACGCCGACTGGTACGTCGACTCGGTGCTCATGCGGGCGCGGCTGATCGGCGGCCTGCCGGCCGACCTCGTCGGCTCGCTCACCGGGCTGACGCAGGGCATGTTCCCCGTGCACGCCGACGCGCGGTACGCAGACGACCTCTCCGAGAAGGAGGCGGTCAAGCGGGTCTCGCGCGGGCGCAACGCAGCGCTGCCGGTCGAGTCGAGCACCGAGCGGCGCGGCATCGAGATCTTCGCCAAGGCCGGCTCCCCCGCGGTCGCCGTGCAGGACGGCGAGATCGTGAAGATCGGGACGTCGAAGCGGCTCGGGCGCTTCATCCAGCTGCGCGACGCGTACGGCAACACGTACACCTACGCGCACCTCGGGTCGGTCGCGGACAAGCACCCGGTCCCCAAGCGGGAGACGGTGAGCCGCGCGAAGGTCGCCGAGGAGCTCGACCTCCCCAAGGACCCCAAGCCGACGCGCGCGGCGAGCGCGGGGACGCAGCGCAAGGCGCGCGCCGGGAAGGCCACGCCCACCGGCAAGGAGCGCGAGGCCGCGCGGGCGCCGGAGGCCGACGACCCCGCGCTGAAGGTCGCCAAGGAGCGCCTGTTCGCCTCCCCCAAGCGCCCCGCGGCGTTCCGCGCGGGCGGCGAGGAGCAGCTGCTGGAGGCCGGCTCGCTCGGCGCCGGCGACAAGCTCTCGAAGTACTTCGTCGAGGACATCGGGATCGACCCGGCCGAGATGCGGCTCAAGCGCCTGAAGGTCGGCTCGAAGGTCATCGGGGGCACGATCCTCGGCCGCATCGGCACGCCGTCCGCGGGCGCGTCGCACCTGCTGTTCGAGATCCGGCCGGCCGGCCGCGGCGCCCCGCGCATCGACCCGAAGCCGATCCTCGACGGCTGGAAGCTGCTCGAGTCGACCGCGATCTACCGCGCCAAGGGCAAGAACCCGTTCTTCGGCCGCGACGCGCGCACCCCCTCGATCGGCCAGATCCTGCTCATGGCCAAGCCCGAGCTGGAGCGGCGCGTGCTGAAGAACCCGCGCGTCGAGATCTACGGCTGCGGCATGCGCGACATCGAGGCGTCGCGCATCGACCGGCGCGTGCTCGCGACGCTCGAGTTCCTCGCCGCGTCGGGCCTGCGGCCGACCGTCACGTCGCTCCAGTGCGGCCACTCCACGTACACCGCCTCCGGCAACGTCTCGCACCACTCGACCGGTTCCGCCGTTGACATCGCCAAGATCAACGGCATCCCGATCCTCGGCCACCAGGGCAAGGGCTCGATCACCGACCTCGCCGTCCGCCGCCTGCTGACGCTGCAGGGGACGATGAAGCCGGCCCAGATCATCACCCTGATGGAGTACGAGGGGACGGACAACACGCTGGCGATGAGCGACCACCACGACCACATCCACGTCGGCTGGACCCCCCAGTACGACCCGGACAGCCGCATGGGCAAGCAGGTCAACGCCATGCTAAAGCCCGGGCAGTGGATCAAGCTCATCGACCGGCTCGGGAAGATCGACAACCCGACGGTCCGGACGAAGCCCTCCAAGGACGCGATCACGGTCGGGCCGGAGCGCGGCAGCACTGCCCACCGAGGCGAGTAGCCCGCTCTTCGTCTTCGTCCAGTTCGAGCTCCCGTGGGAGCTCGGGCCCGAGCCGGGACGCTACGTGCTGCGCGACTCGGCGGCGGAGTCCGAGCTGCGCGTGCTCGTGATCGGGGTGACCGGCGCGGCGCCCCGCCGGGGCCGGCGCGCGCGCCGGGTCGCGTCGTCGCCGCCGCCGACCGAGCTCGCGGTGGCGCGCGCGACCGTCATCCGCGGCCAGCCGGTCGACGAAGCCGCCGCGTCCGCGTGGCTGTCGTCGGCGGGCGACGTCGTGGAGGGCGAGCTGGCCGTCCTCAACCGCGTGCTGGCGCTCCACCGCGTCGCGGCCGCCGACGCGACGGTGCGCGAGGTGCGGCTCGAGCAGGCCGTCGCGCTGCGCGTCGGCTACGGGCGCGGCGAGGAGGTCGCCGACGGCAAGTGGACCGACGCCGTCGAGCCCGGCCGCGCGCGCGTCTCGCGCCGGGCGGCCCGGGACGCCGCGCTGCGCCCGCAGGAGCGGCTGGCGGCGCTGCTCGGGGGGCGCGACGCGGCGCTCGCGTGCGAGGAGCTGGCGCTGCGCGCGCGGGCGGACCTGGACGCGGAGCGGTACCGCGAGGCCGCGCTCCAGCTGCGGGTGGCGCTGGAGGCGGCGATCGCCGAGCTCGAGCCCTGGCGCGACCGCGGCGACCTCGCGGCGCGGATCGGCGCGCTGCGCGACGAGCGGGGCGCCGTCGGCGCGGCCGCCAACGCGGCGCTGCAGGGCGGGCTCGACGCGGAGACCATCGAGGACGTCGAGCGGGCCCTGCAGCGGATCGAGGCGGCGCTGCGCGCGCGGACCGCCGGCGGTTTCGGCTAGCGCCAGGCTCCCTCCCCGAGGCACCCCCAACCCGGACATCGGGGTCCCTCGTAGGAGATCCCCCGATGAGCCGCGGCGCCGGCTCGCGCAGGATCGGGGCATGCTCAGTCCCGGATCCCTCCTGCGCTCCCCGCGCGGCGTCTTCGCGGCCGCCGCGCTGGCCGGCGCCCTCGCCGCCGCTCCGTCCGCCGCGTCCGCCGCGGGGCCCAACCCCTTCTGGGCCCCCGGCAACTCCGTCTACCAGGTCGGCGACCAGTGCGGGTACGAGGGCAAGACCGGCACGGGCCCGAACACGGCGTCGTGGGTGTCCTGGTACACCGACCCGCAGGCCGGCTACCCGGCGGTCGGCGACAAGTACTGGATCCGCCTCGACGCGATGGGGATGGGGCAGACGTGCGCGGGCGGGATGAGCGACATCGCGACCGAGCTCGCGCTTCCCGCCAACACGAGCTTGGCGATCGACCTGCAGTCGCAGAACGCGAACGACCGCGTGCGCTGCTTCTACGTCGGCCTCGACAACCAGGTCAAGGAGGTCACGAACTTCACCTGGCGCGTGCAGGACCCGCCGATGTCGGGCTGGTGGTGCGACGCGACGAAGATGCCCCCGCGGAGCGCGAACGGCTACCACCTCGGTCAGCGGCTGATCGGCCCGGGCGAGGAGTTCTTCGTGGTCGTCCCGGTCGTCACGACCAAGCGGCTGGCGGGCATGGCCGGCGGCGAGGCCACCCAGGCGACCGCCAAGCTCACGTCCGGGATCAACTCACCGGCCTCGCCGTTCCAGTGGATCACGGTGTTCGACCGGCCCGCGCTGGTCGGCTACCCCGAGGGGGCGGCGAGCGAGCTGACCAACACGACCGCGAAGACCACGAGCGTGCTGAGCTCGTACTGGCGCAAGGGCAACGCGTACGTCGACCTCGGGTTCGCCAACGGCGACTTCGCGGTGACCGCCGGGCCGATCGCGATCGACGGGCAGTGGCCGCACTACACGGTCGCCCAGACCTGGACCGGGCTGACGCCGGGCACCGACTACAAGTTCCGCCTACGGTTCGTCGACGAGCAGGGGGCACAGACCACGGGCGACGCGAAGACGTTCCGCACGACCGGGACCAAGCCGGTCACCCCGCCGCCCACCACGCCGGGCACCCCGGGCGGCGGCGGTGGCACCGGCGGGGGCGGCGGCGGCACGGCCCCGCCGCCCGCGCCGGATCCGGGCGCTCCGTCCAAGCCCGGCGGCGAGAAGCCCGGTGGCGGCGGTGGTGGCGGCGGGACCCCGGCCCCGGGCGGCGGCACGGTGACGCCCGCCCCCTCCGGCGGGGACGCGGGCACGCGCCCGACGGTCCCCGCCGGCACCGGCCCGACCTCGCCGGGCGCGATCCTGCCCGCGGCGCGGCTCGTCGCGGGCGCGAAGCTCGGCGCGCTGCTGAAGCCCGCCGGCCTGGGCGTCACCGTGAGCTGCGTGACCGCGTGCGACGCGAAGGTGACGCTGAAGGTCGACGCCGCGACCGCGCGCCGGCTCGGCCTCGGCAAGCGCGCGACGGTGATCGCCACCGGCAGCGGCCGGAGCGCGAAGGGCGGCACGGTGCGCGTGACGCTCAAGCCGACCGCGGCGGCCAAGCGCAAGCTCAAGCGCGCGAAGAGGCTGAAGGCGACGCTGACCGTCCAGACCGCCGGCGGCACGCCGGTGGGGTCGACGGTGACGCTCGCGCGGTAGCCCCGCCGGCACCGCCCGCGCCTTTCACAACCCCCGCCGCGCCCATCGGGCGCGGCGGGCGGGTCACAGGGCGGCGAGCAGGGCCTCGAGGTCCGCGACCACGTCGCCGGCGAGCTTCACGTCGGCGTCGCGGTCGTAGGGCGTGGCGCCCTGGGTGACGATCGCCACCGCGCCGCCCGCCTTGCGGGTGAGCGCGGGGAGCTGGGCGATCGGGTGGACCTCCAGCGACGAGCCGATGCAGAGCAGGAGGTCCGCCCCGGCGGCGAGCGCGAACGCCCGCTCCAGCGCCTCCTCCGGGAGCAGCTCGCCGAACAGGACGACGCCGGGCTTGAGCGGGTGGTCGTGGTCGCAGCGCGGGACGCCGTCGGCGGCCGCGTCGAGGCGCTCGCTCACCTCGTCGATCGTGAAGCGCCGCGCCGCCGGCCCGCAGCCCAGGCACGCGGAGCGCTCGATCGTCCCGTGGACCTCGACGACGTCGCCGCTGCCCGCCTTGCGGTGCAGGCGGTCGATGTTCTGCGTGACCACCGCGTCGAGCTTCCCGCGCCGCTCGAGCTCCACCAGCACGCGGTGCGCGCCGTTGGGCTCCTTCGTGTCGAGCGTGTGGAACCGGTCGCCGTAGAAGCTCCAGAACCGGTGCGGGTCGCGGTGGAAGACGTCGATGTGGGCGACCTCCATCGGGTCGACGTTCGCCCACAGCCCGGTGGTGGGCGAGCGGAAGTCGGGGATGCCCGACGGCACCGAGATGCCGGCGCCGGTCAGCGCCACCACCGACCGCGCCTCGCGGAGCAGCTCCGCGAGGCGCGCGACCGCCGCGCCGTCGGACGACGGCGCGGGGTCGGAGGGAGGCGGGGTGGGAGGCGTCAGCGCCCCTTCCACTCCGGGGTGCGCTTGGCGATGAACGCGCCGATGCCCTCACGCGCGTCCTCGGACTGGAACGCGACGGCGAACGCGTCCTTCTCGGCCGCGATGCCCTCGTCGAGGTCGCTCTTGGCCGACGCGAGCTTGATCTGCTGCGCGGCGACCGGCGCCTTCGAGGCGAGCTTGCGCGCCCACGCGACGGCGGTGTCGATCAGCTCGTGGTCCGGCACCACGTCGTTGACGAGGCCGAACTCGAACGCCTCCTCGGCGAGGATCGCGTCGCCGGTGAGGTTCATCTCCAGCGCCTTGGACTGGCCGACCAGCCGCGGCAGCCGCTGCGTGCCCCCGAAGCCCGGGACGATGCCGAGGTTGATCTCCGGCTGCGCGAACAGCGCGGACTCGGCGGCGATGCGGATGTCGCAGGCCATCGCGATCTCGCAGCCGCCGCCGTAGGCGAGCGCGTTGACCGCGGCGATCGTGATCGTCGACGACCGCTCGAAGCTCCGCAGCAGGCCGTGGGCCCGGTCGAGCATCTCGCGGATCTGCTCCGGCGTCTCGACGCGGGTGAACGCTTTGATGTCGGCGCCGGCGCAGAAGAGCAGCGGGTTGGCCGAGGCGATGATGAACGCGCGGGTCGCGTCGTCGCCGTCGACGTGCGCCCAGGCCTTCTCCAGGCCCTCGATGACCTCCGGGGCGAGCGAGTTGGCCGGCGGGTTGTTGATCCAGGCGATCGCGTAGCCGTCGCGCTTCTCGAGCTGGACCGGGCCGTCGGCCCAGCCCTCGGACGGCTTCGGCCACGGGAAGAAGCCCTGGCCGGACTTGAGGCCGAGGCGGCCGCCGGCGACGAACCGCCGGAGCAGCGACGGGACCTCGAACCGCTCGCCGAAGCGCTCCTCCAGGCCCTCGAGCTTCTCCAGCACGACGTCGAGGCCCTCGATGTCCGCCCACATGAGCGGCGGCAGGATGCCGCGGCGCGGATCCATGCCGGCGCCGGCCATCATGCCGAGGTCGATCGCGCGGGTCTGCGCGGCGCCCTCCTCCAGGATCAGGCACGCCTCGAGGACGGCCTTCAGCGCCATCCGGTCGGCCAGGTCCTCCGGCGGGTCGTTGTCGCCGGCGATCTGCGGCTGGCCGTCCTTGTAGAAGCCGGCGCCGCCGGTCTTCGCGCCGAGCTGCCGCTCGGCCACGAGGCGCTGCATGCCCTGGTGGACGTAGAAGCGGTCGCCCTCGTAGGAGTCGGCGAGGTGCTCGGAGACGTGCAGGACCGTGTCCAGGCCGAGCTGGTCGATGAGGAAGAACGGCCCCATCGGCGCGCGCTTGGCCTCCTGGATGACCTGGTCGATCTTCTGGATCGACAGGCCCTCCTCCTCCTGCGCGCGGTGCACCTCGGACAGCGACGACGAGAGGATGCGGTTGACGACGAAGCCGGGGACCTCGTCGCACGTGATCGGCTGCTTGCGGATCGCCTGCGCGAAGTTGACCGCGGCGCCGACGGTCTCCTGCGCCGTGTCGAAGCCGAGCACGATCTCCAGCAGCGGCATGACCGACGCCGGGTAGAAGAAGTGGAACCCGATGACCTTCTCGGGGCGCAGCGTGGCCTCGGCGATGTCGCTGATGGCCAGCGACGACGTGTTCGACGCGAGGATCGCGTGGCCGGGCGTGACGTCGTCCAGCTCGGCGAACACCGACTGCTTGATGTCGAGCCGCTCCGGGACCGCCTCGATGACGAAGTCGACGTCGCCGAAGCCCTCGTAGGACGTCGTGCCGGTGATGCGCCCGAGGACCGCCTCGACCTGCGCGCGGCCCTGCTCCTCGGTGATCTTCTCCTTCTTCACCAGGCGCGCGACCTGGGCCTCCGTCACCTCGCGGGCCTTCGCGAGCCCGACGTCGACGAACTCCTGCTTGACGTCCTTCAGAACGACAGGGATGTCAGAGGCGGCGATGGCCTGGGCGATCTCGCCGCCCATGGTGCCAGCGCCGACGACGGCAGCCTTGAACACGAACATGGGCGGGAACCTAGCGGTCCCTAGGCCAAGGAACTGTCACGCTCGGCGCGCAGTTCGTGCCGGAAGCGTGACAAGGTGCGCGCGAGGGAGTCGCCGAACGACCGCCGGATGAAGAGCAGGTCCACGACCGGGGTCAGGACGCCCGCGTCCTTGATGCGGTAGTCGAGCTCGATCGACAGCCGGCACTCGGCCTGCGAGCGGGGCGTGAACGTGATGCTCTGACGGCCCGTGATGCGGGCGTCCTCGACCTCCACGACCTGCCCGGCGCGGACCTCGTAGTGGACGACCCGCTCGATGACGCGGCCGCGGCCGTCGGGCACCGAGTCCCACACCAGGCGCGAGCCCGGGCGCGGCCACTCCCCCTCGACCTTCTCGACGTGGTGGAAGCCGTCGACGAACGTCGCCCACCGGGACGTGTCGTACCAGAGCGCCTCGGCGGCGCTGACCTGCGCTGGCAGGTCGATGTGGGCCCGCGCGCGTCCCACGCTCAGAGCACCTCGGAGCGGATCAGCTCGACCGACCGCTGGACGGCGTCGAGGTACGGCTCGATCTCCGCGCGGAGCCGGTCGCGCTCGGCCTCGCCCTCTGGCGTCAGCCGGTAGAAGCGGCGCGAGCGGCGCTCAGGATGCTCCCACTCCCCCGCGACGAAGCCCTTGCCCTCCAGCGACCGCAGCAGCGGGTACATCGTGTTGGGGTTGACCGCCACGAGCCCGCCGGTGACGCCCGACACGCGCTCCATCAGCTGGTTGCCGTAGGACGGGCCGGAGCCGAGGAAGTGCAGGACGAGCAGCGGCAGCAGCCCGCCGCGCCGCAGCTCGGCGAGCAGCGGGTCGGCGCGGCCGGCGCCCGACGGCGCCTCGCGCACCGCGGCCTGCGCATCGCCGAGCGGGGCCGCCTCGGCCACAGCGCGCTCTGTCTCTGGCCTACGACGTGCCACGGGGTGCGTCAGAGCCTAGTCGCGCAGCACCCCGACCCGAGCGACGCGAGCGCCGACGCGCCAACCGGGACCACGATGTGTCCAGCGGCTCTCCAGCCGCGTGTAAGAGGCATGCCACCCGTCACGTTCCCTGCCGCACCCGCCACCCGCCACCCCGCCCGGGTCCTCCTGGCCCGGCTCGAGGAGCAGGGTCTGGGCGAGCACGCGGTGCGCGTGAGCGCGCTGGCGTCCGGCATCTGCCGCGAGCTCGGAATCTCCCCGCGCGCGTCCCGCGTCATCGACCTCGCCGCGCTCATGCACGACGTCGGCGAGCTCGCAGCGCCGGACGACCGCCATCCGGGCGTGGTCGGCGAGCAGGCGCTGCTGCGCTGCCCGGGCCTCGAGTGCACCGCGACGCTCGTCCGCCACGTGGCCGAGCGCTTCGACGGCCAGGGCGGCCCGGATCACCTGAAGGGCACGCTCATCCCGCTCGGGTCGCGCATCATCGCCGTCGCCGAGGCGTGGGACTGCGCGCCCACCTACGACGCCGCCGTCGAGACCGTGATCGGCAACTCGGGGACGCGCTTCGATCCCGCCGTCGTCGTGGCCGTGATGGCCGTCGCGCCGCGCCCGTAGCTCAGGGGCCGACGCGCGGGCGCCCGGGCGCCACCAGGCCGGTCTCGTAGGCGAACACGACCGCCTGCACGCGGCTGGCGAGGCCGAGCTTGGCCAGCAGCCGCCGGACGTGCCCCTTCACGGTGCTCTCCTCGAGGTGGAGCCGCGCGGCGATCTCCGCGTTGCTGCAGCCGGCCGCGATCTCCAGCAGCACGTCGTGCTCGCGCGGCGTGAGCTCCTCCAGCCGCGGGTCGCCCGCGCGCGCGGGGACGGTCGCCACGAACCGGTCGAGCAGGCGGCGCGTGACCTCCGGCGCGATGAGCGCATCCCCGCGCGCGACCGCGTGGACGGCGTCGATGATCCGCTCCGGCGGCGAGTCCTTGACCAGGAAGCCGACCGCGCCCGCGCGCAGCGCCTCGATCACGTGCTCGTCGAGGTCGAACGTCGTGATGACGATCACCTCGACGCCAGGGACGTCGCGCAGCCGCCGGGTCGCCTCCAGCCCGTCCAGCCGCGGCATCCGGATGTCCATCATCACCACGTCGGGGCGCCGCCGCTCGGTCTGCCCGACCGCGTCGAGGCCGTCGACGGCCTCGCCGATCACCTCGATGCCGGGGTCGCTGTCGAGGATCATCCGCAGTCCCTGCCGGGCGATCGCCTGGTCGTCGGCGACGATGACGCGGACGCTCACGGCGCCTCCAGCGGCAGCGTGGCGCGGACCGCCCAGCCGGCGGGCGCGCGCGGCCCGGCGGTCAGCTCGCCGCCCGCGAGGGCAACGCGCTCGCGCATCCCGGTGATCCCGCTCCCCGGGCCCGGCGCGCCGCCGCCGGCACCGTCGTCCTCGACGGCCACGGTGAGGGCGTCGGGCCCGTAGCCGAGCACGACCTCGACCGTCCGCGCGCCCGCGTGGCGGACGACGTTCGTGAGCGACTCCTGGATGACGCGGTAGGCGCACGTCTCCACCGCCTCGGGCAGCGGGCGCGGATCGCCCTCGGTGCGCAGCGCGACGGCGGCGCCGGCGTCCCGCGCCGGCCCCAGCAGGCCGTCGACGTGCGCGAGGCGCGGGGGCGGCGCGAGGGTCGCCGGCTCGGACTCGCGGCGGAGCATGCCCAGCGCCTGCCCGGTCTGGCCGAGCGCGTCGCGCGTCAGGCCGTGGATGCGGTGCAGCGCCGCGCGGGCGTCCTCGTCGGCGGTCATGCGTCCCGCGCCCGCCGCCTGGAGCGCGATCGCGCTGAGGTGATGGCCGGTGATGTCGTGCAGGTCGCGGGCGATCCGCAGGCGCTCCTCGGCGACGGCGCGCTGGACGTCGCGGTCGCGCAGCTCCTCGACGCGGCGCGCGAGCTCCTCCGCCGCGCGCGTGCGGGCGCGCTCGGCGTGCAGGACGGCGCCGATCAGCACCGGCACCATGCCCACCGCGAACCCGCCGATGGTCGCGAGGAGCGGCTCCTCGTCGGCCGCGACGAACCCGATCGCGGCCATCGCCGCGCCGGTGTACGCGCCGAGCAGCGCCGTCCGCGGCCGCGTGAGCCCGCTCGCGGCCAGGCCCACGAGGCCGAGCGCGATCGGGATCGGGGCGATCATCGGGTAGTCGGACGCGAGCCCCATCACGAGCGCGACCGTGACCGCGACGGCCGCCGCGAGCGCCGGGGCGGTGCGGCGGAAGGCGATGCAGCCGAACGCGACGACGGTGAGCGCGATCCACACCGCGTCGATCGACGTCGACCCGTCGACGTCGTCTCCGACGAGCAGCGTGAGCCCGACCCACGCGGCGGCGCCGAGCAGCGACAGCGCCAGCGCACCGGCGCTCGGCCAGGGATGCTGTGCGCGGCGCCGGACGGACATGGGCGACACGGTAGGCGCCTTCGGCGCGGCGCACCCCCTCCGAAAGGCGCGATCGGCTCACGCCCGGCGGCGGTCGTCGGAACGGCGCGCGGGCCGCAGGCTCGGAGGCCCCTGCTCCCGACCACCAAGGACCCTCCATGGCCTCTGCCCTCGACCGCCTCGGCCGCGCCGCCTTCCGCCGGCGCCGCCTCGTGCTCGCCGTCTGGCTCGCCGTCTTCGGCGTCGTGGCCGCGGGCGCGCTGACGCTCAGCGGCCCGACCGGCGGCACGTTCTCGATCCCGGGCGCCGAGTCGCAGCGCGCGATCGACCTGCTGGAGGAGCGGCTCCCCGCGGCCAACGCCGCTTCCGGGCGGATCGTCTTCGCCGCCCCGCCGGGCGAGCGGCTCAGCGGTGCCCGGCAGGCCGCCGTCCAGGACGCCGTGCGACGCGTGGCGCAGGTCCCCGGGGTGACGGAGGCGAGCGACCCGTTCGCGGGCGGCCGCGTGTCGGAGGACGGCCGGATCGCGCTCGCGCAGGTCGCGTTCGACGAGCCCGCCGAGACGCTGGCGGACGGCCCGCGCGAGGCGGTGCAGCGGGCCGCGGAGTCGGCCGAGCGGGCCGGCGTGCAGGTTGAGCTCGGCGGCGACGCGGTCGTCGAGGAGGGCGAGTCCGGGCTCGGCGAGATCATCGGCATCCCCATCGCGGCGGTCGTCCTGACGATCACGTTCGGGTCGCTCGTCGCGGCCGGCCTCTCGCTGCTGACCGCCATCGTCGGCGTCAGCACGGGGCTCGCCGCGATCATCGCCGCGACGGGCTTCGTCGACCTCAACGAGAGCGTCCCGACGCTGGCGCTGATGCTCGGCCTCGCCGTCGGGATCGACTACGCCCTGTTCATCGTCTCCCGTCATCGCGCGCAGCTGCAGGCCGGGATGGCGCTCGAGGCATCCGCCGGGCGCGCCGTCGGCACGGCCGGCAGCGCCGTCGTCTTCGCGGGCGCCACGGTCATCATCGGGCTGGCCGCGCTGAGCGTCGCCGGCATCCCGTTCCTGACGGCGATGGGGCTCGCGGCCGCCGGGACGGTGGCGATCGCGGTGCTGATCGCGCTCACGCTCGTGCCCGCGCTGCTGGGCTACGCCGGGCCGCGCCTCGCCAAGGGGCGCCGCCGTCACGCGGGCGCGCGGGCGGCGCGGCCGACGCTCGGCGCGCGCTGGGTGGAGCTCGTGCTCCGCCACCGCGTGGCCGCCGTGGTGGTCACCGTCGCGGCGCTCGGCGCATGCGCGATCCCGGTGCTCGACCTGCGGCTGGGGATGTCCGACGACTCCAGCGCCGCGCGCGACACCACCAACCGCAAGGCCTACGACCTCCTCGCCGAGGGCTTCGGCCCCGGCTTCAACGGGCCGCTGACGATCGTCGTGGACGGCGGCGCCGGCGCGGGCCGTGCGGACACGGCGCGGGCGGCGGACGCGGTGGCCGCGGAGCTGCGGCGCCAGGACGACGTCGCGAGCGTCGGCGCGCCCACGCTGAACCGGGCCGGCGACACCGCGGTGCTGACGCTCACCCCGGCGAGCGGCCCGTCTGCTGCATCGACCAAGGCGCTCGTCGAACGGCTGCGCGACCGCGCACCCGCGCTCGAGCGCGAGACGCGGAGCGCGGTGCTGGTCACCGGCCCGACCGCGGTCAACATCGACGTGGCCGACCGGCTCGGGCGGGCGCTGATCCCGTTCCTCGCGGTGATCGTCGGGCTCGCGTTCGTGCTGCTGACCGTCGCGTTCCGCTCGGTCGTCGTGCCGCTGACGGCGATCGCCGGCTTCCTGCTCACCATCGGCGCGGCGTTCGGCGGCGTGGTCGCGATCTTCCAGGACGGCTTCGCGGCCGACCTTCTCGGCGTCGCCGAGCCCGCCCCGATCATCTCGATCCTCCCGATCATCATCACGGGCATCCTGTTCGGGCTCGCGATGGACTACCAGGTCTTCCTGGTGTCGCGGATGCGCGAGGAGCACGTGCACGGGGCGGCGCCGGCGCAGGCGGTCGCCGCGGGCTTCCGCCACGGCGCGCGGGTCGTCACGGCCGCCGCGCTGATCATGGGCGCCGTGTTCGCCGGGTTCATCCTCGAGCAGGACGCGATCATCAAGTCGGTCGGCTTCGCGCTGGCGTTCGGCATCCTCGTCGACGCGTTCGTCGTGCGGATGACGCTCATCCCGGCGGTGATGGGGCTGCTGGGCGAGCGCGCGTGGTGGCTGCCCCGGCCGCTCGGGCGGCTCCTCCCCGACCTCGACCTCGAGGGCCGCGCGCTGGAGCGTCAGGGCGAGCCGGCGCCGTCGGCCGGCGACTGACGCAGGCGGCGCACGCCGAACCCGACGAGCACCGCGCCGACCCCGGCGGCGACGACCGCGACCGCGTGCAGGCCCGCGGTCGTCGCCGACGCCCCGAACGCGACCGCCAGCAGGAAGGTCGCGGTCATCGCCCCGAGGTAGCGGAACGTCTGGAAGAGGCCGCCCGCGGCGCCCATCTGCTCGCGCGGGGTCCGCTCGTACAGCCCGGTCTGCAGCGAGATGTTCGTGAACGCGCCGGGGATGCCGAGCACGGCGACGATCACCGCCATGGCCGCCAGCGCCGTGCCGGTTGAGGCCGTGAGCAGGAGGAGCGGGCCGGCCGTCAGCGCGACCGCGCCCGCCACGAAGCCCGCCGGCCAGCCGCGGCGCGCGACGAAGCGCGCGGTGAGCGGCGTGATCAGCGCGCCGAGCGCCGCCAGCGGGACGAGCAGCAGCCCGGCCTCCTCCGGCTCCAGCCCGCGCGCGTCCTCCAGCCACTGCGGGACGCCGAAGAACATCGCGAAGAAGACGACGTTGACCGCCGCGTACTGGACGAGCACCGCGAGCACGCCGCGGTCGCGGAGGAGCGGCCCGAACCCGGCGGGCGCGGCCCCCGCGGACGCGCGCGGGCCGTCCGGCGGGATCGCACGCAGGGCGAGCGGCAGCCCGATCAGCGCGAGCGGCACGTTGACGAGGAAGATCGCCTCCCACCCGACCGTGCCGACCAGCACGCCGCCGAGCACCGGCCCGAACGCGGCGCTCGACGCGTTGGCGACGTTGACCGCGGCGAGCGCGCCGGTCGGCGGCGGCGAGCCCTCGGGCACGCTGCGGCGGAGGATCGCCAGGCCGGCCGGGAACGCCGCGGACGTCCCGAGCGAGAGCGTCACGCGCGCGAGCACGAGCCAGCCGAACGACGGCGCCAGCGGCGCGAGCGCGCCCGTCAGCCCGACGAGGACCCAACCGGCGCACAGCACGCGGCGCGGGCCGAGCAGGTCCGCCAGCCGCCCCGCGAGCGGCTGCCCGATCGTGGCGGCGACGTAGAACGCGGTGATCAGCCACGTGACGGTGCCCAGCGACACGTCGAAGTCCTCCCGCAGCGTCACCAGCGCCACGGCGATCATCGACGAGTTGAGCGGGTTGAGGAGCGTGCCGAGGACGATCGCGCCGACGACCGGGCGCGGCACGCGCCCTCCGGATCCAGGGGCGCTCAGCTGAGCACCGGAGTGCCCGCGGGCAGCCGGGCCAGCGCCGCGTCGACGCCGGAGCGGTCGAAGGCCGGCTCCTCCAGCGCGCCCGCGAGGTACGCGTCGTACGCGGCGAGGTCGAAGTGGCCGTGGCCGGAGAGGTTGAACAGGATCACCCGCTCCTCCCCCGCCTCGCGCGCGGCCAGCGCCTCGTCGACCGCGACGCGGATCGCGTGCGCGGACTCGGGCGCCGGGATGATGCCCTCGGTGCGCGCGAACTGGACCGCGGCCTCGAACGCCGGGTTCTGCGCGACCGCACGCGCGTCGACCAGGCCGGCCTTGACGACCGCGCACAGCAGCGGCGCGTCGCCGTGGTAGCGCAGGCCGCCCGCGTGGACGGGCGGCGGCACGAAGTCGTGGCCGAGCGTGTACATCGGCATCAGCGGCGTCAGGCCCGCGGTGTCGCCGAAGTCGTACGCGTAGACGCCCTGGGTGAGCGTCGGGCACGCCGCTGGCTCGGCGCCGACGAACCGCGTCCTCGCGCCGTCGCGCAGGTTGCGCCGCAGCCACGGGAACGCGATGCCCGCGAAGTTCGAGCCGCCGCCGACGCAGCCGATCACGACGTCGGGCTCCTCCCCCGCCATCTCCATCTGCGCGATCGACTCCTGGCCGATCACCGTCTGGTGCAGGCAGACGTGGGAGAGGACCGAGCCGAGCGAGTAGTTCGCGTCCGGGTCCTGCGCGGCGACCTCGACCGCCTCGGAGATCGCGATGCCCAGCGAGCCGGTCGGGCTGTCGGCGTTCGCCCGGCCCGCCTCGGTGCGCGTGGACGGCGAGCGGTGCACGGTCGCGCCCCACGTCTGCATCATCGAGCGCCGGTACGGCTTCTGGTCGTAGGACGAGCCGACCATGTAGACCTCGCACTCGAGCCCGAACTTCGCGCACGCGTAGGCGAGCGACGAGCCCCACTGGCCGGCGCCCGTCTCGGTCACGAGCTTCTTGACGCCGGCCTTGGCGTTCTCGTACGCCTGCGGCACCGCGGAGTTGGGCTTGTGCGAGCCGGCCGGCGACACGCCCTCGTACTTGAAGTAGATGTGCGCCGGCGTGTCGAGCGCCCGCTCGAGCGCCCGCGCGCGCACCAGCGGCGTCGGCCGCCACTGCTTGTAGACCTCGCGGACCTCCTCGGGGATCTCGACCTCGGCCTCGGTCGACACCTCCTGCTGGATGATCCCGAGCGGGAAGATCGGCGTGAGGTCCTCGGGCCCCGCGGGCTGCCCGGTGCGCGGGCTCAGCGGCGGAAGCGGGTCGCCGGGCAGGTCGGCGACGAGGTTGACCCAGTGCGTCGGGATCCGGTCTTCGGTGAGCAGGAACTTCGTGCGCTCGGCGGCCATGGCGCGGATCCTAAGGCGCAGCCCACAGAACGACGAAGGGCCGTCCTCGACGGACGGCCCTCCGGTACGGCTGGTGCTGCGAGAGCGCTAGGCCGTGGCCTTCGCGGGCTCCTCGACGCGGCGCGGGAGCAGGGTCTCGCGGGCGATGACGAGGCGCTGGATCTGCGAGGTGCCCTCGTAGAGCTGCATGATCTTCGCGTCGCGCATGAGCTTCTCGACCGGGTACTCCTTGATGAAGCCGTAGCCGCCGTAGACCTGGACGGCGTCCGTGGCGATCTCCATCGCGGAGTCCGACGCGAAGCGCTTGGCGTGCGAGGACTCGAGCGTGTTGCGCTTGCCCTGGTCGAGCAGCGTCGCGGCGTTCCAGGTCATCAGGCGCGAGGCGTGGACCTTGGTCGCCATGTCGGCGAGCATGAACTGGATCGCCTGGTGCATCGCGATCGGCACGCCGAACTGGACGCGCTCCTTCGAGTAGTCGCAGGCGAACTCGAACGCGGCGCGGCCGATGCCGGTCGCCATGGCGGCGACGCCCGGACGGGTGTAGTCCAGGGTCTGCATCGCGACCTTGAAGCCCTTGTTCTCCTGGCCGAGGAGGTACTTGGCCGGGATCACGGTGTCGTTGAAGGTCACGGTCGCCGTGTTCGACGCCCGCTGACCCATCTTGTCTTCCTTCTTGTCGATCGTGATCGTCTCGTCACGCGGGACCAGGAAGGCGGAGATGCCGCGGTGGCCGGCATCCATGTCGGTCTTGGCGTAGACCGTGTACCAGTCGGCGTAGGTGCCGTTGGTGATGAAGCACTTCGAGCCGTTGATGACGTACTCGTCGCCCTTCTTGACGGCCTTCGTGCGCATCGAGGACACGTCCGAGCCGGCGCCCGGCTCGGTGAGGCAGAACGAGGCGAACTTCAGCGACTCGGTCAGGGAGGTGAAGTACTCCTTCTTGACCTCCTCGGAGCCGGCGATCGCGACCGGGGCGGACGCGAGGCCGTTGGCGCCGAGCGACGTCGTGATGCCGGAGCAGCCCCAGGACAGCTCCTCCTCGATGATGGCTCCATCGAGGTGGGACAGGCCGGCGCCGCCGTACTCCTCGGGCGCGTGGGTGTTCATCAGGCCGACCTCGAACGCCTTCTCGAGGATGTCGATCGGCCAGGTCCCGTCCTTGTCGTACTCCCACGCCTTGGGACGGATCTCGTTCACCGCGAAGTCGTGGGCCAGATCGCGGAGGTTCTTCTGCTCGTCGGTGAGCGTGAAGTCGACCATGTGGGGTTGGGCTCCTTGGGGAAGCTTGTGAAAGCCTTCGTTGACTCGCGAGTCAACAATTCCGAGAGGGTACCGCGCCCGGCACCCGGATGTGCCCGTTCAGGCCGCCAGGACGACGATCAGCGCCACGATCCCGCCGATCAGCACGAGCCCCGTCACGAGCGCGAGCGCCCACTGATCCTCGAACAGGACCGGGCGCCGCGGCGCCATCGACCTCCGCCTGAACCTCGCCCACATGCGGCAGACTCTAGGCGTGGAGGCCGCGTTCGGATACGTCTTGTTCGGCGTGGTGATCGCGGCCGCGATCGTCGCGATCGCCAGTCTTCGTGGGGATCGTTACGACCACATCGGCCGCGGCGGGCTGTTCGAGGACGACCCTCGCCGGCGCGCGAGCGAGACCACCTCCACCGCCGTCCGCGACGAGGAGGTGCGGCAGATGCTCACCGCCGCCAACGCGCGCCGCGTGGCCCGCGGGGAGGCGCCCCGCGACGTCGAGGCGGAGCTGGCGCGTCTGACTCGGCCATCCGTCGACCCCGAGCTGGAGGCCGAGGTGCGCGCGCTCGTGCACGCCAGGAACGCCCGCCGGGCGCGTCGCGGGCAGCCGCCGTTGGACGTCGAGGCGGAGGTGCGCAGGCAACTCGACGACGCCATGGGGTACAACGCCGAGCATGGCTGATCCCAGAACCTTCGAGCTGGACGAGCTCTCCAACCGCCCCGGGACCTACTACAACCCGCAGACCGACGTGGTCGTGATCGTCGACGACACCGTCGACGTCGACACCGAGGTCTTCAACATGGAGGAGTTCGAGGGGGCCGACTGGGTCCTCATCTCCGACGAGGTCCCGGTCGACGAGGCGCAGCGCGACGAGCTGCTCGAGTCCTTCCAGGTGACCCAGCGGCCGTCGGGCGAGACGCCCAACGAGGACTACGACGAGATCGACCCCGAGCCGGAGGGCGTCGAGGAGCTGGAGTGAGCCTCGCGCCGGTCGGCGATCTCTGACGCCGTGATCCCGATGGCGAACGCCCCGAGCACGATCGCCAGCGACCCGACCGGCCCGATGTGCACCACGTCCTCGATCAGCAGCTTGACGCCGACCAGGGCCAGCACGATCGCGATCGTCTGGTCCAGGTAGCGGAAGCGCCGGATCAGCCCTTCGACGAGGACGAACAGCGCGCGCAGCCCGAGCAGCGCGAAGACGTTGCCCATCCAGATCGCGAACTCGTCGCGCGTGATCGCGAACGCGGCGGGGATCGAGTCGATGGCGAACGCGATGTCGGCCGCCACGATCGCCGCCAGGCAGAGGAACAGCGGCGTCGCGTGGAGCTTGTGGTCGAGCCGGTGGAACCACGCGTTGCCGTAGTACTCGGTCGTGACCGGGAACACGCGCCGCACGCCGCGCACCACGAGGTTCTTGTTCGGGTCGGCGCTCTCGTCGACGCCCTGGAGGATCCGGTAGGCGAGCAGGATCAGCAGCGCGCCGAGGACGTACACGATCCAGTGGAACTCCTCGATCAGCGCGACGCCGCCCATGATCGCCAGGCCGCGCAGCACGAGCGCGAAGATGATCCCGAAGAAGAGCAGCCGCGCCCGCAGCTCGACCGGCGTCTGGAAGTACGCGAAGAGCAGCAGGAAGACGAAGAGGTTGTCGAGCGACAGCGACCGCTCGATGAGGTAGACGGTCGTGTAGTTGACCGCCCGCTCGGAGTCGTCGAGGACGAGCAGCGCGACGGCGGCGAGCAGGCTGAGCACGAGCCAGCCGATCGACCAGACGACGCCCTCGCGGAAGCTCGGCTCCCGCCCGCGCGCGAAGAAGTGCAGGTCGATCCACAGGAAGAAGAGCAGGGCGACGACGAGCCCGATCCAGTGTGCGGCGTTGCTCATGCGTAGAAGAACACCACGCCCATCAGGGCGTACAGCGCCAGCATCTGGAGGCCCTCGAACCAGGTCGACTCGCCCTCGTTGACGACGAAGTTGGCGACGAGGATCGCGAGGAACACGGCGACGAGCTCGTAGCCGTTGAAGACGAGCGCCATCGGGTGGTCCCCGACGACGAACGAGAGCAGCACGAGCACCGGCGCGACGAACAGCGCGATCTGGGCGCTCGAGCCGATCGCGATGTTGACGCTGAGGTCCATCTTGTCCTTGGCGGCGAAGTAGATCGCGACCCAGTGCTCGGCGGCGTTGCCGACGATCGCGACGACGATCAGGCCGACGAAGAACGGGCTGATGCCGATGCCCTCGGACGCCTCGGTGATCGAGCCGACGAGGATCTCCGACATGACGCCGACCGCGACGCCGGCGCCCGCCAGCGAGAGGACCGAGCGCCTGATCGACCATGCCTCCTCGTCCTCGCGCGCGTCCTCCTCGTGCGGGTTGAACAGGCCGCGGTGGGTCTTGAGGCTGAAGACCAGGCCGGCGGCGTAGGAGCCGAGCAGGATCACCGCGACGATCGCGGACATCGTCTCCAGGTCGGAGCCGAAGTCGACCTCCTCTGCCCCCACCCGCGGCAGCGAGCCGCCGTGGATGAGCTGGAACGCCGCCGGCAGCACGAGCGCCGCGCCGGCCAGCAGGAGCATCAGCACCTGCGCGTTGGCGGCCGTGTGGTTGAACGTCTGCTTCTCGCGCCGCGCCCCGCCGACGAGCATCGCGGCGCCCATCACGAGCAGGATGTTGCCGAGGATCGAGCCGACCAGCGAGGCCTTGACGACCTCCTGCAGCCCCTCGCGCAGCGCGAAGAACGCGATCACCAGCTCGGGGAAGTTGCCGAACGTGACGTTGAGCAGGCCGCCGATGCCCGGGCCGGTGCGGTGGGCGAGCTCCTCGGTGGAGCGGCCCATCAGCGCGGCGGTGGGGATCACGCCGAGCGCGGCCGCGACGAAGATGATCTCCGCCGACGTGTGCGCCAGCTCGAGCGCGATCGCGATCGGGATGAACGGGACGAGCAGGTACGGCCACCCGGACCCGCTCAACAGGAAGCTCTTGACGTCACGCACCGCGGCCAACCTACCCACCGCCGCAAGGGGTTGACCGCGGCGGAGGGTCGGCCGGCGGGATCTACTGCGTCTTGGTCAGGTCGCGGCCGGGGTCGATCGCCCACCGCGACGCGAGCTGCGCGAGGTGCTCGTCGACGTCCCAGCGGTCGGGCAGCGCGGGCCCGTCGTGGTCCGGCGTCGCGCCCTTGAGGAGCATCGAGCCGTGGTTGTCGCCGATCGCGCGCAGCTCGTCGACCTCGGCCGCGCTCAGCGGCGAGACCGCCGGCACCGCGGCCAGCTCGGCGCGCTTCTCCTCGACCGGGCGGCCGCCGGGCTCCTGGATCAGCGTCGGGACGACGCACTTGACCGGGCCGTGCGCGAGGTCCCACGCGCAGGAGAGCTGAAGCGGCGTCAGGCCGTGCCGCGCGCCGATCGGCCGCATGCGGTCGAGCTTCTCGCGGCCGGCCTCGACCCACCCCTGCGGGCGGAAGAGCCGGTGGTCGCGCTCGGCGAAGGCGTGGCCGGGCTCGACGTCGTCCCAGAACAGGCCGCCGTAGTCGACGACGCGCGCGATGACGTCCACGCCGTGGCGCTCGGCGGCCTCCAGCGCCAGCTCGCCGGGCCACGGCTCCATCGGGCTGAGGATCAGCATCGCCCAGTCGATCCGGTCCCCGAACCGCTCGAAGCAGTCGATGACGTCGAGCGTGAAGCCGTTCGCCGGCCCCGGCGCGACGCCGATCTTCGCGGTGAGACCTGCGTCCACCAGCGCGCTCATCCCGTCCCAGACCGCCTCGGACGTGTAGCCCGCGCGGTCGGGGTTGTGGAGGAGCAGGACGTCGAGGTGGTCGACCCCGAGCCGCTCCAGCGACAGCTCGGTGGCGGTGCGCAGGTACGACGCGTAGGCGTCCGGCCCGCGCAGGCGCGGGTCGGTGAAGCGTGGGAACCCCTTCGCGCCCTCGCGCTCGCCCTCGTAGAAGTCGTGACCGACCGCGCCGATCAGCGTGTACGTGTCGCGCCCGCGCCCGGCCAGCGCGCGGGCGACCACGCGGTCCGCCTCGCCCGTGCCGTAGACGTCGGCGGTCAGGACCGTGTCGATGTCGTCGCCGGGGGTGAGCAGCGCGGTCAGCCGCTCGTCGTCGAGCTGCTGGCCGAAGTGCATGAAGCGGCCGCCGCTCCACGCCCCCAGCGCGACGTGTCCTACTGGCCGATGAGGGATGCGCATTCCTGGAGCTTGGTGAGGTCGCCCGCGGCCTCGGTCACGCACGCGTCGTACTTCGAGGTCGAGCCCGCGGAGGGCGTGGTGGCCGTGCCGGAGGAACCCGAGCCGGAGCCTGACGCGCCGGAGCCGCCGAGGCCCGGGATCGAGCCGCCCAGCGCGCTCTCCAGCTCGGACAGCGGCTTGGCGTCCTTCGGCTCCTCGATCTCCTGCTCCTCGTTGAGCTCGGCGAACGAGAGGTCGAACGTGATGTCGCCGCTGCTCAGGCCGTTGAGGTCCTTGCGCTCGCCCTCGGGGACCTCGAACGCGACCTTGATGTTGAGGCGGCGCAGGGTGCGGTCGTCCTTGCCCGTCCAGACCTCGACCTTCGCGCTCTTGACGCCGTCGGCGATCGCCTGCCGGTCCTTCGCGGAGAGCTGCGAGCCGGTCGCCTGGTCGTCCTGCTGCGGGTCGTCGGCGCACGGGTCGTCCGGCTGCTGGCTGCCCGTCCGGCCGAGGATGCGGTTGACGTCCTCGAGGAAGACCGGCACGTCGATCGACGCGGTGATGTGCGTCGTCTCGGCCCCGCCGATCTTCTCCTCGCCCGCGCTCTTGGCGTCGCTGAGCCACTTGGCGGGGTCGATGCCGAGCGTGCGGATCGAGACGCCCGAGTCCTTGCCGGCGTTCTCCTCGGTGCACTTGGCCTGCTCGGCGTAGCCGTCCTTGAACGACTTGTAGAGCTCGTCGGAGAGGACGTAGGCCTGGTCGGCGAGCGTCAGGTAGCCGGCGTCCTCCGCCGAGACCGCACCGACCCGGAGCGACTGGCCGCTGACGTCGAGCTGTGCGGTGAAGTCGAACTTCGGCAGCTCGGTCCCGCCGCGCGACTGGAAGGGCCCGCTGAGCTTCAGCGCGAGCGGCCCGTTCACGTTCGCCAGCCCCTTCGTGTTGACGCGGACCGAGAGGCCGAGCTGGCCGCTCTTGACCTCCTTGCCGTCGCCGAAGGTCTCCTTCAGCACCGCGTCGACGTCGCCGGAGTCGGAGCTCGAGTCGTCGCCCCCGCAGGCCGCGAGGCCCAGCGTGGAGGCGCAGACGAGCAGCAGCAGGGACAGCCACCTGGTCATGCGGCGTCAGCGTACACTCGCGCGGCTGATGCCCTGCCGCACCATCCTGTACACCGGCAAGGGCGGTGTGGGCAAGACGTCCGTGGCCGCCGCGACCGCGCGCCGGTGCGCCGCCGCGGGCGCGCGGACGCTCGTCGTCTCCACCGACCCCGCGCACTCGCTCGCCGACGTGCTCGGCACGCCGCTGGGCGGTGAGCCGACCGAGGTCGCGCCGCGGCTCTGGGCCCAGCAGATCACGGCGCAGGACGAGCTGGAGGCCAACTGGTCCGCGGTGCAGGAGTGGGCGGGCTCGCTGATGGTCGAGCGCGGCGTGGACCGCATCACGGCCGACGAGCTGACCGTCCCGCCGGGCGCGGACGAGCTGTTCGCGCTGCTGCAGATCAAGCGCCACTACGAGGCGGGCGACGTCGACGTGCTCGTCGTCGACTGCGCGCCGACCGGCGAGACGCTGCGGCTCCTCTCGTTCCCCGACGTCGCGCGGTGGTGGCTGGAGCGCGTGTTCCCCCAGCAGGGGCGGCTGCTCGACGCGGCGCGCCCCATCGCTCGCGCGATGCTCGACGTCGAGCTGCCCGGCGAACGGGTGCTCGACGAGGTGCGGCGCCTGATCGGCAACATGGTCGCGATGCACGGCATCCTCCGGGACCGCGAGCACGTGACGCTGCGCCTCGTCATGAACCCCGACCGCATGGTCGTGGACGAGGCGCGCCGCACGTTCACCTACCTCAACCTCTACGGCTTCCTCACCGACGCGGTGGTCGTCAACCGCGTCTTCCCGGAGGACGTCGGCGACTACTTCGCGGGGTGGCGCGAGACCCAGCAGCGCGCGCTGGCCGAGGTCGACGCGGCGTTCGCGCCCGTCCCCGTGCTGCGCGCGCCGTACTTCGAGCAGGAGGTGCGCGGCGACGCGATGCTCGACCGGCTCGGCGACGCGCTGTTCGCGGGCCACGTGGAGCGTGACGTGCTGCACACGTCGTTCACGCAGGGCCTGGAGGTCGGCGAGGATGGGGCGCGGCTGCGGCTCGACCTGCCGTTCGCGCGCAAGGGGGAGCTCAAGCTCCGCCGCATCGGGGACGAGCTGGTCGTCCGCGTCGGCCCCCACAAGCGCACGATGCTGCTGCCGCCCGCCCTGGCTGGGTACCGCCCCTCAGCCGCCACCTTCGAGGACGATGCCCTGGTGATCCAGTTCGATGCCCCCCAAGCGCCCGTCGCGAGCGACGCCTGAGGCCCTGCAGGCGCTGCGCGAGCGCCTCGAGGCCACGCAGCGTGCCGCCCAGCAGCTGGCGGAGGACGCCGCGGCCGCCCGCGCCGCCGCGGCCGCCGAGGCCGAGGCGGAGCCCGCCGGCGCCGCGTCCGACCGCCCGCCGCCGATGGGCTGGGACGTGCCGCGCTCGACCGAGCGCGCGAACGCGGAGCTGGAGGCGCTGATCGGCCTGCTCAACGCGATCCGCGACGTGCTGCCGCCGGACCTGCGGGCCCAGCTCGCGCAGCTCGTCCGCTCGCTGCTGGAGTTCGTCCGGGCGGTGCTGGACTGGTGGATCGGCCGGCTGGAGGGCGGCGGCGACGGCCGGGGCGGCGACGGCCGCGACGACGTCCAGGACATCCCCATCACCTAGCCGCGCGGACCTGCCTCTCCGTCCAGACCGCTCAAGGTCCTTTGCAACCGGACCGACGTAGGTCCGGATGCCGACACCGCCCACGTACGCGGGCTTCAACCTCGACAACCTGCGCCAGCTCACCGCCACGGGGTGGGGCCTGGGCGTCGCGCTCACGGTCGCCTGCCTGGCGATCGCGCCGCCCACCGAGGCCGTCGGGGACGCGGGCTGGGCGGTCGCGGCGGCGATGGAGGTGGCGCTCGGCCTGGTCGTCCTGCACGTCCTCCGGCCGGCACGCGCGTCGTTCGACGCGATGCTGTTCCTCGCCGGGACGGCGGTCGTCAAGGTGGCGGTCCTCCAGTGGCTGGCGGGCGGCTGGGAGTCGCCGGTCGACCAGCTCCTGCTGCTCGTGATCCTCATGGTGTGCGCTGGCCACCCGCTCCGGCGCGCGGTGCCGTTCGCCGGCTGCGTGATGGCCGCCGCGCTGCTGCCCGTCGCGTACGACGACCACCACGACGCGCTGCCGGAGACGCTGGTCCAGCTCACGACGTGGGCCGTCATGGCCGCCTTCACGCTCACGATCATGGCCCGCGTCCGCGCCCAGCGCCTGCAGGAGCGCGGCCTCGCCCGCTCCGACGCGCTCACCCAGCTCGCCAACCGGCGCGCGTTCGAGGAGGCCGTGGACGCGACCGCGCAGGACTACGGCGTGATCTCGCTCGCGATCGGCGACCTCAACGACTTCAAGGAGGTCAACGACCGCTTCGGCCACCTCGCGGGCGACCGCTGCCTGGCCGACGTCGGGGCGGCGCTGGCCGACCATGCGCGGCTGGGCGACGAGGTCTTCCGCTGGGGCGGCGACGAGTTCGCGGTGCTGCTGCGCGGCACGTGCGCGTCCGAGGTCGCGGTCGTGTGCGAGCGGCTCGAGCGGGCCGTCGCCGAGACCGTGCGGCGGCCGGACGGCCTGCCGGTGTGCATCACGTTCGGCTGGGCGACGACCGAGGGCGAGGCGCACGTGCGCGAGCTGGTCGTCGCGGCCGACGAAGCCCTCTTCGCGCGCAAGCGGGCGCGGGCGGCGGCGCTCGGGTCAGGTGACGCGATGGCGCTCGGCGCTGACCGCCTCGTGGGCGCCTGACGCGACGAGGTCGCGCGTCCGGACGGCGGCTTCGCGGACGTCGGCGAAGGTCGAGTACAGCGCCGGGAACGCGAACCGGACGATGTCGGGCTCGCGGAAGTCGGGGACGACGCCGGCCCGCTCGATCAGGGCTCGGCAGACCTGCCAGCCCTGCGGGTGCCGGAGCGCGACGTGGCCGCCCCGGCGGCGTGGGTCGCGCGGCGAGCCGACGGTGAAGCCGAGCGGCGCGAGGAGCGCGTCGGCGAGCGTGACGAAGTGGCCGGTGAGCGCGCGGTGCTTGGCGGCGATCGCCCGCATCCCCGCCTCGGCCACCAGCTCGACGCCCGCCTGCACGGCCGCGAGCGCGAGGATCGGCGGCGTGCCCGCCTGGAAGCGGTCGATGCCGGGCGCCGGGTCGTAGTCGGGGCCCATCGCGAACTGGTCGCGCTGGCCGAACCAGCCCTGGATCGGCGTGCGCAGCTCCTCCTGGAGGTCGGCTCTGACGTAGAGCCAGGCGGGCGCCCCGGGCCCGCCGTTGAGGTACTTGTACGAGCAGCCGACCGCCAGCCGCGCGTGCGCGTGGAGGTCGAGCTCGACGGCGCCGGCGGCGTGGCTGAGATCCCACACGACCTCGGCGCGAGCGTCGCGCCACCCCGCCAGGTCGGCGACCGCGCCGGTGCGGTAGTCGACGGCGGAGAGGACCGCGAGCCGCGCGGAGTCCGCGGCGGCGCGCGCCTCGTCGACCGTCGCGGCGAGGTGGAGCGGGACGCCGTGGCGCGCGGCCAGCCCCTGCAGGACGTAGCGGTCGGTGGGGAAGTCGTCGCGCAGGGCGACGATCGGGCCGGGCTCCTGCGCGAGCACCGCCGACGCGAGCTTGTAGAGGTTGACCGTCGTCGAGTCGCAGGCGAGCACCTCGCCCGGCTGCGCGCCGAGCACGTGGAGCGCGAGCAGGTCGCCGATGCGGCGCGGCAGCTCGATCCAGTCCGGCCACGCGGTGACCAGGCGGCTCCCCCACTCCGCGACGACGTCGCCGACGGCCTGCGCGGTGGCGTGCGGGAGGCGGCCGAGCGAGTTGCCGTCCACGTACAGCGGCCCGCCCGCGGTGCGGACGAAGCGGTCGGTGAAGTGGCGCAGCGGGTCGGCGGCGTCGAGGGCCGCGGCGTGCTCGGCGCTCAGGACGTCCGCGTCAGCCACCCCACGACCTCCCTCCACGCGCCGCTGGCCGGGTCGATGTGCTCCATGTGGCCCTCGCCCTCCCGCACGCGCAGGGTCACGTCGCCGCCGCGCGCGGCGAGCCGCTCGGACTGCTCGACCGGGACCATGTCGTCGAGCGTGCCGTGGACGAGCAGGACGCGCGCCGGCAGCGGGGCGCGGGCGATGGGCGAGGCGGCCTCGAGCTGCTCCCCCGCGAACTTGTCGACGACGCCCTCGCCGAGCCGCCGGCGCGAGGCGTCGACGAGGTCGGTCACGGCGGCCTGGCCGACCACGCGCGGGACGTGCCCGGCCATCAGCAGCGCGAGGTGGCCGCCGGCCGAGTGGCCGACCGCGGCGGTGGGGTTGCGGCCGAGCGCCGTGCGCAGGTGCGCGATCGCGGCGGCGACGTCCTCGGCGGTCGTGGGCCAGCCGCCGCCGGTGTGCAGGCGCCGGTACTCGACGTTGAAGGACGCCAGGCCGCGGCGGGCGAGGTCGGCGGCGAGCGGCGCCATCAGGTCGCGCGTGTAGCGCTTGCGCCAGAAGCCGCCGTGGACGAGGACGATGGTGTCCGGGCCGGTCGGGTTCGCGTCCGGGACGAGGAGGTCCGCGACCTGCTCGGGGTGGTCGCCGTACCGGTGGGTCTGCGGCTCCGCCATGGCGGCGCATGGTGGCAGCCCGCGCTGGATACGCTCCAGCGCACGTGACCGCCACCCCCGCAGACCGCATCCGGACGCTGCTGCTCCGTGCGGACAACGTGCTGAAGAACGAGGGCGACCAGGCCGACCGCGTGCGGCGCGCCCGCAAGGCGCTGGAGGAGGCGCGCGACGTCGCGCGCGACCCGGCGGTGGACGAGCGGGTGCGGGAGCTGGTGGAGCGGCGCCTCGCGGGCCTCGACGCGCTGGAGGCCTGAGCCGGTGGCGTCGCGCGTGCAGGCCGTGCTGCGGAACCTCGACCGCGACCAGCAGCTCGCGGGGCTCGCCTCGCTGGCGCTGCTCGTGACGCTGTTCCTCCCCTGGTACCAGAAGAGCGTCGCGGTGGGCAACCGCGGGCTCGACTCGCAGAACCTCAGCGCGTTCGGCGTCTTCTCGTTCGTCGAGGCGGCCGTGCTGCTGGTGGCGGCCGGCGTGTTCGCACTGCTGTTCGCCCGGGGCGAGCGCAAGGCGTTCCACCTCCCCGGCGGCGACGGGACGGTCATCCTCGCCGCGGGCGGCTGGGCGGCGCTGCTGCTGCTCTGGCGGGTGTTCGACCGGCCGGACGTCGAGGGCGTCGGCGCGACGGTCGGCATCACGTGGGGCTTCTTCTTCGCGTTCCTCGCGGCCGCGGGCATCGCGGCGGCGGGGTGGCGCATCCGCCAGGTGGGGCGTCCGGAGCCGCCGAACCCCGCGGCCATGGAGCCCGCGCGGCGCCCGCGTCCGCGCCGCGAGCCGCGCGAGGCCGCGCCGCCGCGCGACATGCCGTCGCGCGAGGCGCCGACGGGCGAGGCTCCCACCCGCCGCGTGCGGCCCGCCGCCTACGACGACGACCAGCCGACGCTGTGGTCCGACGAGGAGCCGACCCGCCAGCAGCGCGCCCCGCGCGAGCGTCCGCGCCCGCCGCTCGAGCCCGGCGAGATCCCGCCGGCGCCCGACCGCGGCTAGGAGCCGCAGCCTCCTAGCGCCGCCGCACCGCCGGGTCCAGCGCGCGCGGCAGGTCGCGGCCGCCCGCCAGGCGCGCGGTCAGGCCGAGCTGCGCCGCGTCCGTGCCCGCCGGGAGCACCGCGAGGAACGCGCGGCTGTCAGCGTCGATCGGCAGCGGGCGCGGCGCGCCGGCGACGGTGAGCGTCAGCCCGCGCACGTCCTCGCCCGCCAGGCCGACCACGACGACGCGGCCGTCCACCGTCTCGACCGTGGCGACCGGCATCGCGGCGTTCGCGCGGCCGCACTGCGGCGCGCCCTGGAGCCGGTGGGGCTGCGCGCCGAACCGGTCGGGGACGCGCACCCAGCTCACGCAGACGCGCCCGCCGTCCGGCGGCGCGACGTCGGCCCGCCACGTCCCGGCGCCGGCCGGGTCGTCGACGTCGAGCTCGGGCACGGGCGCGGTGCGGACGACGCGCAGCTCGTCGTCCTGCTCCACCACCGCGCGCAGCGGCGGGCGGTCGACCAGGCCGGCCAGCACGACGAGGAGGACCCGCGGCTCCCCCGCCCGGCGCCGGTAGGCGAACGTCCGGCCGGGCGCCTGCAGCCGCGCGCGCACGACGCTCGGCGCGAACGTCACCGCGATCATGGTGCGGGCGGCGCGCGGGTCCTCGGCGGTCTCGCGCAGGACGTTGTAGTCGAAGACCGTGCCGCCCGCGAGCTCCTCGCACCAGCGCTCCTTGGCGTCGTCGCCGCGCCGGACGCTGACGCACGTCGCGTCGCCGTCGGCCGTCACGCGCGCGGTCCAGCGGGCGCCGCCTGCCGGGTCCGCGACCGAGACGGTGTCGCCGCCGCCGGCCGCGGCCGGGGTCGCGAGGGTGCCGCCGAGCAGCAGCGCAGCGATGCTCGACAAGGCGGTCCGTCGTCCCACCGGCAGACCCTACGCCCCTCGCCGCCGCCCGCGCCGACCGCGAGTCAGCCCTCGAACAGGCGGTCCTTGACTTCAACCATGGTTGAAGGGCCATGCTGGGAGGAGCCATGAACGCGATCCTCCTGCGGGACTTCGGTCCCGCCACGAACCTCCGTCTCGAGCAGACCGACGCGCCGGCCCCGGGGCCCGGCGAGGTCCGCATCGCCGTCGGCGCGGCCGGCGTGCACCTCGTCGACACGAAGCTCCGCGCGGGCGAGCAGATCGGCGCCTTCGCCGCCGCGCCGGCGCTGCCGATGATCCCCGGGCGCGAGGTCGCGGGCGTCGTCGAGTCGGTCGGGCCCGACGTCGACCCGGCGTGGCTCGGCCGGCGGGTCGCCACGCACCTGGGGATGAAGAGCGGCGGCTACGCCGAGCTGGCCGTGCGCGAGGTGTCCGAGCTCCTGCCGGTCGAGAACGGGCTCACCGACGCGCAGGCGGTCGCGCTCGTCGGGACCGGCCGCACGACGGTCGCCGTGCTGGAGACGGCGCCGCCGACGGCGGACGACGTGGTGGTCGTGCCCGCGGCGGCGGGCGGCATCGGCTCGCTGCTCGTCCAGGCCGCCAAGCACGCGGGCGCGTACGTCGTCGGCGCGGCGGGCGGGCCGGCGAAGACCGAGCTCGTGCGGTCGCTCGGCGCGGACGTCGCGCTCGACTACGACGACCCGGCGTGGGCCGACGCGGCGCGCGAGGCGCTCGGCGAGCGCACCGTGACGCTCGTCTACGACGGCATCGGCGGCGTGCGCGGGCGGGCGGCGTTCGAGCTGCTCGGGGCCGGCGGACGGCACGTGATCTTCGGCTGGTCGGAGGGCGCGATCACCCGCTTCACGCCCGACGAGATCGCCGCGCGCGGCCTGACGGTCGACGGCGCGATCGGGCCGCGGATGTTCGCGCACCCCGGCGGCATCCGCGCGCTGCAGGAGGCGGCCTTCGCAGCGGCCGCGCGCGGGGAGTGGCAGCCGCTGGTCACCGAGTTCGCGTTGAGCGACGCCGCCGCCGCGCACGAGGCGCTCGAGTCCCGCGCGACGACGGGCAAGGTCGTGCTGGTGCCATAGCCGCGCCGGCGCCCCCATCGGCTCTTCCCCTCCGCCCGCGCTGTCATGCTGCCGGGCGGAGGCGAGGGGTCTGGACGTCTTGCTTGGAGCGGTGCTGGGGGCGGTGCTGACGGTGTCGGCGCTGGCACTCGCGCGCCTGGTGCGCGCCCCGCGGCGCGTGCTCGCGCCGTCGGAGGAGGCCACGCGCGTGGCGCTCCACGCCGCCGCCGCGACGCTCCCCCACCTGCGGCGCGGGCTGACGCGCGCGACCGCGGCCCGCGCGATCCCCCACCTGCGCGCGCTGACCGGCGCCGACGCCGTGGCGGTGTGCGACCTGGAGACGGTGCTGGCGGTCGACGGCGACGTCCCCGAGGGCGTGCGCGCGGACGGCCCGGTGCCGGACGGGCTGGCGGCGGCGCCGAACGGGCGCGTGCACGTCGAGCCGGCGCTCGGCGCGGTGGTCGCGCCGCTGCGGATCGGCGACGAGCTGGTGGGCTCGCTGTGCGCGTTCCGCGCCGCGCACGAGCGGCTGCGGCCCGAGGACGCGCGGGTGCTCGGCGAGGCCGCGCTGCTGGTGAGCGCGCAGCTCGAGCTCTCCGCGGTGGCGGCGCAGGAGGAGCGGCTGGCCGAGGCGGAGCTGCGCGCGCTGCGGGCGCAGATCTCACCGCACTTCATCTACAACGCGCTCGCCGCGGTGGCGAGCTACATCCGCTCCCGCCCCGAGGACGCGCGCGAGCTGCTCACCGAGTTCGCCGAGTTCATCCGCTACGCGTTCCGGCGCGAGCGCCCGTACGTGACGCTCGCCGACGAGCTCCACTACGTGCAGAAGTACCTGCGGCTCGAGCAGGCGCGGTTCGGGGAGCGGCTCGTCGTCCGCGTGCAGGTCGCGCCCGAGGTGCTCGGCGCGGTCGTGCCGGTGCTCTCGCTCCAGCCGCTCGTGGAGAACGCGGTCCGCCACGGGGTCGAGTCGCGCGCCGGCGTCGGGCACGTCGAGATCAGCGGCCGCGACCTCGGCCCGGACGTCGAGCTGTGCGTCCGCGACGACGGCGCGGGGATGAGCGCCGAGCGCGCGGCGGCGGTCCTCGGCGGCCGCGGCGCGGGGATCGGGCTGTCGAACGTGGACGCGCGGCTGCGGCAGACGTTCGGCGCCGACTACGGGCTGGCGGTCGACTCGGAGGAGGGCGCGGGGACGAGCGTGACGATGACCGTGCCGAAGTTCCGCGCGGGGGTCCGCGCGTGACCGGCGCCCTGTCCGTGCTCGCGGTCGACGACGAGCGCCCGGCGCTGGAGGACCTCGTCCACCTCCTGCGCAGCGCGCCCGGCGTGGCGGAGGTCGAGACCGCGTCGAGTGGCGAGGACGCGCTCCAGATGCTCGGCCGCCGGACGTACGACGCGCTCTTCCTCGACGTCCGGATGCCCGGGCTGGACGGGGTCGAGCTGGCGCGGGTGCTGCGCCGGTTCGCCGACCCGCCCGCCGTGGTGTTCGTCAGCGCGTACGAGAGCGCGGCGGTGGAGGCGTTCGAGGTGCGCGCGCTCGACTACCTCGTCAAGCCGGTGAGCGCGGCGCGGCTGCGGGAGGCGCTGGCCCGCGTCGGCACGCGCGAGACGCCGGCCGAGGACGACTCGGTGGTGCCGGTCGACAACATCCGCGGCGGCGGGACGCGGCTCATCCCGCGCGCGTCGATCCTCTACCTGCAGGCCAACGGCGACTACGTGCGGATCGTGGCCGACGACGGCCGGTTCCTCCTGCGCGGGCGGCTGACCGACCTCGAGCAGCGGTGGGAGGCGCACGGGTTCGTCCGCGTCCACCGCGGCTACCTGGCGAACCTGCCGCGCGCGGTCGAGGTGCGGCCGCTGCTGAACGGCACCGCGGTGCTGGTGTTCGGCGACGGGTCGCGGGTGCCGATCGCGCGGCGCCAGATCGGCGAGCTGCGGCGGCGGCTGCGGGCGTGACGCGGCCGCGGTCGACCCGCGCCGAGCTGGAGGAGGCGACCGCCCACGGCGACCTCTACCTGCGGCGGCTGCGGCGGGCGCAGCTGTCGCTGTCGCTGCTGGCGCTCGTGGTGCTCGCGGGGCTGGTCGGCTCGCTCCCGCTGCTCATCCTGCTCGTCCCCTCGCTGGGCGACGTCGACGTGCTCGGCGTGCCGGTGGCGATCGGGCTCGTGATCGTCCCGCCGCTGGTGACGTACGTGGCGCTGGGGTGGCTCTACCAGCGGCGGGCCGACGCGCTGGACGAGGCGTTCCGCGACGTGGTCGGGGACGAGTGAGCCTCGCGCTGCTGGCGATCGCGGGCGTGGCGGCCGGCGCGATCGGCATCGGCGCCTGGGGCGTGCGGCTGGCGCGGACGACGTCGGACCTGCTCGTCGCCTCGCGCGCGGTGACGCCGTGGTGGAACGCGGCGGCGATCGGCGGCGAGTACCTGAGCGCCGCGTCGTTCCTGGGCATCGCGGGGCTGCAGATGAAGTACGGGTCGGCGGCGCTGTGGCTGCCGGTCGGCTTCGCAGGCGGGTACCTGGCGCTGCTCTTCTTCGTCGCGGCGCCGCTGCGGCGGTTCGGCTCCTACACCGTCGCGGACTTCGCGGAGGCGCGGCTGCAGAGCGCGCGGCTGCGGTCGCTGGCCAGCGCCGTCGTGCTGCTGATCGGCGCGCTCTACCTCGTGCCGCAGCTCAAGGGTGCGGGCCTGACGGTGCGGGAGGTGACCGGCGGGCCCTACTGGCTCGGGCTCGCGGTGGTGGCGCTCGTGGTCGCGCTGAACGTCGCGCTGGGCGGGATGCGCGGGATCACCTACGTGCAGGCGTACCAGTACTGGCTCAAGACGTTCGCGATCGCGCTGCCGGCGTGCCTGCTCGTGCTGCACCTCGGCGGGCTGCCGGAACGGGCGGCGCTGTTCGGGCAGGAGCTGCCGCGGGCGCCGTCGGGGGGTCTCGTCGTGACGCTGGAGGAGCCGGTCGAGGTCACCTGGCCCGACACCGGCGAGCGCGAGACCCTGCCCGCAGGCCGGTTCGTCGTGCCGGAGGGCCGCACGGTGCCGGTGGCCGAGGGCATCGAGCCGATGCGGGGTGAGGAGTGGGCCGACCCGGTGGGCGACGGGCGCGCGTCGCCGCTGTTCGTCTACTCGCTGCTCGTCGCGACGTTCCTGGGAACCATGGGGCTCCCCCACATCCTCGTCCGCTTCTACACCAACCGCGACGGGCCGGCGGCGCGGCGCACGACGGTGCGCGTGCTCGGCCTGCTCGGGCTCTTCTACCTGTTCCCCGCGGTGTACGGCCTGCTCGGCCGGGCGCTCGTGCCGGAGCTGTACGTGACCGGCGAGACCGACCTCGCGGTGCTCCGCATCCCCGAGGCCGCCTGGCCCGGGCCGGTGGGCGACGCGCTCGGCGCGCTGGTGGCAGCGGGCGCGTTCGCGGCGTTCATGTCGACCGCGTCGGGGCTCCTCGTGTCCGTCGCAGGGACGTTGTCGTACGACGTCTGGGACCGCGTGCGGCCGCCGCGCGACCGGGTCCGCGACCGGCTGCGGCGCTTCCGGATCTGCGCCGTCGCGGCGATGGGCGTGCCGGTCGTGCTCGCGCTGGCGACGCGCGCCGTCGACATCAGCGTGCTCGTCGGGTGGGCGTTCGCGCTGGCGGCGTCGACGTTCTGCCCGCTCCTGCTGCTCGGCATCTGGTGGACCCGGCTGACCGCGCGGGGCGCCGCCGCGGGGCTGGTCGTCGGCGCGTCCGTGACGACGGTCGCGGTGGCCGTCGGGATGGCGACCGGCGGCCTGGCCAACGCCGACACGCTGCTGGTGCAGCCGGCGCTGGTGTCGGTGCCGCTCGCCTTCCTGACGATGGTGCTGGTGTCGCTGCGCGACCGGCCCCAGGCGGCGCCGGAGGCGCTGATGCGCGCGCTCCATGCGCCGGAGGGGCTGGGGCTCGAGCGGGCCGCGGCCCGCTAGGCCGCCGCGGTCTGCGCCAGCGCGGCGGCGAGCACGTCGCGCAGCGGGGTCGGGTCCGCGCCGGTGAGGTCCTTCACCGCGGTGCTGACGGGCGCGCTGTAGCCCAGGCGCGCGCCGGTGCCGAAGGTCGCGATCCCCTGGGCGAGCGGCGCGGGCATGCCGGCGTGCTCCTCCAGGCCCTTCGCGGCCGCGGCGTCGTCGACGAGGACGAGCTCGACCGGCGAGCCGCCGACCTCCGCGAAGAGCGTCGCGAGGTCCGCGGGCGTGGGCGCGTCGGGGCCGGTGATGTCGTACGCCTTGCCGGCGTGGCCGTCGGTCGTGAGCACGGCGGCCGCGGCGGCGGCGCACTCCTCGCGGGTCACGTACGAGACGCCGCCGGTGCCAGCGTTGGTGACCAGGCGGCCGGTCGCGATCGCGCCCTGGCCGACCTGAACGGCCATGTCGGCGTAGATCGAGTTCCGCAGGAACGTCCAGGCCACGCCGGTGGCGCGGATCGCCTCCTCCGTGGCGCGGTGCTCGGCGGCGACGACGATCGGGTTGGAGTCGCTCGGGTTCGTGATCGAGGTGTAGGCGATGTGCCCGACGCCGGCCTCTTTGGCCGCCTGCACCGCCGCGACCTGCTGCGGGACGCGGTCGCCGATGCGGTCGGTCGAGATGAGCAGGAGCTTCTCGACGCCCGCGAAGGCGCTCGGGAGCGTGGCCGGATCGTCGAAGTCGCCGCGGCGGACCTGCGCGCCCTTGGCGGCGAGGTCGGCGAGCTTCGCGGGGTCGCGGGTGATCAGGACGACGTCCTGCGGGGCGGTGGTGGCGAGGACGCGGTCGGCGACGAGGCGGCCGAGCTGACCGGCGGCGCCGGTGATGGCGATGGTGGGCATGCGGGGTGCGCTCCGAATTCGTAGGTGCCGTGACTGCGAATTACCGTAGCAGCGACAGCTACGAATAGACTGGGTCGTGTGGCGCAGCCCACCAACACCCAGTTCGCGCTCGGCGTCCACCTCCTCACGCTCCTGACCGCCGCCGGGGAGACGGGACGCGTCTCGTCGGAGTTCCTCGCGGGCAGCGCGGGCTCGAACCCCGTCCACGTCCGGCGCCTCCTCGGCCGCCTCCGCGAGGCCCGGCTGGTCGCCTCCCGCCCCGGCCCCTCCGGCGGCTGGGTCCTCACCACCGACCCCGCGTCGACCACGCTCGCCGACGTCTGGCGCGTCGTCAACGGCGACGACCCGGTCCTCGGCCTCCACTCCGCCGCCCCGGGTTGCACCGCCGGCCAGGCCATCCAGACCCAGCTCACCGCCCTCGACCGCGCCGCCGCCGCGGCCATCGAGGCCGAGCTCGCCCGCACCACCCTCGCCGACCTCGTCGCGCGCGCGGGCGTGACGCCGGACCTCACGGCCCCCGCGGCCTGACGATCGTCAGAACGTGCGGTTGTCTTCCTTGGGGCGCGGGTCGCCGGGGTCGTCGTTGTAGGCGATGTAGCCGCCGACGACCATCGCGATGGTCGCCAGGAAGACGACGAAGATGCCGCAGCCCACCACGAACTTGGAGCCGTAGAGGTGGCCGAAGATCGCGAGCGCCACGCCGGCCACCATGAAGATGAGCACGGGGGCGGCAGGGACGTCGGAGGCAGCGAGGAGCCACATGCCGCCTATCATCCACGGTCCGCATGGTCGCCGCTCCCACCACCCCCGCCGACGTCGACCAGGGCCTGCGCTCGGTCGGCTACCTGCCCAGCGCCTCCGCGGCGCTCGTGTCGCTCCTCGCGATCAAGCTCGGCAAGCCGATCCTCGTCGAGGGGCCGGCGGGCGTCGGCAAGACGCAGCTCGCCAAGTCGCTCTCCCAGTACCTCGGGCGCGAGCTCGTGCGGCTCCAGTGCTACGAGGGGCTCGACGAGGCGAAGGCGCTGTACGAGTGGAACTACCGCAAGCAGCTCCTGCGCATCCAGGCCGAGGCCACGGGCACCGGCTGGGAGGAGGTGCAGGACGACATCTTCGGCGAGGAGTTCCTGCTCGAGCGGCCGCTGATGACCGCGATCGCCTCCCCCGAGCCGGTCGTGCTGCTCATCGACGAGATCGACAAGACCGACCAGGAGTTCGAGGCGATGCTCCTCGAGGTCCTCTCCGACTTCCAGCTGTCGATCCCCGAGCTCGGCACGGTCACGTCCAAGACGCACCCGATCGTGCTGCTCACGTCGAACAACTCGCGCGAGCTGACCGAGGCGCTCAAGCGGCGCTGCCTCTACCTGTGGCTCGACTACCCCGACACCGAGCACGAGCTGGAGATCGTCCGCCTGCACGCGCCGGAGCTGGACGCCAACGTCGCGCGCCGCCTCGTCGAGGTCGTCCACATGGTGCGCGAGCTCGACCTCAAGAAGCCGCCGTCGATCGCGGAGTCGATCGACTGGGCGCGCGCCCTGCTCCTGCTCGGCGCCGAGGACGTGGACGGCGAGACGTTCAGCCAGACGCTGTCGGTCATCGTCAAGCACCGCACGGACCTCGACCTCGTCGCCGAGCGCGTCGGCGTCAAGCTGCCCCGGCCGGTCTGATGCCCGCCCCCGCAGGCTTCGCCGCGCGGCTCGTCGAGCTCGGCGAGGACCTGCGCGAGGAGGGCCTGCAGGTCGGCACGACCGGCCTGCTCGACGCGTTCGCCGCGCTCGAGCACGTCGGCTGGACCGACCCCGAGATCTTCAAGGAGGCGCTGGCCGCGACGATGGCCAAGTCGCCCGAGGACCGGAGGGTGTTCGAGCTCGTCTTCGACCGCTGGCTCTTCCGCGCCGCCGAGCAGGCCGCGGTCGACCTGCAGGTCAAGGAAGGCGAGCGCGCCGCGGGAGAGGAAGGCGCCGAGGGGGAGCCGCGCGCGGACGAGTTCGACGTCGGCGAGCTGAACCTCGACGTGCTCCGCCAGCAGATCGCGGCGGCGCTGCGCGACGGCTCCGAGGGCGCGATGCGCGACCTCGCCCGCCTGGCCATCGCCGCGTTCGGCCGCCAGGGCAACGGCTCCGGCGTCATCGGCGTCGACGTCCAGCGCATCCGGCGCGCGCTGGGGCTCCGGGCCGAGCCGCAGCCCGAGCTGCCGCCCGAGGACCCGCGCCACGACGGCCTCCCCCGCGACCAGCTCCGCCGGTTCGAGCAGATCCTGCGGCGGGAGCTCGAGCGCGGCCAGATCGAGCGCACCGAGCAGCTCCCCGCCAAGCGCGCGCTGTCCGAGCTCGACCGCGCGCTCCCCACCGGCGCCGTCCAGGACCTCGCCGCGATCCACCGCGTCGTCGCGCAGCTCAAGCGCCGCCTGAAGACGCAGGGGCAGGAGCACCGCGGCCAGCGGCGCCGCGTCCACGTCGACGTCCGCCGCACGATGCGCGCGTCGCTGGAGACCGGCGGCGTGCCGGTCGTCATCAAGACCAAGCCGGTCCGCCCGCGCCGCCCCGAGATCTTCGTCCTCTGCGACGTCAGCACGTCCGTCACGAGCGCGTCGGTGTTCTTCCTCAGCGTGATGCACGCGCTGCACGACTCGTTCCGCAAGATGCGCTCGTTCGTCTTCATCGAGCGCGTGTCCGAGGTCAGCGACGTCTTCCTCAAGGAGCGCGACTTCAAGGCGGTGAGCGAGGCGATCGGCCGCGACGCCGGCGTGGCCGACATCTCCGGCTACACCGACTACGGCCGCGTCTGGTCCGAGTTCCGCGAGCTGGTCGAGGACGAGCTGCACCCGCGCGCGACCGTGATCGTCCTGGGCGACGCGCGGACCAACGGCCGCGACCCGCGCGCCGACATCTTCGCCGCGATCGCCGCCAAGGCGGGCCGGACGTTCTGGCTCAACCCCGAGCCGCGCCTGTACTGGAACTACGGCGACTCGGTGATCTCCGCCTACGAGGAGCACTGCCGCGCGTTCGAGTGCTGGACGACGACCCAGCTCGAGGACTTCGTCAAGGCCCTCACGCAGCCCACGGGCTGGACGTGAGCGACCCCGCACCCGAGCCCGCGCACCGGCTCCCCAGCCGCGCCCGCGGGCTGTGGGCGGTGCAGTACGGCGGCGCGGCGCTGCTCGCCACGATCGTCGTCGGCAGCACGGCCGGGTCGCCGTGGTGGCTGATCCCGCTCGTCGGCGGCGGCGTGCTGACGTTCCTCGTCCCCGCCGTCCGCTGGCGGCGCTGGCGGTACGAGATCCGCGACGACGAGATCGACCTGCGCCACGGCGTGTGGACCGTCACGCGCACGCTCGTGCCGATCCGCCGCGTCCAGCACGTCGACACCGAGGCGGGCCTGCTGCAGAACGCGATGGACCTGCGCGCCGTGACGTTCCACACGGCCGCGGGCAAGACCGCGATCCCCGCGGTGGAGCCGGGCGAGGCCGAGGCGATCCGCCGCCGCGTGGCCGACCTCGCCCGCACGCGGGACGACGTCTGACGGGCATGGCGGCGAACGAGGGGCGCCGGTTCCACGTCGCCGCGATCGGCGCCGAGGCCGTGGGCGGCATCGGCCGGATCGTGCTGCCGCTGATGGCGATCGGCCTGCTCGGGTCGGGCGACGCGACGGGCGTCCTCTTCTACGGCGTCTTCGGCCTGGTCGCCTCCGTCTTCTTCGCGTGGCTGACGTGGGAGACGTCGTGGTGGTGGCTGCGCGCGGACGAGGTGCGCCTCAAGACCGGCCTGCTGAGCGAGCGCATCGTCGCGATCCCGCTGGAGCGCGTGCAGGCGGTCGACACCGTCCACGGGCCGGTGCAGCGGCTGTTCGGCGTCGTCGAGCTGCACGTCCAGGCGGCCGGCGGCGGCAAGCAGGGCGAGATCGTGCTGAAGGCGGTGACGCCCGCGCACGCGGAGGAGCTCCGTGACGCGGTCCGCCGCGCGGGCGCCGAGGAGCGGCCGGAGGAGGCGCTCGCCGCGCGGCCCGAGTCGCCGCTGGGCCCGGGCGCGGGCGGGGCGCGCGCGACGTGGCGGCTGGGCCGCGGCGCGCTGCTCGCAGCGGCGCTCACGTCGGGCTCGTTCGGCGTCCTCGTGCCGGTCGTCGCCGGCGCGTCGCAGACGGCCGACGACGTGATCGGGATCGGCGACCCCGAGCGGCTGCTCCCCCACTCCGTCGGCGCCGCGCTGCTGGTCGTGGGGATCGCGCTGGTGGCGGCGTGGCTGCTGTCGATCGCGGGGACGCTCGTCGCGTTCGCGGGCTTCAGCGCGGCCCGTGAGGGCGACCGGCTGCGCATCCAGCGCGGGTTCCTGGAGCGGCGCGTCGCGTCCGTGCCGGTCGCGCGCGTCCACGCGGTGCGGGTGGTCGAGAGCCTGCTGCGCCAGCCGTTCGGCCTCGCGACGGTGCGGATCGAGACCGCGGGCTACGCGAACGAGGCGGCGACGGCGCAGACGCTCCTGCCGCTGGTCCGCCGCAGCGAGGTGGCGGCGGTGCTGGACGAGCTGCTCCCCGAGCTGGCCGGCGCGGCGGGTGACCGCGTGGCGCTGCAGGCGCCGCCCCCGCGCGCGCTGCGCCGCTACGTCGCGCCGCCCGTGACGCTCGCGCTGGTGGTGGGCGCGGGCGTCGGGATCGCGTTCGCGCCGGTCGGCCTCATCGCCCTCGCGCTCGTCCTCCCTGCCGCCGCGTTCGGCGTCGCCCGCCACCGCGCCGCCGGCTGGGCCCGCGCCGGCGACCTCGTCGTCCTGCGTTCGCGCAGCATCGTCGCCCGCACGACCGCGACCGCCGACGCGCGCCGCCTCCAGCGCGTCCGCACCGCGGCATCGCCGTTGCAGCGCCGCGCCGCGCTCGCGAACCTCGGCGTCGCGGTCTCGTCCGGCAAGGCCTTCTCGGTCGCCCACCTCGAAGTCGCCACCGCCGACACGGTCCGCACCGCGCTCGCCGCGGCCGCGGTCACGCCGCCGCCGCGCTAGGCGGCGTCCGGGTGCAGCGGCAGGCCGAGCCGCTCCATCCGCCGGCTGCCCCACGCGCCCAGCGGGGCGAGCGCCGCGTTGAGCGCAAGGCCCTCGTCGGTGAGGGAGTACTCGACG
Organism: Parviterribacter multiflagellatus; assembly: GCF_056863265.1. Taxonomy (NCBI): domain Bacteria; kingdom Bacillati; phylum Actinomycetota; class Thermoleophilia; order Solirubrobacterales; family Parviterribacteraceae; genus Parviterribacter; species Parviterribacter multiflagellatus. The sequence goes on from NZ_JBXPIZ010000014.1 coordinate 149,467, forward strand.
CGCGGCGGGACCTCGTCGTGCTCCTCGCGGTGGACGATGCCGTCGGCCTCCAGCTCGCGCAGCTGCTGGGCCAGCACCTTCTCGGTGACCCCGGGCAGCGCCCGGCGCAGCTCGCCGAAGCGGTGCGTGCGCTCCGCGAGGGCCCAGAGGATCAGCGCCTTCCACTTGCCGCCGACGACGTCCATCGCCGCATCGATGCCGCAGGTGTAGGGCTGGACGCGCACGGTCCGTCCGAGGCTAGCCGGACCGTGCGCGAGGGTGGCCATCGGCGGCTACGCGGGCGCGCCGGCGGCCGCGAGGTCGAGCGCGTGCAGCGAGGCGCGCAGGTGCCCGGTGAGGCCGTCGTCGATGCCCGCCGCGCGACTCGCGTCGAGCATGACCCGCAGGCCGACGCGCTGCATGTCGACCGGCGAGACGTCCGATCCGGGGCCCGGCGCGGTCGCCTGGGCGGGGATCGTCGCGAGCATCGCCTGCAGCCACGGCATCAGCAGCTCCTCGGCGAACCGCTGCGTGTCGGCGCCGGCGCTGCGGACGAGCGCGAACGCGTGCTCGGCGCCCGCGAACAGGCCGTACATCCCGCTCAGCAGCGCGTAGTCGTACAGCGCCGCGAGCCCGACGTCCGTGCCGAGGAACACCGGGCGCCCGAAGGCGGCCAGCACGGTCTCGGTGTCGGCGAACGCCTGGGCGTCGCCGCTGTACAGGAGGAACGCGCCGGCCTGGCCGATCATCGGCGGGATGGCCATGATGCCGCCGTCGACGTACCGCGCGCCGCGGCCGGTCAGCAGCGCGCTCGTCTCCTCCGCATGCGCGGGCGAGCTGCTCGTCAGGTTCACGACCGTCCGGCCCGCGACGTCCACGCCGTCGAGCGCCTCGTGGACCGACGCCTGGTCGAGCAGGCAGACGATCGTCAGGTCCGCCGCGGCCACGGCCTCCGCCACGCTCGCGGCCTCGCCCGCGCCCCGCGCGGTCAGCTCGCCGGCGCGGCCGGCGGTGCGGTTCCAGACGGTCACCTGGTGCCCGGCGTCGAGCAGCGCGCCCGCCAGCGCGCGCCCCATCGACCCGAGCCCCAGCACCGCCACATGCGTCCTCTCTGCGTTCATGCCGACCACCATGGGCGGCCGGCGGAGCGCCTTCAAGATCGCACCTGGAAGTGCGTGGTGACCTCGCGGTAAGCACCCACCGCGAGGTCACCGCCAGACGCCTAGTCGCGTGAGCGGTACAGCCGCACGGTCAGCGGCAGGAAGATCGCCGCGATGACGACCGCCTCGCCGATCACGAGGAGCACGTCGCCGGTCTCCGCGCTGCCCGCCATCAGGCCGCGCACGGCGGTGACGAGGTGGGAGATCGGGTTGACGTCGACGAACCCCTCCAGCACGCGCGGCAGCGTCTCGGGCTGGACGAACACGTTGCTCAGGAAGACCAGCGGGAACAGGCCCATGAAGCCCGTGTTCATCACCGCGTTCGGCGCGCGCATGATGAGGCCGAGCGTCGTGAAGATCCACGAGAACCCGAACGAGAACCCGACCACGAGCGCGACCGCCCCGAGCACGCCGAGCACCCCGCCGCCGACGTCGAAGCCCAGCACGATGCCGAGCACGACGACGATCGTGGACGCGACCGCGTAGCGGACGGTGTCGGCGAGGATCGCGCCCACGAGCGGCGCCGAGCGCGACACCGGCAGCGAGCGGAACCGGTCGACCACGCCCTTCGTGACGTCGGTGTTGAGCGTCACACCCGAGTACACCGTCGTGAAGAGCACGGCCTGGACGAGCACGCCCGGCAGCAGGAACTGCAGGTACTCGTCGGTCGAGCCCGCGACCGCGCCGCCGAACAGGTACGTGAACATCAGCAGGAACAGGACGGGCGTGATCGTCACGTCGAGCAGCTGCTCGGGCACGTGCTTGATCTTCAGCATCCCGCGCCACCCGAAGGCGACCGCGGCGGCGCCGGCGCCGGGCTTGGCCGGGCGCGGGCCGGACTGCAGCGCGGCGTGGAGCCGCTGCTCGTCGACGATCGGCGCGTCGAGCGCCTCGGCGGGACGTGGTGCGGTGGCGCTCATGCGGCGGCCTCCTCCAGGTCGGCGTCGGTGGGTTCGGCGGCGTGGCCGGTGAGGGCGAGGAACACCTCGTCGAGCGACGGGCGCCCGAGCGAGAAGTCGGCCAGCGCGATGTCCGCGCGGGCCAGCGCGGCGACCGCCTCGGCGGCGCGGTCGGGGTCGGTGACCGGAACGGAGAGCGCGGCCGGGTCGGACTCGCGCTGCACCTCGGCGCCGAGCGCCGGCGCCAGCAGCGCCGCGGCCTCCTCGCGCGCGGCCGGGTCGGCGAGCCGCACGTGCAGCGCGCCCTGCCCGACCGACGCCTTCAGCTCGCCCGGCGTGCCCTCGGCGATCACGTGGCCGTGGTCGATCACCGCGATGCGCGCGGCGAGCTGGTCGGCCTCGTCGAGGTACTGCGTGCAGAGCAGGATCGTCGTCCCCTGCGCGACCAGCGCCCGGACGATGTCCCACACCTGGTTGCGCGAGCGCGGGTCGAGGCCCGTCGTCGGCTCGTCGAGGAAGAGCAGGTCCGGCGTCACGACGATCGACGCGGCGATGTCGAGCCGCCGCCGCATGCCGCCGGAGTAGTGCTGCACCTGCTTGCCGGCGGCCTCGGTGAGCCCGAACGCCTCGAGCAGCTCGTCGGCGCGCACGCGGGCGGCGGCGCGGTCGTAGCCCCACAGCCGCCCGAGCAGCACGAGGTTCTCGCGGCCGGTGATCTCCTCGTCGACCGACGCGAGCTGGCCGGTCAGGCTCACCCGCTCGCGGACCTTGTCGGCCTCGCGCACGATGTCGTGGCCGAACACGCGCGCGCTCCCGCCGTCGGGCCGGCTGAGCGTCGCCAGCATCCGGATCGTCGTGGACTTCCCCGCGCCGTTCGGCCCGAGCACGCCGTACACCGTGCCCTGCTCGACCGCCAGGTCGACACCGTCCACGGCCCGCGTCTCACCGAAGGTCTTGACGAGGCCCGTCGCCTCGATCGCCAGCTCCCTGCTCATCGTCGTCGCGCTCCAGTCATGGGGTGCCTCCCGAGTATCGGCCCTCAACTCGGGTCGAAGTCAAGACCGGGTTCGAGCCCGTGAGTCATCGCGGCAGGTTCGAACCCGTCAGCGTGTGCGGCGGATCTGCAGCGTGAGGTCGGTCGTCGCGCACTCCCAGTAGCCGCGATCGGCCTTGGCCTTGGCCTTGCGGCAGTCGCCCGGGTAGTCGCCCTTCGGCAGGGCGTAGCCCTGCTCGGCCGACCCCTTCAGCGTCAGCCTGCGGCCGCGCGCGAGCTTGGGGAGGCTCGCGACCGCCTCGCCGCTGAACAGCACCGGCAGCGGGTTCGCCTGCTGGAACTTCGCGAGCGAGCCCCGGCCGACGTTCGGCGGGCAGTTCGTGAAGGGCGGGGGATCGTCGACCGGCGGAAGCTGGAGCAGGGCCTCGAGCTTCCCGCCCCCGTAGTCCGCGCTGACCGAGCCGGGCTTGAGCTTCTTCGTCCCGCAGACGAACAGCGGCGCGAGGAGGTCGTCCTCGTCCGGCGGGCATGGCCCGTACTCGCTCAGGTCCCCGCACGGGGTGCAGTTCGGCGGGATCTTGTGCGCGGTCCACTCCCCTTTGCGGGTCGCGGTGACCTTGATCGCCTCGTTCCAGCTCCGCGAGGTGTCGGGGTAGAACGTGAACTCGCGCGGGTCGGACCCGCTCCCCTTGAAGGTCATCGCCTTCGGCGTCGAGAAGCCGAGCGTCTGCTGGCCCGAGCCCTCGCTCCACTGCTTGCAGCGGTCCGGGTAGTCGAGGCTCGCGTACTTCCAGTCGAGCACGTGGATGCCGGTCAGCGTGACCGCGTAGCGGCGGTCGGCGGCGGCCGACGCGGCCGCGGGGAGGGCGAGGACCAGGAGGAGCGCCGCGAGGAGCGGCCGTCGGAGTCGGTGCATGACGCCGATCCTCCGGCGGCTCGCGGAGCGCGGCATCGGCGGAACCCCCAGCGCGGTCCGCGTCGCGCCCCGATCTGCCGGGTAGAGCCGCGCCATGCGCAGGGGTGTCGCCGTCGTGTTCATGCTCGTCGTGGCGCTGTGGTGCGCCGCCGTCGCGGCCGCGCCGGCCGCCGAGCCCGGCTCGCGCTTCCGCGCCGCCGCCACCGGCACAGCGGGCGTGATCGCGACCGAGTCCACCGCGGCGAGCCGCGCCGCGCGCGCGGCGCTCGACCGGGGCGGCAACGCGATCGACGCCGCCGCCACCGCCGTGTTCGCGATGGGCGTCGCGCGGCCGCAGTCGTGCGGCATCGGCGGCGGCGGGTTCCTCGTCTACCGCTCGCGCACCGGTGCGGCGCGTACGCTCGACTTCCGCGAGACCGCTCCGGCCGCGTTCCGCGAGGACACCCTCGTCCCGCCCGGCCTGCACAAGGCGTTCACCGGCCACCTGACGGTCGGCGTGCCCGGGACGGTCGCGGGGATGGCGGCGGCGCTGGAGCGCTACGGGACGATCTCGCTGCGCGAGGCGATGGCGCCCGGCGAGGCGTACGCGCGGGAGGGCGTCACGGTCACGGCGTCGCTGGCGAAGGCGATCACCGACAACCGGGCGCGGCTCGCGAACTTCCCCGCCTCGGTGCGGACGTACCTCAAGCCCGACGGCACGCCGTACGCCAAGGGCGAGACGCTCCGCCAGCCCGAGCTGGGCGCGACCTACCGGCGCATCATGCGCGAAGGCCCGCAGGCGCTCTACGGCGGGGAGATCGGCCGGCGGATCGTCCGCGACATGCGCGCGCCGCGGCCTGCCACGAAGGACGCCGGGCTGCTCACCGTCAAGGACCTCGCCGGCTACGAGGCGGTGTGGCGCACGCCCATCCGCTCCACCTACCGCGACCGGACGATCATCGGGATGCCGCCGCCGACGTCGGGCGGGATCGCGATCGCGGAGATGCTCGGCATCCTGCAGAACTTCGATCTCACCGCGAGCGGCCCGGGCTCGGCCGACACGCTGCACCGCATCATCGAGGCGCAGAAGATCGCGTGGGCCGACCGCGGCCGCCACGTCGCGGACCCGGCGTTCGTCCCGCAGCCCACCGCCACATTGATCTCCGCGAACTACACGCGGGTGCGCGCGGCCGAGATCGCGCCCGACCGCGCGGGCACGTACGCGCCGGTCGCCGACCCGCCGACGCGCCCGGAGGAGTCGACCACGCACATCTCGGTGATCGACGCGCGCGGCAACGCCGTCGCGGTGACGTGCACGATCGAGCAGGAGATGGGCAGCGCGGTCGTCGCGCCCGGTACCGGCATCCTGCTCAACAACGAGCTGACCGACTTCGGCGCGCCCGGCACCGCGAACGCGCCCGCGCCGGGCAAGCGGCCGCGCTCGTCGATGTCGCCGACGATCGTCGTCCAGCCCGGCGGCCGCCCGACGCTCGTGGTCGGCGGCGCGGGCGGCGCGCGGATCATCATGGGCGTCCTCAACGCGATCGTGCAGTCCGTCGACTTCGACCTGCCGCTCGACCAGGCCCTCGACGCGCCGCGCGTCGATGCGATGAACGGCACCGGCGGCGCGGTGGAGATCGAGGACGCGCGCCTCGACCCGGCCGCGCTCGCGGAGCTGGAGCGCCGGGGGCACCGCCTGCAGCGCCTCGGCGAGTACGGCACCCGGCCGCGCGTCAACGCCGCCGGGCTCGTCCCGGCACGTCCGGGCATCCCGCCGGAGGAGACCGGCGGCCGCCTCGCCGCCTCGGATCCGCGCACGGATGACGGCGCCGTCGCCCAGCGCGCGCGACGCTGAGGGCGGGCCGCTGCGGCGGCTGCTGCTCGGGGACTGGCCGGGCCCGGTCCGCGACCCGCTCGACGTCCTGCGGCTCGTGTTCGTCGCGGGCGTCGTGCTGTTCGCGGCGCTGGGCGACACGAAGGGCGTGGGGAACCTGCTCGTCGCGACGGTCGCCGTCGTGCTCGCGCGCCTGGCCGAGCTGCCGCGCCTGTACGACCTCGCGGTGATCGTCGCGATGACGTTCACCGGCTGGGGCGAGGCGCTCGGGCTCTACGACGCGATCTCCTGGTACGACAACGTCGTCCACTTCACCGTGCCGCTGCTGACGTCGCAGGTCCTCTACCTGTGCCTCGCACGGATCGAGGTCCTGCCCGACCTGCGCGAGGAGCTGCTCCCCAACCACCACCTGGGCATCTTCGTCGTGACGTTCGCGCTCGGCGTGGCGGTCGGCGGCGTGTGGGAGATCTTCGAGTACACCTCCGACAGCACGTTCGGCTCGAAGCTCCAGACCGGCAACGACGACACCGTCGGCGACCTGATCGCGGACACGCTCGGCTCGCTGTGCGGCGCGACGATGCTCGTGCTCTACGCCCGCTTCGGCTGGGGCTCGGTCCGGCGCGTGCCGGGCACGAACCGCTACGAGGACACCTCCTCCTAGTGGTGCAGGAGGAGCGCCGCGAGCGCGAGGAGCGCGGCGACGGCCAGCGCGACCGCGAGCGAGACGAGCATCTGCGCCGCGCCGGCGAGCGCGCGCTCGCGACCGGTCGGTGAGGACGCCGGCGCCGGTGCTTCCGCCGCGGCGCGGAGCGTCACGGGCGCCGGCCGGTGCGCGCGCCGGAGCTCGTCGGCCGCGCGGAGCGCCAGCGCGACGATCGAGAGCGTCGGGTTCACGTAGCCGCCGGTCGGGAACACCGAGCTGCTCACGACGAGGAGGTTGTCGACGCCGTGCACGCGCAGCGCGGGGTCGACGATGCCGTCGCGCGCGGCGTGGCTCATCCGCGTCGTCCCCAGGTAGTGGCCCGTGGTCGGGCTGAGCACGAGCGGGCGGCCGTCGGGGCGGGCGAGCGCGTAGCGGCCGACGCCCGCGCGCTCGAGCTCCCGCGCGTACAGCTCCTGCGCCCGCATGGTCGACGCGACGTCCTCGTCGTGCCAGCGCCAGTCGACCGTGATGCGCCGCTGCCCCAGCGCGTCGCGCCCGGCGCCGAGGAGCATCCGGTTGTCGTAGTGCGGCGCCTGCTCGACCGAGTGGTCGACCTGCACCTCGCGCAGCAGGCGCCGGCGCGCCGCCGGCAGCTCCGACCAGCCGCCGCGCGACCAGTGGCTGTGCGCCGCGAGCACGCTCGTCGCCCCACGCCGGGCGACGCCGTCGAGCCCGCGCACCGCCCGCACCACGTCCTCGCGCGACGACGGCGTCCGCGCGCGCAGCGCGTCGCGCAGCCCGAGCACGCCGTCGACGCCGGCCTGCTGGCGCGCGCTCAGCGGCCGGCCGCGCGGGAAGAACGCGGCGCTCAGCTGGAGCATGCCCTCGCGGCGCACGACGTCGTCGGCGAGCCGCAGGTGCGCCATCACCGGCACGCCGTCCACGGTCCGCAGGTCGTACAGCCGCAGCGCGTCGAGCGTGCGGGGCGACGCCGGGTGCAGGCGGCCGCCCTCGATCAGCAGGTGGTCGTTGAACCACCGCCCGAGGTGGTGCGCGCCCGGCCCCAGCCGCAGGGTCCCGTCGGCCACCGACGTGAGCAGGAGCCGCGTGCTCCCCAGCCCGCCGCCGGCCAGCACGACGTGCCGCGCGCGCACGGTCAGCTCCCGGCCGGGAGCCGTCGCGACGCGCACCGCGGCGACCCGGCCGGTGAGCGGGTCGCCGTGCAGGCCGAGCGCGGTCGCGTGGTGGAGGACCGTGACGTTCGGCGACGCCGCCAGCACGCGCCGGTGGCGCTCGGTGAACACCGCGCCGTCGCCGAACTGGAACATCCGCGTGGCGACGAGCGCCGGGTCGAGGGCGAGCGGCGGGCGGTCAGCGTCGGCCCAGGGGTCGGCGTCGAAGCCCGTGCCCGGCAGGTCGAAGACGCGCAGCGCCCGCGGGTAGTGGCGGGCCAGCTCGTCGTAGCCGATCGGCCACGCGTCGAGGTCGGCCGTGCCGAACGGCGCGAGGCGGATGCCGTGCGCCGTGCGCGACGTCTGCACGCACCACGCGCTCGCGTTGCCGCCGAACCGGCGCAGCGCGTCCACGCGCTCCAGCCCGCCGAACGTCACCGGGTCGCTGACGCCGAGGTCGTCGAGCGCCGGGTCGGGCTCTTCCCCACCGGTCTCCAGCACCGCCACGCGCACCGGCAGCCCGTCCAGCTCCAGCGCCACCGCCTGCCCCGCGGGTCCGCTCCCGACGATGCACACCTCCGTGTCGAGCTCGGCGTCCGGGGGCAGCGTGCGCGCGTCCGTGAGCACGATCAATCCGTACCAGGACGGCGATCGCGGGTGCAACCTGTAGCCTTGGCTCGGTCATCGGACCATCAGGGGGGCTGGCAGGCGGCCGGCTGAGATGAGCGCCACGATCCGGCGCTGACCCTTCGAACCTGTGGGGTAATGCCCGCGAAGGGAGCGACAGCACTGCACGAGGATGCGCGCGCACGCGCGGGGCTGGCCGTGCGCCTGGACGGCGTCAGCCGCCAGTACGGCCCGACCCACGCGCTCGCGGACGTCACGCTCGAGATCGCCGTGGGCGAGGTCGTCGCCGTCGTCGGACCCAGCGGGTGCGGCAAGTCGACGCTGCTCGACCTCGTGTGCGGGCTGGCCGAGCCGTCGCGCGGCACGGTCGACGCCGAGCCGGCCGTCCTCATGCCCCAGCGCGACGCGCTCCTGCCGTGGCTCAGCGCGCTCGACAACGCCGCGCTCCCCCACCGGCTCGCCGGGCTCGACCGCGACACCGCCCGCGAGCGCGCCCGCCCGGTCCTGCACGACCTCGGCCTCGACGGCTTCGAGGACGCGCGGCCGCACGAGCTGTCGGGCGGCATGCGCCAGCGCGTCGCGTTCGTGCGGACGCTGATGGCCGAGCGCGAGGTGCTGTGCCTCGACGAGCCGTTCGGCGCACTCGACGCGATCACCCGCGCCGGCGCGCAGCAGTGGCTGGCCGCCGCGCTCCAGCGCGAGCCGCGCACGGTCCTCCTCGTCACCCACGACGTCGAGGAGGCGCTCGTGCTCGCCGACCGCGTCGTCGTCCTCTCCCCCCGCCCCGGCCGCGTCGTCGCCGACCTGCGCGTCGACCTCGCGCGCCCCCGCGCGACCACCGACCCCGAGATCGTCGCGCTGCGCGCCCGGGCGATGGAGGCCCTCGCGTGAAGCGCGCCCTCCCCGCCCTGGTCCTCCTCGTGGTCGCCTGCGTCGCCTGGCAGCTGTACGTCGACCTGGGCGACGTCTCCGACATCGTCCTGCCCGCCCCGACCGAGGTCGCCAAGGCGCTCGTCGAGGAGCGCGCGCTGCTGTGGGACAACTTCACCGCGACCGCGGTCGAGGTCGGCGGCGGCATCGTGATCGCGCTCGTCGCCGGCGCCCTGCTGGCGGTCGGGATGCACGTCTCCCCGCGCACCCGCGAGGCGCTCTACCCGCTGCTCGTCGCCTCGCAGGCGGTCCCGATCGCCGTGCTCGCGCCGCTGCTCGTCGTGTGGCTCGGCTTCGGCATCCTGCCCAAGCTCGCGATCGTCGGCATCGTCTGCTTCTTCCCCGTCGTCGTCACGACGCTCGATGCGCTGCGCCGCACCGACGCGGACCTGCTCAAGCTCATGCGGACGCTCGACGCGTCGCGCTGGCAGGTGCTTCGCTGGGTCGAGCTGCCGGCCGCGCTGCCCGCCTCGCTCAGCGGCGCCAAGCTCGCCGTCGCCATCGCGGTGATCGCCGCGGTGCTCGCCGAGGACGCCGGCTCCGAGGAGGGCCTCGGCCACATGATCACGCAGGCGAACGCGCAGTACGACGTGGCGGACTCGTTCGCGGCGGTCGTCGTCCTCGCGGCGTTCGCGCTCGCCCTCTTCTTCACCCTGCACACGGCCGAGCGGCGCATCGCGCCCTGGGCCGACCGACCCGGAGGATCCACCCTGTGAGACGCCTGCCCCTGCTCCTCGCCGCGCTGCTGTGCGCGGTCGGCCTCGCCGCGTGCGGCGAGCGCGACCAGCCCTCGACGGACGGCAACGCCGGCTCCGGCGCGACCGACCGGCTGGACCTCGTCCTCGACTACGTCCCCAACGCCGACCACGCCGGCCTGTACGCCGCGATCGGGACGGGCGCGTTCTCCGACGTCAAGCTCGACGTCCAGCCGCAGGTGCCGAGCGACCCGGCCGCGCCGCTGCGGCTGCTGGAGGCGGGCCGCGCCGACCTCGCGATCACCTACGAGCCGGAGCTGCTGCTCGCCCGCGACAAGGGCGCCAAGCTCGTCGCGATCGCGGCCATCGTCCAGCAGCCGCTGACCAGCGTGATGTCGCTGGGCAAGGGCGCGGTGAAGCGCGCCGAGGACCTGAAGGGCAAGAAGATCGGCACCGCCGGCATCCCGTACCAGGACGCCTACCTGAAGGCGATCCTCGCCAAGGCGGGGCTGGCCGAGGACGACGTCAAGAAGGTCGACGTCGGGTTCAACCTCGTCCCCGCGATGGAGTCCGGCCGGGTCGACGCGACGCTCGGCGCGTTCTGGAACGTCGAGGGCGTCGAGCTCGACCGGCGCAAGAAGGACCCGACGATCCTCAAGGTCGATGCGCTCGGCGTCCCGACCTACCAGGAGCTGATCGTCGTCGCCCGCGAGGACGACGCACGCGACAAGGGCGACGTCCTGCGGCGCTTCGTCGCGGCGCTCGGGCGCGGGCACGCCGCCGTGCGCGACGACCCCGAGACCGGCATCGCCCCGCTGCTGGAGGCCAACAAGGACCTCGACCGCGAGTCGCAGCTCGCGCAGGTGCAGGCGACGCTGCCGGTCTTCTTCCCCGACGACGAGAACAAGCCGTTCGGGTGGATGGAGGAGTCGGAGTGGGTGACCTACGCGCGGTGGATGTTCGAGAACGAGCTCATCACGCAGCGAGCCGATCCGAAGAACGCCCTGACCACCGAGTTCCTGCCCGGCGAGGGCCCGCAGTCGACGGCCGACTGAGCGCGTACGTGGCGGCCAGGCCGGCCCACTCCTCGTAGGGCGCGAAGAACGCCCGCACGTCCTCCTCGGTGGAGCGGGCGTGCGGGTTGCCGGTCTCGTGGCGGGCGACGAACTTGATCAGGTTCAGGTCGCCCGCCGGCACGACGTCCATCCGGCCCTGGCCGAGGTACGCGAGGATGTCGAGCGTCCACTGGCCGATCGTGTTGATCGTGCGCAGCCGCTCCCAGCCGCGCTCGTGGTCGGGCGCGTGGAGGTCGACCCGGCCGGACGCCACCTCGCGCGCGGCCTTCACCAGCGCGACCGAGCGGCGCGCGCTCAGGTCCAGCGCCTGGAGCTTCACGGGCGCCTCGGCGGCCAGCGTCGCGGGCGCCGGCAGGTCGCGCAGGCCGGTCAGCCGGCAGCGCCGGCCGTAGCGGCGCAGGATGCGCCGCTGGATCTCCGCGGCGCGCACGTACTCGATGAGCTGCTCGGTGATCGCCCACGCGAGCGCCTCGAACGGCTCGGGCCGGCGGACGGGGCGGATCCACGGCTGGGTGCGGACGATCTGCCCGATGAGCGGGTCACGGGCGAACCGGTCGTGGAACTCGCGCAGGTCCTCGTCGACGGCGAGCGCGAACCGCATCCGCTCGATCGCGTGCTCGCACGCCTCGGCGCTGGGCCCGTCGGCGCGGATGACCACGCGCGCCGGCGCCGGCTGGTGGGCGCGCACGACGACGGCCTCGTCGCCGACGTGGATGAGCCGCATCAGGACGCCGTCGCGACGCAGCATCACGCCGTCGCGCCCCAGCATCCGCGGCAGCTTGAACGGCCACGGAGGGGTGATCTCGACCGAGCGCTCGACCATCGCGGCGGGACCCTAGCCGCCCGTCCGGCGGTGAACGGTGTCCTCGCTCCACCCTCGCGGGCCGGGTGTCAGCTGTCTGACGTGTCGTCCGCGAAGACGACCTGCGCGGGCTCGGACCGCGGCGGGTGCGCCGGTCTGGCAGCGTGCGCGTGATGGAGTGGAAGAAGACGAGCTTCGACGACGTGGCGGACAAGGCCCCGGAGGGCGTCCCGATGCAGTGGCGCTTCACGCGCGGCGTGCTCGGCTCCCCCGAGCTGGGCGTGAGCCGCTTCACCTACGAGCCCGGCGCGCGGATGCCGTGGGGCCACCGGCACAAGGAGCAGGACGAGGTCTACGTCGTCGTCGGCGGCTCCGGGCGGGCGAAGCTCGGCGACGAGGTCGTGGAGCTGCGCACGTGGGACGTCCTGCGCGTCGCGCCGCCGGTGATGCGCTCGTTCGAGGCGGGCCCCGAGGGCATGGACGTCATCTGCATCGGCGGCCGCAAGCCGGCGCGCGGCGACACCGAGAAGGACCCCGACTTCTGGCGCTGACGTCCTCTCCAGTTCCAGATTATGGCCGACAGGGGGGCTTGAAACAAGCCCCCCTGTGTGTCCCACAATGCCTCGCCGCAAGCCGGAAACGAGCAGTGGGAGAACCTCTTGACGCATGCGGTGGCAGTGGTCGGCGCCGGGCCGACCGGGATGATGCTGGCAGCCGAGCTGGCGCTGGCCGGGATCGACGTCGGCGTGGTGGAGCGCCGCGCGGACGCGACGCTGGAGAGCGGTCGCGCCGGCGGCCTGCACGCGCGGTCGATCGAGGTGCTCGACCAGCGCGGGGTCGCCGAGCGGTTCCTCGCCGAGGGGCAGGTCGTGCAGGCGCTGGGCTTCCCGATGATCCCGCTCGACATCGGCGGGTTCCCGTCCCGGCACCCGTACGTGCTGGGCCTGTGGCAGCACCACATCGAGCGGATCCTCGCCGGGTGGCTCGACGAGCTGCCGGTCACGTTCCACCGCGGGGTCGAGGTGACGGGTCTCGCGCAGGACGACGACGGCGTGGCGCTGGAGCTGTCCGACGGCCGCACGCTGCGGGCGGCGTACGTGGTCGGCTGCGACGGCGGCCGGAGCTTCGTGCGCAAGGCGGCGGGGATCGCGTTCCCGGGGTCGGCGCCGTCGACCAGCGCGCTGATCGCCGAGGTGGAGATGACCGAGGAGCCCGAGCTCGGCACGCGCCGGGACGCGCACGGGCTCCACGCCCTCGGGCGGCTGGAGTACGAGATCGTCGACGGCGAGGTGGTCTACGCCGACGCCGGCCCGGTGCGCGTGATGCTGAGCGAGGAGCCGCACGGTGAGGGGCCGGGCGAGCTGACGCTCGACGCCCTCCGCGCGCGGCTGGTCGAGGTGTACGGGACGGACTTCGGCGCGCACAGCCCGACGTGGATCTCGCGGTTCACCGACGCCTCCCGGCAGGCGGACGCGTACCGCGCCGGGCGGGTGCTGCTCGCCGGCGACGCCGCGCACATCCACTCGCCGGTCGGCGGGCAGGGCCTCAACACCGGGCTGCAGGACGCGGTCAACCTCGGGTGGAAGCTCGCGCAGGTCGTGCGGGGCGTGTCGCCCGACGCGCTGCTCGACACGTACCACGCCGAGCGCCACCCGATCGGCGCGCAGGTGCTGCGCCTGACCATGGCGATGACCGCGCTCAACCGCACCGACGACCGCACGAACGCCCTGCGCACGGTCGTCGCGGACCTGCTGGGTGAGGACGCGGCGGCGAAGCGCTACGCGGGGATCCTCTCCGGGCTCGGCCTCCACTACGACCTCGGCCCCGGCCACCCGCTCCTGGGCCGCCGGATGCCCGACCTCGACCTCGACGGCGGCGCCACGGTCTACGGCCACCTTCACGCCGCCCGCCCGGTCCTGCTCGACCTCACGCACACCCTCGACATCGCTCCGTGGGCCGACCGCGTGCAGCACGTCCGCGCGGGCTACGACGGCGAGTGGGACCTCCCGGTCCTCGGCGCGGTCGACGCCCCCTCCGCCGTCCTCGTCCGCCCCGACGGCCACGTCGCGTGGGTCGGCGACGGCACCGACGCGGGCCTCACCGCCGCGCTGGAGCGGTGGTTCGGGCCGCCCCGCCGCGGCTAGCGGCGGGGGTCGAGCAGGTGGACGTCGACGAGAAAGGAGCGCGTCGCGACGATCGGGAGGTTGCGGCGGCGGCGCGGGAGCAGGCCGCCGCGGCGGGCGCGGGAGCGGACCACGGCGGCGAGGCCGGCGCCGGCGACGAAGGTCGTCGCGGCCACCGCCGCGGCCTGCGTCACGACCTGGCCGGCCGGCTTGGCGGGCTCGATCACGCGCGGCTCGCTGGCGACGACCTCGGCCGCGGTGGTCTCGGTCGTCGTCGGCTCGGCGGCGGTCTCCATGGGGCGCATGCTAGACGGCCTTCCCGACGAGGTCGCGCCGGTACACCCGCATCTTGCGGACGACGTGCGCGCCCAACGCCTCCATGCCCCGGTTGATCGGGTTGTCCTCGAGGATCCAGCCGAGCTCGCCGCGGTAGACCTGGCCCTTCTCCGCCATGTCGTAGTGCTCGATGTAGAGCGACGCGGCGACGCCGGTGTGCTGGTGCTCCGGGTGGACGCCGAGGAAGCCGACGCGCACGCGATCGACGTAGGAGTTCCGGCGCAGGAAGTGCCACCAGCCGAGCGGCAGGAGCGACCCCTTCATCCGGCGCAGCACCTGGTTCATGTCCAGCGGCGAGATCGCCACGCCGGCGACCTCGCCGTCGGGCGTCTCGGCGACCATGAACCAGTCCGGGTGGAACGGGAGCTGGAGGTCCCACGCGTACGCGTCGAGGTCCTCCTTCGAGTACGGGACGAACCCCCAGTTCTGCGCCCACGCGGCGTTGTAGACCTCCCGGAACGCCTCCAGGTCACGTCGCAGCGAGCGCCGCGTCATCTTGCGGATGCGGATGCCGTGCTCCTCCCGGGCCTGCCGGTCCAGGTCGAACATGAACGGCATGATGTCCTTGCGCCGCGACACCTCCAGGTGCCACGCGAGGAGGTCGACGGCTTTCTCCAGGCCCGCCTCCTCGACCATCCGCTGGTAGTACGGCGGGTGCCAGGGCATGCGGATCGACGGGGTGTCGTCGAACCCCTCGATCAGGATGCCGGCCTCCTCGTTCATGGTCAGGTCGAACGGCCCGACCATCTCGGTGAAGCCGCGCGCCGCGAGCCAGCCGGACGCCGCGTCGAGCAGCGCCTGCAGCACCTCCGGGTCCTCCTCGAACTCGAGGAACCCGAAGTTGCCCCACTTCGTCCCGTGGAACGCGTTGAAGTTGTCGTCGTACTGCGCGGACACGCGCCCGACCACCCGCCCGTCGCGCCGGGCGAGGAAGAGGCGCGCGTCGCCGTGGCCGAAGAACGGGTTCAGGCGCCGCGAGAGGTAGGCGTGGCGCTCGAGACGCAGCGGGGGGATCCACTGGTCAGAGGTAGAGTGCAGCCGGAACGGCAGCTCGATGAACTCCTTGAGCTCCGCTCGCGAGCCCACCGGTGTCACGTCAACTGGCACGGTCGGCCAACCTAGCTCATGCCCACGCAGATCGACGTCTTCGCCAAGGTCCGCGGTCACGAGCGCGAGGAGCAGCTGCGCGCCGCCCGCGAGGCCGACCTGTTGCCGTACTTCCGGCTCATCGAATCGCCCGCCCTTCCGGTCATGGAAGTGGAGGGACGCCAGCGCATCATGCTCGGCTCCAACAACTACCTCGGGCTCACGGACGACCCGCGCGTCAAGGCGGGAGCGCAGGACGCGCTCGACCGCTACGGCACCGGGCTGACCGGCTCGCGCCTGCTCAACGGCACGACGCCGCTCCACCTCGAGCTCGAGGCCGGCATCGCCCGGTGGATGGGGACCGAGGACGCGATCGTCTTCACCACCGGCCACCAGGCGAACGTCGGGACGCTCGGCACGATCCTCGCCCCCGGCGACACGGTCATCGCCGACAGCGCCGACCACGCCTCCATCCTCGACGGCTGCCTCCTGAGCAAGGCCAAGCTGCGGCCGTTCCGCCACGGCCGGCTCGACAAGCTCGAGAAGCAGCTCCAGCGCGCGCAGGAGGACGGCGGCGGCGTGCTGGTCGTCGTCGACGGCGTCTTCAGCATGGAGGGAGACGTCGCTCCACTGCCCGAGATCTGCGACCTGTGCGAGAAGTACGGCGCGCGCCTGATGGTCGACGAGGCCCACGGCGCCGGCGTGCTCGGCGCACGCGGCGCGGGCGCGTCGGAGCTGCACGGCGTCGAGGACCGCGTCGACCTGCGCATGGGGACCTTCTCCAAGTCGCTGGCCTCGTGCGGCGGCTTCATCGCGGGCTCGGCGGAGGTCATCGAGTACCTGCGCATCCAGAGCCGCGCGTTCCTCTTCACCGCCTCCAACGTCCCCGCCGCCCTCGGCGCCGCCGCGGCCGCGCTGCGCGTGATCGAGAGCGACGAGGGCCCCGCGCTGATGCGCCGCGTGCTCGCCAACGCCGACCACCTGCGCGACGGCCTGCGCGGCCTCGGCTTCAAGGTCATCGACCACGGCATCGGCACGCCGATCATCCCGGTGCTCGTCGAGGACGACTGGAAGGCCGTGCTGCTGTGGCGGGCGCTCTACGACGCCGGCGTGTACACGAACGTCGCGATCCACCCCGCGGTGCCACCGGGTGGCGCGCTCCTGCGCACGAGCGTCATGGCGACGCACGGCGCGGAGACGCTCGACCGCGCGCTGGAGTCATTCGCGTCTGTGAAGGCGGCGTTCGAGGCCGAGCACGGCCCGCTCCCGTCGCCTTAGCAGGTCTCTCACCTTCACGCCGCTTTCACGAAAAGGCCGCTCACAGCGAAAGAAGCGGGTCCGACACCCGTTGACCGGACCCGCTGGCGTGCTTAGGTTCAGGACGCGCTCAAGCGAGGCGATCGGGACGGAAGGCCGGTTGCGTTGCGGAACACGGGAAGGGGCATCTCGTCCGCAGCACAGCAGCCGCCATCCGGGGGGACCCGACGCCAGCAGCGGCGTGCGGCAACGCAGTACTCGCAGTACGAGCAGTCCAGAGCAGTCCCATCAGGCACAACACCCACAACGAGCAGTGCCGGCCGTTCCCTGCGGCCGGCGGGGGAGGACATCCAGTGAACGCGACAGCGACGATCGCCCCTGGGCCGCAGCACCTTCGCGCGCTTCATCGCGCGAACGAGGTGCGGCTCGCCCGCGCGGAGCTCAAGCGCCGCGTGGCGACGGGGGAGGTCAGCGCGAGCGAGGTCATCCTGCAGGCCCCGTGGGAAGCGTCCAGCATGGCGGTGTCGGATCTCCTCATGAGCCAGCGGCGCTGGGGACACCAGCGGTGCCGCAAGGTGCTCGAGCAGATCCCGGTCTCGGAGACCAAGACGGTGGGTTCGCTCACCGAGCGTCAGCGCAACGCGCTGGCCGAGCTGCTGGGCGGTGTGACCCGCTAGGGCCACACCCTCGCGCGTGCACGGCCCGCGGGCCGGGGACCTACCTGATCCCCGGCCCGCGGGTCGCGATCTCGACGGTGTGGTCGTCGGGATCCCGGATGTAGATGGAGCTGAAGCCGCCCCGCTCGAAGACGTCGGTGGCCTGGACGCCCCGGCTGCGCAGGTAGTCCCGCCAGGCCGCGAGCTCCTCGGCGGACTCCACGATGAACGCGAAGTGCTGCACGGAGCCGGTTCCCACCGTGCCGTGCGGCAGGTGCGGGTACTCCATGAACGAGATGAGGTGGCCCGCGCCGCCGGTGTCCGAGGTGCCGAGCAGGAACCACGAATGGCGCGCGTCCGGGTCGTCCGCGCTGCGTTCCTCGCGCACGAGCTGGAGCCCGAGCAGGTCACGGTAGAACGCCGTCGTGCGGTCGAGGTCGCGGACGATGGCGGTGAGGTGGTGCAGGCCGGTGAGCCGCATCCGGCGCTGCTCCCCCGCCGACGGCGACGACGAGCTCGGCGGGGTGCCGACGCCCTCGTTCATGCTCTCCACGTGAGACCTCCTGCCCTACGGGCGAACGCGGCACGCAGCCAGGCGTAGGCGGCCGCGGCCGCTGCGACGCCGGCGATGATGCCGATGAGACGGATGGTGAAGTAGCCGACCGGCGCGCCGACGAGGAGGAACGCCGCGAGCGTCAGCAGCGTCGTGTGCGACCGGTAGCCGGCGAAGTGCTCGCGGACGACCTGCTCGAGCCCGGCGATCGAGCACAGCAGCACGCCGGTCGTCACCAGCAGCTGGCGGCGCGAGCCGTCGCTGACGAACCCGATGACGAGCACGACGATGCCGAAGAGCACGCACAGCTCGACCAGCGGGAACGGGTGCCACGGAGCGTTGGGCAGCTCGTCGCGGCTCGCCCGCAGGCGGGGCGCGGAGGGCGGCTTGCGCGGCGCCGGCGTGGCGGCAGGCGTCACGGGCCGGGGCGCACGCGGCGCACCGGAGGCAGCGTCACGCTGGCGGCTGCGGCGACCCATGCGCCGCGCAGACTAACGGACAGCCGGAGCTGAGCTTGACCTGCCACCAGCCCATCAGCATCCCGATGAGGCCCAGGCGCGGGCGGACCTGGTAGGCGCCGCAGCCGTCGACGTCGACGTCCGCGCGGTGCAGGCGGGCGAACTTGTGGCGCTCGGGCCGCAGGAGCATCCGCTCCAGCAGCGCCTTGTTGGCCTCCACCTCGCGGCCGCGCTCCTCCAGCACCGAGCGGACGTGGCGGAGGCGGGCCTGGAGCGCGTCGCGCTGCTCCTCCAGCTCCCCGAGCGTGGTGAGGTGCGGGTGCGGGCTGCGGCCGGACGCGGCCGGCGCCTCGACGCGCACGTCCACGCGGCAGCGCGGGAAGGCGGTGACGAACGCGTCGGCGAGCTGGCGCTCGAGCCGGGCGATCTGGTCGCGTAGGGCCCGTCGCGCGGCGGCCTCGTCGACCGGCGCGCCGACCGGCGGAGCGACGACGAACGGCGTGTGCATCGTGTCGTCCAGCACGACCATCCAGTCGGACGGTAGCGCGCCCGCGCTCACGCGTCGAGCGCAGGGTCCAGCGTCGAGGCGACGAGGTAGAACGCCTCCTCGACGTGGATGCGCGGCACGTGCGGGACCTGGATCGCATACAGGTGCAGCGCGCGCGTGTCCCGGCCGGGCGCGTGCGCGGGGGCCGGCTCGCCGAACAGCACCGCGAGCGGCCCCTCGGCGTCGGCGATCACGAGCCGATGCGGCGCGGCGTCCGACGGCAGCTCGCCGCGGCCCATCGTCTCCCCCGGGCGCGCCTCGCGGAGCGTCAGCGGCGCCGTGACCCGGTCGGCGTCCAGCGCCCACACGGCGACGCCGGTCTCAGCCAGCGCGATCGTCAGCGCGTCGGGGACCGGGCCGCGCGACGTCAGGCCGCCCGCGCGCAGCCGTTCGAGCGTCAGCGCCTCGGCGGGTGGGCGCGTCGTGTCGGGGTCGAGCCCGACGTGGCGGAAGAAGACGCGGTGCGCGTGGGCGATCGGCTCGGTCCGCTGCTGGATCGCCTGGGCGCCGCCGATGCGGCTGGCGAGCACCTTGAGCTGCTCGCGGACACCCTTGTCGCTGCGGCGCGCGCCGGCGACGTCGTCGGGGAGCGTCAGCGTGCGCGTCCAGAGCCGCAGCTCGGGGTGCTCCTCGCGGATCGCGTCCGCGACCGCGCCGGCCTCGAGCAGGCTCACCGCAGCAGCGCCTCCACGCGGGCGCGCAGCTGGGCGTCGGTCAGTTCGCGGTAGGTCGTCTCGCGCACGACGCCGCCGCGCCGGGCGAACACGATCTGCGGGCAGCCGGCCAGCCCGTAGAGGCCGCTGACGAGCTGGTCGCGGTCGTACGCGACGGGGAAGTCGTGGCCGAGCAGCGGCTTGCGCTCTGCCTGCTGCGCCTCCCGGTCGTCAACCGCCGCGTTCTTGCCGCTGCCGACGGCGGCGAACGACACGCGGCCGGCGAACTCGCCGCGCACGCGGTCGAACTGCCGCAGCACCGCGCGACACCGCTTGGCGTCCGCCGGGAACATCGCGAGCACGACCGGGCCGCGCTCGGACAGCTCGCAGATGTTGACGACGTCCGCCTGGCGCACCTCGCAGGCGGGCCGTCGGCCGGCTTCGTCGCTGACCGTGTCCTCGGTGGCGATGTTCGCGTCGCCGTAGAGCTGCGAGTCGGCGTCCGGGGCGGCGAACGGCGCCAGGCGCTCGCCCGGCCGCGGGCCGCCGGGGCGCGTGTCCTCGGTGGCGCCGCCGATCGCGTTGAGCATGATCGACACCGCGACGAGGAGGACCGCGATCCCGATGACCCACGTGAACCGGCTGCGGCCCGGCGGTCGCGCGGGCGGCGGCGGAGGCGGCGCGGCGGGAGGCGGCGCGGCGGGAGGCGGCGCGGCCTCGCGCTCGTCCCCCTCGTCGCGCTCGTCGCGCTCGAAGTCGAGCGGCCCGCCGCCCGTCACGACCGGGCGCGCGCCAGGCGCGGGCGGCGCAGGGACAGGCGCGGGCGCGGCAGGTGCAGCGTCACGCCGCGCTCCGCGAGGACCAGCACCGACGGCAGCACGACGAGGACGCCGAGGAGCGAGACGGTGAGGTCGATGACCGTGACGAACCCGAAGTTGCGGAGCATCGCGATGTCCGACACCACGAGGACCGCGAAGCCGGCGATCGCGGTCGCGCCCGAGGCAAGCACGGCGGCGCCGGTCGAGCGGTACGTCCGCGCAAGCGCCACCGGCGGCTCGTGGCCGACCGCGCGCTCCTGCCGGTAGCGCTCGGCGAGCAGCACGCTGAACTCGGTCGAGATCGCGATCACGAGCGCGCCCAGCGTGACCGACATCGGGTTGAGCGGGATGCGGAGCAGGAAGAGCACGAGCGCCGACCAGCCGGTCGCGAGCACGATCGGCACGAGCGGGATCAGCGCGCGCTCACGCGAGCGCAGCGCCAGCCGCAGCACGACGAACACCGCGAGCAGTCCGAGCACGATCGTCAGCATCCGCCGCCAGTCGGACGACACGCGCGCGTTCGCCTCCGCCGCCAGCACCGGCAGCCCGGCCAGCTCGGCCGTCACGCCCGCGGGCGGGTCGAGCCGCTCGCGCATCGTCTCGATGACCTCCTGCTGGCGCTCGAGCGGCATCAGCCGGATGCCGAACGACATCGTCGCCGTCCGGCGGTCGGGCGTGATGACGCTCTGCGAGAAGTACGGCGGCACGACGTCGAGCAGCGCGTTGACCTGCTCCTTCGTCTTCGGCGTCTCGCGGAAGAGGTCGGGGAGCGAGAACGCCGGGCACAGCTCGGCCTTGCCGCACCCGCGGGCGCTGGAGTAGCGGAACTCCTTCGTCAGATCGGCCTGGTAGTCGATCATCCACGCGATGACCTTCGGGTCGGCGACGTCCTTGGCCTCGACCACCACGTCGAGCTGGCCGCCGACGCCGGTCGACTCCTGCAGCGCCTCGAGGTCGTCGAGCGCCTGCAGGTTCTGCGGCACGAGCTTGGTGATGTCCGACTCCACGCGCGTCTGCGTGTCGAGCCCCCAGCCGGCCAGCGCTAGCACCGCTGCCACGACGACCACCCGCCGCGGCTGCCGCACCGCCGCGCCGATCGCGCGCCGGAAGGCCCGGCTCGCCGGCACCGCCACGAGCTCAGCCGCGCCCCGTGCGGCCGGGGCCAGCGCGCGCCCGGCGTGCGCGACCACCCGCCCGAGCGGTGCGAGCAGGTCCCGCGCTCCCCGCAGCGCCGCGCCGCCCGGGACGGCGCGCGACGACGCAGACGGCCCGCCGCGCCGCCCGGCCAGCGCCAGCGCCGCGGTCCCGCCCACGAGCGCGAGCGCCAGCGCGACGACGATGCCGACGACGAGCAGCAGGCCGAACCCGCGCACCATCGGCACCGGCGACAGCAGCAGCACGAGGAAGCCCGCGATCGTCGCGGCCGCGGCCGTCACGATCGTCGGCGCACCCGCGACCGCAGCCCGGTCGGACTCGCCGCCGGCCTCGCCCACGCGCGACTGCCACTGGATCGCGTAGTCGACCGCGAGGCCGATCAGCACCGGCAGCACCGCGATCGACGCCATCGTCAGCGACGCGCCCGCCAGCGACAGCGCGCCGAACGTCAGCGCCGCGGCGGCCAGCGCGACGCCGAGGGGCAGCAGCCGCACGCGCGCGCGGAACACCACCGCGAGCGTCGCCGCCATCAGCAGCAGCGCCGCGCCGAGCAGCAGCAGCATCGAGTCCTGCACCTCGCCCGCGAGGTCGTTCACCACGACCGGGGCGCCGGTGACGACGAACGCGCCGCCGCTCTCGGTCAGCTTCCAGTCCGGCATCGCGACCGCCCGGCGGATGTCGGCGATCGCGTCCTCGCGCTGCGCCTGCGACAGGTCGGGCTTGAGCCGCACCTGGATCAGCGCCGACGTGGAGTTGGGGAACAGGTACGCGAACCGCGCCTTCGGCGTCCCCGCCGGCTTGGCCGTGTCGAAGATGAGCTGCGAGACGAAGTCCGGGTCGTCCAGGCTCGGCAGCCTCGTGAGCTTGTAGCGGACGGCGGTGGTCAGCAGCGTCGTGGTCATCTGCGCTTCGACCGCCTGGCGCGCCTGGTCGCCGAGCTTCTGGATCTCCGCCTTGGACTTCTTCTGCTTGCGCGCGAGCGCCTCGGCCGCCTTCTCGGCGCGGTCGGCCTGCTCCTGCGTGGTCTGCGACATCCGCGACAGCTCCTCGGTGAGCTGGCGGACGGACTCGTTGACGAACGTGCCGGGCCCGACGACGACCTTCACCGGCTTGGTTGCGGCGAGCTTCGCGCACGGCCCGTCCTTCCCCCCGCGCGGCTCGACGTCGGCGGGCTTGTTGCCGGAGATGCAGCCCTCGAGCCCGACCAGCCGGCCGAGGTCGGAGCTGAGCATCACGTCGTTGAGCTTGCCCTGGACGAGCACGTAGACCGCGTCGTCGCCGAACCGCTCGTAATACCGCTCGGACGCCTGGTAGCTCTCGGACCCCTTCCCGACGAGCGTCTCCGTCGACGTCGACGGCTCCAGCCGCAGCGCGGCCAGCGCCCCGAGCACGGTCAGGACGGCGCACGCCGCCAGCACCGGGACGGGCCGGCGGGCGGCGAAGGCGATGGCGCGGCGCAGACGGTCAGGCATGTGACTGGGGCTGCAAGGTACGCGACCGCGCCGTCCGGCGGCGCGGTACGCGACCTACCTCGACGGGGCCGGGACCCGCGTGCTGGACGCCGCCTCGCGGACGCCCGGGAAGACGCTCGTCTGGCCGCCGGCCGCGCCGACGACGCCCTCGTTGACCGTGAACGGCCCCTGCGCGACGCAGCGCGGCGCGGGGGTGTTGCGGTCCGCGTTCGCGAAGACGTAGTTGAGGATGTTCTGCGCCAGCACGTCGGTGGTCGGCACCGGCGGCGCGACCGGGTTGGTCGGCGGCAGCGGGTTGACCACCAGCGGGAACGCGGTGCCGAGCCTCGACGCCAGCTCCGCTTGCGAGCCGGGGCTCGGGTTGCGGTTGCCGCAGTGGCGCGTGTCGTAGCTGAGCAGCGAGCCCTCGGCCTGCGCGAGCGCCCCGTTCGGCTTCATGTACGGGTTGGTGCGGTTCGAGCCGAGCCGGCGGTTCGGGTACACGGCGACCGACTCGGGGTTGAGCGGGTTCGACGTGCGCAGGTAGTGGATGCCGTTCGAGCGCGCCTGCGTGGCCGCGGGGACGTTCGCGAGGAACCCGCGCAGCTCGTTGCGGTTGGAGCCGATGTAGCTCAGCAGCGGGTTGAGCTGCTTGAGCGTCGGATCGAACTCGCCGAGCGCCGGGCGCAGGTCCTCGAGGAACCGCTCGAGCGCCGGCAGGCCCTTCTCGGACGCGTCGATCAGCGGCTCGAGGTTCTCGATCAGCGCGCGCAGGTCGGGCGACAGCTCGTCGAGCTCCTGCAGCGTCGGGCTCATCTCGCGCGCGGCGGGCCGCAGCTGGCGGACGAGCGGGTCGCTGTTCTCGGAGAACTCGGTGAGCCGCTCGACGGTCTCCTGCGCCTCGCGGTTGAACGTCGGGAAGACGGTGAAGAGCTGGCGCAGCTCCTCGTCGCGGTCGGCGGTCGTCGAGAAGACGGCGTTGGAGTTGCGGATCAGCCCCTGGAGCTGGCCGGTGCGCTCGCTCAGCGCGTCGAAGACCTGGCCGGTGTTGCGGACGACCTGCCGCAGCGCACCCTCCTGCGTGTCCAGCGTGCGCAGCAGCTCGGTGGTGTCCTCGGCGAACGGGTCGAGGTTGCCGAGCGCGTCCGAGATGTCCTGCGCGCGCCCGTTCAGCGAGCGCGACTGCTGCTGCATCCAGGTCTGGAACGCCTGGCGCGTCTTCGGGTCGAACGCCCGGAAGATCTCGTCCAGCTCGACCGTCTCGGCGACCTGGCCCATCGGCAGCTGGCCGCCCTCGGGCAGCGTCGGGCCGTTGCCGGTGCCCGGCGTCAGCTCGACGTACGTCTCGCCCAGCAGCGTCTTCTGGCGCAGGATCGCGCGCGAGTCGCGGGGCAGCGGCGCGAACCGCTCCTGCAGCTCGATGACGGCGAGCGAGCGGCCGGTCTCGCGGTTGGCCTCGACCGACTTGACCTTGCCGACGGGCACGCCGGAGATCCGCACGTCGGCCTCGACCGCGAGCTGGGTCGCGGACGGGAAGCTCGCCTCGAAGCGGTAGCCCTTCGGCTTGAGCGGGATCGGGCCGCCGAACGCCAGCCACAGGAAGAGCAGCAGGCCGAAGCACGACAGCGCGAAGAGCACCATCGTCAGCATGCGGCCGAGGGTCGGAGCCTGCTTCTGCACTACCTCGTCCCCGTCCCGGTCGTGGTGCCGGTCGCCGGGGCCGTCGTCGTCAGGCCGGGCGTCGCCGGGCAGGTCTGCGCCGACTGCGGCACGCCGGTGAGCTGCGCGATCAGACCCAGGCGCGGGTCGCCGGCGATGATCGTGTCGAGCACCTTGGCGGTCGCGCAGGTGAGGAACACCGTGCCCCGGCGGACCGGGCCCTGCGCGTCCTGGGTGTTGAAGAGCACCGTGCCGATGTGGCCCGCCCACGACGCCCAGAAGAGGTAGCCCTCCTCGCCGCCGGGCGGGTTGTAGGCCAGCTCGTTGACCGCGTAGTTGAGGACCTCGAACGAGTCGACCAGGTCGGGCGCCGTCTTCGCCAGGTCGCGCGCGGCCGGGCGCAGCGACTTGATCGTCGGCTGCACGTCGCGGGCGAAGGGGCGGATCTCGTCGCGGATGATCGGCGTCGTCTCGCGCAGGAACGGCCGCGACTGCTCCAGCGACGGGCCGAGCGCGCGCGCCGCCGGGCGCAGCGACTGGAGCGTCGGCCCCAGCTCGTCGGCCAGCCCGTCCACGCGCGCGAGCGTCGTGTTCGTCTGCTCGAGCGTCGGCGGGAGCTGCTCCAGCGCGCTGCGCAGGTTCTGGTCCTGCGCGGCGAAGGAGCGGAAGACGGCGTTGGAGCTGTCGACGAGCTGCGCGAGCTGGTCGTCCTTCTCGCCGACGGCCTCGACGAGCTTGCTCAGGTTGGAGATCGACGCCTTGATGTTCTTGCGGCGGGTCTCGAGCGCGCCCGTGATCGCGCGCAGGTCGCGGGCGCCCGGCTCGAAGCGCTTGAACGTGGCGGCGAGGTCGTCGCCGCGCTTGTCGAGCCCTTCGCCGGCGCCGTCGACCAGCAGGCGCAGGTAGTCGCGCGTGTCGCGATCCAGGCTCGCGAGGATCTCGTCGAACTTGACGTCGGGCAGCGTGTTCTGGACCGGGACCGTCCAGCCCTCGGGGACGCGCCCGCCCTTCGTGCCCGGCGACATCTCGATCGTCATGTCCTCCAGGCCCGTCTTCGGGCGCAGGAGCATCGTCGCGTCCTTGCGGATCTTGTCGCGGTACTTGCCCTGGATCTTCAGCTCGACCCGCGCGCGCCCGTCGACGAGGTCGACGCGCGAGATCTCGCCGACGTTCACGCCCGCGATCGTCACCGTCTGGCCCTGGCCGGGGGTGATCGCCTTCGCGGTCTCGAACTCGGCGTTCATCGTGAAGAAGTCGCTGCCGAGCACCGGCACCCACGACGGCAGGTAGAAGCGCTGGTTCGACAGGATCACCGACGAGACCAGGAACGCGACGACGACCAGCCCGACGATCGCGAGGAAGTCGAGGAGGTGCTTGCGGATCGCGCGCTTCATCAGCGGCCGCCCGCCTTCGCCGCCGTGGCCGTCGCCCGCGCGCCGTCGGCCGGGCCGATCCTCGCGCTGTTGAGGTCCGGGATCTGCTGCTTGTAGCAGTCCAGGTCAGGCCGGTAGGCGGGGCGCTTGCCGGGGTACGCGGGGCGCGTCCCGAGCGTCGGGATCGCCGGGTTGAAGTACGCCGTGTTGCCCGTCGTGTTCAGCTTGCCGGTCGCCTGCGTCGCCAGGCTGCCGCCGGTCTGGAAGCGCACCATCTGGCCGTTGCCGTCGAAGTTCTGGCCCTCGCCGGCGAGGCCCACGAGCGCGTACCAGAACTCCTTGTAGTTCTCGACGCCGGTCTCGAAGCCCGCGCGGGCGCCGGTCTCGCGGATCTTGATGTCGCCGGTCGGCAGCAGCACGCGGTCGACGCACCTGGCGAACTTGTCCTGCTCGGGGAAGAACGAGATCGTCGCCTTCGTCGCCGCGGCGAGGTCGCGCGCGGCCGGTGACAGCTCGGCGGCCAGGCCCTGCAGCTCCGGCTTGGACATCAGCGCGGTCATCTGCTCGATCCACGGGAACGACGCGTCGATCGTCGCGTCGGACTCGCGGACGCCCGGCAGGATCTCGCGGGCGAACGCGCGCGTCGGCGGGAAGGCGCGGTTGAGCGACGCGAACGCGGCGTTGGCGTTGCGGGTCGTCTCCGGCAGCAGGCTGACGGCCTCGGAGACGTTCTCCTGGTTGTCGCCGAAGATCGCCGCGGTGCGGTTGAAGTTCGTGACGTTGTCCTGCAGGACGCGCTCGTTGCGGGCCAGCGCCGCGGTGACCTTCTGCAGGCCGTCGATCAGGCGCGAGACGTCGCGGCGGTCCTCGCCGAGGAAGGCGTCGTTGACGATCGCCGCGCCGCGCAGCGCCGGGCCCGCGTCGTCGTACGAGTCGTTGATCGACTCCGCCGCGGTCTCCCCCAGCACCGACTCGTCCTGCGGGACCTCGGTGTCGTCGGACCGCCGCGGGTCGCCGTCGAGGCCCTGGCCGAGCTCCGCGAGGAGCGTCTTGAGGTCCTCCCGCGTGTCGTTCTGCAGCGCGGTCAGCACCTCGTCGAGCTGGACGGGCGACGCGGTCTGCGTTACGCGGATCGTGTCGCCGTCGCCGATCGTGGGCGAGCCGGGCGTGCCGGGCGACAGGTCGACGAAGAAGTTGCCCTCGAGGAAGATGCGCGAGCGGATCTTGAGCGTGGCGTCCTTGTGGATCGGCAGGCCCTTGTCCGAGATCTCCATCTCGACCTCGGACATGTTCGTGTCCTCGTAGCGGCGGATCGCCTTGACCTTGCCGACGTCGACGCCGGCGATGCGGACGGGCGAGTTCGGGCGGATCGAGTTCGCGTTCTCGAACACCGCGGTGACGCGGTAGCCCTTGGTGAACGGGACGTCCTTGGTGAAGCCGAGGTAGCACCCGATCAGCACGGCCACCACGACGACCGCGCCGACGACGACCGGCGAGCGGCCGCGGCGGTCCTTGCGGGGGATGCGCGTCCCGGTGCTGCGCGCGTCAGCCATCGTCGCGGACACCCCCCGCCTGGTTGCCCGGGATCGCGCTCGAGGGCAGGCCGTTGTCGTTCAGCGTGCGCTCGGTGCGGTCGACGTTCAGGCCCTGGTTGCCCGGCACGTTGCCGATCACCGCGCGGCCCGGGATCCAGTTCTCGTTGCCCGCCTCGCACTCGTTGGTGCGGCCGCCGCCCGGCGTGTTGGGGAACGGGTTCTGGTGCAGGAAGTTCTCCGCGATGCCGCCGCCGTTGGCGAAGCTGCTCGACGGGCCGCCCTCGTTGTTCGGGCCCTCGGGGGCGCCGACGATGATGAACCGCTGCCACGTGCCGTTGGCGTCGCCCTCGGACAGGAGCGAGGCGGCGTTGCGGAAGAAGAGCGAGACGTAGTTGCACGTGGTCTGGAGCGGCGCGAGGTCGGCGAGCGTCGGCTTGGCGATCTCCGCGGTGGTGCGCAGGCCGTTGATGCCGAGCGACGAGTCGGGGTCCTCCGCGAAGGCCTGCAGCGCCTCGAAGGCCGGCTCCAGGCGCTCGTTCAGCTCGACCGAGTCCTCGAGCACCGTCTTCCCCTCCTCGAACGTCGCGGCGAGGTCCGGGGCCGCCGAGCGCAGCGCGCGCACGCCGGGGCGCAGCTCGCTGAACAGCAGCTCGGTCTGGCGGAGCACCGGGCGCTGCTTGGGGAAGTCCTCGATCGCGGTCTCCATCGCCGGGACGCCGGTGGAGATCGTCTCCTGCAGGCCGTCGCGCACGTCGGACAGCGCCGTGAAGGTCGTGTCCAGGCCGCGGAAGAGCGAGGCCTGCTCGGCCCCGACCGGCGCCGCCTCGGCGGCCGCCTGGCCGAGCCCGCGGAACAGCCCCGGCAGGTCGGTCGACGGGCTCGCGAGGTTCGCCATGACCGGCTGGAGCGTGCGCAGCAGCCCGGGCAGCGAGCCGAGCGCGTCGTTGATCGACGCGCCGCGCACCGCGACCGCGCCGCCGAACTCGTTCAGGTTCGTACGCGAGGCGCCGCGGGTCGGCTCGTCGAACGTGTTGAAGACCTCGTCGATCTCGACCGGCTCGGGCGTCGCCTGCGCGAGCGGGATCGTGTCGCCCGTCTCGAAGCCCTCGGTGGCGTCGCCCTTGACGAGCTCGAGGTACTTCATGCCGAGCGCCGACCGCGGCCGGACCATGACGGTCGAGTCCCTGGGCAGCGGGTCGACGACCGTCTCGAGCTTGAGGTGGAGCACCGCGCTCACCGCCCCGTTGCGCTCGTGCCGCGGGGTGATGTCGTCGATGACGCCGACGCGCGAACCGCCGATGCGCACCTCGCCGCCCGGCCCGAGGTTCGCGGCGCTCGGCACCACGGCCTTCAGGTCGTACGTCGGCACGAACGGCAGGCCGTTGTTGGCGTTGTACGCGAGGAAGACCGCGACAGTGACGATCAGGACCGTCGCCGCGCCGATCAGGACGGGGTTCGCCGCGACGGAGGCCGCGCCGCGCCGGTTCACTCCTCACCCCCGAGCAGGTAGTCGAGCAGGCCGGCCTGCTCGTCGCTCACGCGCGCGGAGCGGCTGGCGGCGGCCGTCTGGCCGCTCACCGACTGCTGCGCGGCCTGCTTGCCGCCGTCGAGGTCGTCCCCCGGCAGGACGTTGCCCGGCAGCGCCAGCGCGTCGTCCTTCTTCGCGGTCTTCGCGCCCTTCGCGTTGCGCTGGGCGACGGCGGCGGCCGAGCGGTCCTCGCCGGCGCTCGCGGCGGCGGCCTCGGCGTCCTCCTCGTCCTCCTGCTCGGACCAGCGCGCCGAGCAGCCCGGCTGCGGCGTGGTCACGTACGTCGTGCAGGTGTTGACGATCAGGCCCGCGCGCAGGTAGTGGCCGAGCGAGTCGTAGCCGTTGGTCGACGCGACGGTGAAGAAGAGCGTGTCCATCAGCCGCTCGATGCCGCCGGTGTCGCGCAGGCTCGTCGCCAGCTCGGCGAGGTCCTCGACCGCGGGCTGCGCGGTCTGGAACAGCTCGCGCGCGTCGTCGGTGATGGGCTTGGAGGCCACGAGCGCCGGACGGCCGACCTTGGCAGCCTCGCCCAGCGACTCCAGCGCCGGGATGCCGGCCTCGCTGAACGGCCCGAGGTTCTCGAAGATCGTGTTGATCTGCGGGGCGACCGCGCCCAGGTCCTCCAGGACCGGCTCGAACTCGTCGGCGAACCCGTCGAGGCGCTCCATCGTCGGCTTCAGCTCGGCGAGGAACTTGGGCAGCAGCTCGAAGTTGCGCTCCAGGTCGGCGCGGCGGTCGGCCGTCGCGCGGGAGACGTCGTTGGCCTGCTCGATGAAGTCGGCGACCGCCTCGCGGTCCTGCGCCAGCGGCGCGAGCGCGGCGTCGGAGTCCTTGGCGAGCTTGGCCAGCACCTCGTTCTGGTCGGCGAGGAGCTTGAGCACGCGGTTGGTGGTGCCGAGCGCGGGGTTCGCGCGGCGGATCGTCTCGTTGAGGTCCTCGCCGCGGCCCGCGAGGCCGGCGCCGAGCTCGTTGAGGATGATCGCCAGCCGCTGGCGCTCGGGGAGGCGCGTGACGTTGTTGATGAGGTCGACGTCGACGGGCTTGCTCGTCTGCGTGACCGGCAGGAGGTACTGGCCGGCGCCGGGCTCGCCGTCGGCGATCCGCTTCAGCGCGGGCGGCGCCTGTTCCCCCGCGCGGCGCGGCTGGGTGAGCGTGCACTCGACGAACCGCTCGCCGATCAGCGACTGCGGGCGGATCGTGCAGGTCGCGTCCTCGCGGAAGTCCTTGAAGCCGTCGCGCGTGATCTTCAGGACCACGGCCGCGCGGTTGTCGTCGGTGACCTCGAGGGCGTCGATCTTGCCGACGTTGACGCCGCTGACGCGCACGTCCTCGCCCTCGATCACCGTGAACGCGTTGTCGAAGATCGCGCGGACCTTGTAGTCGCCCGAGCCGTCGTCGGACGCGCCGGTGCCCAGCACGAGCACGACGAGGGCCACGACGGCGATGGCGGCGATGGAGACGACGCGTTTCACGAGCCGGGGAGCGCCGTCGAGGCGTCGCAGTCGAGGTTGTCGTCGGTGAACGGCGCGGAGCCGTCGGGCGCCTTCTGGCTCGCCGCGCCCGGGCAGCGCTTGAGCTGGCCGCCGGTGAGCCGCTGGAGGCCGCTCAGGCGCTCGTTCGGGCTCTGCGGGGTCAGCGTGCCGCCGTTCTCGTCGTCGGTGAACTTGAAGTTGCCGGTGAGCGGCGTGACGCGCGCGTAGTGGCCGTTGGCGTCGTAGTTGGCCGCCACCAGGCCGAAGTCGCGGAACCAGCCGACGAGGTCGGGCGCGTACGGACGGGCGAAGTCGAGGACCGGCGTCGAGCGGTTGAGCGCCTTGGTCGTGTTCTTCAGCGACGGCGAGGCCACGCGCTGCAGCTGCGGCGTGAGGTTCGTCAGCTCGACCAGGTCGTTGTCCTTGCCCGCGCGGCGGATCGCCGTCTGCAGGTCGTGGACCGTCGGCTGCGCGTTCTCGATCAGCGGGCGCAGCTCGCGCATGAAGCGGGCGAGGTCCTTCGTCGCGGGCTTGGACTCGTCGACCAGCTCGTCGAGGTCGTCGAGCGCGGCGCGCAGGTTGACGAACGTCGAGTTGCCGCGGCGGAGCGTGTCGGGCAGCTGGGCCAGCGCCTCGGAGAGCGCGACGTTCTCCTGCGCGATGCCGGCGGCGGCGTTGTTCGCGTTGGAGACGAGGCTCGTGATGTCGTCGCGGCGCTCGGCCAGCGCCGTCATCGCACGGCCGCCGTCGACCAGCAGGCGCGACAGCGTCTCGGAGTCGCGGTTGACCTCGTTGACCAGCGCGCGCGTCGTCGACAGCGCGGGGTTGAAGTACTCGGCGGCCTCGTTGGCCTGGTCGCCCTTGTCGCCGAACTGCGCGGCAGAGCCCTGGATGACGCGCTGGAGGGCGCGGCGGGTCTCGGCGTCGAGCGTGTTGAAGAGCTGGTCGAGGTCGACGATCGTCTCGGTGTCGGACGCGTCGAGCAGCGAGCTGTCCTCCAGCTCCGGCGCGTTGTTCGGGCCCGGCTTGAGCTCGACGTAGCGGTTGGCGACGCCCGACAGCGAGGTGGCGCGGATGGTCGCGGTCGTGCCGCGGTGCAGCGGCGCGAACTCGTTCGACACCGCGATCTCGACCTCGGCCTGGTTGTCGTTCGTCAGCCGGATGTCCGTGATCCCGCCCACGCGGCGCCCGCCGATCTGCACGTCGTCGTCGTTGACGAGCTGACCGGCCGACTCGAAGCGCAGCTTGTACGTGGTCGTGTCCTCCCCACCGAGCAGGAGCACGGCGGCGAGCACGACCGCGACGAGGAGCCCGCCGAGCGCGATTGCGCGCGCAGCCATCAGCGGGATCTCCTAGCGCGTGGGGTGGTGACGCTCAGGGACAGGGTGCGAGGGGTGGGGTGGTGGGACCTGCGGGTGCCGCAAGCCGCGGCGGATCATGAGCACCGAGTGTTGACCCGGTGTTAGGGAGGAGTTCTCGGTTGGAGTTCTATTCCATGCCCAGCGGTCCCTGCGACTCGCCGGAGAGGAACTGCCGCACGAACGGGTTGTCGGACTCGAAGAGCTCCTCGGCCGGGCCGGACTCGACGATCCGCCCCTTCCACAGCACGGAGATGTGCTCGGCCACGCGGCGCGCGGTCATGATGTCGTGGGTGATGATCGAGAAGGCCGGCAGGCGCCGGTCGGTGCCCTCGCGGTCGCTCATCATCTCCGCGTGGATCTCCTGGATCAGCTCGCCCAGGAGCGCGGTGCGGACCGGGTCGAGGCCCGAGTCGGGCTCGTCGAAGAGGACGATGTCCGGGTCGAGGACCAGCGCGCGCGCGAAGCCCGCGCGCTTGCGCATGCCGCCGGACAGCTCGTTCGGCATCTTGTCGCCCGCGTTGCCCAGGCCGACCTCGGCCAGGCGTCGGTTGACGATGTCCGCGATCTCGTCCTCGCCCTTGTCGGTGTGCTGCCGGAGCGGGAAGGCCGTGTTGTCCCAGACGTTCATCGAGCCGAACAGCGCGCCGTCCTGGAAGAGGACGCCGAACTTCTTGCGCATCTCGAACAGCTCGTCGTCCTGCATGTTCGGCACGGACTCGCCGTGGACCAGGACGTCGCCCTCGTCGGGGTAGAGCAGGCCGACCATGTGCTTGATGCACACGGACTTGCCGGTGCCCGACGGGCCGAGGATCATCGAGATCTTGCCCTCCGGCAGGCCCATGTTGAGGCCGCGGAGGATCTTGTTGCGGCCGAAGGCCTTGTGGACGTCGATGAACTCCACCGCGTCCGCGGCGCCGTGCGGGCGCTGCTGACCGGTGTGCCAGCGGTACTCGTCCTCCTCGTCCGTCGCGCCGGCGCTCGGCTCGCGGATGACCGAGACGCGGGACGTCTCCTGCGTCGCCGCCGCGGGCTCGTCGCGCAGGTCCTCGTCGCGCAGGTCGTCGTCGCGGACGTCCTCGTCGTGCGTGCGCTCGTCGTCCATGGGTCAGCCTCCGATCGGTGCTCTCGGGTTGGCGCCCCAGAACAGCTGGGTGCCGAGCATCCCGATGAGATGCACGAGCACGATGTTGAGCACCATCGATTTCGCCGTTGCCGCTCCCACGCCGACCGGGCCTCCGGACGCGTGGTAGCCGTAGTAGCAGCCCACCAGCACGATGGCCGTGGCCATCGTCATCCCCTTGATCACGGAGTACAAGAGGTCCGGTGGGTTCTGGAACATCCAGAAGATGAGGAAGTAGCCGCCTGAGGACACCTCGCCGATCTGCTCGACGACCGCGAGGTAGGAGGCGAAGAAGCCGGCCCCGACGGACGCCATGTAGATGAACGGCAGCGTGATCCACGCGGCCAGCAGGCGGGTGGCGCAGAGGAAGAGCACCGAGTCGATGCCCATGACCTCGAGCGCGTCGATCTCGTCCGAGATCCGCATCGAGCCGAGCTCGGCGACGATGCCGGTGCCGACCTTCGCGGCCATCATGTAGCCGAACGCGTACGGGACCAGCTCGCGCAGGTCGCACCACGCCGCGAAGACGCCGGCGTACGCCGGGGCGCCCTGGGCGCGCGTGAAGTACGCGCCCTCGATGCCGCACTGGAGGCCGATGATGAACACCAGGCCCCAGATGACGATCGTCGAGGAGAGGATCAGGATCCCCGCCTGGCGCAGCGCCTCGCCGAAGAACTTCGTGACGCGCAGCGTGAAGACCATCGCCACGATGCGGCTGCAGAACTTCGCGATGTCGCCCAGCGACGCGAGCCAGTCGCGCGGGACGTCGAGCCAGCCCTGCATCAGCGCTCGCCCTCCGTCATCGGATGACCTGGATCTCGGGGTGGGTCGCGAGCAGCGTCTGCGTGAAGACGTAGTTGAACGCGAACACGCCGAGGAACGCGATGACGACCGCCTGGTTGACCGCGCGGCCCACGCCCTCCGCACCACCGGACGCCGTCATGCCCTTGTAGCAGCAGACGATGGCGACGATCGCGCCGAAGCCCGTGCATTTGAGGACCGACCCCCAGAGGTCCGTGGTGCTCGCGTTGGTGAAGAAGGTGGCCCAGAACGGCCCGAGCGGCGCGTCGTAGACGAGCGTCGCGACGACGCCGCCGAAGATGCCGAACAGCAGCGCGTAGATGTCGAACAGGCCGGTGATGAGCATCAGCGCGAGGAAGCGCGGGACGACCAGGTTCTTGACCGGGTCGACGCCGAGCACCTGCAGCGCGTCGAGCTCCTCGCGGATCTTGCGGGCGCCGAGGTCCGCGGTGATCGCGGTGCCGGCCACGCCGGCGACGATGATCGCGGTGACGAACGGCGCGAACTCGCGGATCGACGCGAGGACGAAGAAGCCGCCCAGGCGGTCGAGCGCCCCGAAGAGGACCAGGAAGTTCGCGCCCTGCAGGCCCGGCGCGCCGTAGCCGAACGCGACCGTGCTGACGAGCAGCGGGAACCAGCAGAGCTTCAGGGCGAAGAGGAACTGGCTGACGAACTCCCCGCCGTAGGGATAAGGAGGCCTCAGGGCGGAGACGATCGTCTTGCCCGTGAGGATCATCATGTCCCCGACCTCTTCGAGCAGGTTCTTCATCGGGAGGAACCCGCGATCGGCGACGCTTCTGACCAACCCTCTCCCCTTCGTGCTTTGACCGTGAAGGCAGGGCGGGACGGCCGCCTTGCCGAACGGGAGCGTACGCAATGCTCGCTCGGCGTGACAAATGGCAACCGACGCCTAACAAACGACCGGCGTGCGTCTCCGGGCCTTCTGGTACGTTCGCGGCTCTATGAGGAGGGGTCTTCGGTTCACCCTGCCGGCCGCGCTTGCCGCAACGGCCCTTGCAGCCGCCGGCTGCGGCGGTGACGACGACGCGCGGCAGGACGCCGACGAGCCCAGCGGCAACTGGGGCATCGAGGTCGTCGAGGCGAAGTTCGCCGAGCAGCAGCGGCTCGCCGATCAGACGACGCTGACCATCCGCGTGCGGAACACCGAGGACCGCGCCGTGCCGAACATCGCGGTCACGGTCGACGGGCTCGCGAGCCGCTCCGAGCAGGCCGGCCTGGCCGACGCCGAGCGGCCGACGTGGATCGTCGACGACGGCCCGCGCGGCGGCGTCACGGCGTACACCAACACGTGGGCCCTCGGCCGGCTCGCCCCCGGCGAGTCGAAGACGTTCTCGTGGAAGGTCACGCCGGTCAAGGCCGGCAAGTACGAGGTGAGCTACCGCGTCGCCGCGGGCCTCGACGGCAAGGCGAAGGCGGTCGCGGTCGACGGCAAGCGGCCCGAGGGCACGTTCGCGGTGGACGTCTCGCGGGAGCCGGCGCAGTCGCGGGTCGACCCCGACACCGGCGAGGTCATCAGGAACTAGCCCCGCCGCCGCGGGCGCGCGGCGGGTGGTGGCGGCGCGGGGTTTTGCGGAGCCTCCCCGATGTGCCGCAGAGCCGGCGCGGCGAAGGTGCGAGGCGTGCTCCAGCTGATCGCCCCGCCCCACGCCCCGACGTCCGTCCCGAGCGACCTGCGCGCGCTCGGCGTGACGCTGCGCGCCGCGCGCTCCGCCGGCGCCCATGCGCGGTCGGCGTGGGGGCTCGACCGGCGCCAGGCGGCGCGGGATCTCGCGTACGTCGTCGCCGCCGCCGACGCCGCGCTGGCGGGCGCCGGGTCGGCCGAGCCGGTCGCCGGGCTCCTCGCCGAGGCACGGTCGCTCGCAGACGAGGCGGGGTCGCGGCCCGCCGTCCTCCCCACGCTCATCGCCCGGCTCGACACGGCGCTCGCCGCGCTCGGCGTGCTGCTCGACCCGTTCGCGCCCGGCGGGTGGACGCTCGCGTGCGGCGATCGGTGCTCGATCCTCGAGGTGGCCGACGTCGCCCGCTCCGCCCGCGCAAGCGGCGTGGAGGTGCGGCTGGAGGCCGACTGGCTCGCGCTCGCCCACGTCCCCTCGCCGGTGGCGCAGCGCACGCGCCGGGAGGTCTCCGACGGGCTCGCCGCGCTCCGGCGCCGCCGCCAGGGCGCGCCGCTCACGGTGACGCTGCGGCCGGCGGGCGAGGACGTGGTCGTCGACGTCGCTGCCGTCGCGGACGACCGCGGCGGCCGGATCGCGCGCCAGGTCGCCGCTTAGCCGGCGGCGACGAGCGCCGCGAGCTGGGTGCGCGAGGCGAGCCCGAGCTTGCGGTAGATCGCGCCGAGGTGGTGCTCGACGGTCTTCGGGCTGATGAACAGCGCCCCCGCGACGTCGCGGTTCGTCTGCCCCTCGGCGACCAGCAGGGCGACCTGCAGCTCGCCCGGGGTGAGCGCCCGCAGCGGCGCCGCGGCGTGATCGGCTGGGGCGCCGCCCGCGGCGCGCAGCTCGGTCCGCGCCCGCTCCGCCCACGGCTCGGCGCCGAGCCGGTCGAACGCGTCGAGGGCGCGCTCCAGCGGCGCGCGGGCGTCCCCGCGGCGGCGCGCGCGGCGCAGGCGCTCCCCCACGACGAGCTCGGTGCGTGCGCGCTCGAAGGGCAGGTCGACCCGGTCGTGCGCCGCGAGCGCCGCCGCGGCGTGCCGCTCCACGTCGTCGTCGGCGGCCAGCAGCACGCGCCCGCGCTCCACGATCGCCGCGTCCCACGCACCGCCTGTCGCCGCGGCCTGCGCGTCGAGCCGCGCGAGCACCTCCGCCGCGCGGTCGGGCTCCCCCACGCGCACGAGCGCCTCGACGAGGTCGGCGGCGGAGAACGCGATCGCCGGCTCGCCGTGGCGGTGCTCGACGCCGTATCGGTCGGCGCGGTCCAGCCACAGCAGCGCCTCGTCGGCCCGTCCGGCGGTCAGCTCCACGAACCCGAGCGCGGCGTGGACGTGCATGAGCGTCGCCTCGCCGGCGAACCGCTCGGCCAGCGCGAGGCCCTCGCGCGCGTGGGCGCGCGCCTCCTCCAGCAGCCCGATGCCCGCGTCCGCGCGCACGAGGTACGGGATCGCGACCGCGATGCCCGCGAGCTGGCCGGTCTCGCGCGAGATGCGCACGGCCTCCTCGGCGTCGGCGCGCGCGGCGGCCCAGCGGCCGCGCCGCCAGTGCAGCTGGGTCTGGACGATGAGCGGGAGCGGCAGCCGGCCGACCGCGCCGGCCCGGCGCGCGCGGGCGACGAGCGTCGCGGCGATCGCCTCGGCGCGGGCGAAGTCCTCCAGCCACATCGCCGCGGTCGCGGTCATGCCGACGATCTCGGCCAGCGGCGAGAGCGGATCGGGGTCGGCGAGCACGGGCGCGCCAGCCTCGAACAGCCGCCGCGCCTCCTCGGTCCGGCCGAGCACCGCGAGCGCCTGCCCGTGCAGCAGCATCGCGATCTGCGCCATGAACGGCTCGCTGTCGGCCACGAGCGCGAGCGCCCGCTCGGCGGTCTCCGCGAGCCCCACGACGTCGCCGCTCATCATCCGCGCTGCGGCCGCTTCGAGCAGCATCAGCGCGGCGATCGGCGGCGCGCCGGCCGCCGTCGCCGCGGCCGCGAGCCCTTCGAGGATCTGCCGCGCCTCCTCCGGCTCGCCCTGCCGCAGCAGCGTCTGCGCGCGCAGCCGCTCGGCCTGGCCCTGCACGGCCGGGTCCGCGGTGCCGCCGGCGGACGCGCGGGCGAGCTCGATCGCGCGCTCCAGCTCCCCGGCCACGGCGGCGTCGGTCGCTGCTTCGAGCTGGCGGCGGGCGCGCGCCTCCGCGTCGGTCGACAGCTCGGCGGCGCGCGCGTACGCGCGGACGGCCTCGGCGTGACCGCCGCGGCGGCGCGCGTCGGCCCCGGCGGCCTCCAGCGCGGTCGCGACGTCCTCGTCGGGGCCGGCGGCGGCGCGGGCGAGGTTCCACGCGCGGCGCGACGGGTCGGTGAGCTGGTCGGCCAGCGCGGCGTGGACCGCGCGGCGCACGCTGCTCGGCTGGCCGTGGTAGGCGGCGGAGGCGAGCAGCGGGTGGGCGAACGCACGGGCGTCGTCGATCAGCCCGGCGGCCTCCGCGGGGCCGAGGTCCGCGTCGAGGGCGGCGAGCGCGGCGTCGACGGCACCGGCCTCCACCCCGGCGGCCGCGGCGAGCAGGCAGAGCGCGCGCTGCGTCGCCTCCGGGAGCGCAGCCAGCTGCGCCTCGAACGACGCCTGCACGCCCCGTTCGGCGGCGAGCTGCGGACCGAGCGGCGCCCGGCCCGCGGCCTGGTCGGCGCTGAGGCCGCGGCGCAGGGTCAGCAGCGCGAGCGGGTTGCCGTGCGCGCCGTCGACCAGCGCGTCGAGCACCGCTGGCGCGACCGTCTCCCGCTCGCCGGCGAGCGCGCGGGCGGCCTCGGTGTCGAGCGGTGCGAGCGCGAGCCGCTCGAGGTCGGGCGCCTCGTCGGGGTCGCGGCTGGCGAGCACGAGCGCGACGCCCTCCGCGCCGAGGCGGCGGGCGGCGAAGACGAGCGCGTCACGCGAGGCGGGGTCGAGCCAGTGCGCGTCGTCGACCAGCGCGAGCACGGGGTGCTCCTCGGCCAGGTGCGCGAGCAGCGCGACGATCGCGGCCGGGAGCGCGAAGCGGTCCGTCGGCGAGCCCTCCTCGAGCGCGAACGCGCTGCCGAGCGCCTGCCGCTCGGTCGCCGTCAGGCGCTCGCGCTCGCCCAGCACAGGCCCGAGCAGCTCGAGCAGCGCGGCGTACGGCAGGTCGGCCTCGACCTCCCGCCCGCGTGTGCGGAGCAGGCGGACGTCGGCGGCGTCCGCCAGGTCGTCGAGCAGCGCGGTCTTGCCGATGCCCGGCGGCCCGGTCACGACGAGCGCGGTGCTGCGGCCCGCGCGGGCGGCGTCCAGCACCGCGGCGAGGCGGCCGCGCTCACGTCTCCGGCCGTGGAGCATCCGCGGGCAGTCTATGGCGCGTCCACGCGCACGAGGCCCGCCAGCTCCTTGCGCGACCGGACGCCGACGCGCCGGTAGATGGCGGTCAGCCGCCGCTCCAGCGTGGCCTCGCTGAGGAGGAGCTCCGCGGCGATCTCGCGGTTCGTCGCGCC
The DNA here is from genome assembly GCF_056863265.1 of Parviterribacter multiflagellatus. Taxonomy (NCBI): domain Bacteria; kingdom Bacillati; phylum Actinomycetota; class Thermoleophilia; order Solirubrobacterales; family Parviterribacteraceae; genus Parviterribacter; species Parviterribacter multiflagellatus. Next base: position 188,260 of record NZ_JBXPIZ010000014.1, read on the forward strand.
GGCGGCGACGAGCGCGGCGATGCGCTGCTCCTCGGGGCGCAGCACGACCGTCCCGGGCGCGGTGCGGTCGGCGACCTGCGCACCGGCGAGGCGCAGCTCCTCGCGCGCGGTCGCCGCGAAGCCCGGGGCGCCGAGCTGCTCCAGCAGCGCCAGCGCCCGCGCGAGGTGGACCCGGGCGGGGCCGAACCGGCGGGCGCGGCGGTGGCGGCTGCCGACCGCCAGCTCGGCGCGGGCGCGGTCGAGCGGCGTCCCCTCCGCGCCGGCGGCGGGCGCATCGTCGGGAGCGGCGTCGCCGGTGAGGAGCGCCCGCGCGCGGGCCGCCGCGAGCGTCCCGCCGGTCCCCGCCCCGGCGGCCTCCCACGCCGCGAGCGCGTCGTCGCGGCGGCCGGCGGCGAGCAGCGCCTCGACGTGGTCGGCGTGCCAGGCGGGCGGCGCCGCGGGGCCGGCCGCGGCGAGCGCGGCGGCGGCGGGCGCGAGCGCGTCCGCGGGGGCA
>NZ_JBXPIZ010000015.1:0-90706 GCF_056863265.1 Parviterribacter multiflagellatus
CGCCGGTGCCCGCGCCCGCGCCCGCCCCCGCTCCGCCGGCGCCTGCCGCGTCCGGCCCCACGCCGGCGGCCGCGGCGCCGACCGCGCCCGCGGTCGAGCCGCCCGCACCGGCGCCCACGCCATCACCCGCGCCGGCACCGGCACCCGCTCCCACGCCGTCACCCGCCCCGGCGCCGCAGCCCGCGCCGACACCGCAGCCCGCCCCCGCGACCTGCTCCGACACCCAGACCGTCCCGACCGCCGAGACCCTCGACCGCGTCCGCGCCGCGGTCGTCTGCCTCGTCGACGCCGAGCGCGCCCGCGCGGGCCTGCCGCCGCTCGCCCACCACGCCGCGCTGCAGAGCGCCGCCGTCGCCCACTCGCGCGACATGGTGGCCCAGCGCTACTTCAGCCACACCAGCGCGGACGGCCGCGAGGTCGTCGACCGCATCGAGGCCGCCGGCTACGTCCCGTGGCGCACGTACGGCGAGAACATCGCGTGGGGCTCGGGCACGCGCGCGACCGCGGCGAGCATCGTCACCGGCTGGATGGGCTCCCCCGGCCACCGCGCGAACATCCTCCGCGCCACGTTCGCCGAGGCGGGCGTCGGGGTCGCGCTCGGGACGCCGAGCGGCGCCTCAGGCGCGACCTACACGCACGACTTCGGCGCCCGCTGAACCGGTCACGGCGCGGCGGGGCTGAGCTCGCCGTGCCCGCGGGCGCGCGCGCCGGCCCGCTCGAACAGCAGCGCCGTCGCGAGCGCGCCCACGGCCAGGATGGCCGCACCCCACCAGAACACGACGGTCGAGCCGTGCACGACCGCCTCGGCCTGCGCGACCGCGACGGGGGTGCCGGCGGCCGCCGCGTGGTCGCTGACCGCGCTCGCGAAGACCGTCGAGAGCAGCGCCACGCCGAGCGACCCGCCGACCTGCTGCGACGTGTTGACCAGCGCCGAGGCGACCCCGGCGTCGCCGGGCTCCACGCCCTGGGTGGCGGTGGCGTACGACGGCGCCATGACCAGGCCGAACCCGAAGCCGGCGAGCAGGATGCCCGGCAGCACCGCCGCCGCGTACGACGCCCCGACCTCGATCCCGGTCAGGAGGGTCACCCCGAGCGCGGCGGACATGAGGCCCGCCGGCACCAGCGGCCGCGGTCCGACGCGCGGGAGCAGGCGCGTGGACGCGACCGTCGCGGCGGCCATGACCGTGATCACCATCGGCAGGAAGGCCAGGCCGGTCTCGATCGGCGAGAAGCCCAGCACCGTCTGCAGGTAGTAGGTCAGGAACAGGAACGTCGCGAACGTCGCCAGGCCGGTGACCACGATCGCCAGGAACGCCGCACCGCGGTTGCGGTCGCGGACGACGCCCAGCGGCAGGAGCGGGCTCGCGACCCGCGCTTCCAGCGCCACGAAGGCGCCCAGCGCCACGACGCCGAACGCGAGCAGGCCGACGGTCAGCGGCGCGTCCCACGCGTCCATCTCCGCGTTGGCGAAGCCGTAGACGAGCGCGAGCAGGCCGCTCGTGGCGACGACCACCCCGGGCACGTCGATCCGCGGGCGGCGCGCCGGACGCCCGTTCACCAGCAGCCGGACCGCGGCGAGCGCCGCGGGGAGGGCGAACGCGAGGTTCACGTACATCGTCCAGCGCCAGGTCAGGACCTCGGTGAGCGCGCCACCGAGCAGCAGCCCGACCGCCGCGCCCGAGCCGCCGATCGCGCCGTACACGCCGAACGCCTTCGCCCGCTCGCCGGGGTCGGTGAACGTGGTCGTCACGATCGAGAGCGCCGCCGGTGCGAGGAGCGCAGCGAACACGCCCTGCACCGCCCGCGCGGCGACGAGCACCTCCAGGCTGGGGGCGGCGCCGCCGACCGCCGACGCGCCGGCGAAGCCGCTCAGACCCGCGACGAACGTCCACTTGCGCCCGACCAGGTCGCCGATCCGCCCGCCGAGCAGGAGCAGCGAGCCGAACGCCAGCGCGTACGCGGTGATGACCCACTGGCGCGACTCGTCGCTGAACCCGAGGTCGGCCTGCGCGGACGGCAGCGCGATGTTCACCACGGTGACGTCGAGCACCACCATGAGCTGGGCCAGGGCGATCACCGCCAGGATGCGCCAGCGCTGCGGGTCGCGGGATGCGTCGGTGCTCATCGTGCTGCCTCCTGGTCGTCTGCGGGGCCGGCGCCGGGGCGGCCGCCCCGGGGGCGCGTGCGGACCGCCTCGAACAGCGCCGCGTGGTCCGCGACCGGCCCGAGGTGGCCGAGCTTGTCGGGGTTGAAGATCGAGTTGACGGCCCGCACGTGGCCGTCCGCGACGTCGACCGTGACGACGCCGACCAGCCGGCCCTCGGGGTCCAGGACGAGGAGGCCGGGCTCGCCGTTGACCTCGGCGCGGCGGACGCTCGTGCCCATGCGCTCCAGCAGGCCGCGGCCAGCCCGGATGGCGCGGGCGCAGCGCACGCGCCCCTGGACCGCCGTCCGGCGCCGCCGCGCGCGGGGCAGCCCGCCGTCGCCGCGGATCGTCGCGTCCTCGGCGAGCAGGGCCTCGAGCCCTTCGAGGTCGCCGTCCTCGAACGCGGCGAAGAAGCGGTCGGCGAGCCGGTCGCGCTGCTCGCGCGAGGTCTCGAAGCGCGGCTGCTCGAGCTCGACCTGGCGTCGGGCCCGCGACCCCAGCTGACGCACCGCGTCCGTGCTCTTGCCGAGCACCGTCGCGATCCGCTCGTACGGGTAGTCGAACACCTCGCGCAGGAGGAAGACCGCGCGCTGCTCGGGCGACAGCCGCTCCAGCACCACCAGCAGCGCGACCGACAGCGACTCGGCGATCTCCGCGTGGCGGGTCGGGTCGTCGTGGTCGGTGGTCAGCAGCGGCTCGGGCAGCCACCCGCCGACCGACGTCTCGCGGCGCGCCCGCGCGGAGCGCAGCTCGTCGATCCCCAGCCGCGTCACGACCGTCACCAGGAACCCCTCGGGCGAGGCGATCCGCGTGCCCGCGTCCAGCTCGCGGTGCAGCCGCAGGAACGCCTCCTGCACGAGGTCCTCGGCCTCGGTGACGCGCCCCAGCATCCGGTACGCGACCCCGAACGCCTTCGCGCGCAGCTCCTCGTACGCGGCGCCGGCCGCCGGCTCGCTCACGCCGACCGCCGCAGCCGCCGCACGACGAGGACCGGCGCCGCGACCACGGCGCCCACGAGCCCGGCCGCCAGCCCGAGCACGAGCACCGGCGCGACGAGCGCCACGGTCAGCACGATGCCGGGCAGCGCGAACGGGAACAGCACCATCGTGACCACGCCCAGCGCGGTCAGCCAGCCGGCGGCGCCGGTGATCACGTCGCCGGCGCTCGTCGCGGGGTCGGTGGGCGGGCTCATCGGTCTCCTTTCGTCCTCACGCCCCCAAGGACGAGATGGAGCCCGCGGATGTGACCGGTGGCGCGTCGGCGGGTGCCCGACCTGCGCGGGCGCGGCGCGTCCTCCCACCCGTCGCGGTCGGCGGACAGCTCTCACCGCCGGACGCCCCGCGTCTCGCCGCCGCGCCGCGCCGTGGTGAATCCTTCGGGCATGACCGAGCCCCTCCCACCCGTCGTCGACGCCGCCTGGGTCGCCGCCCACCGCGACCGCCTGGTGCTCGCCGACGTGCGCTGGTACCTCGACGGGCGGCCGGGCGAGGCGGCGTACGAGGAGGGCCACGTGCCGGGCGCGGTGTGGGTCGACGTGGACACCGACCTGTCCGCGCCGCCGAGCACGGCGGGCGGGCGCCATCCGCTCCCCACGCCCGAGGCGTTCGCCGCGCGGCTCGGCGCGCGCGGCATCGGCGACGACGACGTCGTGGTCGCGTACGACGACCAGGGCGGCGGGTTCGCGGCGCGGCTGGTGTGGATGCTGCGGCGGATCGGCCAGCCCGCTGTCCTGCTCGACGGCGGGCTCGCCGCGTGGCCCGGCCCGCTGGAGACCGGCGCGACGACCCGGCCGCCAGTCACGCGCCTCCCGCGCCCCTGGCCCGCGGACCTCCTGCGCACCGCCGACGAGGTCGCCGCGGCCGCCGCGTCACCGGAGGCGCTCGTGCTCGACGCCCGCGCGCCCGGGCGGTACACCGGCGTCGAGGCACTGCCGAGCGAGACGCGGACCGGCCACGTGCCCGGCGCCGTGAGCGCCCCGTGGGGCGGCAACCTCGCACCCGACGGGACGTTCCTCCCGGCGGACCAGCTGCGGGAGCGGTTCGCGCAGCTCGGCGCGGCGGAGCGCGACGAGGTCATCGTCTACTGCGGCTCGGGCGTCACCGCGTGCCACGACCTGCTGGCGCTCGAACGGGCCGGCCTGCCGCCCGCGGCGCTGTACCCCGGCTCGTGGTCGGCGTGGTCGGCCGACGACGCGCGGCCGGTCGCCACGGGCGAGGCCCCGTTCGGCGACTGACGCGGCGGACGCTTCGAGATCGTTCGAAGTCCTTGACTTCAACCGTGGTTGAAGACGTAGGGTCGTCCGCGACACCATGACCACGGATCTCCACACCCCCGAGGCCCCCGACGGGCTCGACGACCTGCGCACGCGCCTCGACGGCGCGGCCCTCCTCCCCGGCGACCCCGCGTACGACGAGGTGCGCGCGATCTTCAACGCCGCCATCGACCGCCTCCCCGCCGTCGTCGTGCGCGCGGCGGGCGCGGGCGACGTCGCCCGCGCCGTGACCTTCGCCCGCGAGCGCGGCCTCCCGCTCTCCGTGCGCGGCGGCGGCCACGGCTTCGCCGGCCACGCGATCGCGGACGGCGGCGTCGTCATCGACACCTCCGCGCTGCGCGACCTCACGATCGACCCCGAGCGGCGCGAGGCCCGCGCCGGCGCCGGCCTGCGCGCCGGCGAGTACACCGCCGCGACCACCGCGCACGGGCTGGCGACCGGCTTCGGCGACACCGGCACCGTCGGCGTCGCGGGCATCACGCTCGGCGGCGGCATCGGCTGGCTCGCGCGCCGGGACGGCCTGACGATCGACTCGGTGCTCGGGTTCGACCTCGTGACCGCCGACGGCGGGCTCGTCGAGGTCGACGCCGAGCGCGAGCCCGACCTGTTCTGGGCGCTGCGCGGCGGCGGCGGGAACTTCGGCGTCGTGACGAGCCTGCGCTACCGCCTTCGGGAGGCCCCGACCGTCCTCGGCGGGATGCTCCTGCTGCCGCCCGAGCCGGCCGTGCTCGCGGGCTTCCTCGAGATCGCCGCCGAGGCGCCGGACGAGCTGACCACGATCGCGCACGTGGGGCTCGCGCCGCCGGCGCCGTTCGTGCCGGCCGAGCTCCACGGGCAGCTCGTCGTGTTCGGGCTGCTCGCCTGGAGCGGCGACCTCGACGAGGGCGAGCGGATCGTCGCCCGGATGCGCGCGCTCGGCACGCCGCTCGCCGACCTCGTGCGGCCGATGCCGTACGCCGAGCTGCTCGAAGACGGCCCGCCGCGCGGCGCGGTCGCGGTGCGCAACGGCTTCGCCGGGCAGCTCGGCGTGGCCGAGGCGGAGACGATCCTGGACCAGGTCCGTGCCGTCGCCCCCGCCCCGCTCGCCGTCCAGCTCCGCGTGCTCGGCGGCGCGGTGTCGCGCGTCCCGGCCGACGCCACCGCGTTCGCCCACCGCGACCGCGACACGCTCGTCATCGTCGGCGCTCCGGGCATCGGCGGCGAGGACGTCGCGACGCTCGAGGCGCGCGCCGAGGGCACGGCGTCGGCGCTCGGCGTCCTGGGCAGCGGCGCGTACGTCAACTACCTCGGCACCGACGGCGCGGCCCGCATCCGCGAGGCCTACCCGGACGCGACGTACGAGCGGCTCGCCCGCATCAAGCGCGACCACGACCCGGAGAACGTGTTCCGCGGCGCGCACAACATCCCCCCCGCGGCCTGACGCGGGGCTACGGCCGGATGAGCACCTTGATCGACGTCCGGTCGGCCATGGCGCGGTAGCCGTCAGGCACCCCGTCCAGGCCGACCGTGCGGTCGAACACGCGACCCGGCTCGATCTTCCCGTCGAGGATGTCGGGGAGCAGCTCGTCGATGTAGGCGCGGACGGGCGCCGGGCCGCCGCCGACCGTGACGTTCTTGAAGAACATCGGCTGCGCGAGCGGGATCGCCGGGTAGTGCGGGACGCCCACGCGGCCGACCGCGCCGCCCGGCCGCGCGATCGCGACCGACGTCTCGGTCGCCGCCTCGGTGCCGACGCACTCCAGGACGCCGTGGACGCCGACGCCGCCGGTCAACCCCATGATCCGCTCGACCGCCGCCTCGCCGCGCTCGGCCACGACGTCGGTGGCGCCCAGCTCGCGCGCGAGGTCCGTGCGGTCCTGATGGCGGCCCATGATGATGATCTGCTCCGCGCCCAGGCGCTTGGCCGCGATCACGCCGCACAGGCCGACCGCACCGTCGCCCACGACGGCCACCGCGTCGCCCGGCTTGACGCCCGCGACGACCGCCGCGTGGTGGCCGGTGCCGAGCACGTCGGACAGCGTGAGCAGCGACGGCATGAGCGCGTCGTCCTCGGCGACCGGGAGCTTGTAGAGCGTGCCGTCGGCGAGCGGGACGCGGACCGCCTCGGCCTGCGCGGCGCCGGTCTTCAGCGCGTCGAAGAAGCCGCCCTGGACGCACGCGGTGTGCAGCCCCTCGTGGCAGAAGGCGCACGTGCCGTCAGAGAACGCGAACGGCATCACGACGAGGTCGCCGCGCTTGACCGTCCGTACCTCGGCGCCGACGTCCTCGACGACGCCGATCGCCTCGTGGCCCATCGGGCGGCCGACCTCCCGGGCCTCGAGGTCGCCGTACGGCCACAGGTCGCTGCCGCAGATGCAGGCGCTGGTGACGCGGACGATCGCGTCGGTGGGCTCGGCGATGGTGGAGTCGGGGACGTCCTCGACGCGGACGTCGCCCGCGGCGTACATGAGCGTGGCAAGCATGCACCCCAGGGTGGGCCGCCGGAGCCAGAGCTTCAAATACAGGTTCTTCGCCTGCGATAGTCGGAGCCTATGGATCCGCGACGGCTCCTCACCTTCCGCACCGTCGCGCACGAGCGCTCGTTCTCCCGCGCCGCGCAGCGGCTCTCGCTCTCCCAGCCGTCGGTGTCGAGCCAGGTCGCATTGCTGGAGCGGGAGATCGGCGTGCGGCTGCTCGACCGCGGCCGCGGCGGACGCGGCGGGCTGCGCCTGACGCGGGCGGGCGAGGTGCTGCTCGAGCACGCGGACCACGTCGCGTGGCGGCTGGAGCTGGCGGAGACGCAGCTGGCCGCGCTCGCGAGCGCGCGGCGCGACCAGATCCGCGTCGGCTGCTTCCCGACGTCGATGGCCGGCCTCGTCCCCGCCGCGATCGAGCGGCTGCGCGCCACGCACGGCGACGTGCGCGTCCTGCTCAGCGAGGTGACCGCGAGTTCGCTCGAGGAGCGACTGCTCAGCGGCGAGCTCGACCTGGCACTCGCCTACCAGGACGCCACGCTCCCGCGCCGCGAGCTGCGCGACGTCCAGCGGATCGACCTCCTGCGCGAGACGTTCCTGCTCAGCCTCCCGCCCGGCCACCGCCTCGCCTCGGCGCCGGGGCCGATCGCGCTCGCCGACCTCGCCGACGACGACTGGATCCTGCCGTCGACGGAGGGCTTCCTGATCGACGCCTGCCGCGAGGCGGGGTTCGAGCCGCACATCGTGGCGCTGTCCACCGGCGGGACGCGCGGGATGATCGCCCGCGGGCTCGGCGTCGGGTTCATCCCGAGCCTGCTCGCCGGCGAGCACCCCGGCGTCGTCGTCCGCGCGACCGACGGCCCGACGCGCCACCGCGACGTCTACGCGCTGCTGCCGCCGGGCGAGCACCACCCGCACGGGCGCCACGTCATCGACGCGCTGCGCGAGGCCGCGCGGGAGTTCGACGCGGGGCAGCCGTAGGCGGGGGCTGCGCGTCGAGGTGCTCCTGGTGGTTGCGGATCGCCGCCAGCAGCTCCGGCACGTGGTGGTCGGACAGCCGGTAGAGCTGGTTGCGCCCGTCGCGGCGCGCGACGACGAACCGCAGCTCCCGCAGCACGCGCAGCTGGTGCGAGACGAGGCTCTGCTCGAGCCCGGTCGCCGCCTCGAGCTGCTCGACCGTCCGCTCGCCCTCCAGCAGCGCCCACAGGAGGCGGATGCGGCTGCCGGTCCCGAACGCCTTCATCGAGGCCGCGAGGGCGTCGGCCTCCCCCGGCTCGAGCGGACGGCCGACCGGACGGTGCTCGGACGGATGCGGCATCGCGCCCGCCACCGTACCGCGGCGGCCGGCGCGCTCCCGGGCCACAGCCGGGCCGCCGCGAGCGTCGCGACCGCCGCGACCGCGGCCAGCACCCAGGCGACGGTGCCGATGCCGATCGCCGCGCCGAGCACGCCCGCGATCGGGTACGTCGCCAGCCAGCACGCGTGGGAGAGCGAGAACTGCGCGGCGAAGAGCGCGGGCCGCTCCCGTTCGCCCGCCGAGCGCTGGATCAGCCGGCCCGCCGGGGTCTGGACGAGCGACAGGCCGACGCCGAGGGCGAACCACGCGAGCAGCAGCGCCGCGTAGCTCGGCACGAGCGCGGTCGCGACCAGGCCGAGCGGCAGCAGCGCGCCGCCGGCGAGCATCACGGGCCGGTCGGGCACGCGGTCGAGGACGCGGGGGAGCGCGAGCGCGGTGACCATCGAGCCCGCGCCCGCGGCCCCCAGCGCGAGCGCCACCGCGCTGTCGCCGCCGCCGAGCTCGTCGCGCACGAGCACGACGGTGTTGACGATCGTCATCGCGCTCGCCGACGCCACCGCGACGTTCAGCGCGAGCAGGCCGCGCAGCCGGGGCGTCGCGAGGTAGCGGCGGATGCCGGCGGTGAGGGGCGGGCGGTTCCCCGGGTCGGCCACGCCGCGGGCGGACGGCGCCAGGCCGGAGGTCGCGATCAACGCGGCGGCGGCCAGGAACGTCGCGCCGTCGAGGGCGAACAGCACGTGGAAGTCGAGCAGCAGCAGGAGCACGGCGGCGAGCGCGGGGCTGAGCAGCTCGCCCAGGTCGTAGGCCAGGCGCGAGAGCGAGAGCGCGCGCGTGTACGTGCGCTCGTCCGGCAGCACCTCGGGGATCGCGGCCTGGAACGCGGGCGTGAAGCCGGCCGCCGCGGCGTGCAGCGCGAAGATCAGCGCGTAGACGTGCCAGACCTCGCTGGCGAAGAGCATCCCGAGCACGACGGCGCCCTGCGCGAGCGCAAGCGCCACGAGCAGCCGCCGCCGCGGGAAGCGGCCCGCGAACGCCGCGATCACCGGCGCGAGCGCGACGTAGGCGACCATCTTCAGCGCGAGCGCCCCGCCGAGCACCGCGCCCGCGTTCGACTCCGCCAGGTCGTAGGCGAGCAGGCCGAGCGCGACGGTCGTCACGCCGGTCCCCGCCAGCGAGATCACCTGGGCGGCGAACAGCCTCCGGTACGTGCGATCGGCCAGCGGCCCGCACCGCCGGCTCCCGCCCATGAACATACGTTCATGAATAGCACGGCGTTCAGGGCATCGCGCAGCCGCCGCTCACGCAGCACCCCTCGCCGCGCCACGCCTCCCGCCCCTCCTTGACCGCGACACCGGCGATCAGCAGGCCGACGATCGGGTCGAGCCACCACGCGTCCACCACCGCGTTGCCGAGCAGGCCGAGGAGCAGCGCGCCGGCCAGGTAGGCGCACAGCAGGTTCTGGCGCCCCTCGCCCTTCGTCGCGGCGGAGCCGATCCGCTCGGCGATGCGCTGCTTGGCGAGCCCGAGGTACGGCATGACGACGAGGCTGGACGCGCTGAGCGCGATCCCCAATCAGCTCGCGTCGGGCCGGTGGCCGTCGACCAGCGCGGTCACCGACTCGTAGCCGACGTACGGCGCGAGGACGAAGAACTGCACCGCGACGAGCTTCTGCGCGCGCTCCTCCGCGGCGTGCGAGAACATCCGCGCGCCGGTGAAGCGCCACACGATGATCCCGCTCGCGAAGCCCTCGATGGCCGAGTCGATGCCGAAGCCGATCAGCGCGACCGACCCGGCCAGGACGCCCGCGAGGATCGCGATGCCGCCCTCCATCGCCATGTAGGCGAGGCTGAACCAGGAGAGCGCCCGCACGCGACGGGCGAGCCGCTCGTACGTCACGCGGTCGACCGGCGCGGACGCCGGGTGCGCGACGACGCGGAGCGGCCCGGCGCTCACACGACCGCCTCCGGGGCGGCGCCGACGGCGGCGAGCAGCGCACGGCCCGCGTCGGTCACCGCGTACATGACCATCTTGCCCTCGCGGCGGCTCGTCACCAGCCCGGCCCCGCGCAGCGTGCGCAGGTGGTGCGAGACGAGGTTCTCGGGCCGCTCGGCGATCCATGCGAGGTCGCACACGCACAGCTCGTCGGTCGCGGCGAGGGCGGCGGCGAGCGTCAGGCGGGTCGGGTCGGCGACCGCCTTCGCGCGGTCGGCCAGCTCGCGCGCGGCGTCCGGGGCGAGCCGGCGCTCCCGAAGCGCCTCCGCCTTGGGCAGGTCGAGGCAGAGCAGGTCACAGCGATCCGTGGCCATGGCGGGACCCTACAACACCTCAACGGATGTTGAGACGTTCACCCTGCGCGGTAAGTCAGCCGAGCGGCGTGCCGGTGAACGCGGCGAGCGCGTCGAGGAGCGCGTCCTGGAAGCGCTCGTCGCCGACCGCCGGGTGCGGCTCGCGCCGGCGCTGGTGGTGCCAGTAGCCGCCTGAGGTCCGCGCGGCGGGGTCGTCGCTGGTCGCCAGCCACGTCTGCGTCACGTGGCCGAGGCGCAGGTCGTCGGGCGCATTGGGGCCGCCCATCCGCGTCGGGACCCAGCCGGGGTCGACCGCGTTGCTGAGGACGTCCGGCCACCGGCGTGCGACCGCCGCGGCCAGCGCCGTCACGAAGAGCTTGCTGTCGGAGTACGAGCCCGTCGCCCGCGCGCCCGACCAGTCCATCCCGGCGACGTCGGCGCGCCCGCCGCGGTGCATGCCGCTGCTGAGGTAGACCAGCCGCTCGGGCCGGCCGACGAGCGCGGTCAGCAGGTACGGCGCGACGACGTTGACCGTGAGCACGTGCCGCCCGGTCATCACGCCGGCGTTGTGGATCACCGCGTCGAGCCGCCCGAGCGCATCGACCTGCTCGGCCAGCGCCCGCGTCTGGCCGACGTCCGCCAGGTCCCCCACGACGGCCGCGGCGCCGCGGTCCACGAGCTCGCGCACCGCGGGCAGCCGCTCCTCGCTGCGCGTGTGGACGACCACCTCGTGCCCGTCGTCGAGCAGCGCCGCGGCGGCGGCTCGGCCGAGACCATCGGCCGAGCCGGTGACGAGGACGCGCGCCATCGGCGCCCAGGCTACGACGGCCGCCGGGTCAGACGAGCGTGAAGCGCCCGACGAGGTGCTGGAGGTCCTCGGCGGTCCTCGCGAGCTGCTGGGCGCTGTCGGCGATCTCCTGCGCGGAGGCGCTGGTCTCCTGCGTCGAGGCCGAGACCTGCTCGGACGACGCGCTCGACTCCTCGGCCACCGCGGCGACCTCGGTCATGTCGCTCTGCACCTTCTGCGCGGAGGCGGCGATCTGCTGCACCGCGGCGGCGATCGCGTCGACGCGGCCGGTCATGTCGTCGACCGACACGCCGATGCGGGCGAAGGCGTCGCGCGCCTCCTCCACGGTCGCGGCGCCCTGCTCGGTGCGCTCGTTGGTCTCCTCGACCACCGCGACGGCCTGCGTCGTCTCGCCCTGGATCTCCTCGACCAGCGTCGCGATCGTCGCGGCCGCGGACTGCGACTCCTCGGCGAGCTTGCGGACCTCCTCGGCCACGACCGCGAACCCGCGGCCCTGCTCACCGGCACGGGCGGCCTCGATCGCCGCGTTGAGGGCGAGGAGGTTCGTCTGCTCGGAGATGCCGGTGATCGTCTCGACGATGCCGCCGATCTGCTCGGACTTCGCGCCGAGCTGCCGCATCGCGTCGGTGACCTGCGCGGACGACTCGCGGACCTCGCGCATGGCCTCGGTGGCCTTGGCGACGGCGGCCTCGCCCTCGGCGGCGACACGGCGCGCCTCGGCGGCGGCCTGCGCGGTCTCGGACGCCGACTGCGCGGACGCCTCGGTCGCGTGCGAGACCTCCGCCGTCGCGTGGCGCGCCTCCTCGACCGACCGGACCTGGCGCTCGGCGCCCTGCGCGACGTCGGACACGGCGGACGCGATCTCGCCGACCGCGCGCCCGGCCTCCTCGGAGGTCGACGCCATCTGCTGCGAGGCGGAGCTGAGCGTCTCGGCCGACGCGGTGACCGCGCCGATGACGTCGGTCAGGCTGCCCTGCATGTCGCGGAAGGCGACGCCGAGCGCGTCGCGCTCGGACCTCGGCTGGACCGGGACGGAGAGGTCGCCGCGGGCCATGCGGCCGGCGTCGTCGGAGAGGCCCTTGAGGTAGTCGATCAGGCGGCGGAACGAGGCGCCGAGCTGGCCGAGCTCGTCCTTGGAGTCGACCGCGACCGTCTGCTCGACGTCGCCCTCGGCGAGGCTGTCGGCGGCGCGCACGAGCTGCTGCAGGCCGCGGACGACGAAACGGGAGATGAAGAGCGCGGCGGCGATCGCGACGAGGATCGCGGCGATGCCGAGCACGATCAGCAGCGTGCGGGCCGACGTGACGGTCTCGTCGAGCTCCTTGGCGGTGGCGGCGGAGGTCTTCTCGCTCGACCGCAGGACCGCGCCGATGTTGGTCACCAGCGGGGTGAAGGTCTCCTCGCTCGCGGCGAGCCCGGCGGCGGCGGCCGCGAGGTCGCCCTCCTGGAGCGCCGCGTCGAGCGGCTCGGACGCCGTGCGGAACGCGGTCCACTCGCCCTTGAGCTTGGCGATGGCGGCCTGCGTCTGCTCGGGCGCGTCCGCCGTCAGCTTCTCGAGCGTCGCGAACTCCCTGTCGATGCCCGCGGGCATCGTGTCGAGGAAGCCGAGGAGCTGCTTGCGCGCCTCCGCGTTGTCGCCCGCGCCGACGAGCATCGTCTGCACGAGCCGGTAGTTGCTCTCGTTGGTCGAGACGCGACCGAGCGACCCGGTGGCGGGGAGGTCGAGCTCGACCACGCCCGTCGCCTTGTCCGACACCTTCCCGACGGCCGACAGGCCGACGAACACGACGGCGGTCAGCACGACCGCCACGAGGCCGAACCCGGCCAGCAACTTCACCCGCATACCACCCGGCAACGACACCCGCACAGGACCCATCCTCGATCGCTTTACGGGTCGGTGATCGGCACCTCGGTGTCCCGGTTGACCCAACCGGGCGCAGCGGCCGCCCCTCCATCGCCGGCGCGGAGCGCGTGCGTCAGCCGCGCGGCGTGCCCGAGGAGCCGCTCGGTCGTGGCCTCCTCGGGGTTGGCGAGCCGCAGGCGCAGCAGCTCGTCGCCGGCCGCGTTGAGCATGCGCGCGGTGTACTCCGGGTCCGGCAGGTCGGGCGCGATCGCCAGCACGACGTCCTCGATGTACGCCCGGACGAGCGCCTGCGCGGCGGCCAGGCGCTCGTGCAGCTCGGGCGGCGCGCCCTGCGGCGGGACGAGGAACAGCCGCCACGTCGCGGGGTGCGCATCGGCCGCGCGCAGCACGCCGGCGAAGCTCTCGACGATGACGTCCTCACCCTCCCGGCCCGCGCGCGCGACCGCGTCCGCGAACTGCCGGTAGGCGCGCGCCGCCTCGCGGTCGACGAGCGCGATGAAGAGCCCGGTCAGGTCGCCGAACTGCTGGTAGACGACGGGGCGCGTCACGCCCGCCTCGGCGGCGATGCGGCTGACCGTCGCGGCGTGGAAGCTCTCGGCGTCGACGATCGCGTGGGCGATGTCGAGGATCTGCTCGCGGCGGTCGATGGCCCGCATCCGCCGCCGGGCTGGGAGGTCCGCGCTCGCCATGCCGATCGGCGTGTATCTTACACGCCGTAAGTTCCGTTCCGGACCCGGAGGAACATGAGCGCCGTCCACTTCCCCCAGCTCGCCGAGCGCGTCCACAGCCAGCGCGAGGGCACGCCGAGCCTCTACGGCGACGTCGACTTCGCGGCGCAGCCGTACCGCCTGGCGCTCGACCCCGACGACGAGACGTCGCTGCCGAGCTGGGTCGCCGACCGCGACGAGCTGCTGGCCGACGAGCGGACGGTCGAGCTTATGCGCACCGCGACGATGCTCGGCGACGTCGTGGCCGACCCGTACGCGGCGCTGATGGAGCACCAGAGCTTCCGGAGCCTGATCGACCTGCTCCAGCGCGCGTGCCGGGAGGGGATCGACGCGGTGCCCGAGGCGCCGCCGGAGCTGGAGCGGTTCATCGCCGCGATGGAGCACGAGCCCGACTGGCTCGACCTGGAGCTGGTCGAGGAGGGCGCGCGGCACGAGCGCGTCCCCCAGGCGCTGATCGCGCCGTACGTCATCCGCGGCGCGTTCACCGCGACGTTCCTCAACACGTACGCGGCGCTCCCGATGGCGCTCACCGGCGCGCTCGGCGGGCGCAAGGCCGCGCGGCGCGTCAACGAGACCGCGAGCTTCTTCGCGGTGACGACGATGCCGGGCGCGCTCGACCGGTTCGGACACGGCTTCGAGGCCGCCGCGATGGTCCGGCTGATGCACTCGATGGTCCGCTACAACGCGCTCAAGCGCTCGGAGCGGTGGGACCTCGACGTCTACGGCATCCCGATCCCGCAGGTGGACCAGATGCCCGCCGGGCTCATCAACGTCTACCTGCTCGCCCGCCAGGCGCTGGCGTCCGGCCGCTCGGAGTTCAACGCGCGCGAGCGGGCGATCGTCGAGTTCTGCCGCTACCGCTGCTTCCTGCTCGGCCTGCCCGAGGAGCTGCTGCCCGCGACCCCGGAGGCGCTCGTCCACGTCATGCACGCGCGCGCCGGCACGCTGCGCGACGGCTTCGACGACGAGATCTGCGGCGAGCTCGTGCGCGCGACGATGTCGACGTACCTCAAGCCGAGCCGCTCGCTCCCCGACCGCGTGGCCGACGCCGTCGAGAAGAGCTACAGCAAGCTCTTCTTCACCCGCACGTTCCTCAACGGCAACGGCGAGCGGGCGGCGGAGATGGGCGTCGACCTCGGCCTGGAGGACTACGCGCGCGTCGCGCTCACGGCGCCGCTCGTCTTCGGCACGTTCCTCACCGCGCGCAACGCCTCGCGGCTCCCGATCGTCGGCGGCATCACCGACAAGGTCGTCACCGAGGTGCTCAAGCAGCGCCTGGCGAGCTACGGCACGCCCGAGTTCACCACCGACGCGTCGACGTACACGCCGGTGGCGAAGCCGCAGCCGCAGGCGGCCGCGGCGGGCTGACGACGCGGCCCCCGGCGGCGGTGCGTCAGCCGTCGCCGAGCGGCGGCAGGTCGGCCATGCCGGGCGTGACGTGGCCGACCTCGTAGGCGAGGATCACCGCCTGCACGCGGCTGGTGAGGCCGAGCTTCTCGAGCAGCCGCGACACGTGGCTCTTCACCGTCGACTCCTCGAGGCCGAGCGCCTGCGCGATCTGGGCGTTCGAGCGCCCGCGGGCCATCTGGCGCAGCACCTCGTCCTCGCGCGGGGTCAGCTCGGCCAGCGCGGCCGCGCGCTCGTCGGCGGGCGACACCTGCGCGAAGCGCGCGATGAGGCGGCGCGTGACCTGCGGCGCGACGATGCCCTGGCCGGCGGCGACGGTGCGGATCGCGCGGACCAGCTCGTCGGGCGGCGCGTCCTTGAGGAGGAAGCCCGACGCGCCGGCGCGCAGCGCGCCGAAGACGTACTCGTCGAGGTCGAAGGTGGTGAGCGCGAGGACGTCGACCGGGTCCTCGACGCCGGGGCCGGCGAGTCGCCGGGTGGCCTCGATGCCGTCCAGCCGCGGCATGTGGATGTCCATCAGCACGACGTCGGCGGCGCGGCGGCGCGCGAGCTGCACCGCGTCGAGCCCGTCGACCGCCTCCCCCACGACCTCGAGGTCCGGCTCGTCCTCGAGGATCGTGCGCAGGCCGGAGCGGACGAGCGGCTGGTCGTCGGCGATGAGGACGCGGATCACGGCGCGTCCCCCAGCGGCAGCCGCGCGTCGACCCGCCAGCCGCCGCCTGCCGTGGGCCCGGCGTGCAGCTCGCCGCCGAGCCGGGTGGCCCGCGCGCGCATCCCGTCGACGCCGAGGCCGCCGCCGGGTGCGGAAGGGGGCGGAGCGGCGGTGCCGTCGTCGTCGACCCGCACGCGCAGCGCGCCGTCCTCGCGCGCGACGCGCACCGTCGCGGTCGCGGCGCCCGCGTGCTTGACGACGTTCGCGAGCGACTCCTGGACGATCCGGTAGGCCGCCGCCTGCACCGCGACCGGCACGTCCCCGCCCGCGCGCACGTCGAGCTCGACCCGCACGTCCGGCGTGGCGACCGCGTCGGCGAGCCGCGGCAGGTCGCGCAGCCCGCGCTCGCCGCCGGAGCGCAGGACGCCGACGACCTCGCGCGTCTCCTCCAGCGCCTCGCTGGCCACCGACTCGATGTGGCCGAACGTCGCGGCGGCGGCGTCCACGTCGCGCCGCAGCTCGCGCTGCCCGGCGCGCGCCTGGAGCGTGATCGCCGCCAGCGCGTGGCCGACGACGTCGTGCAGCTCGCGCGCGATCCGGACGCGGTCGGTCGCGACCGCCTCGCGGGTCTCCACGTCGCGCAGCTCCTCCAGCCGGTCGAGCGCCTCGCGGTGCCCGCGCAGCACGACCCCGGTGACGAGCGGCAGCACGACCGCGGTGAGGCTGATCACGAGGCCCTCGCCGGTCACGTCCTGCTCGGGCCCGCTGAGCCCCAGCGCCGCGCTCAGGACCACCGCGATCCCGGCGAGCCCGCAGGCGAGCGCCGTCCGCCGCCCGTGCGCGTAGGCGGTCGCCGCCAGCGCGACGACGAGCGCGAACCCGACGGTGCCGGTCGACCAGCCGCACGCCGCCGACGCGACGTTCGCGGCGGTGAGCACGGCGAGCACGGCGCCCGGCGCCTCCCGCACGGCGAGCAGCGGGAGCGTGGCCAGCACGAGCAGCGCGACCCGCGCGCCGGTGTGACCGTCGACGGTCGTCAGCCCGCCGGCCGGCTCGACCAGCAGCGCCGTCGGCACGGCGGTCGCGAGGACGGCGAGCGTGCCGGCGACGAGGAGCCGGGCGTCGATGGGCGGGCGCATCGTCGGCACGGCCGCAGCGTACGTCGGCGCCGCGCCTTCCACCTCCTCCGAAAGGTGGAGCCCGGCCTCCACCCAAGCCCCGATGTCCGCGGGCGTCCGGGCGCCCAGCATCGAGGCCATGATCGCCGCAGCCGTCCGCACCTCGACCCGCCGCCCCTGGTGGACCATCCTCGTCTGGCTGGCCGTCGCGCTGCCGCTGACCGTGCTCGGTGGGCTCGCCAGCTACTCGGTCACCACCGACGACACCGCGCGCTTCCTGCCGAGCGGCTCGGAGTCCGCGCGGGCGGTCGCGTTCGCCCGGGACGCGTTCGGGGTCGAGGAAGGGACCGCGACCGTGACCGCGCTCGTCAAGCGCGCCGACGGCGCCGCGCTGACGGCCACGGACGAGACGGCCGTGCGCGAGCTGGCCGTCGCGCTCGGCCGGTGGCGGCCCGACACCGACGACCTGGACGTCGAGGACGAGGTGATCGACCTCGACGGCCGCGCGGGCCGGATCGACGCCGCCGTGGCCGGCCCGGTCGCCGACGGCGGGCGCTTCCAGCTCGTCGCGCTGCGCTGGCGGGCGAACGCCACCGACCCCGTCGCGCAGGCGGGGTACCGGCAGCTGCGCGACCGGGTGGCCGAGCAGGCCGCCGCACGCGGGCTGGCCGTCGGCTTCACCGGCGGGGTCGCGTCGCTGAGCGACCAGACCGAGGCCGACGAGACCCGCGCGATGCTCCAGGGGCTGGCGCTGTTCGGCGCGGTGATCCTGCTGAGCGCGCTCTTCCTGCGCGGCGTGCTGGCCGCGATCGTCCCGCTCCTCACCATCACGCTCGTCGCGGGCGCCGCGGGCGGCCTGGTCGTGGCCGCCGCCGCCGTGTTCGGCTTCAAGCTCGACGTCGGCACGACGCAGCTCATCTCGGTCGTGCTCGTCGGTGTCGGCGTGGACTACTTCCTCTTCCTGCTCTTCCGGCTGCGGGAGCGCCTGCGCACGGGCGAGGCGCCGCGCGTCGCGGCGGCGTCCGCGGCCGCGAGCGTCGGCCCGGTGATCGCCTCGGCGGCGCTCGTCGTGATCGCGGCGTTCGCGACGCTGGCGCTCGCGGAGTTCGGCCAGTTCCGCGTCCTCGGCCCGTCGATCGCGATCTCCGTCCTGGTGATGCTCGTCGCCGGCGTCACGCTCATGCCCGCCATCGCCGCGGTGAGCGGCCCCAGGCTCTTCTGGCCCTCGCGCGCGTGGCGGACCGAGCGCACGGACGGCCCCGCGGCGCGCCTCGGCGCGTGGGTCGCCGGCCGTCCGGCCCGTGCGGCGCTGTCCGCCGGCGCGGTGCTCGTCGTGCTCGGGGCGTTCGCGCTCGCGACGAAGACGACCTACGACCTGACCTCGGGTGGGAGCGACACGCCGGCCGCGCGGACCGCCGACGAGATCGCCGCGACGCTGCCGCGGGGCGCCGCCGATCCGCAGCCGGTCTACGTGCGCGCCGACGACGGCGCCCCGCTGACGGCCGCGCGGCTGGAGCCGCTGCGCGCCGCGCTCGCCGCCGCGCCCGGCGTCGGCGACGTCGCGGAGCCGGTGCTCGCCGACGGGGCCCGCGCCGCGCAGCTCGACCTTGCCCTGGACGCCGACGCCGCGACGCAGGCGGCGATGGACGCGGTGCGCGGGCCGGTGCGCACGGCCGCACGCGACGCGGCGCCGGAGGGCACGACCGTGCTCGTCGGCGGCACGGCCGCGGTGTTCGCCGACGTCAGCGACTCGGTCGACCACGACCTCAAGCTCATCTTCCCGGTCGCCGCCGCGCTGATCTTCCTCATCCTCGTCGTGACGCTGCGCAGCGCGGTCGCCCCGGCGTACCTGCTGGCGGCGGTGGCGCTGGAGTTCGTCGCGACGCTCGGCGCGTCCGTGCTCGTCGTCCAGCTGGTCGGCGGCGCGAGCGGCATCGCCTTCACGCTGCCGCTCGTCGTCTTCCTCTTCGTCGTGGCCGTCGGGACGGACTACAACATCCTCATGACCGCCCGGCTGCGGGAGGAGCTGCGCACGGGCGCACCGATCCGCCGCGCGATCGCGGAGGCCGTCCGCCACGGCACGCCCGCGATCGCCGCCGCCGGGCTCGTGCTGGCCAGCTCGTTCGCCACGCTCCTGCTGGCCTCCGACCGCGGCTCGCGCGAGATCGGCCTCGCGCTCGCGGTCGGCATCCTGCTCGCCGCGCTCGTCGTGTCGAGCGTCCTGGTGCCGGCGCTCGCCGCGCTCCTGACGACGCGCCGCCGGCCGGTGCGATGATCGGGGGCGCATGGCGCGCCCGAACCTCGCCGACCAGACCCGGCCGAAGATCGTGGCGGCGGCGCTGGAGCTGATCGACCGCGACGGGCTCGAGCGGCTGTCGACGCGCCGGCTGGCCGAGCACCTCGGGATCAGCGGGCCGACGCTCTACCACTACTTCTCCAGCAAGGAGAAGCTGCTCGAGGCCGTCGCGCACCACCTGTCGGCGGAGATCTGGGCGTCGGTGCGGGAGCGGGTGGACGCGCTCGACGACGGCTCGATCGAGGCGTTCGTCCGCGCGTACGCGCACGGCGCGCTGGCCGCGTTCAGCCGTCACCCCCATGTGGTCGAGCACCTGGCGCTCAGGCCGGTGACCGGCCGCACCACGCTCGAGGGCTACGAGCTGCTCCTCTCGCGGCTCGTCGAGGCCGGCTACACGCTGCCGGCCGCGTGGCAGGTGATGCTCGCGCTGGAGAACCTCGTGCTGGCCGGCGCGCTGGAGGCCTCCGCCCCGCCGTTCGCGCCGGCGCCGGACCTCACCGGCGACCTGCCGCACGTCGCCGGGGTCCGCCGCATGGTCGCCGACGACCCGGCGCTCGACCGTGCGTTCGAGTTCGGGCTCGACGCGGTCGTCGCCGCGCTGCACGCAGAGCTCGCGCGCTAGCTCCCGCCCACCGCTTGCCGGGCCGCGGCGTCCGTGCCAACATGCCGCGCCATCGTTTGCCTAGCAGTGCTAGAGGAAGTTGGAGGGGGAGAGACGTGACGCAGTTCAGCGACGACGAGCTGGGGCTCGATCGGCCGATCACGCGCCGGGACTTCATCGACGGTCTCGCCGTCGGCGCCGCGGGCGCCGCGGCCGCGCTCAGCGGCCTGGGCGGGGCGGCGACCGCCATCGCGCAGACCGGCGGCAGCGGCCCGAAGTACCCGCCGACCGTCCACGGCATCGCCGGCCAGACCGACGCGGCGATGCGGGTCGGCCACGCCGTGCGCGACGGCGAGGTCCGCACCGGCCGCGTCCGCACGCTCGACGAGGAGTACGACCTCGTCGTCGTGGGCGGCGGCGTCTCGGGCCTCGCGGCCGCGTACTTCTACCGCCAGGCGAACCCGAAGGCCCGCATCCTCGTGCTGGAGGCGCTGGCCGACTTCGGCGGCCACCAGCACCGCAACGAGTTCACCGTCCGCGGCCGGACGCTGCTGTCCAACGGCGGCATGGTGAACCTCGACTCGTGGGGCACGTGGGAGAAGCCCGAGCTCGACCTCATGGACGACCTCGGCATCGACCTCGAGGCGCTGGAGAAGCGCGAGGACCCGAACCCGTACGCCAAGCTCGGCCTCCAGGCGGGCTACTTCTTCCCGCAGGAGGCGTGGGGCGCCGACGCGTTCGTCGTCGGCAAGGCGGACGAGCAGCTCCCGGCGCTCCTCGCGCGCACGCCGTTCTCGCCCGAGGCGCAGGCGCAGATCGTCAAGCTCGAAACCACGAAGGAGGACTTCCTCGCCGGCCAGACGGACGCGCAGAAGAAGGCCTACCTGGCCCGCATCTCCTACCGCGAGTACCTGCAGAAGCACGTCGGCCTCGGCGACGAGGCCATCAAGTGGGTCCAGCGCAGCACGCACGGGCTGTGGGGCGTCGGCGCGGAGGCGGTCCCGGCCGGCGACGCGTGGGGCGCGGGCGAGCTGGGCTTCGAAGGGCTGAAGCTCGAGCCCAAGCCGTACAACGGCATCGGCAAGACGCCGCGGATGATCCTGTCCGGCGAGCACCAGAGCTGGACGTTCCCCGACGGCGGCGCGACCGTCTCGCGCCTGCTCGTCGACCGGCTCGTCCCCGGCGCATACGAGGGCACCGCGAAGGACATGTTCGGCATCACGCTGGCGAAGGCGAAGTACGCGCGCCTCGACCGGCCCCGCCAGCGCGTCCGCATCCGGCTGCGCAGCATGGCGGTCGACGTGCGCCACGCGCGCGGCGGCAGCGGCCCGGTCGAGGTCACGTACCTGCGCGACGGCCAGGCGTTCCGCGTCCGCGGCCGGCACGCGGTGATGGCGTGCTGGAGCAGCGTCGCCGCGCGCATCGTCGACGGGCTCCCGCAGAGCCAGCGCAAGGCGCTCAACTACGCGCCCAAGGTGCCGCTCGTCTACGCGCGCGTGGCGATCGACAACTGGCAGGCGTTCGCGAAGGCCGGCGTGCGGTCGGTGCAGCTGTTCGACCGCTACTTCGACCGCGTGAGCCTGATGAGCCCGACGACGTTCGGCCGCTACGAGACGCCGCGCACGCCCGACCAGCCGATCGTGCTGTCGCTCAGCACGACGCCGAACGACCCGGCGGCGGGCCTCACGCACGCCCAGCACCGGGCGGGCCGCGGGAAGATGATGGGGATGGACTTCCGCGCGTACGAGCGGGAGATCCGCGACGTCCTCGCGCGCACCGTCGGCGCCAGCGGCTTCGACCCCGCGCGCGACGTCAAGGCGGTGACGATCAACCGCTGGGCCCACGGCTACGCGTACGAGTACAACTCGCTCCAGGACCCGGCGATCTTCCGGCCGCTCGACGAGCAGCCGTTCGCGAAGGCGCGCCGCACGCGCGGCAACATCGCGATCGCCAACTCGGACGCGGCGGCGTTCGGCTACACGCACGCTGCGATCAACGAGGCCCACCGGGCGGTGAGCGACCTGGTCGGCTGAGCTCCGGGCCGCTACCGGCGCCGGCGCCAGTAGTCGAACGTCACGGCCCAGACCAGCGGCGCCCAGAGCAGGAGCGGCGCGTAGCACGCGATGAACAGCGCCTCCCAGCCGGGCGAGGTGAACCCGTCGCCGAGCCCGCTCTCGGAGTACCCCAGGAACGCGCCGCCCCAGATGAGGAACAGCACCGCGGCGCCCGTCGTGGCCACGGCCACGACGGCGCCGCGCGACACGGGCCGCCCGCCGATCAGCGGGATCCACCGCGGGGCGCGCTCGCCCCACGGCCGGACGAGGCCGATGGTGAGCAGCGCGGTCAGCTCGGCGACGACGGAGAGCGCCACGATGTACGGCAGCTCCCACCCGCTCGCGGACAGCGGCTGGCCGTCGACGATGGCGCCCATCGACCCACCGAAGACGATGCCGAGGCGCCACAGCCCGGACGGGAGCGTGGTCAGCGGGACGAGGTGCGCGGCGACGACCGCCCAGCGCGCCGGGGCGCGGGCGTCGCGGCGGGGCCGCAGCGGGATGGAGGAGGAGACGGTGCTCATGGTCCCGAGCCTGTCGCGCCGGCGCCTCGTCCACATCGGCCTCAGGTCGCGACGGGGCGCGACCCAGGTCGCGCGTTCAGGCGCCCGCGCGGACGACGCCGTGCTCGTACGCGAAGACCACGAGCTGGACGCGGTCGCGCGCGCCGAGCTTCGCCAGCAGCCGGCCGACGTGGGTCTTGACCGTCGCCTCGGCGAGGTGGAGCTGGCCGGCGATCTCAGCGTTCGACGCCCCGCCCGCGACGGCGAGCAGCACCGCGTGCTCGCGCTCGGTCAGGCCGGTCAGCCGCGGGTCCGGCTCGCGGGCGCCGGGCAGCTGCCGGGCGACGTGCGCGAGCAGGCGGCGGGTCGCGCTCGGGGCCACGACGGCGTCGCCGGCGGCGACCGCGCGGATGGCGCTCAGCAGGTCCTCCGGCTGCGCGCCCTTGAGCAGGAACCCGCTCGCGCCCGCGCGCAGCGCCGCGAAGGCGTGCTCGTCGAGGTCGAACGTCGTGAGGACGACGACGCGCGGCGCACGGGCGCCGTCGCGCGCGAGGAGCGCCTCGGTCGCCGCGACGCCGTCGAGGACCGGCATGCGCACGTCCATCAGCACGACGTCGGCCGTCGTCACGGCCAGCAGGTCGAGCGCGGCCCGGCCGTCTCCGGCCTCGCCGACGACCTCCATGTCGTCCTGCGAGTCGATGATGAGCTTCAGACCGGCGCGGACGAGCGCCTGGTCGTCGACCAGCACGACGCGGATCACTCGGCGCCTCCCACCGGGATCGTGGCGCGGACCTCGAAGCCGCGCTGCGGGTGCGGCCCAGCAGCCACGGTGCCGCCGCGCGCCTCGACCCGCGCGCGCATGCCCGCGAGGCCGCGGCCGCTCGCGCCGCTCGGAGGGGTCGGGGCGCCGCCGCCGTGGTCGCGCACGACGACGGTGACCGCGTCCGCCCGCCAGCGCAGCGCGACCGTCGCACGCGCCCGCCGGCCCGCGTGCTTGAGCACGTTCGTCAGCGCCTCCTGCACGACGCGGTAGATCGTGAGGCTCGCGCCGGCCGTCAACGGCAGCGGCGTTCCCTCCTCGTCGAGCTCGACGTCCACGCCCGCGGCGCGGGCGCGGTCGACGAGCGCCGTCAGGTCGTCGGTGCCGTCCCGCGGGCGCAGCGGCTCGCCGCCGTCGTGCAGCGCGCCGACCGCGCGCCGCATCTCGTCGAGCGCGTCGCGGGCCGTCGCGCCGATCGTGTCGAGCGCGGCGGTTGCCGCGGCCGGGTCCGAGCGGGCGCCGTACCGGCCGCCGTCGGCCTGCGAGACGACCACCGCGAGCGCGTGCCCGACGACGTCGTGCAGCTCGCGTGCGATCCGCTCCCGCTCGGCCGCGGTGGCCAGCGCCGCCTCGTGCTCGAGCTCGGCGGCCAGCAGGGCGGCGCGTTCCTCCACCACCGCCCGCTCGCGCAGCGCCTCCCTGCGGCGATCGCCGAGCATCGCCGCGAGCGTGAGGTGGACCGCGAGCACGAACGCTCCGAGCACGCGCCCCTCCTCGCCGATGTCGTCGAAGTGCAGCGCGAACGGCACGGTCCCCGCGAGCGCGACCGCGAACCCAGCCGCCGCCACCGGCCGCGGCGCGTACGCGACGAGCGTGTAGAGCGCGACGAGCGCGGCACCGTTCGCCGGGAGGAACACGTCGACGAGCAGGAGCTGGACGCCGCACGCGACCATCACGGCTGCGAAGCTGCCGACCGGCGTCCGCCGGCGGAGCGCGAGCGGCGCGACGAGCAGGACCGTCGCGACGGCCTCGGCCGCGGTGCCCTCGTACGCCTCGCCGGTCAACGAGGTGAGCGCGAGCGCGAGGACCGCCGCGGCCAGCAGGGCGTCCGCCGCGCCCGGGTGGCGGTGGAGCCAGGCGTGCCCGCGGTCCAGCATCAGCCCAAGATAGGCGCGCCTCCCTCATCCTCAGGTCGCGATCTGCTCATCCCTGGGGATCGAGGCCGGGCCACCCGGTCACGTCGCGGGTGTCGTCGCGCGGTCCCCAGCCCTCCGCGTCCAGCGCGTACTCGAAGCGCGGGCCCCGCTGGAGGAACCGCGCGACGCCCGCGACGAGCCGCTCCACGTCGTCCAGCCGCGAGCCCACGCCGAAGCTCGCCCGCAGCGCGCCGTCTGGGAGCCCGAACCGCGCCAGCAGCGGGTGCGCGCAGAAGCGCCCCGCGCGGACGCCGAGGCCGTGCTCGTTGGAGAGGTACGTGCCGACGAGGCCCGGCGGGTGGCCGTCGACCGCGAACGCGACGACGCCGATCGCGTCCGGCGCGTCGTCCCAGATGCGCAGGACGCGGACGCCGTCGAGCGCGCTCAGGCCGTCCACGAGATGGTCCCTGAGCGCGCGCTCGTGGGCCACGCGCGCGTCCACCCCGTCCGCGTCGACCAGGTCGGCGAGGACGTCGAGCGCGGTCGCGATCGCCACCGCGCCCGCGAGGTTGGGCGTCCCCGCCTCGTGGCGGCGCGGGCCGGTGTGCCACGCGACGCCGGTCGTCGTGACCTCGCGCACCGCGCCGCCGCCGGCGAGGTACGGCGGGGCCGCGTCGAGCCAGTCGCGGCGCCCGGCGAGCACGCCGGCGCCGTAGGGCGCGTACGCCTTGTGCCCGGAGAGGGCGAGGTAGTCGACGTCCAGCGCGGCGAGGTCGATGGCACGGTGCGGCACGAGCTGCGCGGCGTCGACGAACGTGCGCGCACCGTGGCGGCGGGCGAGCGCGACGACCTCCTCGAGCGGCAGGAGCTCGCCCGTGACGTTCGTGGCGCCGGTGACCGCGAGCAGCGCGGCGGGTCGCTCCGCCAGCGCCGCGTCCAGCCGCCGCAGCGTCTCGGCGACCGTCGGCGCGTGCGCGACGACGCGGGTGCCGGCGGCCGCGCGGCGCCAGGGCAGCAGGTTCGCGTGGTGCTCGACGTCGAGCGTCACGACGTCGCCGGCGGCCGCCGGGACGCACGCGGCGAGCAGGTTCGTCGCGTCGGTCGTGTTGCGGGTGAAGACGACGTGGTCGTCGGCACGCGCGCCGAGGTGAGCGGCGACGCGCTCACGCGTCCGGTCGTACAGCGCGCTGGCCGCGCGCGCGGGCAGGCCGGCGCCGCGGTGGACGCTGCCGGCGTACGGCAGCACGGCCGCGACCCGCTCGGCGACGGCGGCCAGGGCGGGCGCGGTCGCGGCGTAGTCCAGGCCGGCGTACCGCACGCGCGTGCCGTCCAGCAGCGGGACGTCGAGGTCCGCGCCGAGGACGGGCAGCAGCGGCGCGCCCGCCCCGCGCGCGCCCTCGGCGCGCGCGGGGGAGATCGGGGCGATGGCCACCTAGCGCGTGACCTTGAGCGTCCCGGTGGCCGACGCGGCCTGGTACCGCGTGTCGCCGCGCCAGGTGATCGTGACCTTCCACGTGCCCTTGGCGAGCTTCGGCAGCGCGACGGTGACGACGCCGTTCTTCAGCGTGCCGGTGACGGTCCGGGTCCGCTTGCCGAGCTTCAGCTTCACGGTGACCTTGCCGGTGGCCTTGGCGCCGCCGCTGGGCGCCGTGACCTTGACGGTGAAGCGGCCGCCGCGCCGGCTCGTCGGGGCCTTGACGACCGACCCGGCGATCTTGCGGACCTTGAGCTTGGCGGCCGTCGGGACGCCCGGCTTCGGGGCCGGCGTCACGGCCACCGGCGGGGTCGGACCCGGCTGCGGCTGCTCCGGCTGGGGCTGCGGCGGCTGCGGCTCCCCATCGCCGCCGGTGCCGGGCCGATCCGGGAGGCCCGCGAAGAAGACCTCCGCGGCGCGGAGCGCGGCGGCGCCGCCGGCGATGCTCCCCGGCGTGGCCGCGTTCCCCCACAGGCCGTTGACCGTGTTCTTGCGCGCCTGGAGGATGCCCCAGGCCCCGACCACGGTCTCCAGGTCGGCGATCAGCGCCGGGTTCGGCGAGGAGGCCGTCTTGGCCTCGATCAGCGCGGCGCGCGCCGCGACGTAGTTCGCCGGGGCCGACGCGCCGAGCGACGACAGGGCCGCCGACAGCGCGGCCGGGCCGATGTTCGTCGCGGCCGGGTCGGTGCTGCTCACGACCGTCAGCGTCGACGGGGCGGTGAACGTCACCGTCGCGCGATCGGTGGCGAGCAGGTACTGCGCGGCGTCGCTCGTGACCGCGGTGTTGACCTTGAGCGTCTCCGGGTCGGTCTGCCAGGTGAACGACGCGAGCTGGCTGTTGATCGTGTTCCAGATCGGCGCCTCACGCGGGAGCGTGGCCGGCGCGACGCCGAGCTGGTTCGGCTGGGGGTTCGTGAACCACCAGACGGACATGTACTCGGTGTACGTGCCGTCGCCCTTGTCGTGGATCCACTGGCGCTTGACGCCGCCGAAGGGCTCGTCGCCCTCCTTGCCCTGGTAGCCGAACAGGTACGGCACCTGCAGCCGCGGCTGGGAGGCGAGCGGCTGGGTCGTGTCGCCGCCCGGGTAGTAGGTGATCTTGTTCGACTGGGTCGGCGTGTACTGCGTCTTGAGGTTGCTCAGGTAGCGGGTGACGAGCTCGCCGTAGAGGTAGCTCGGGTTGGCGTTGTCGACGCCCGAGTTCGCCGCGGCGTTGCGGATCTGCAGCGGGTTGGTCCCGGTGTTGCCGCCGCCGACCACGCCGCCGTCGAGGATCGTGTCGAAGTTGAAGACGGTGACGTCGTGCTCCTGCGCGCGGGCGTTGATCGCCGGCAGGACCGGGCGGGTGTTCGGGCACCAGGTGCCGCCGAAGAGGATCACCGCCTCCTTGGCGTTCTCGGTCTGGAGCAGGTGGACGAGCTCGGGGTACGTGATCTGGTGCACGCGCCAGCCGCCGTTGGCCGCGGACCCGTCGGCGTCGGTCAGGTTCGGGACGTTCGCGCCCTGGTACTCGTTCGGCGACTGGGCGACCTGCTTGGCGTTGTTGGACGACTTCCACCAGCTGAACTCGTCGATCGCCGTGATCGCGGCCGCGCCGCGGGTCGCGATGGCCGACGCGACGGCGGTCTTGGCCGCGGCGGAGCTCGCCTGGTCGGTCAGGTTCGTCCAGGCGACGATCTTCGCCGGCTGCGGCGTCGTGGAGCCCGACGGCGTGACGGTGCGCGCCTTGTCGTAGAGGAAGAAGAAGCTGTCCGCGACGTCCGCGGGCGCCGCGCCGCCGGCGTACTCGTAGAGCGCGCCGCCGTCGGCGTCGCCCACCTCGGTGCTGTAGCCGTCGTTGACGCCGTAGTCGTTGACGACGCTCGGGTCCGGCGTCGTCGAGACCTTCGCGCTGCCCGTGTTCTGGTCGGTCGGGTTGGCCTTGATGCCGTTGCCCAGGTACTGCCCGACGAGGTTGAGCCACGCCGTGCCGTAGACCGCGCGGGTGCTCGGGCCGATCGTCGTGATGCCGGCCGGCTGGCGGATGTCGAGGTTCGGGACGGTGAGCGTGCCGAGCTTCGCGTTGCCGGAGAGGTTCGGGTTGAACCAGTAGACCTGCTTGACGCCGGCCTCGGCCGCCGCGGCCTCCACGTCCTGGGCGCGCGCGGAGAAGCTCGGGTCGGTGGCCGGGTCGCCGATCAGGAAGGCGAACGAGCCGGGCTGCTGGAGCAGCCACTGGAAGCGGTCGTACGTGACCGACTCGATGACGTGCTTGCTCTTGGCGGGCAGGCCGAGCGCGTGCTGGAGGTAGGACGCGCTGGTGTACGTGGTGGTGTCGGCGGTGCGCTTGGGCGCCGCGGCGGCGGTCGCCGCCGCGCTCAGCGCGAGCGCGACGAGCGCCACGAGGGCGACGACGACTCGCGTCCATCGGGAGAGGGACTTCACGGGAGCTTCCTTGTTCTGTGGTGAGAGGAGCGATGCGGTGCGCCGGCTCAGAGCCGGACGCGGGGGCGCCGGGCGACGCCGACGAGGAAGAGGGCGATGCCGGCCGCGGCGAGCGCGGCGAGGATCCCGATGCCCGCGGCGCGGGTGTCGGCCTGCGCGGGGGCGGTGGCCGACGCGTTCTTCAGCGGCACGACGGCCTCGGGCTGGGCCTGCTCGCCGCCGGCCGGTGCCGTGGCGGCGGCTGCGCCGGGCGCTGCGCCGGCGGCGGTCGTCGTCGTGCCGGCGGCCACTGGCGTCTCCGCCCCGGCGGCTGCCGGTGTGGCCGCGTCGCCGGCCTTGGCGCCGGTCGCGCCCTTGGCGTCCCCGTCGTCCTTCGCGCCGGACGTCGAGCCCTTCGCCGCGGGGGACTTCGCGTCGCCGCCGCCGCTCGCCGCGGGCGTGGCCGCCGCGGCCGTGGTGCCGCTGCCGGCGGCGGACGTGCCGGTGGTGCCCTTCGCCTTCGCGGTGGACTTCCCGCCGCTCGACGTGGAGCCGCCCGAGGAGCCCTGCCTCTTCGTGCCGGACGAGGTCGTCGTCGACCGCTTCGATGTCGTCTTGGTCGTGCGCGCCTTCGTCGTGGTCGTCGCGGTCGTGGTCGTCGTGGCGGCCTGCGTCGTCTGCGTCGGCGCCGGCGTCCCGGCCGTCGGCGTGGGCGTGCCGCCGCCCCCACCGCCTCCACCGCTCGACGGCGTCCCGGTGCCCGAGCCCGACCCGGAACCGGATCCCGAGCCCGTGCCGGAGCCGCCCTGCTGCTGCTTGACCCACGTCTCGTACGAGCTGATGCGCGACCACTCGGTCCACTTGGCGGTCGCGACGAGCTCGCCGCCGTCGTAGTACTGGATCTCGTTGGCGGCGAAGTCGTACTGCACGCCGGGGATGGGCGTGCACGCCTGGTCGTCGTAGCCGGGGAGCGTGTCCTCGCCGTCGGTGTACGTCTGGCCGTCGACGGTGACCGTGACCGGGTACGGGTGCTCGGCGGGGTTCGTGACGGGCGCGGCGGATGCGGCGGGCGCGAGCCCGAGCAGGACCGCGGCGGCGCACGCGACGGTCGAGCGGATGCGGGTCGGAGCGTCCACGGTGGTGCGTCCTTGCCTCTCTGTCTGGGTGGTCATGCGGGGGTGTAGGTCGGGATGCGCTCGGTGCTGCCGGCGGCGTAGGTCTCGCGGCGCGTGACCGCCGGCGGACCGGCCTGCGGCGCGGGCGCGGGCGCGGGGACGAGCGGCACCGCGGCCGCGAGCTGCTGGACCGGCACGTAGTAGATGGCGCCCGGGATCGCGCCGGCGTACGCGGGCGCCGGGTACGCCGGGGCCGGGTACACGGGCGCGGGCGGAGCCGGCGCGGGCGCAGGGGGCGGCGCGAGCGCGGGCGTCTGCGGCACCGGGGCCGCGGCCTGCGGGACCGGGGCGGGCACCTGCGGGACCGGCGCCGGCGGCGCGACCGCGCGCGGCTTCGGCGCGTCGGTCTCCTCCGTGAAGACCTTCCGCCCGGCGAAGATCGCGTCGTCGAGCAGC
Source organism: Parviterribacter multiflagellatus (assembly GCF_056863265.1). Lineage (NCBI taxonomy): Bacteria > Bacillati > Actinomycetota > Thermoleophilia > Solirubrobacterales > Parviterribacteraceae > Parviterribacter > Parviterribacter multiflagellatus. The sequence goes on from NZ_JBXPIZ010000015.1 coordinate 29,829, forward strand.
CCGGTCTGCCGCGCCACCACCGTGGCGCTGACCGCCGCGGCGCTCACGTTCGTCATCGTGCGCGCCATGTCGGCGATGATCGAGATCGGGATCGTCACCGCCACGAACTCGAGCGGGAGCCCCGCGGCGGAGAGCACCGTCGCGGCCGCCACGGTCGCCGCGCCCGGGACGCCGGCGGTGCCGACCGAGACGACGATCGCCAGCAGCGCCAGGACGGCGTAGTCGCCGGCCGTGTACGTGAGCCCGTACGCGTTGATGCCCCAGATCGCGATCAGCACCGGCCAGATGCCCGCGCAGCCCGGCATGCCGATCGTCGTCCCGAGCGGCGCGGTGAAGTGCGCGACCTCGGGGTGCACGCCGACGTCGCGGGTCAGCCGCTCGGTCGTCACCGGCAGCGTGCCGACGCTGCTCTGCGTGGTGAACGCGGTCAGCTGCGCGGGCACGATCTTGCGGAAGAACGCGATCACCGGCACGCGCGCGAACGCGCTCAGCAGCACGCCGTTGACGGCCCAGGTGTGGAGGAAGCACGCGCCCCACACGAGCGCCAGCAGCCCGGCGAGCGACCAGAAGTTGTCGCCGAGGTTCGCGCTCGTCCCGACCATGTGCGCGGTCAGCGCGACGATCGCGTAGGGCGTGAGCCGGATGACGAACCCGACCGCCTTGAAGATGACGAGCTTGAGCGCCTCGGCCCCGTCGCGGAACGGCCGCGCCTTCTCGACGCCCGTCTCGGCCAGCGACAGGTAGGCCACCGCCAGCGTGACCGCGACGAGGATGATCGGGATGATCGCGTTCGAGCTGAAGTCCTCGACGACGTTCGCCGGGAAGAACCCGACGACGACCTTGCTGAACTCCTGGACCTGACCCTGGACGGCGTCGGTCGGCGCGGCGCCGAGCTGGTTGCCGACGCCCAGGCCGGGCGCGAACGCGAGGCCCAGCCCCAGCGCGAGGATCACGCCGAGGGCGTTGCTCAGCAGCAGCCAGAAGATCGAGCGCAGCCCGATGCTGCGCAGCTTCGAGAGGTTGCCCAGCGCCGTGATCGACGAGACGATCGCGACGAACACCAGCGGCGCGACCGTCGCGAGCAGCACGCCGATGTAGATCTGTCCGATGGGCTCGATCGCGCTGACGTGCGCCTCGGCGACGAGGCCGATCGGGACGCCGACCGCCAGCGCGAGCAGCGCGACGACGCTGAAGTTGACCTGGCGGCGGTTCAGCCCCCAGATCCCCGCCCAGGCGAGCGCCACCGTGGCGAGTGTGGCCAGTGCCGGCCAGTCTGGATCCATGTACGTCCTTGCCCTCGTAGTCCGGGTGCTCGGGGTGAGCGACGGGCATTCTAGACAAATCTGGTCTGATTTCCATAGAACTGTTCGACGGACGCCCAGACCCGGCTACCAGGTGACCGGCAGCTCGCGCGCGCCGAAGATGAGGTGCTCCTCGGTCGACAGCGGGACCTCGTCGGGAGCGACCGCGAGCGCCAGCGCGGGAAAGCGCGCCAGCAGCCGGGTGAGGCCGACCTGCATCTCGAGCCGGGCCAGGTGCTGCCCGAGGCACACGTGGACGCCGTGCCCGAAGCCCAGGTGGCCGCGGGCGGCGCGGCGCACGTCCAGGCGGTCCGCCGCGGGGAACCGGTCGGGGTCGCGGTTGGCGGCCGCGAACGACACCGTGAGGCGCTCGCCGGCCCGGATGCGCACGCCGGCGAGCTCCACGTCCTCGTAGGCGGTGCGGGTGAGCGAGCCGACGTGGAAGATCGACAGGTACCGCATCAGCTCCTCGACGGCGTCGTCGACGAGCGCCGGGTCGGCGCGCAGGGCCGCGAGCTGCTCGGGGTGGCACAGCAGCGCGAACGGCCCGGTGGCGAGCATGATCGCGACGGTGTCGACGCCCGCGTTGAAGAGCAGGATGAGCAGGCTGACGATCTCGTGCTCGCGGAGCTCGCCGCCGGCGACCAGGTGGCTGACCAGGTCGTCGCCGGGCTCGACCCGCCGGCGGGCGATGAGCTCGAGCACGTAGTCGCGCACCTGCACGATCGCCGCCGCGATCGCGTCCGGGGTGCTGCCCGGGTCGGCGGCGGTGCGCGAGAGCCGCTCGAGGTGGACGCTGTCCGCGATCGGCACCCCGAGCAGCGCGCAGTGCGTCGCGAGGGCGACCGGCTCGGCGAAGCACGCGACCAGGTCCGCCGGCGGGCCCTCCTGCTCCATCGCGTCGAGCCGCTCGTCGACGATCTGCGTCACGCGCGGCCGCAGCGCGCTCACCCGGCGGATCGAGAACTGGCCCGCGAGGACGCGCCGCAGCCGGGTGTGGTCCGGCGCGTCCATCGCCAGCAGGTCCCCGCCCGTCGCACCCACGCGCGCCGGCGTCTCCACGATCGCGGCGTGCCGGGCCGGGTCCTGCACCGGGAACGGCCGCGGCTCCGCGAGCCCGAAGCGCCGGTCGGTCAGGACCTCGCGCGCCAGCGCGAGGCTCGTGACGAGCCACCCGACCTCGCCGCTGCGGTGGCGCAGCCGGCACAGGGGGTGGTGCGCGCGCAGGTGGCCGAGCGCGGACGGCGGGTCGAACAGCGTCTCGCGCCGCGTGGGGAGGTCGATCGGGGCAGGGTGCGCCATGGTCGCGGGACCGTAGACCCGCGGTCGCCCGGCCGACCAGGCCAGAACGCGCACGTCCCAGCACGATCCCCGCCTGCGCCGAACGGGGACCAGCACGATCCTGCTCGCAGCGGTACGGTCGGCGCCGTGGCGGTCGGTCACCTGCACTGGACGGAGCTCGCGGCGCAGCCGGATCTCGACGTGGACGTCAACCGGCACCTGGTCGAGGGCGGCCACGTCCCGCACGACCACGACTTCGTGGAGGTCGTCGTCGTGCTCGGCGGCGCGGGCGTGCACGAGACGGTCCGCCGGCGCGACCGCCTGGCGCGCGGCGACGCGCTGGTCGTCCGCCCCGGCGCGTGGCACGCGTACCGGGCGTGCGCCGGGCTGGACGTCGTCAACTGCTGCTTCCGGCGCCGGCTGCTCGAGCGCGAGCTGCTCTGGCTCACCGAGGACCCGCGCCTGCGGCTCCTGCTCTGGACCGGCGCGGGGGCCGGCGACGGCGTCGTCCGCCTGCGGCTGCCGCCCGCCGGGGTGACGGCGTGCACCCGGTCGCTGGACGACCTCACGCGCCCGGAGGAGGCGTCGCCGCCGCGGCAGCTCGCGCACCTGCTCCTGCTGCTGTCCGAGCTCGCGCGCCACCTCGATGCCGAGCAGCTCGCCCAGGCCGAGCGCCTCGCGACGGCGCCGAGCGGCGTGGCGCTCGCCCTGCGGCTCCTGACGCAGGACCTGAGCCGCCCCTGGACGATGGACGAGCTCGCGTCCGCGGTCGCCATCAGCCCGGCGCACCTGACGCGCCTGTTCCACCGGGCCGTCGGGCGACCGCCGATGGCGCACCTCACCGCGCTGCGGATGGAGGCCGCCGCGGCGCGGCTCCTGCGCGGCGACGAGCCGGTCGCGACGGTGGCCGCCGCGGTCGGCTGCGGCGACCCGAACTACTTCACCCGCCGGTTCCGGGCGCACTTCGGCACGTCGCCGACGGCGTTCCGGCAGCGCCGCTGACGTCGGTGGCGGGCGACGCCGGGCGCGAGGCCGACGGTGAGCGTCGCTAGTGCGGACGCGGGCGCGGGCGGAGCCCTACGCGGCGGCCGCGACGCGCACGGCGTTGCGGCCCGCGTGCTTCGCGCGGTAGAGCGCGTCGTCGGCGGCGGCGAGCAGCCGGTCGGCGGCGGCCGGCTCGAGCGCCGGCTCGCAGGCGGCGACGCCGATGCTCACCGTGAACGGCAGGCCGCCGTCGCGGCCCAGGCACGCGAGGTGCTCGCGCAGGTCGTCGGCGTAGGCGGCCGCGCCCGCGGCGTCGGTGCCGGCGAGGACGACCGCGAACTCCTCGCCGCCGAGCCGGCCGAGGACGTCGCCGGCGCGCAGCCGGCCTTCGATCGCCGCCACCAGCCGCCGCAGCGTGTCGTCGCCGGCGGCGTGGCCGTGGTGGTCGTTGATGCGCTTGAAGTGGTCGACGTCGACGACCGCGACCGCGACCGGCGTGGACGTGCGGCGCGCGCGGGCGAGCTCGGCGTCGACCTGCTCGAGCAGCGCGCGGCGGTTGAGCGTCCCGGTGAGCGGGTCCTCGCGGGCGAGCGTCGACAGCTGGACGATGAGCCGGGTCATCCCGTCGCGCAGCGCGAGCACGAGCAGCAGGACGAGCGCACCGACGAGCGCGACGGTGAGCACCTGGATGGCCGAAGGGACGGGCTCGATCAGCGGCGCGCACGCGGCGAAGCTCCCGCACGCCGTGGCGTACACCGCGGCCGCCGCGCGGCGCGAGAGGAAGTAGGCCGACGTCATCAGCGGCCACACGTAGAACATCGGCGTGAGCGCGAGCGGCGGGTCGACGACGGCGATGACCGTGACCGTCAACGCCGCGAGCGGGAAGGCCGCGACGAGGAGCACGTCCGGGGCGCGGAACCGCCGCCACAGCATCGCGAGCGCGAACAGCACCATGGCGGCGGCGATCGCCAGCACGGTCGCCCGTTCGGCGGCCGGCGCCGACTCCGTCCCGGCCGACGCGCCGAGCAGCAGCGCCGCCAGCCCGTACATCGCGGCGTGGACGCGCCGGACGCGGAGGCGGGTTCCGCCCGGGCCGGAGCTCCCGAGCGGATCCGCGAAGGCGTAGGTCGTCGAGCCGCGTTCGGACACCGCATCGGCTATCGGCCATCCGGGGGCTCGACTTGAAACCGGTGCGACGCCGGCAGCCTTCCGGGAGGTCCTGGTCGTGGCGATGTCGCGTTCCATCCGTGTCCTTCTGACGTCCATGTGGCGGCGGCGTCACGCCGCCGGTGCTCACCCTGACGTCGCGGCGGCGGCGCTCTCGACCCCCCGCGAGCTGCGCGCGCCCCGCGCCGGCCCGAGGAGCAGCAGCGCGAGGAGCGTCCCGGCCGCCGCGAGCACGACGCAGGCCAGGAACGCGGACTGGAAGCCCTCCGTGAGGACGACGAGCTCGCCCGCGCCCGGGTCGGAGGCCCGGACGGCGTCCGACCGCGTCACCGCGACGGTGGTCAGGATCGCCACGCCGAGCGCGCCGCCGAGCTGGAACGCGGTGTTGCTCAGCCCGGACGCGACGCCGGCGTCGCGCTCGGGCACCCCGGTGAGCGCGGCGATCGTGGCGGTGGCGAACACCGGGCCGATGCCGAGCCCGAAGACCAGGATCCCGAGGAACATGTCCTCGAAGTAGCTGCCGCCGACGGAGACCTGCGTCAGCAGCAGGCAGCCCGCGCCGCAGAGCGCCATGCCGACGGCGGCGACCGGCCGGAAGCCGACGCGGGCGATCGCGCGCTGGGCGACGATCATGCCGACGGCCGCCGCGACCGGCGGGACGACGAAGCCAGCGCCGAACTCGAGCGCCGAGTGCCCGAGGACCTGCTGGGCGTACAGCGTGGCGAGGAACGGCATCCCCGACGCCATCGTCCCGAAGAGCAGCATCACCGCGTTCGCGCCGGCGGGCGTCCGCGTGCGCAGCAGGCGTAGCGGCACGAGCGGCGCGCGGTGCCGCGCCTCGATCGCGACGAAGAGCGCGAGCAGCGCGACGACGCCCGCGGCGAGCAGCAGCGTCCGCGCGCTCCCCCACCCCGCGTCGGGCGCCTCGACGACCGTGTACACGAGCAGGACGAGCGCCCCGGTGCACGTCAGCGCGCCCAGCGGGTCGTAGCTGCGCGCGACCGCCGTCTCGCGGCTCTCGCGGAGGAGGACCGGGCTGAGCGCCAGCGCGAGCAGGCCGATCGGGATGTTGATGAGGAAGATCCACTCCCAGCCGGGCCCGTCCACGAGCGGGCCGGCGATCAGGTAGCCGGCGGTCGCGCCGAACGCGCCGAGCATGCCCCAGATGGCCAGCGCCTTGTTGCGCTCGGCGCCCTCCTCGAACGTGGCCGCGATGATCGACATCGCGGTCGGCGTCATGATCGCGGCGCCGACGCCCTGCACGGCCCGCGCGCCGATCAGCGCGCCGGGCGACCACGCCAGGCCGCAGACGAGCGAGGCAAGCGTGAAGAGCGCGACCCCGAGCATGAACAGGCGCCTTCGGCCGAGCAGGTCGGCCGCCCGCCCGCCGAGCAGCAGCAGGCCGGCGAACGTGACCGCGTAGGCGCTCACCACCCACTGCAAGCCCTGCTCGGTGAAGCCCAGCTCCTCCTCGATCGAGGGCAGGGCGACCATGACGATGTTCGCGTCGAGGATGACCATGAAGAACGCTCCGCACAGGAGCGCGAGCGCCCACCAGCGGCGCGGGTTCGGGCTGACGGTGTCCATCGGGACGCACCTCGCGATGACGTTGAACGTGTCACCCAACAGTTACACATCTTCGCGAGACGTGCAACCTTTTGGTTACACGTGTTGTGCGTCTGGTCACGGCCGGCTGGTGGAACGTATGCGGTCCCGGTTATGGTTCCGCCCATGCCGACCGCCGTCGCCCTCACGCCCGAGCTGCGCGCCGAGCTCATCCACGGGCTCTCCGACGCGTCGCGCCAGCGCATCCTCGACACGCTCCGCGAGGGTGAGCAGCGGGTCGCCGACATCGTGGAGCTGACCGGGCTGTCGCAGCCGAACGCGTCCAAGCACCTGCGGTGCCTGCGCGGGTGCGGGCTCGTCGAGGGCGAGAAGCGCGGGCGCGAGGTCTTCTACGCGCTGGTCGACGGGCTGCCCGAGGTGCTCGACGCGCTCGACGGGCTCCTCACGCGCGTCGCGCCGCAGATGGAGAGCTGCCAGCTGACGGAGACGACGCGTGAGTGCTGCGATGCCTGACCACGATCACGGGAACGCGCACGACCACGGCCACGGCGGTCACGGGCACTCGCACGCGCCGTCACCCGACGCGGATCGCGCGAAGCTCACCCTCGCGCTGGCGATCATCGCCGGCTTCATGTTCGTCGAGGTGGCGGCGGGCCTGCTCGCCAACTCGCTCGCGCTGCTCACCGACGCGGCGCACATGCTCACCGACGCCGGCGCGATCGCCCTCGCGCTGGTCGCCGCCCGGCTCGCCGCGCGCCCGATCACCGGCCGTTTCACGTTCGGGCTGCGCCGCGCGGAGATCCTCTCCGCGCAGATCAACGGCGCCAGCCTGCTGGTGCTCGCCGCCGTGCTCGGCTTCGAGGCCGTCCAGCGCTTCGCCGATCCGCCCGACGTCTCGGGCGGCCTGGTGATCGCCGTCGGCGTGATCGGCGGCCTGGCCAACGTCGGCGCCGCGTGGGCGCTCGCCCGCGCCGAGCGCCAGTCGCTCAACGTCGAGGGCGCGATGCAGCACGTCCTCGCGGACCTCTTCGGCTCGGTCGCCGCGGTGGTGAGCGGCGTGGTCGTCGTGCTGTTCGGCTGGGGGCTGGCCGACCCGATCGCGGCGAGCGTCGTCGTGCTGCTGATGCTCCGCTCCGGGTGGCGGCTCGTCCGCGACTCCGGCCGCATCCTGCTCGAGGGCACGCCGCGGGGGATGAACGCCGACGAGATCGGCGCCGCGATCTGCCGCGAGCCGGGCATCGTCGAGGTGCACGACCTGCACGTGTGGGAGGTGACATCCGGCTTCCCGTCGCTCAGCGCGCACATGCTCGTCGAGCGCGACGACGACTGCCACGCCCGGCGCCGCCAGGTCGAGGCGATGCTCGCCGAGCGCTTCCACATCGAGCACACGACACTCCAGGTCGACCACCGCGAGGCGCCGGCGCTGCTCGAGATCGGCGCGTTGGAGCACGCTTAGCCGCGGCTCATCGAGCCGAAAGGCGCGTGGTGCACCGTGGGGCCATGTCCCCGCTGCGCCACCCCGCCGCGATCGCGGCGCCCGGGATCGTCGCGCTCGCCCTGGCGGCCTTCGCGGTCGCCCGCCCCGCCGAGGACGACGACGACCCGGCGCCGACCACCACGACCGCCGAGCGCGCCGCCGCGCCGCCGTCGTTCGCCGACCTCTACGACCGCGTCGGCGGCGCCGTCGCCCGCGTGGACGCGCGCCGCTCGCCCGACCAGCCGCCGTTCGACAACGGCCGCCGCGTCGCCACCGGCGCCGCGTTCCTGATCGACGACGACGGCCACCTCGTCACGAACGCCCACGTGGTGGAGCGCGCGTCGTCGGCGACCGTCCGGTTCGGGCGGTCGTCGCGCCGCGTGAGCGCGCGGATCGTCGGGCGCGACGCCGCGACGGACCTCGCCGTCCTGCGCGTCGACCCGGCGGACCTCGATCGCGTGCAGCCGCTCGCGGTCGCGGAGCCGGGCTCGATCGAGGTCGGCGAGCCCGTGCTCGCGGTCGGCACCCCGTACCGGCTCCAGAGCAGCGCGTCGGCCGGGATCGTCTCGGCCACCGGGCGGGAGATCACCGGCCTGACGGGCCGCACGATCCCCGACGCGGTGCAGACGGACGCCGCGATCAACCCCGGCAACTCGGGCGGCCCGCTCGTGGACGCCGAGGGCCGGGTGCTCGGCGTCAACACGCAGGGCCGCGCCGCGGGCGTCTCGTTCGCGGTCGGCGCCGCGACGATCCGCCGCGTCGTCCCCCAGCTGATCCGCGAGGGCCGCGCCAGCGCGGCGTTCCTCGGCGTCGGCCTCGGCGAGGTGACCGAGCGCGGCACGCGCGTGACGTCGGTGACCGAGGACGGGCCGGCGGGCGACGCCGGCATCCGCGCGGGCGACGTGCTCGTGCGCGTGGGCCGGCGGGCCGCGACGTCCGAGGGCGCCGTGGCGAGCGCGGTCGCGGCGCTGCGGCCGGGCGACCGCGTCGAGGTCGTGGTCCGTCGCGACGGGCGCGAGCGGAGCGTCACCGTCCGCGCCGGCACGGCGCCGCGCGGGACGTAGCCCGTCCCGCGTCAGCCGCCGTCGAGCACCCTGCCGACGATGCCCTCCGTCAGCCGCGGGCCGAGCTCCTCGAGGTTCCAGCCCGCGGCGCGGTCGCGGTAGCGGTTGGTGACCCAGAACGCGCTCGCGCCGCGGCCGGGCAGGCGCACCACCTCGGCGTAGGACCAGCCGTTGCCGCCGTTGTGCCACGCGACCCGGCCGGCGCCCCCGCGCTGGATCACCCACCCGTAGCCGTAGGAGGTGTCGCCGCCCGGCTCCTCGCGCACGTGGGCGCGGAAGAGCTTGGCCTTCGCGCGCCGGTCGAGCACCTTCGTCCCGCGCAGGGCGCCGAGCCAGCGGAACATGTCGCGCGCGGTCGAGAGCATCCCGCCGTTGCCGCGCAGGTTCCAGTACGGGCCGTCCGCGGCCCACGGGTGCTCGAACGGCCGGCCCTGCGGCCGGCCGCGCGGGTCGTACTCGACCGCGACCTGCTCGCGCGCCCACCGCGGCAGCACGTAGCCGGTCTGCGTCATGCCCGCCGGCGCGAAGAGGTGCCGGGCGAGGTACGCCTCGTACCCCATGCCCGACGCCTCCTCGACGATCGCGGCCAGCAGGCTGTAGCCGGTGTTCGAGTAGCGGTACGCGGCGCCCGGCCGCGACCGCAGGCGCGACCGCAGCGCGCGGTCGACGAGCGCGCGGCGGCTCACGGGCTCGTAGTCGTCGCCGAGCCCCTCCACCAGGCCCGACGTGTGCGTGAGCAGGTGGTGCACGGTGATCGCGCGCTTGCCGGCCGGCACGCGGCCGAGGTGCTCGCCGATCCGGTCGCGCACGCTGAGCCTGCCCTGCATCTCCAGCTTCAGGATCGCCGCGGCGGTGAACTGCTTGGTGATCGACCCGACGTCGTAGACCGTGTCGCACGTCGCCGCGATCCCGGCCTCGCGGTCGGCCGGCCCGAAGCCGCGGCAGTGCACGAGCTCGCCGCGGCGGGCGGCGACCACCGTGCCGCTCGCGCCGGGCGGCAGCGCCGCGTCGAGGAACCGCTGGATCGCCGCGTCGGCCGGATCGCCGCTCGCCGGGCCGGCGGCCGGGCGCGCCGCGACCGCGTGGGCGCCGCCGCCGAGCGCGCCGGTCACGGCCAGGACGATCAGCGCCAGCCATGCCCGGTGCCGCGTCATCGGGCCGCCCAGCCCGAGATGCGCTCGACGTCGACGGCGACGATCGGGCCCTCCGGACGCCGCGCCGCGTACTGCGGGTACTTCGCGGCGAGCGCGTCCAGCGCGTCCGCGCCATCGGCCGCGTCGACCACCCGGGCCGCCCCGTCGGCGCGCACCCACCACAGCTGCGTCCAGTCGTCGTCGTAGTGGTCGACGAGCAGGCACACGCGCGGGTCGCGCTCGACGTCGCGCAGGCGCGCGAGCGCGCGGGTCGCCTTCGGCTTGTGGTCGACGGCGTGGACGATCGTCGTCCCGACCACCGCGAACGTGACCGGGACGACGCGCGGCGCGGTCGTCGCGAGCCGCCCGACGCGGGCGGCCGCGAGCCGGTCCCACGCCGCCGCCTCGTTCATCCCAGGCCGGCGTCGTGCAGCTCGAACATCGCGCGCTCGATCCGCTCGAGCTCCGCCTCCACGACCGCGCGCCTGCCGGACGGCAGCCAGAAGAAGACCCGGTCGGCGCCGGCCTTCTCGTACTTCTCCAGCAGCGACACATCCGGCCGGACGTTCATCACGACGGCCTCGATCGGGCGGTCGGCGCGCTCGCGCAGCTCCGCGATCCGCCCGGCGATCCCGCGCCCGTGGTTCGGCATCCACGCGTCGCCGTACTCGAGCACGCGGTCGAGCACCGTCGGGCCGTCGCCGCCGACGAGGATCGGCGGGTGCGGCCTCTGCAGCGGCTTGGGGTCGCTCCAGATGCGGTCGAACGAGACGAACTCGCCGTCGAACGACGCCTCGTGCTGCGTCCAGATCGCCTTCATCGCCAGGACGTGCTCGCGCATCCGCCGCATCCGCGTGCGGGGGTCGACGCCGTGGTTGCGCATCTCCTCGCGGTTCCACCCGGCCCCGACGCCCAGCTCGAACCGCCCGCCGCTGAGGTGGTCGAGCGACGCGACCTCCTTGGCGGTGACGATCGGATCGCGCTGCGCCACCAGCGCGATGCCCGTCCCGACCCGCAGGCGCGTCGTCGCCGCGAGCGCGTACGCCGACGCCACGAACGGGTCGTACGTGCGCGCGTACTTGCGCGGCAGCGGCGGCGCGCCCTCGGTGCCGCCCCACGGCGTCTCGCGCGCCGCCGGGATGTGCGTGTGCTCGGCCCAGAGCAGCCACCGGTGCCCGCGCTCCTCGACGAGCCGCGCGAGCTCGGCCGGCCCCAGGCCGTCGTGGGTGGGGAAGTAGGCGACGCCCGCGTCCATGCGGGCAAGCTATACGCCTGCGCCGCCCCCGGGGCGCGCCGCCCGCTCGTTCACCCGAGCGCCTCGGCGAGGAGCACGGCGCTGCCGAACACCGCGGCGACCACGAACACGGCGCCGACCACGCGCACGTCCGGCCCTCCGTGGATGCCGGTGGCGTGCACCGCCGCGTGGCCCTTCCCCCGGCGCAGCAGCCAGCGGTTGACCGGGAGCGTGACGAGCCCGGCGACGGCGAAGGCGAACGACAGCGAGCCCCAGAAGAGCACGGTGTCGACGCCGCCGTCCATCGCGCCGGGGACGAGGAGCATCACCGCGTTGTCGACGATCTCCATCACCGTGATGCTCAGCGTGTCGGCGGTGAGGGCGATCGGCACGACGACCTTCAGCGGCAGCCCGCCGCGCAGCAGCGGCAGGCTCGTGATCGTGTAGCCGAACAGGAACGCGAGCGCCACGGCGAGCACGACGGTCCCGAGCTCCGAGAAGCCGAGGGCCGTGCCGATCACCATGCCCAGGACCTCGCCGATCGCGCAGCCGGTGAGGCAGTGGAGCGTCGCGTTCAGCGCGAGCGCGTCGAGCGCCCGCCCCTCGGTCGGCAGCGCCGACCCATGGTGGTGCGCGGCGGTCACGCCGCCGCCGGCGCGGCGTGCGCGGTCGCCCAGCTGAGCGCGTGGTCGGCGACCTCCTCCCACCCGGGCGCGCCCGGGAAGTGCGGCCGGCCGGGGAACTCCACGAACTCGACCTCGCCGTCGTACTTCTCGGCGTTGTGGCGGGCGACCTTCGCCGGGATGACGTGGTCCTCGCCGAACCCGATCAACAGCAGCGGCGCGCGGCCCTCGCGGTGGAAGTCGACCTCCGTCGCCGCGTGGCGGTGCAGGTTGGCGAACGCCCCCTCCCGCAGCACGTGGCTCGCGCCCGGCACGTGGTAGCGCGCGTGGATCGCGTCGGACTCCTCGCGGCTGAGCGTGTTGGCGAACGCGTAGTGGAACTCCTTCGCCGTCAGCGGCACCGCGTTGTTGCGGTTGAGCGGGTTGGCGAGCACCGGCGAGACCGCGCGCAGCGTCGTCAGGGGCAGGTCGAGGATGCCCTTCACGGTCGAGGAGGAGACGCCGACGCCGGCCGCGCCGAGGCCGCGGTCGAGCAGGATCTGCGTGAACGTCCCGCCGAACGAGTGGCCCATGATGATCGGCGGGGCGTCGAGGCCGCGGATGATCTCCTCGTAGTGGGCGACGATCGTCTCCACGTCGAGCCGCGCGATCGGGTCGGGGTCGGCGTTGAGCGCCTCCACCTCGGCCTCCATCCCCGGCCAGGCCGGGGCGAGGACGGTGTAGCCGCGGCTCTCGTAGCGGGCCTTCCAGTGCTCCCAGCTGCGGGGTGTCATCCACAGCCCGTGGATGAGGACGATGGTGCTCGGGCTCGTCGCTGCGTCGGTCATGTCCGCGACCGTAGGCGCGGACGTTCAGGTTCGAGTACGTCACCCGTTCGGGCGGCGTACGTCACCGGTCGCGGCGCAGCGCGCCCGCCAGCTCGCTCCGCGCCGTGACGCCGAGCTTGGGGAACGCGCGGTACAGGTGCGTGCTCACCGTCCGCGCGGAGATGTAGAGCCGCTGCCCGATCTCGCGGTTGGTCAGGCCGGCCGCCGCCAGCTCGGCGATCTGCAGCTCCTGGGCCGTCAGCTCGTCCCAGGCGCCGGGCTCCCGGCTGCGCGCGCGCTCGCCCGACGCGCGCAGCTCCTGCGCCGCCCGCTCGGCGCGCGGCCGGTCGCCCAGCGCGGCGAACATCGCGTGCGCGGTGCGCAGCGGCACCCGCGACTCGGCCACCCGGCGGGCGCGCCGCAGCCACGCGCCGTAGGCCAGCAGCGTCCGGGCGTGCAGCGACGGCCAGGCGGCGAGGTCGCGGTCGAGCATCGCCTGGAAGGCCGGCTCGGCGCCGGCCGACGGAGCGAGCGTCGCGCGCGCGTACGCGAGGCCGTGGCCGAGGATCGGCGACCTGGTTCGCTCGGCCACGGACGCGAGCCGCTCGAGATGACCACGCGCCTCGGCGTGGCGGCCCGCGCGGACCGCCGCCTCCGCGAGCTCCGCCACGAGGAACGTCCGCATCGCCGCGTGCGCCGCCGGCCCGTCGCCGGCGAAGACGCCCGCCAGGTGCTCGAACGCCTCGTCCGGCCGCCCGAGCGACAGCGCCGCCAGCCCGCGGCACAGGGCCACGAGCGGCGGCGGCGCCGCCGTGGCCGCCGCGTCGATCCCGCCGAGCAGCGACGCGTCACCGCCCTGGGCCGCGAGCGTCGCCTCCTGCAGCTGCGCGGACACGACCCACACCGGCTGGGCGGTCTCCGCGGCCAGCCGGCCGCCTTCGGCGACGGCGATCGTCCCGTCCTTCACGCGCCCGAGGTGGATCGCGCACCAGCCGTTCTCCAGCAGCACCTGCGCGAGGCGGCTCAGCCGGCCGCTCGCGCGGTGCCCGTCGATCGCGCGCCGGTGCTGGGCGTCGGCGACGTCGAGCGCGCCGGCCGCCATCGCGGCAGCCGCGCGGTGCTGGGCGTTCACCGGGTCCGTGTCGTGCTCGTGCCCCGCCCGGGCGAGCCGGTCGACCACCACCCCGCCGCGGTCGTGCGGCGCGGCCGCCGCCAGGACGGACAGGACGAGCGGGTGATCGGGCGGGAGCGGCAGCCGCTCGGCGGCGTCGATCACCTGGGCGCGCAGCGCGTCGGGCACCGGCGCCCACCACAGCTGCGTGCCGACCGCGTGCAGCCCGTGCAGCGCGAGGTCGACGTCCCCGCCCTCCTGCAGGCGCCGCACGATGTCGAGGTAGGCCGGCAGGCGCCGCGCGTCGGCGTAGTGGGCGGCGAGGTGCTGCGCGAGCCAGGCCAGCCGCGCGGACTCGAGCGGGTCGAGGGTCAGCTCCTCGGCCGCCGCGGCCAGCCGCTGCGCCTCCTCCTGCCGGCCCAGGTCGTGCGCGAGCTCCGCGGCGCGCAGGAGCCGGCGCCCGCGTCCGGCGTCCGTGGCGCTCAGCGCAGCCGCACGCTCGTAGGCGGTCACCGCGACCTCCACGGCGCCCGTCGTCTCCGCGTCGAGCGCCACCGCCTCGAGCTCCTCCGCGACGGCCTCGTCGGCGCCGGCGGCGGCCGCGGCGCGGTGCCAGACGCGCCGCTCGGGCCGGTCCGCCAGCACCTCCACGAGCGCCGCGTGCGCCGCGCGCAGGTCGCGGGGTCGCGCCGTCCGGACGAGCGCGGAGCGCACGAGCGGATGGCGGAACCTGACGCGCCCGCCGGCGACGTCGACGACGTGCGCGTCGACCGCCGCCGCCAGGTCGTCGGCGGTCAGCGTCGCGCCCGCCAGGAGACCTGCCGCCGCGAGGATCTCCGCCGCGTCGTCGCGGTCGTCCGCCGCCGCGACGAGCAGCAGCCGGCGGACGGGCTCGGGCAGCTCGCCGACGCGCCCGGCGAACGCGCGCTCCAGCCGGTCGGTGAGCGGCAGCGGCGACGGCGCGGAGGCCGGCGCCGCGCGCGGGAGCTCGACGAGCGCGAGCGGGTTGCCCGCCGCCGCCTGCAGCAGCGCCGCGCGGCGCGCCTCGGGGAGCGCCGGGGCGTGCGCGTCGAGCAGGCGCTGCGCCGCCTCGGGAGCGAGCCGGTCGAGCTCCAGCACCGGGAGCCCCGCCTCGTGCAGCGGCCCCGCGGCGCCGTCGCGCGCGGCGGCCACGAGCACGATCGGGTCGGCCTCCAGCCGCCGGGCGACGAACGCGAGCACGTCCAGCGTGGCGCTGTCGAGCCACTGGGCGTCGTCGACCACGAGCAGCACCGGCCCGTCCTCTGCGACGTCGGCGAGCAGGTCGAGCGTCGCGAGCGCCACGCGGAAGAGCCCCGGCTCGCGCGCGTCGCCTGCGCCGAACGCGGTCACGAGCGTCGCCCTGGCCTCGGGGCTGCGGCGCAGGACCGGGGCCAGCAGCAGGTGCAGGCCGGCGTACGGGACGTGGGCCTCCGACTGCACGCCGGCCGCGCGGAGCACGCGCGCGCCGTCCTCGTCCGCCAGGCGCACCGCCTCCGCGAGGACCGCGGTCTTCCCGATGCCCGGCTCGCCCGTCACCAGCAGCGCACCGCCGCGCTCGCGCCCGCGCGCCAGCGCCCGCCGCACCGCGTCCAGCTCCGGCCCGCGGCCGACCAGGTCGCCGCGCGTCGTGTCCTCGCTCATCCGCATCTGACGACGCGCGACGGTATCGACGAGCACCCCGGCTCGTACCGATCGCACCCGTGAACGAGCCCAGGGTGCGCACGGGCGCGCCGCCGCACCCTCCGCCGGAGGATGCGGCAATGACCTCGGTGGACATCACCACGAGCGCCCCGACACCCGCGGCGCAGACCCGCATCGCCCGCATCGGCGACCTCCGCATCCGGTACGCCGACACCGGCGGCACGGTCCGGCCGACGCTGCTCCTCACGAGCCCCTGGCCGGAGAGCATCCTCGCCTTCACCCCGATCTGGCCGGCCCTCAGCGCGCGCTTCCGCGTGGTCGCCGTCGACCTGCCCGGCTTCGGCCGCTCCGAGGGCCGCGACGAGCTCCTCGCGTCCGAGGCGATGGGCGGGTTCCTCGTCCGCTTCGCCGAGGCGCTCGGCATCCGCCCGCACGTCGTCGGCCCGGACGTCGGGACGTCGGCCGCGCTGTTCGCCGCGGCGGCCCGCCCCGACCTGTTCCCGAGCGTCGTGGTGGGCAGCGGCGGAGCCGCGGTGCCGCTCGCGCTCGGCGAGCCGCTGCGCGACTGGGCGCTCGCGGAGGACCTCGACCGCTTCCGGGCGATGGACGCCCGCGCGATCGTCGACGCGGCCATCGACACGATCGACGGCGTCGTGTCGGACGAGGCGCGCGCCGACTAAGAAGGTGGTCTCCATCTCCAGGTCGACCTCCCGCAGGTCGCCGTCGACGAGCCGCGCGCCCGTCGACAGCAGCTCGTTGTTGACGACCAGGGTCGCGTCGCTCGCGCGGGCGGCGGCCTGCGCGATGGACTCCGGATCCGTCACGTCGAGGCGGGAGATCCACACGCCGGGATGCGCCGTGGGCTGCGGCGCCCGCGACATCGCGTGCACCCGTGCACCCCGGCGCAGCAGCTCGGCGACGAGGGACGGGCCGAGCCCCGATGCGCTCCGGTCACCACCGCGACGCACCCAGCGTGCATGGCTCAGGCGGCCGCCGGCCGGGCGGTGGAGTCGGGTTCCGCGATGGTGGGCACGAGAACCGCGACGATGCCGCCCCGCTGCAGAGGTCGCGCCCGGGGACACCCCGGTCCTCCCACCGGCGCGCCCCTCGAACCGAGCAGCGGGGCGCCGCGCCGAGCGCGGCGCCCCGCATCACTCAGGCTGCGACGGGCTCCCGTGCTTCGGCGTCCGCGGCCGCGGGCGCCCGGAGGAGCGCCGAGGCCAGGACCGCGCCGACCAGCGCGATCCCCGCCGCGCCGATGAACGCCGCCGAGTAGCCGTCGGTGAGCGCCGCGGCGTCGCCGAGCCGGTCGGCGCCCTGCGACGTCGCCACCGCGGTCATCGCTGCCAGGCCGAGCGCGGAGCCGACCTGGTAGGCCGTGTTGACGATGCCGGACGCCAGCCCGCCCTCTTCGGGCTTGGCCGACGAGATCGCCGTCCCGAGCGACGGGATGAACGCGAGCGACATGCCGGCCGCCGCGATCAACGACGCCGGGAGGACGTCCGTGGCGAAGCTGCCGTCAGGCCGCACGAACGACAGCGCGACCATCCCGGCCGCCAGGAGCAGCATCCCGGCCACGACCGGGGTCTTCGGCCCGTACCGCGCGATGACGCGCGGCGCGACGACGACCATGAGGGCCATGATCGCGAGCGTCATCGGCAGCAGGGCGGCCCCGCCTTCGAACGCGCCGTAGCCGAGCACCTGCTGCAGGTACAGGTTCAGGAAGAACCACATCGGGATCCAGGCCGCGCCGAGCAGGAGCTGCGCCAGGTTCGCGGCCGCGAGGTTCGGCGTGCGGAAGATGCTCAGGCGCATCAGGGGCGCGCGTCGCGCAGCCTGGATCGCGAGGAACGCGACGACGAGCGCGGCGCCTCCCGCGAGCCCGAGCAGCGTCTCGGTCGCGCCCCAGCCCACCTCGGGCGCGCGGACGATCGCGAACACCGTCAGCGCGAGCCCGGCGGTGGCGGCCAGAGCGCCCGCGACGTCGATCGAGCCCCGTCGCGCCGGCGCGCTCGGCATGAGCGACGGCGTGACGGCGAGGACGAGGAGCGCGATCGGCACGTTGACGTAGAAGACCCACGGCCAGCTGATCCACTCCGTGATCACGCCGCCGAGGAACACGCCCGCGGTGCCGCCCGCCGGAGCGGCGGCGCCGTAGATGGCGAACGCCTTCACCAGCTCCTTCGGGTCGGCGGCGAACAGCATCATCAGGAGCGTGAGCGCGGACGGCGCGATGAGCGCCGCACCCGCCCCCTGGACCGCCCGGGACGCGATCTCCACACCGACCGAGTCGGCGAGGCCGGCGCCCAGCGACCCGGCGAGCAGGACGACCCAGCCGGCCATGAACAGCGGCTTTGCGCCGAAGAGGTCCGAGAGCCGCCCGCCGAGCAGGAGCAGCCCGCCGAGCGCGACGACGTAGGCGTTGAAGACCCAGGACAGGGTCTCGGGGGTGAAGCCGAGATCCGCCTGGATCTCGGGCAGGGCCACGCCGATGATCGACGTGTCCATGATGACCATGAACTGCGCGAGCGCGATGACGGCCAGGGCCGACCAGCGCCGCGGATCTGCGGACTGCATGAGGGACTGCCTTTCCGAGCCGCACCACGCGGCTCAACGTGAGGGATGTGTCGGGGCGGTGCCGCGCTGCCGGTCGGACGACCGTCAGGCCGCGATGGCACATCGCCCGCATCCGGCGGCCCCTGCAGCCACCGCCCAGGTCAGGTACGTGCGGTTCTCGGTCGTCATCGTCGGCTCTTCCTCATGTGGTCTTGTCATACCCCCCGGGGGTATTATACTGGAAGACATGAGCACGGTCACCGCCCCCACGCACGAGACCGCGGTCCTGCACGTCGGCGGGCTGCACTACGCCAGCGAGAAGGGCCGCGTCGAGCACGCGCTCGGGGCGCGCCCCGGGGTGATCGCCGTCGAGGCCAACCCGGTGGCGCAGACCGCCACCGTGACCTTCGACGCGACCGAGACGTCCGTCGCGGACCTCACGCGCTGGGTCACGGAGTGCGGCTACCACTGCGCCGGGCAGTCCGTCCCCGGGCACATCTGCGACCCGATGGCGGAGCCCGGGCACGAGCACGCCGCCCACGAGCACGCCGCGCACGACCACGCGGCGCACGGGCACGGGCACGGCGGCCACGCCGGCATGTCGATGGAGCAGATGGAACGCGACATGCGCAACCGCTTCCTGGCCGCGCTCGCGTTCACGATCCCCATCGTCCTGTGGTCGATGGTCGGCACCGAGCTGCTCGGCACCGAGCTGGCGACCCCGTTCGGGATCGACCGCGAGGTGTGGCAGCTGCTGCTGAGCCTGCCCGTCGTCCTCTACGCCTCGTCGATCTTCTTCACCGGCGCCGTCGCGGCGCTGCGCAGCAGGACGCTGGACATGATGGTGCTGGTCGCCGTCGCGATCGGCGTCGGCTGGGCGTACTCGGTCGCGGCCACGTTCTTCATCGAGGGCGAGGTCTTCTACGAGGCCGCCGGCATGCTCGCGACGTTCGTGCTGCTCGGGCACTGGTTCGAGATGCGCGCCCGCGGCGGCGCCAACGACGCCATCCGCGCGCTGCTCGACCTCGCTCCTCCGATGGCGGTCGTCCTGCGCGACGGCCAGCCGGTCGAGGTGCCGACCGCCGAGGTGGTCGTCGGCGACCTCCTCCTCGTCCGGCCCGGTTCGAAGGTGCCCGTGGACGCTCGCGTCGAGGAGGGCGAGAGCCAGGTCGACGAGTCGACCGTCACCGGCGAGAGCCTGCCGGTGAAGAAGGGGCCGGGCGACGAGCTGATCGGCGCGACGATCAACAAGAACGGGACGCTGCGCGCCCGGGCGACGAAGGTCGGCGCCGACACCGCGCTCGCCCAGATCGTCAAGCTCGTCCAGGAGGCCCAGAGCTCCAAGGCGCCCGGCCAGCGGCTCGCCGACCGCGCGGCGTTCTGGCTGGTGCTCGTCGCGCTCATCGGCGGCGCCCTGACCTTCGCGGTCTGGTACTTCGTCGTCGGCCGCGACGCCCAGGAGGCGCTGCTGTTCGCCATCACCGTCGTGGTCATCACCTGCCCGGACGCGCTCGGCCTCGCGACGCCGACGGCCGTGATGGTCGGCACCGGCCTGGGCGCCCAGCGCGGCATCCTGTTCAAGCACGCGATGGGGCTGGAGCAGGCGGCCACGCTGGACACGGTCGTGCTCGACAAGACCGGCACCCTCACGCGCGGCGAGCCCGAGGTCGTGGCGGTCGCGACCGCCGACGGCGTCGACGAGGACGAGGTCCTGCGCCTGGTCGCCGCCGCCGAGGGCGACTCGGAGCACCCGCTCGCGCAGGCCATCGTCAGCGCCGCGTCATCGCGTGGGCTGACCGTGCCGCGCGCGGAGGGCTTCGAGGCCGTGCCGGGCCACGGGCTGCTCGCCACGGTGGACGGCCACCGGCTGGCGGTCGGCAACCCGCGGCTGCTCGAGCGCGAGGGCATCTCGCGCGACGGGCTGGCCGCCCGCTCCGACGAGCTCGCCGGCGAGGGCCGCACGAGCGTGCAGGTGGCGATCGACGGCCGTGCGGCCGCGGTCATCGCCGTCGCGGACGCCCCACGCGAGACGGCCGGCGAGGCGATCGCCGCGCTCGAGGCCCTCGGCGTCCGGACGGTCATGCTCTCCGGCGACAGCCGGGCGACCGCCGAGCGCGTGGCCGCCGAGCTGGGCATCGACGAGGTCATCGCGGAGGTCCTGCCGGCCGACAAGGCCGCCAAGGTCAAGGAGCTGCAGGCCGAGGGGCGCAAGGTCGCGATGGTCGGCGACGGCGTCAACGACGCACCGGCGCTCGCGCAGGCCGACGTCGGCATCGCGATCGGCGCGGGCACCGACGTCGCGGTCGAGACCGCGGACGTGGTGCTGATGCGCTCCGACCCGCTCGACGTCGCGACCGCCATCACGATCAGCCGCGGGACGAAGCGCAAGATGCACCAGAACCTGGCCTGGGCCGTCGGCTACAACAGCCTGGCCCTGCCGGTCGCCGCGGGCGTCTTCGAACCCCTCGGGTTCGTGCTGCGCCCCGAGGTCGGCGCGATCTCGATGGCGGGCTCGAGCATCATCGTGGCGCTCAACGCCGTGGCCCTCAAGCGCCTGCGGCTCCCGCGCCAGCACGCGCGCGTTCCCGGCAGCTGACCGTCGCCGCGAGCTCGACCACCTGCGCGGCCACGACCTCCAGCCGCTCGCGCGCAGCCTCGACGCCCTCCTCGGCGACGTTGTGCGCGACGCCGAGCGGCGTCGGCCAGCCGCGCAGCGCGTGCACGACCTGCCGCAGCGACTGCAGCGTCGCGTTCGCGCCCTGCCAGCCGTCGCCGGTCGCGATGAGCCCGACCGCGCGGCCTTCCAGGTACGGGCATCGCTCGTCGCGGAGCTCCTCGAGGTGGTCGAGCGCGTTCTTGATCAGCCCGGACGTGCCGCCGTGGTAGCTGGGCGACGCGATGATCAGCCCGTCCGCCTCGCGCACCGCGTCGACCAGGTGCTCGGCGGCCGCGCTGCGCGGCCCGCCGACGTCGTACGACGGCAGATCCAGCTGGGGACCGACGATCGCGGTGGTGCGCGCACCGAGCGCACGTGCGTGCTCCAGCGCGATCTCCAGCGCGCGCGAGCTCGACGAGCCGAACCGCATGGTCCCGCCGAGCCCGACGATCAGGGGTGTCGTGTTCATGGCGACCCCCGGTCTACCACCTCAAGCGCGCTTGAAGTCAAGCACCCCGAGACGCTGAGCCGGTGCTCGTCGCCTCGGCGGCAGGCACGAGCGCGGGCAGACGCAGCAGGCGCCGGCCGAGCTCGGGCATCCACCAGTTCCAGCGGCCGAGCCACGAGACGGTGGCGGGGACGAGCAGCGAGCGCACGACGAGCGCGTCGATGAGGACGCCCGCGGCGAGTCCGGTGGCGAGCACCTGCAGGTCCGCGTCGCCGGCGGTCGCCATCGAGGCGAACGCGAGGAAGACGATCAGCGCCGCGCTGGTCACGAGCCGCCCGGTGCCGGCCATCCCGCGGACGACCGCCTCGTCGGTCGAGCCGGTGCGGTCGTACTCCTCGCGCATCCTGGCGAGGATGAACACCTCGTAGTCCATCGAGAGCCCGTAGATGAACGCGAACACGATCACCGGCGCCCACGACAAGACCGCTCCGGAGGGTCCGACGCCGAACAGCAGCTCGGTGCCGACCCCGTGCTGCCAGACGAGCGTCATCACGCCCCAGGTCGCGAAGACCGACAGCAGGTTCATCGCGATCGCCTTCGCGGGCAGCACGATCGAGCGGAACGCGCGTGCCAGCAGCACGAACGTGACGACCGAGATCAGCAGGAGCATCAGCGGGAAGGAGCCGTAGACGCCGTCGATGAAGTCCATCGTCTCCGCGGTGCCCCCGCCGACCGTCGTGGCCGGAAGCTCCGCGGCGGCATCGCGCACGGCGTCGACCGTGTCCCGTCCGGCCTGCGAGCTTGAGTCGCTGCGCGGGAGGACCTCGACGACGGCTCGGTCGTCGGCGCGCCACGCGTCGCGCGGGGCGCTGGCGGCGCGGACGCCGTCGACGGCTGCCATGCGGGCGGCGGTGTCGTCCGCGCGGTCGGCCGGGGTCAGGACCTCGATGGGCGCGAGCGGCGCGGCGCCGATGCCGGAGCGATCGAGCTGCGCGAGCGCGGCCTTCGGGTCGCCGGTGCCGTTGAGCGACTTCGCTTCCGGGCTGCCGAGCAGCATGCCCTGGGCGACGATGCAGAGCGCGACGAGCACGGCCGTGCCGCCGACTGCGGCGGCGACGCGGTGGCGGATGACCAGGCGCGCCCAGCCGGCCCAGTGCCGGTCGGCGCGGTCGGTGCGGCGCAGCCGGCGCGCGTCGGCGAGCGGGCCGACCGTCGCGAGCACGACCGGCAGCAGCGTCAGCGCGACGGCGACGGACACCAGCGGGATGAGCAGGCCGCCGTAGCCCATCGAGCGCAGGAACGGCACCGGCAGCACGAGCGCCGAGAGCAGTCCGATCGCCACGGTGCTGCCGCTGAACAGCACGGCGCGCCCGGCGGTGCCGGCGGCGTGCACGATCGCCTGCTCGTTGCCTTGACCGCGGTCTCGTTCCTCACGCCAGCGCATGACGATCAGGAGCGCGTAGTCGATCGCGACGCCGAGGCCGATCAGCGAGACGAGGAAGACGACGACCAGGTTGACCTCGGTCAGCGCGGTGAGCCCCCAGACCGCCAGCAGCGTGACCGGGATCGCGACGATCGACATCAGCACCGGCACGACGGCGAGTGCGGACGCGAAGACGAACACCAGCACGATCAGCGCCCCGACGCCGGCGATGAGCGTCTCGTTCAGGAAGCCGGGACCGCCGCCCTCGCCTGGCGCCTCGCGGGCCAGCAGCGCGTTCCCGGTGAGCCGGACCTCGGCGCCGCCCACGCGCGCGTCCGCGGCGGCCTGCTCGGCGCGCGCCAGCGTCACGTCGCTGATCTCGTTCCCGCTCGGCCCGGCGTCCTCGACCACGGCCGACGGTGGATGCACGATCGCGAACGTGGTGCGGCCGTCGTCTGAGACGTACGCCGGCTCGGGGGTGGAGCCGAAGGACGCGATGCGCGCGCCGGGGACGGCGCGCGCGAGGTCCTGCTCGAGCGCCCGCAGGTCGGCGCGGACCGCCGGCGCGCGGGCCGTCGTCCCGGGTGGCAGCGTGACGACGGCGACGAGCGGCGGGGTCGCGCCGCCCGTGTCGAAGCGGCTGACGATCTCCTCGTTCGCGATGGTGCTCGCGCTGTCGGGCATGGTGAAGTTCTCGTTGAGCGCGTCGGTGACCTTCGCGGAGCCGTAGAACCCGACCAGGGTGAGCGCGAGCCAGGCCACGGCGACGAGGCGCTTGTGGGCGAGCACCCACTGGGTGAGGCTCTTGAGCCAGCGCCCGGTGCGGTCGATCGGCGGAGGGGAGATCGATGTCGTTGACATGCCCGGCGACGCTAGGTCTGCCGCGGCCCGCGCGAAACGTCCGCTCGGCGGATCCTGCGCCTCCTCCCACGGGAGGAGACGCCTCCTGCCGCGGGAGGTTCCCGGGCAGGGGGCGTGCCGTTACGCTCGGCCTCGTGTCGAGGATCAGGTCCGCGCCGGGCTCGCGCCAACTCGCGCTCGACGTCGCGCTCACGGCCGCGGTGTTCGGGTTCTCGGTCGTGCAGATGGCCAGCCAGGCGTTCGGCGCGGAGGCCGGCCAGGCGCGCGAAGCCGACCTGGTCGGCGTGGCCGTCTGCCTGCTCGCCGCGCTCCCGCTGCTGGCGCGTCACCGAGCGCCGCGAGCGGCGCTGGTGGTGGTCCTCGCCGGCGCCGTGGCGCCCGTCGCGCTCGACTACGCCGTCCTGACCGCGCCCGCTCCGGCGATCGTCCTCGCCGCGCTCGCCGAGCGCGACCGCCGGAGAGAGGACGCGTTCTTCATCCTGATCGCCTGCCTCGCCGCCTTCGCGGCGTACGTGGCCGTGGCCTGGTCGCGCTTCGAACCCGAGCCGGGCGAGTCCACGATCACCGCGCTGCTGTGGGCGGGCGGCTGGCTCGTCAGCGATCGCCGCCGCCTGGCACGGCAGCGGGCGGCGCAGGAGCGGGAGCGCACCGTGGGCGAGCAGCGCCTCGCGGTCGCCGAGGAGCGATCGCGGATCGCCCGCGAGCTGCACGACTCGGTCGGCCATGCGATCAACTCGATCCTCATCCAGGCCGGCGCGGCGCGGCTCGTCCAGGACAGCCAGCCGGAGCGCAGCCGCGAGGCGATCGCGACCATCGAGGCGATCGCGCGCGAGAGCATGCAGGACATCGACGCGATCCTGGGCGGACTGCGCGATGGCGCGCCGGCCGACCTGGAGCCGCTGCCCGGCATCGACGGCATCGGCGCGCTCGTCGAGCGCCACCGGGCCGCCGGCCTGGACTTCTCGCTGCGCGACCGCACGGGCCCTGAGCTGCGCCTGCCGCCACCGATCGATCGCGCCGCCTATCGCATCGCGCAGGAGGCGATGACCAACGCCGCGCGCCACGGGACCGGCGCCGCCGAGCTGACGCTCGAGTGCCGCGACGGTGCGCTGGTGCTCACGGTGACCAACCCCGTCGCCGAGGGCGCGACCGCGCGGACCACGGGCGGCCACGGCCTGACCGGGATGCGCGAGCGCGCCGCGCTGCTCGGCGGCACGCTGGACGGCCGCCGGATCGGCGACCGCTTCGAGGTCCGCGCGACGCTGCCCCGAGGCCGACAGGCGCCGTGACCGACGCGAGCGACGCGATCCGCGTGATGCTCGTGGACGACGACGACCTCGTCCGCCGCGGCCTGCGCCTGATCCTCTCCAGCGACCCGGCGCTCGAGGTCGTCGCCGAGGCCGAGGACGGCGACATCGCGCTGCGCCGCGCGCCCCACCACCGCCCCGACGTCGTGCTGATGGACGTGCGGATGCCGCAGATGGACGGCATCACCGCGACCCGCGAGCTGATCGCTCGGGTGCCCGACGCGCGCGTGGTCATCCTCACGACGTTCGGCGAGGACGAGTACGTCGTCGGGGCGCTGCGCGCCGGCGCCAGCGGCTTCCTGCTCAAGCGCAGCACCCCTGAGGACCTGCTGCGCGCGATCCACGTCGTCGCCTCCGGCGACGCGCTGCTCTCACCCGCGGTGACACGACGCGTGATCGAGCGCGTGGTCGAGCAACCGGTCGTGAGCTCGTCCCCGGATCCCCGGCTCGCCGACCTCACGCCGCGCGAGCTCGAGGTCTTCCTGCTCATCGCCCAAGGGCGCTCCAACCGCGAGATCGCCGCCGCGCTGACCGTCGAGGAGACGACGGTCAAGAGCCACGTGCGCAACGTGCTGACCAAGCTCGGCGCACGCGACCGGATCCATGCCGTGATCCTCGCCTACGAGTGCGGTGTGGTCGCGCCTGGCAAGCGCACGGCGCCGTGAGCGGGCGGTCACACGTGCGTCTTCAGCCACGCCGAGAACGTGGTCGTGCCCCGCAGGTCGGGCGTGTCGGTGGTGAGCGCACCGGCGCGGAGCGCGCGGGTCGCCCGCGTGACGGGCGGCACCGGGATCCGCACCGCACGCGTGCCCGTCGCCGCGCTCCACGCGGACGCGAGCGCGCCGAGCGGCTCGATCGCCGGACCCGCGACGGTCACCACGCCGTGGCGCGGCTCGGTCAGCGCGGCCTCGGCGACGGCCTGAGCGACGTCGGCCGCGGCGACAGGCTGCACGGGGACGGCGCCGCCTGGCAGCACCCGCCACCGCGCGGCTGACGCGAAGCCCCACGCGAGGAGCTCGTGGAACTGCGTGGCGCGGACGATCGTCCACGGCACCGGGCCGCCGCGGACCACGTCCAGCTGCTCGACCTTCGCGGCGTAGTACGCGAGGGGGACCTGCTCCGCGCCGACGATCCCCAGCTCGACGTGGTGGCGCACGCCCGCCCGCGCCTCCGCCGCGAGCAGGCGACGCGTCCCTGCGACGAGCACCGCGCGCCCGTGCTTGGACGAGGTCTCGTTGACGGCGTCCACCACGACCTCGACGCCCGCAAGCGCGCCGTCGAGCCCCGCGCCGGTCGTCAGGTCGACCGGGTGCTCGGACGCGGACCGGCTCAGGACGCGAGGCGTGTGCCCCCGCCGCTCCAGCTCCGTGACGACCGCGGCGCCGAGCCGTCCTCGGCCGCCGATGACTGCGATGTGCATGCCGCCATCGTGCGCTCACCGCGCCCGCGTCACATCCGTGAACCCCACCGGTCGAACCACCAGCCTCGAGGACCCGGCGATGGGGTCCACTGCAGCGCTGATGCTCGCGGGACTCCGGTCAGGCGGCCCCGGGTGCGACATCGGCCCGGGACGGACCATCTGGCCCCGGTGCCGCCGAGGCGGGGAGCTGCACCGTGACGGAGAGCCCGCCGCCGGTCCGCGGGCTCAAGGTGAGCGTGCCGTCGTGGGCTTGGACGATGCTCCTGACGATGGCCAGGCCCAGTCCGAGGCCGACGTGGTCGTTGCGCACGCGGCTGCTGCCACGCTGGAACGGCTCGGCGAGCGTGGCGACCAGCTGCGGGGCGAGCCGCTCGCCGGTGTTCTCGACCGTGAGCACCACCCGCTCAGCGTGTGCGCTGGTCGTCACCCACACGACGCCGTGGTCGGGCAGGTTGTGGACGATCGCGTTGTGCAGGAGGTTCGTCGCCATCTGCAGCAGGAGCGCGGGCGAGCCGGTGGTGTGCGTCACGTCGGCGGAGACCTCGATGGCCACGCCGCGGTCTGCCGCGAAGGGCAGGAGCGTCTCGGTGGCTTCTTCGGCGACCAGGGACAGCTCGACGGGCTCCGCGGCGAACGTGCGCTGATCGGCCCGGCTGAGCAGGAGGAGCGCTTCGGTGAGGTCGATCGCTCGCGTGTTGACGGCGTGCAGGCGCTTGACGAGCTCGTCCTCGCGGCCGTCGTCCTTGCGGGCGACGTCGAGCAGCGTCTGCGTGATGGCCAACGGCGTGCGCAGCTCGTGCGAGGCGTTGGCGGCGAATCGCTGCTGTTCGTCGGCGCGTCGTCGCTGCTCGGCGACGTGGGCCTCGAGCTCGGTGAGCATGGCGTCGAAGGCGTCGGCGAGCTGGCGGAACTCGTCGCGGCGGCCCGGGAGCCGGATGCGGTGCGACAGCGATCCGGTCGCGGCGAGGCTCGTCGCGTCGGTGATCCGCTCGAGGGGAGCGAGCATCCGCCCGGCCAGGAGCCATCCTCCGGCAAGGCCGAACACGAGGAGGAACGCCAGCACCACGACCGCAGCCGCACCGAAGACGCTGGGGCCGAAGTTGGTGGGATCGAGGACGCGCGGGAAGTTGGTGAGCCTGGGAACGAGGCTGCTGGTGGGATAGCTGCGCAGGAGGAACACCCACACGGCCGCGAGCATCAGGGCACCGGCGAGCACGAGGAACCCGGCGTAGCTGAGGGTGAGCTTCAGGCGGACGCTCAACCCGGGCGGTCTGTCCACGGCCTTCTCCATCGCGCCCGGCGTATCGGGGCCGGCGAGCGTGCCGCCCACCCGTGCCGCCAGGTCGGCTGGCGAGAAGCCCATCTAGCCGATCGGGAAGTCGAAGTAGGTGTCCGGGAACGGCTCGTCCTCGAGCGTGTAGTGCCACCACTCGCGTGCGTAAGCGCCGAAGCCGGCCGCGGTCATGATCGAGCGCAGGTGCCGGCGGTTCGCGCTCTCCGCGTCGGTGATGCCGGACGCATCGTGGTGCGAGACCGCGTCCATCAGGTCGAAGCCGCCGCCCATCGTCACGAGCTCGCCGGTGGCCAGCTCGAACAGCGTCAGGTCGATCGTGCTGCCGCGGCTGTGCCCCGAGCGGGCGGCGACGTAGCCGCGCGTCAACATCTCGGCGCGGCCGATGTTCGGGTAGTGGCGGCGCTTCGTCCGGCCGTCCTCGGGCTGCCCGGCCCAGCGCAGGAAGCAGTCGACCGCGCGCTGCGGGCGGTAGCCGTCCCACAGCAGCAGGCCGAAGCCCCGCTCGGCGGCGTGGTCCCGGGCGCGCTCGAGCGCGGCGCAGAGCGCGGTCGTGCCCACGATGCGGTTCGCGCCGTAGCCGTCGACCGGCTTGCCGGTGAAGTTGTCCCACGTGGCGTACTTGGCGTCCCAGCGCAGGCCCGGGACGCGCTCGTCGACGAACGCGAACCCGTCGATCATCGGGTCTGGAGGGCCGCGGTGACGAGCCGGTCGAGGACGTCGGCGAAGCTCAGCCCGGCCGCCGCCATCATCCGCGGGTACCGGCTGTAGGACGTCATGCCGGGGAACGTGTTGACCTCGTTGAGGACCACACGCTCGTCCGGGGTGAGGAACAGGTCGACCCGCGCCAGGCCGCGGCAGCCGAGCGCGCGGTAGATCACCTTCGCGGCCTCCTGCACGCGCGCACGGGCCGCAGGCGAGATCTTGGCCGGGACGGTCACCGTCGCGTTGTCGGATCCCTGCTCGGGCGCGCGCTCCTGGTGGATCCGGAAGAAGCCGTCGGACAGCGCGATCTGGTCGACCTCGCCGGCGAGCAGGTGGGCGCCGGCGCCGTGGATCGCGCAGCCGACCTCGCTCCCCTCGACGGCCTCCTCGATGACGACCTTCGCGTCGTACCGGCGGGCAGTCGCGATCGCGCCGGCGAGCTCGTCAGCGTGCGCGACCTTGGTGACGCCGAACGACGAGCCCGACCGCGCGGGCTTGACGAACACCGGGTAGGCCAGCTCGTCTGGTGCGCCCTCACCCGGCGCGAGCGTCGTGAATGTCGGCGTGGAGATGCCGGCCTGGCGCGCCACGAGGTAGGTGAGCGACTTGTCCATGCACAGCGCGGAGCTCTGGATGTCGCAGCCCGCGTACGGGATGCCGGACAGCTCGAGCAGTCCCTGGATCGCGCCGTCCTCGCCGAAGCGGCCATGCAGCACGGGCAGGACGACGTCGAGCGCGACGGTCGCGTAGCGACCGTCGTCGAGCACGAGCAGTCCGGGGTCGGCACGGTCCGGGGAGAGGATCGCTGGGCGGCCCTGCTGCCATCCGGGCTTCGGCCCGTCGCACAGCCGCCATTCGCCCTTCTCGGTGATGCCGACGAAGAACGGCTCGTACCTGAACGGGTCGAGGTGCTTGGCGACCTCACGCGCGGACTTGACCGAGATCGGGTGCTCCTCGCTCGTCCCCCCGAACAGGACGCCGAGCTTGACCTTAGGCATGCCGGTGCTCCAGGCAGTTCACGAGCGACTGCTCGACCATGTCGCGCAGCGCGCGGTCGGTGTGGTAGGCGGTGTGCGGGGTGATCAGCACGTTCGGCAGCGCGTGCAGCCGCGCCAGGTGGTCGCTCACCGGGCGGTCGCGGCAGTCGGCATAGAAGAACGACTGCTCGCCTTCGAGGACGTCGAGCGCGGCGCCGCCGAGGCGGCGGCTCTCCAGCGCAGTGACGAGCGCTGCCGTGTCGATCAGCCCGCCGCGTCCGGTGTTGACGACGACCGCGCCGCGCTTCATCGCGTCGATCCGCGGGCGGTCGAGCAGATGGCGGGTCCGCTCGGTGAGCGGCGTGTGGAGCGTGACGATGTCGCTCTGCTCGAGCAGCGCGTCGAGCGGGACGTGGGCGGCGCCGGTGCCGGGCCGCGTGTCGTGGGCGAGCACGCGGGCGCCGAATCCGCGGAGGCGCTCGATCACCGCGCCGCCGATGCGGCCGGTGCCCACGACGCCGACAGTCAGGTCGCGGAGCTCTCGGCCGCGGGTCTCGTTGAGCCGGTAGTCGTGGACGTCCGCGCGCCGGATGGTCGTCCGGGCGTGCCGGATCGCCATCAGCATGAGCATCAGCGTGTAGT
Source organism: Parviterribacter multiflagellatus (assembly GCF_056863265.1). NCBI lineage: Bacteria > Bacillati > Actinomycetota > Thermoleophilia > Solirubrobacterales > Parviterribacteraceae > Parviterribacter > Parviterribacter multiflagellatus. The sequence goes on from NZ_JBXPIZ010000015.1 coordinate 59,524, forward strand.
CGGCGACGCTGTCCGGCGAGTAGGCGACGGTCTCGACGGCGATGTCGAGCCGGGCCGCGTAGTCGACGTCGATGTGGTCGCAGCCGGCGCTGCGGGTGGAGACGTAGCGCACGCCGGCGTGCCGCAGCGCGCGGAGGGTCGCGGGGGCGACCGGGGTCCTGTGGCCGATGCTGACGCACCTGCTGCCGCGGGCCAGGCCGGCGGTCTGCTCGGTCACCGGCGCCGCGGTGATGGTGGGAGCGACGCCGTGCCGGGAGCACAGCTCGTCGAAGAGCGTGGCCTCGTCCGGAGCGCAGCCGTAGATCGTGATCCCCGTGGTCGGGACGGCGGCGGAGCGCGGAGACGCCGGTGGGGTGTGGAGCATGCCGGTGAGTCAACGCAGCGGGGCGTTGCCGGCCCGTATGGGGATCTCCATATGCCGCCGATAGGCGGCGGACCGGTCCCGGCGTGCGCGGGCGAGGCATCCGGAGGCGGCGCGAAGGGGCGGTCTGCCTCGCTGTCACGCGAACGCCGGGAGCGCCCGCCGCGCGGGTCAGGCGAACGCGACCAGGCCGACGACCGCAGCCGCCGCGACCAGCACCGGCTCGGAGACCCTGACCCAGCGCTGCAGCAGCGCCGCCAGGGCGACGAGCGCGATCACCACCGACCACTCGCTGTCGATCACGTCGGAGGCGATCACGATCGCGGCGCCCGCGATCGCGCCGGCCGCCGCCGCGGTCGCGCCCTTCACGAACCCCTGCAGCCGCGGATGGTCCTCGTGCCGGCGGATCATCCGGCCGGGGACGACGACCAGCAGCCACGCCGGCAGGAAGACCAGCACCGTCGCGATGACCGCGCCCGCCAGCCCGTACGTCAGGTAGCCCGCGAACGTCGCCATGATCACCACCGGCCCGGGTGTGATCAGCCCCATCGCCACGGCGTCGACGAACTGCTGCTCGGTCAGCCAGCCGTGCTCCTCCACCAGGCCCTCGTGCAGGAACGGCACGATCGCCAGCCCCGAGCCGAACGTGAACGCCCCGGCCTTGAAGAAGAACCACCCCAAGGCACCGGGCGACGTGCCCGAACCGGTCCACGCCAGGCCCTTCACGACCGCGAGGATCGCCAGCGGGGAGACACTCGCCGCGCCGCCCAGGCGCGGGAGCCCGCCGCCGTAGTACACGGCGCCGAACGCGCCCGCCGCCAGGAAGAGCCACACGATCTCCGCGCCGGCGATCGCCGTCACCGCGCACAGCGCTGCCGCGATCCCCCACAGCACCGGATCCGTCTTGTTCGTCGAACGAGCCAGCTTGTACGCCGCGATCGCGATGATCGCCAGGACCGCCGGACCGATCCCGAGGAACAGCGCGTGGACCCAGTCGAGCCCGCCGTACTCGGTGTACAGCACCGCGATGAACGTCACGATCAGGAACGGCGGCACGACGAAGGGCACCGCCACGGCCGCCGCACCGCGCGCCCCCGCGTGCAGGTACCCGAACCACATCGCCGCCTGCGCCGCCAACGGCCCCGGCATCGTCTGCCCGACGGCCAGCGCCTGCTGGAACTCCTCCTCGGTGAACCAGCCGCGCTCCTCGACCAGGTCGCGCTGCATGTAGCCGACCAGCGCGATCGGACCGCCGAACCCCAGACCGCCCAACCGCAGGAAGTACCGCACCAAGCCAGCGAGCGTCCGCTCTCCATACGTCTGCTTCACGGCGCGGCAGTCTGACGACTCGCACGTCCGAGCGGTCGGCGACACGCCGCGCCGCGACAGGCCGCCAGCGACTCGAGCCCGCGGGCAAGCGCCCGTCGCACGGCGCGGTAGCGGCGGTCGTCGTGGCGGCTGGTCAGCTCGTGCGGATCGCGCGCGAGGTCGTACAGCTCGCGGCTGCCGTCCTTGTGCTCCACGTACTTGTAGGAGCCCGCGCGGATCGCGCGGTAGGCCGGCGCTCGCACCTGGCTCCCCAGCGCCTGCGGCGGGTTCCGCCCGGAGTCCTGGTCGAGATCGGAGGTCGGCCGGCCCGGGCCGCTCTCGATCAGCAGCGGGCGGTCGGAGGTGCGGCGCGGGTCGCGGGCGTAGGGCAGCAGCGAGCGGCCGTCGACCGTCCGCGTCGGCGTCGCGCCGGCGATGTCCGCGAAGGTGGGGGCGAGGTCGACGTTCGCGACGAGCTCGCGCGAGCGCCCGCCGGGACGGATGCCAGGCCCGCGGATCAGCAGCGGCACGCGCGCGGACGGCTCGTAGGCGAGCGTCTTGCCGTTCGGGATCCGGTGCTCGCCGAGGAAGAAGCCGTTGTCGGACGTGAAGACCACGTACGTGTTCGCCAGCTGGCGGGTCTCCTCGAGCACGGCGACGATGCGACCGACCGCCTCGTCGAGGGCGAGCAGCGACTCCTGGCGGGTGCGGTGCTCGCGCGTGATGCGGGCGATCTGCCCGGGCCGCAGCCTCCGGGCGGTCTCCCGGAGCCAGGCGGGCTTGTCGGCGAACGACGCCTCGTCGAAGGCGGGGGAGCGGGGAAGCCGCGCGTTCGCCATCCGCCCGCGATGACGGGGAGCCGAGCGCAGGGACGAGTCCTGCTCGACACCGGCCCGGGCGCTCTCGCGGTGCGGGGCGAGGAACGCGACGTCGAGGTAGAACGGCTGCGCGGCCGCCGCGCGAGCGCGGATGTACGCCTCCGCCTTGTCGCGCCAGACGTCGGTCTGGTAGAGCGCCGGATCCTCCTGGGCCGGGTCGCCGTACGTCACGTGGCGCCCGTTCTCGACCATCGTGTAGCCCCACATGAGGTAGGTCGAGGGGTCGACCGAGCCGCGCCACTCGTCCCACCCCGGCTGCGGGACGGCGGCCTTGCCCGCGTAGCCGTTGAGGTACTTGCCGATGTGCGAGGTGTGGTAGCCGGCGTCCTGCAGCCAGCTCGCCAGCAGCGTGCCGCGGCCGCGCAGCGCCTGGAAGCCGCCGACGGGCGGCACGTTCCCGCGGACGCCGTTGTTCTGCGAGTACTGCCCGCTGTTGAGCGTCGCGCGCGAAGGACAGCACAGCGGGAACGACACGTACGAGCGGCTGAAGCTCGTCCCGGCCGCGCCGACGAGGCGGCGCGTGATCGGCATGCGCTGCAGGTCGTCCACGCGCAGGTCGTCTGCCATCAGCAGGACGATGTTCGGCCGGCTCGGCGTGGACTGCGCCTGCGCCGGCACGCCGGGCTCGAGCCCACCGCCGGTCAGCAGGACCGCGAGGACGAGCGCCGCCACGATCCCGGCGACGATCCGCGAAGCACGCATGGGGGCCGACCCTAAGGCCAGACCCGGTGGGCCACCACACGCTCTCACGGACTCCTCACCCGACGCACCCGACCATGTCGGCGTGCCGGCCGAGCTCATATGTGGCTGGCCACAGAAGTGCTACCGTGAATTACGTGGCCAACCACATAACTCACCAGGAGGCAGACGTGATCGACCATCTGTGGCAGCCGGCGGAGCTCGGCGGCCTCGCGCTGGAGCATCGGCTCGCGATGGCGCCGATGACCCGCGACCGCTCGACCCCGGCCGGGGTGCCGACGGCGCTGAACGCCGAGTACTACGCGCAGCGGGCGTCGCACGCGCTCATCGTGAGCGAGGGCACGCAGCCCTCCGACGACGGGCAGGGCTACCTGCTGACGCCCGGGATCTACCGGGACGAGCACGTCGCCGGCTGGCGCGCGGTCGCCGACGCGGTGCACGCGGAGGGCGGTCGGCTCGTCATCCAGCTCATGCACGTCGGGCGGATCGCGCACCCCGAGAACACGCCGCACGGCCGCCAGCCGGTGGCGCCGTCCGCGGTCCGGCCGGCCGGTGCGATGTTCACCGCGGCGGGAATGCAGGAGCTGCCGACGCCGCGCGCGCTCACCACGGCGGAGGTGGAGGGCACGGTCGACGACTTCCGGCGCGCGGCCCGCGCGGCGATCGACGCCGGCGCCGACGGCGTCGAGATCCACGGCGCGAACGGCTACCTCGTCCACCAGTTCCTGGCGGCGAACGCGAACCGGCGCACGGACCGCTACGGCGGCGCCGTCGAGGGCCGCATCCGCTTCGCCGTCGAGGTCGCGGAGGCCGTCGCGGGCGAGATCGGCGCCGAGCGCACCGCCATCCGCCTGTCGCCCGGCAACCCGTTCAACGACATCTCTGAGGGCGGCGACACGGACGGGCTGTACCGCACGCTCGTCGCGGCGCTCGCGCCGCTGGAGCTCGCGTACCTGCACCTCGTGCACGGGGGCGACGACACGCTGCTGCGGGAGCTGCGGCGCCTCTGGCCCGGCGCGCTGATGCTCAACCGGCCTGGCGTCGACATCCCGCGACGCGCGCAGGACGTCGCCGCCGGCCTGGCCGACGTCGTGAGTGTCGGGCGCCACGCGCTCGCCAACCCGGACCTCGTCGCGCGGCTGAAGGCCGGCGCGCCGCTCAACGAGCCCGATCCCGCGACGTTCTACGGCGGCGACGAGCGCGGCTACGTCGACTACCCGACCCACGGCGCGGACGCGCGGGTGGCAGCATGACCACGCCCGAGCCGCTGGCCGGCGACACCGGCCGGGCGCCCGTGGTCGCGCAGCCCGACGACCCGGCCCTCCGCCACCTCGCGGTGGCCGGCGACACGTACACGATCCTCGTGCGCGGGCGCGACACCGACGGCCGGTACGCGCTGATCGACATGACGGTTCCGCCCGCGGCCGGGCCGCCGCCGCACCGGCACGCGTTCGAGGAGCTCTTCCACGTCCTCGAAGGCGAGCTCGAGGTCACGATCCGTGGCGCGACGGTCACGGCCGGCCCGGGCGACAGCGTCAACGTCCCCGGCGGGGCGCCGCACAGCTTCCGCAACGCCGGAAGCACGGCCGCGCGGATGCTGACGTTCGTGACCCCCGCGGGACTGGAGGAGTTCTTCGCCGAGGTCGGGGACCCGGTCGGCAGCCGCACGGCGCCCGCGCCGGAGCTGACCGAGGCGGAGCGGCACGCGCGCCTGACCTTCGCCGCGGAGCGCGCCGCGCACTACGGGATGGAGATCCTCCGGTGAGCGGCGCGGCGGCCTAGGCTCTGCGCGATGCCTCGCGACGCCGCCGGATTCGACCGCCCGCGCACCGCCGACGCCGGCCCGGTGAGCTACGCGATCTTCGCGCTGGCGCGGGCGCACCGCGGGCACGCCGGGGCGCTGCTGCGCAAGCTCGGGCTCCATCCGGGGCAGGAGCTGCTGCTGATGCGGCTGCTCGACCGCGACGGGCAGACGCAGTCCGAGCTGCTGGACGCCGTCGGGCTCGACCACTCCACCGTCTCCAAGTCGCTGCGCCGCATGCAGGAGGCCGGGCTGGTCACGCGCACCCCCGCCGAGCACGACCGGCGGGTGATGGAGGTCCACCTCACCGAGCGTGGGAAGGCGATGCGCGAGCCGATCGCGGAGATGTGGGGGACGCTCGAAGCGCTGACCGCGGCGGATCTGCCGCCGGGCGAGCTGGAGGCGTTCACGCGGACGGCGGCGGAGATCCTTCGCGTCCTGGAGGAGCGTCCAGCAGCCGGCTGAGCGCGTCCAGACCGGAATCGACCAGCCGCCTCGTCCGGCCGATGCCGCGGCCGCGCTCGACGATCAAGCTCCGCGCCGCTGCTTGAGGCGATGCCCGATCTCGACGATCGCGTCGACGGCCGGTATCAGCTCCGCGCCCAGGTCGGTCAGCTCGTACTCGACCGTCGGAGGGGACGTCGGACGAACGGTGCGCGTGACGACCCCGTCCGCCTCCAGGCGCTTGAGCCGGGCGGTCAGCGTCTTGGCCGAGATCCCGACGAGGTCGCCGCGGAGCTCGTTGAAGCGCCGCGGTCCTTCTCGGAGGTACCAGATGACGTTCGGGGTCCAGGTCCCACCGAGCAACGACATGCACTCGGTGAGCGGGCACTCCTCCGGGGGGTGGCGGACCCGGCTCGGCCGGTGGCGTACGCGGTCATCAACCGTTGCCATGGTGGCCAGAGGTTACCTGGTGGCAACCGGCAGTTGGTTGCAGATGGTAACCAGGCGCCATACGGTGACTGCAAATGCCCGTCTCACCGCTGCACCGCTGGCCCGACACCCGCCTGACGTCCCTCCTCGGCACCCGCTTCCCGATCGTCCAGGGCCCGTTCGGCTCCGGCCTCTCCAGCCTCGACCTCGCCGCAGCCGTGTCCGAGGCCGGCGGCCTCGGGTCCTTCGGCGTGCACCATCTGCAGCCGAGCGAGATCGTCGCGACGATCGAGGCGCTGCGGGCTCGCACGAGCAGCCCGTTCGCCGTGAACCTCTGGGTCTCCACGCACGACGAACCGGAGGCGGCGCTCACCGCCGAGCGCTGGGATGCCGCCGTGGCCGCCCTCGCTCCGTACTACGACGAGGTCGGGATCGCTCCGCCGGCTCGGCCCGAGCGGTTCTCGCCGACCTTCGCCGAGCAGGCCGAGGCGGTGCTCGCGGCGCGGCCGCCCGTGTTCAGCTGGGTCTACGGCATCCCGGAGACCGGGCTCCTCGACGCCCTTCGCGAGCGCGGCATCCGCACCGCCGGCACCGCGATCACGGTCGACGAGGCCGTCGCGCTCGACGAGGCCGGCGTCGATGTCATCGTGGCGTCGGGCGCCGAGGCCGGCGGCCATCGCGTCGCGTTCCTCGACGAGCCGGAGCGCTCGCTCGTCGGCACCATGGCGCTGATTCCGGCCGTGGTCGACCACGTCCAGGCGCCGGTCGTCGCGGCAGGAGGGATCGCTGATGCGCGTGGGATCGTCGCCGCGCTGGCGCTCGGTGCCGAGGGCGTGCAGATCGGCACGGCGTTCCTCGCGACGGACCAGTCCGGCGCGCCGCGGATGCACAAGGACATCCTGCTCAGCCCCGCCGCACGCAGGACGCACCTGACCCGGGCCTTCACGGGGCGCCTTGCCCGCGGCATCCCGAACCGAGCGCTGGAGGAGCTCGGCGACGGGCTGCTGCCCTTCCCGTACCAGGCAAGCCTGATGCGCCCGCTGCGCGACGCCGCGATCGCCGCGGGAGACCCGGACTTCGTGGCGCTGTGGTCCGGCCAGGCCGCACCCCTGCTGCGCGAGCACGACGCCGTGGCGCTGCTCGAGACCCTGCTCGCCGACACCGGCGACCTGCTGACCCCGGCCAGGCGGAGCGTGCATGACCAGCACCGCACGGCCCACCGTGACCGGTGTTGATCTGGCGTGCCGCCGCGTCCGTCCGTTTCACGCCGGCAGGTCGAGCGCGCCGGCCGCCGCTGCGGCGCAGCCTCGAGGCGCGTCATGCGCTACGCCGGTCATCGCTTGATCGGGATCTAGTTGGATCCCGACGGCCCGTAGCCCTCGATCGCCACGAGCTTCTTGGGGTTGTTGGACCGCAGGCGCACCGCGGTCAGCCCGGGGTCCTCGAGGATCAGCGCGCCGACGCCGTAGTCGCGAAGCTCGGCAGACAGGCTCTGCTCCTGGTGGTCGTCGAGCGGGTCGTCCGAGTCGCGGCGGTACGCGTACGCCGCCGCCCAGATGCTGCGCTACCCGAGCAGCCGACCGACGGCTGCGGCGAGCAGCACGAGCCGGTGTTGTTGCTGCGGTGACCAGGACATCGGGCTGGCGTGGTGCGTGCTGAGCATGGCGACGACGTCGCCGTTCGACGACATCACGGGCAGCGATGCGACGGCCTGGCTGCCTGCGTCCATCAGCACGTCGAGGGCCACCGACCCGGCGAAGATCGGCGAGTCGGCCGTCTGGGCGACCCACACCGGAGCGCGTGCTGCAAGCGCGCTGCCGCACGCTGCCGGAGCGTCGTCGTCGACGCGGTCGAAGCACTCCAGGAACTCCTGCGAGAAGCCGGTGTGCGCGACGATCCGCAGACTGCTGGTCGAGCGGTCGAGGACCTGCCCGGTGGCCATCCACGCACCGTCGATCAGCATCGCCCGCTCGATGGCGACCTTGAGGATCCGCTCACGCTGGCCATCCGTCGGAGACCGGCGCGTGTACCTGGCCGCAGGATCGAGCGGCGCGGGCGATCGCTGTCGGAAGTCAGCCCAAGCCCTCAGATAGTCCGGACTGCCCGGCTCGCCCTTGGACCGGGCATGCGCCTCGCGCTCAGCCATGAACTTCTTGGCCTCAAGTGCACGGTCGAAGGCAGACGTCATGGCTATGAGCGAAGGACAGAGCTCGGACCGGCTCGTTCAACTGCGGACGCGACCTCCGCAGCCTACGTGCTCATGTGCACCAAGTCCGCTCATGCGCACCGAACGCCTGGCGTTCCGACGGCGCGGTCGCAGGGCGAGGCGGCGTGTCGAGGACCTGCGGTTGCAGGCACTCCGACAGAGCCCTCTGCCGGACTCGAACCGGCGACCCCTTCCTTACCATGGAAGACGGGCGTGTCCATCGGAGTCCCCGGTGTCCGGGAAGTCCGATGAATGCTGGACATAACGGACACCACGGTACCTGCCGGACCGGACGGCTGTGCCCAGAACGTGCCCAGTGATCCGGCTCGATGCAGCGCGTCTCGCGCTCACGAGGCAGCGCTCGCGTGCATCCGTCGGTTGCGAAGCTACCGTTGCGGGCGCGATGTCAGGAGAGGACTACACGAAGCCCACGGTGCCGACGCCTCCTGCGGCGGACATCCCGGGCGCGATCGCGCAGACCGAGCAGGCACTTTACGCGCTTACCGATGCCGACCGTCTCGAGAAGATCGCCGTCGTGTGCCTCCGGGACTTCGCTCCGACACTGCGACAGAGCGGGGGCTCTGGGGACGAGCAGCGCGACGCCGTCGGTGGGTCGCTGCGTGTCGATGGGAACGATCTCGTCGTCACCGCGTCGTTGCAGAAGCGGGCCTGGGGCAAGAAGATCGAGAGCGACCTCGACGGGCTCAAGGCCCACGGTCATCGCCCCAAGGACGTCTGGTCGGTCACGAACCGCAAGACCGGCGCGAAGCGCCGCGGAGAGCTGGAGGGAGCGGCGTCAGCGCGTTGGGGACACCGCCTGAAGATCCTCGACGGCCCGTTCCTCGCGCTCCGGCTGCTCACGCCCGACCTCCTACCGGCACGCGAAGAGCTTCTCGGTCTCGCTCCTCCCGCACCCCCGATCACGCTCAACGCCGAGGACTTCGTCCAGCGTCTGCCTGACGTCGGCGCCCCCGCCACGCTCGTCGCGCGGGACGACGAAGTTGCTGCCCTCCGAGCCGCACTCGAGTGGGCGACGACGGTCGAGGTGACGGGCCCGGGAGGCATCGGGAAGACCCGTCTCGTCGCCACCGCCGCGGCGACGGTGAAGGCCGACCGTTGGCGCTTCATCGACGACCGGACACCTCTCGACTCGGATCGGCTCTTCGCCGAGCTCGCCGGTGCCGACGATCTCGTGCTGGTGGTCGACAACGCACATCGGCGTCGCGATCTGGGCACCCTCGTCGGCGTGCTGCTCGGAAGGACGGGCCGCACGCGGCTCGTTCTCATCTCGCGCCCCGGGTTCCACGAGCGGCTCCGCGAAGCGACTGATGGCACCGTCTTCGCCGAGCAGGACCGACGCGCAGAGGTCGAGGTTCCCCGCATGTCGAACGCGCGCATCGGCGAGCTGATCCGTGCCGCCACACCGACACTGAAGTTCGACGGTGCAGTCGAAGAGATCGTCGCTATGGCAGAAGGGAACCCCCTCGTCGCCTTGCTCGCCCATGGCGTAGCGGTACGGCGGGGCGGGCTGCATGAGATGGCGCGCGGCGACGTCCTCCGCGAGTACGCGCGCCCCGCGATCGCCACAGCCGCTCACCGCCGACCGGACGTGGTTGCCGACGACCTCGAGGACACGCTGAACGTCATCGCGGCCCTGGGAACCGTCGGGCCCGACGATGTCTCGTTCGTGGCAGAGCTGCTCGAGGTCTCCGCGCGGTCCGTGCGGCACCGCCTCGCCGATCTGGCGGACGTGGGCCTGCTGACGGACTCGGACGGCCAACATGCGATCGCACCCGACCTCCTCAGCGCGCACGTCCTCCGCGAGGCGTTCTTCTCCGGCCGCACGGAGACCGTGACCTACCGGGAGATCTGGGAGAGGGCGGGCTCCGAAGGCCAGGAGCGTATGTGCGCGGCCCTCGGCGGGCTGCACGGGTTCGCCCTTGACGATCGGGCCGGCATCGGGCTCTTCGTGGGCGCTGAGCTGCGGTCGCTGATGCCTGGCCACCCGACGACGGCGCTTCGGCGAGCACAGTCGATCGCTCCGGCCTTCGCGGATGTCGCTGTCACTGTCATCGACTCCGCGTTCGCTGATGGGCTGAGCGGCGATCGCGAGGCGGTCTGCCGCACCGCGATGGAGGTGCTCTCGCGGGTCAGCGACATCGGCGTCGGATGGCCACGACAGCTCGCTGTCGCTCAGGCGTACTTCGCTAACCGGCCCCCGACCGAAGCCCGACCGGATGAATCGATCCGCGAGGGACTCACTGCCGTGTACAAGCGCCTCCCTGTCAACACGAGCAGCGCGGACGGTCACATCCTCGGCTACGTGTTGCACACGCTCGCGGAGCAGACCCTGGCGTTCTGGCAGGCGCAGCGCGGGAAGCCGGGCGCGGTCGAGACCATCTCGCTCGCGGCCTCCCAGTTGCTGGCGGTGTCGGCGCAGCGCACGTACGTCTCGCCCGAGAACGACCACGTGATCAAGATGAACGGGGGCCACCTGCCGGCCGGCGATCGGACGGCACGCGTGCTTCGCGTGGGTCTTGAGCTCCTGGTTGAGGTTCTGCCGCAGCTGGAGCTGCGCAGCCAGCAGGAAGCGCTCGAACCGCTCCGCGAGCTGCGACGCTGTGCTTCCGGAGCGCCCGGACCCTTCGCCTCCGACCCACCATCCGAGCTCGTCCAGCTCGCCCAGGAGGTCGTTGCGGAGGCCGTCGCCGCGCTCGCGTCCCACTCCGACCTTCCACTGCCGACGCGCTCCCGTGTCGTGGACGCGCTTCGCGACAACCCCTGGCCGGATGACGACGAGCTCCACGCGTTCCGCGCACTCGTCGCCTCGCGACCCGACCCGTCGAAGCGCCGATCGACGACAGAACGCGCAGACGAGCTGGCAGCATCGTTTCTGGACGCTCCCGAGCTTCCGGCCGTTCTTCGGCGCTGGAGCGCCTGGCTGGAGCTCGCATCTGCATCCGGGATGAACCACGTCGGCATCCGGACAGCGGGGGCAGCGCTACGCGCAGCGGCCATCATCGACCCAACCCGCGTCCGGGCAGGACTGACGTCGGCCCTGCCAGCCGAGGGATCGCTGAACCAGGCGGCGACCGCGGCGATCGCGGAGTTGCTGGGCCTCAACGACGGCGAGGATTTCGCGACGCAGCTTCTCGAAGACGCCACAGTGACTCGACGTACCGCCGTCGCCGGCGCGCTCTACGGCTCCTCGGCGCCATGGGCCGATGAGCTCCTAGACACGCTCGCACAGGACGAAGACGCTGACGTCCGCGCCGCGGCGGCAACGGCAGCGGGTTGGACTGAAGCCGCCTCCGATCGGCGCGTCCTAACCGGCCTCCGCGCGTGTCTGCCGCGCGACGTCTCGGCCGCGACGCAGCTCCTGGGCGGCCTAGCAGGGCCCTCAGGCGATGCTGCTGCGGCCCTCCCCGCCGGCGCCGGCGCGCTCATCGACGAGCTGGTCCGTGGAGCGGTGTGCGATCTCAAGGTCGACGGGCCGGAGCTCGCCGAAGTGGTTGAGCTGTCCGGCCGCCCGCGGGCGGCAACGAAGGCAGCTATCGCGCGTACCCGGTGGCTCGCGGGAACACCACAAGATCTCACTGCGCTTCTGAGCCGCGATCCATTTCCCGACGAGCTCAAGGACGCCGTGCGCGACGGAGCCACTTCGACGGACGCCCAAGAGCTCCTCGACCTCATCAGCGGTGGAGAGCTGGAACCTGACGCGAGGTCTGAGGTGGTGAAGGCCCTGAGCTGGCTCAGCCAGCACGATCAGATCATCACGGACCAGATGGCGGCCTGGCTCCTGGAGGACGACTCGGAGCTCGACTACGTCGTCAGTGAACTGCTTCGCAAGACCCGAGGATCTGAGCGGTTTGAGCAACGCGTCCGTCGCTTGCTCTTTCGCGCTCCATCGGTCGACCTCACCGAGATGGTCATCGATGCCCGGTACCCGAACTGGTTCATGGGTTCAGAGAACGTCGTCCTCACCCGTATCGCGGACCAGTTCGAAACTTGGGTGGACGACCCAGACGAGCGATTTGCGGCGCTCGGCCGAACGGCTGCCAAGCGGTTTCGCGATGCCGCTCAGCACGCGGACGTGACCGGAGCGTCCGATTCCGAGGTCGAGTGGGAGTAGCTGCTCGCTGCCGCTTAGCGGTCGTGCCCGTCACGACTGTTAATCCGGGCCCACTCGGGCTTCCGCGGCAGCAGCCGCCTTCTCCGCGGCTCGTTCCTGCTGCGAGGTCGCAGTCGCCACGCGCGCCTTCGGCGCCGGCTCCGGTGCCGGAGCGTCACCGCCCCCACCCGGCAGGCCGGTCTGAACGCAGAGCGCGGCCCCGCCGGCCGCAAGGCACGCCATGACCGCCTTCGTCGCCACGCCTCCACCGATCACCGCTCCGCTGGCGCCGGCGGTCTGCTCGAGCGCGGTCGCGGAGCCTGGCCCGCGGCCGAGCAGGTTCGACGCGGCGTGCTTGACGCTCGCCCACGCGTCGCCGAGACGGTCGACGATCGGGATGACGGTGTTCGTCCGCTCTTCGGCGACGATGATCGGAACCGGGAGGGCGGCCGCGACGTCGTTGAGCGTCGCCCGCATCTCGCGCAGCATCGCCCGGCACCCGGGGTCCTCGTCGACCATCCGCTGCGCCATCTCGCGCTGTTTCTCGGAGGCGAGGCCCATCTCGCAGGCGAGCAGGAGGCTGCGCTGCTTACGTGTCCAGCGCCGCTCGCCGTTCGCGTCGAGTCCCGCCTCCTCGGCGACCGTCTTGTACGCCTCGGTGACGATCTTCTCCAGCCGCTTCTCGCTCACGCCGAGACGCTCCTGGATCTCGGTGCGGTTCAGACCCCAGTCGAACCGCAGCTTCAGCGCTGCTGCCTGGCGGGGCTCCAGCCGGTCGACGATCTGGCGAAGCACCGCGGCGTCGAGTCGCACCTGCGTCTGCTCGTCCGGCAGCGGTTCGCCGTCCGGTTCGAGGTGGAGCGTGACGCTGTGCGGGTCGATCGCGTCCGGCCGCATCTCGCGCAGCGAGTCGCGCGCCCGACGCCACGCGATCGTCTTCAGCAACCCGCGCAGCTTCTCGATGCGCTGCCCCTTGGCCCGCAGCTCGAGGAGCTCGGTCCACGCCTCCTGGTAGAGCTCGTCGTGCTGCTCGTGCAGGCCGCCGAACTCGGTGCGCAGCATCGCCATCACCGCTCCGCGGTGGGCGACGTACTCGTGCTCCAGCTCGACGGTCTCCGGTCGCGACATCAGCTCCCGCAAGCTGCACGCGCGTGTTCACGAAACGGCTTTGCGGATTTCTATCACTGGAGTCGCGCGAGTGTGCAAGTACCCCCCTCCAACTTGACGGGGGTCACTCGGTCTCCGTGCGACTAGGTCGGCATGAGCCTGCCTCCGCGGTCCCGTTCAGGTCGGTCCTTCAGGAGCGGGTTGGCATGTCGCCCTCGCAGGTTCGCCGACGCCGGCTGGCGCTTTGGTCGCCTGACGGCGACTCCCCTTCGCCTTGAGGGCTCGGCTCCGCGCGCCAGTCGCCGGCAGCGACGGGCTCAACAGCCAACCCACTCCACCAGGAGGCCCTCATGAACAGCGTCCAGGAGATCGGTCGCCTCACCGCCGACCCCCAGCCCATCGCGCAGACCGAGCACGGCCCGGTCACCAGCTTCCGCCTCGCGGTCCCCCGGCCCAAGGGCTCGCGCAAGAACGCCGACTTCTTCACGGTCGAGGTCTGGGGCAAGCAGGCCGAGTCCGCCGCCAAGTGGCTCAAGGAGGGCCGCGAGGTCGCCATCGCCGGCCGCCTCGAGCAGCGCGAGTGGAAGACCCAGGACACCGACGAGTACCGCGAGCGCGTCCTCATCGTCGCCCGCACGGTCGACTACCTGCGGACCCCGCGCAAGGACGACGAGGCCCAGCCGGGCGAGGCCCCCGCCACGCCCGAGGGCGACGACATCCCGTTCTGATCGCCTGTGGAACCGACGACTTCTGTGCGCGCGGCAGCCGCCGCGCGCGCCGAGGGCCGGAGGAAGCTCTGGTCCATGACGCCCGCCCAACGCGTGGACGCGATGTGGGCGGGGGAGCTGAGCTGGGATCAGCTCTTCGCGTGGGCGCGGCGGGCGCCGCATGAGGTGCCGCTCGTCAATGGCGAGTTCGCGTTCATCGCCTGCCTCACACCCGAGGCCGTCGATTAGTCCGGCGGGCTAAGCCCCGTCGTCCTCGGCCTCTAGCTGGCGGACTAGTTCGTCGTTGTCCAGACCCGGGATGTCGTCTAGCAGCGGGGCGTCGGGGGAGAACCGCCGCGTGCGCAGCCCGCGGAGCCGCGCCGGCACATCGTTGTCAGCGATCAGCAACTGGAACGGATCGCCGCCGAGATAGGTCTGCTGCCCCTCCTCCGGACCGAGCGACTGGTGTAGCTCGACGATGAACTCGTACAGGAATCGCCCCGACCTGCGATCGACCCTGCCGGCTCCGTGGTGGACCTGCGGACTGTCGATCATCATGAACGGTGGAAGCAGGCTTCCACGTCCGCGCACCGCGTACGTCAGATTCGCGAGGAAGTAGGCGGTGTTGACGAGAGCTTTCGTGCTTCCGGAACTCAGGTTCTCGAGTCGCTCACCGTTGACGATCGGGAGGTACGTATCGCGATCCACATATGCGTCGCGAATCCACCGAAGGTGAAGGCGGTCCTGCAGGATCTCCGCGAAAATGCCGGACAGTTCGGAGACACGCGCATCAGCGAGCGCAGACTCGCTCTGCTGGGTCTGTAGCTCCGCCTCGAATCGTTCGACGTCGGAGGTCAGCTCGACGCGCCGAAGACGAAGGTTTCCCAGTTCGGTTAGCTGCCGTCGCATCTGTCCGAGCGCTTGCTCGTCGGATCGAAGCTCGCCGAGTTGCTCGGACAGGCGCGCCATGTCGTCGACGAGTGGAGCTACCGAGCGCTGGGTCTGTTCATCCATCGTGCCCCTGAGATGGCGTGCGGTTTCCGTCGCGGCAACGAGCCGACGCTCGAGATCTCGCTGACGCGCTTCGCTCGCGAGGAGCAGCTCCTCGGTTTCGCGGAGCTGAGCCTCAACTCTCGCCTGTTCCGCCACGAGGGCGGCGGTGTCCGGCCTCGCCGTTTTCTCCTCCTGCAGGCAGAGCCGGCAATACCCCAACGGCGCCTCACGCTCGAGCGCCTGGGCGCACCTCGGACACTCCTCGAACTCGTGTGAGGCGAACAGGGGCGTCGCGACGACGGCTCTGACGGCCCGTCCCAAGTCTTGGACCAGCTGCGCCCGCACGCGGACGTATCGCTCCGACTCACGGCGTGCATCGCTGAGCTCGGAGTCGACGCTGTCCCGAAGCGCCTCCGCGGCATCAAGCTGAGCACGAGCCCGCGACGTAGAGGCGGTCTCGGACTGCTTGGACCGATCGCTGAGCAGTCGGAGCTCGCGCTCGACCGCTGCGCGTCGCGCGGAGACTTGCGTTGCGCGCAAGTCCAACTGCTCTCCGTCCGGATGACCGCTTCGGGCCAGGAACTCCACAACCGCGGCGATGTTGAGGTCGAGTCTCTCTCGATCGGCTCGAGCGCGAGCCAAGTTGCGTCGTAGGTCGGCCGCGGCGCTGTCGATGATCCGGTAGAGGACCTCAAACGTCTGCATACGCTTGACGTCCCGGTACCCCTCGAGATGGTGGATCGTGGAACGGGCGATCTCGTCCTGGTCGAGGTACATGTAGTTGAAGACGTCGTTGAAGCTCACCCGGGTCAGCTCGCCACTATCACCGCGGCGATCGCGGGGCAGCTGGACGCTCGGGATTTGAAGTAGCGCGAGCAGGAAATCGGAGACCGTAGGTCGCCGGTCGTCCCCCGGATCCGCGCTTAGGGTCTGCTCGACTTCCCCGGCCTCGTTGATCACCCGAACGAGGCCCTTACCGGAGCGGATACCGCGAACGAGCCCGAAGTGTCGACCTCCGACCCGGAGGTCGAGCCCCACGCGTTGCCCGTTCGCCCGAACCGCGGGCGAGAGCAGGGCGTCGCCGCCGAGTCCCCACTTGATGAGGTTCAGCAAGGACGTCTTCCCGACGCTTCCGGGACCGACAAGAACGGTCACGCCGAGGTTGAATCGCCACTCGTACCTGCGGTGGTGCGCCTGCAGGAAGACCCGCCGCACCTCGAACTCCACGCTCAACTTCGGTCCTCTAAGAGGGGCGTGACTAGAGCGGCCAGCGACGGCGCCGAAAGGTTGGCGCCGCTCTTCAGCGCCTTCGCCCGAGCCCGGACCAGACTCCACGTCGGATCATCCAGCGCGTTCGCGACGTCTCGCCCAACCGTCGTGCTTCGCAGCCGGAGCCGCCCCCTCGTTGCGTCGGCCTGCACCAACCGCCGCCCGACGAGCTCGCCGAGTATCGGGTAGTAGCGATGATCCCAGGGTCCGTACTTCCATCGAAGGTTGGCTGTTTCCAGGGCGGCGTATTCGGATTGGGTCGGACGAAGGTCAAACGACAACGGCTTCTTGCGCGCGTCCAGCACCGCCTCAAGGACGACGGGATAACGAAGAATGAAATCCAGCCGAGCAAGCTTGCGCAGACCTTCCAGCGCTGCTGTCCGCCCGGTGAACACATCGATCAGGATCAGTACGCGCCCGACGTGTACGACCATCGGATCCCTGACGGTGTCCATCCTCAGGTGAGCACGCGGGGCGGAGACCACCACACCTCACATTGATCGGTGAGCTCGAAGATCAACCCGAGCAGTAGCTCAGGGTCGGCCGGTCCGTCCAAGCCGGCCGAGAGGGCGCCGGCGGCCAGATCGTTGGCTATTGCGGCGTGCATCGCCGGCCCGTACGGGTTCTGGTGACTCACCGCGCTCTCATGGCGGGCAGCCATGGCCTGCGCCCTGATCCGAAGGTCGGAGAACTGGTCCCCGCCACCGGGCAGACCACGCCATCTCGCCTCGTACTGGAACCAGGCCGCTCTCAGACGCTTCGCAGACGCGATCGCCGTCGGTCCAAGGTCGCCAAGCTCGAGCTTTTCGACGAGCCTCGTCGGTGCTGGGGCACCGTCGCTGGCCAACCGGACGCCGCCCCGGCTCACGTCGCGGAAACAGGCGGCGACTACCGTCGCATCTAGCACCCGGGATTCGACGCGGCGTTTGAGCACGGCTGTTGCCTTGTGACCGTCCTCCGTCACTAGCGCCTCCACGAGTACAGAGGAGTCGAAAGCCCGGTCGGCGCTTCGCCGCGCAACTTCTGCCAGGACCCGGTCGTACACCGGCTGGCTCGCTTCGAGCGGGAGACCCAGGAAGTTCAGCACGGGGTCCACAGCCCGTAGGCGCACAAAGTCACTGATGTGATTTCGTCCGGGCAGCCCGGCGTCGATCCGTAGCTCCGAGACGAACGCGAAAGCGTCATCGTCTGACAGCCCCAGTTGCGCGGCAATGGACTCCGCAAGCTCACGGCGCACCTGAGGAGCGCCGTCGCTGCAGATGTCTGCGAGCTGTTGCGCCTGACCGTCTCCCGTTCGCAAGCCTTGGTTGGTCATGAGGCGGCAGCTCGCACGGCCTCCCGTTGCCACCCACCGGCCGGCAAGATGCTTCAGAGGCCCGGTCAGCAGGTCGGTGCGCGACCAAGGGCCGGTGCTCCCTTCCCTGTGTTTGACTGAGACCAACTCGGGGCGACCGACCATGAGGAGTACGAAATCCTCGTGGGTCTCGCACACGACAGCCAGGACTTCTGGTCGCTCACCCAGCGTTCGAAGACTGAACAACGCACCGCAGTTCCACTGGAACCCGAACCATGAGTGAGTCAGCGCTCCGGCGTCCCCCTCTGGCGGGACGTCGAGGATCGGATCCCACGCGCGGCCCGCTGCTCCATCCCCATCCGCTGTACCGGCCGGCTCTTCCATGAACCCTCGCGGAGCCTAGAGCGTTCCGTGAACGGTTGCCATCTGGGAACACATCTGGGTCCGTTGAACCCTGCTCCCAGCCCGTCGCCCAGGCCCTCCCTCCCAAGGGTGGCACGACTTCGTCGTGCGGATGGGTCGGGAAGGGCCCGCCGACGGGGCGGGTCCCCGACGTGATGAGGAGTTGCCTCATGGCTACTGCCGAGAAGCAGGTCGAGGTGCAGGGGACGGAGTCGGCGAGCGTGCCAGCGGGCGGCAAGCTGATGATGCTGCCGCTGTCGAAGATCAAGATCGTCGACGGGTTCAACCCGCGCGACGACGCCGAGAAGGCGCAGATCGATCAGCTCGCGCGGTCGATCAGGGAGCTGGGCGTGTTGCAGCCGATCCTCGTGCGGCCCGCCGACGCGGACGGCGACTTCCCGCTGACGGCGGGCGAGCGGCGTACCCGCGCGGCGGCGCAGATCGGGCTCATGGAGATCCCCGCGCTGGTGCGCGTGCCCGACGAGCGCACGGACGGGCTCGACGACGCGATCGCAGAGAACCTCGGGTCCGTGCCGCTGAACCCGGTGCAGGAGGCGCACGCCTACCAGCGGCTGCGCGACCGCAAGCTCACGCCGCGCGAGATCGCCGCCCGCGTCCCGGGGGTGAGCGAGCGGGTCGTCCGCGAGCGGCTGCGCATCCTCGACCTGCCCGAGGACATGTGGCCGAAGATCGTCGACAAGACGATCCCGCTCGGCGCGGTCGAGACGCTGTCCAAGCTCGCCAAGATCCACATCGGACTCCCGGCGGTCGCCGTCGCGCGGGTCCTCGACGAGCCGAAGCGGAGCTGGGAGGCGCCGACGACCTGGGGCGACCTGACGGACGATCCGATCGCCGTGCTCATCGGCCGGCACGACGACGACGCGTCGGACCTCCCCGACGACGTCTACGCCGCCAGCGTCCTGTACCCGGTCAGCCGCTTCACCCTGAGCGACGAGTCGACCGCGGCGCTGACCGAGCTCGCCGAGCTGCGCGGGTTCCCGCACGACGTCGACCTGAGGCTCCAGATGCACCCCGCGGTGGTCGAGGAGGCCGTCGCCCTCGGCGCGGTCCACCCGATCGAGTCCGGCCACGACCACCTGATCGTCGGCCAGGACGTCGCCGACCAGCTCGCCGCCGACACGATCGCCAGGCACCTCGCCGAGGCCCGCGACACGCTGGCGGCCACGCAGGCCGCCGACGACGCCGACGACGCGCCGGCCGACGACGCCGCGACGGGCAGCGCGGGTGACGCGGCGCCCGGGCCGGCCGACGAGGAGGCGCTCAAGGAGCAGCGCCGCCAGGCGCGCGCGGCCGAGCTGGAGGCCCAGCTGAAGGCGGCGCACCGCAACGACGAGCTCGGAAGCGCGCTGTTCAAGCACATGTCGAAGGTCAAGGTCGACGCCCGCGTGATGAAGATCCTCACCGCGGTCGACCTCGCCGACGGCCTCGAGAAGCTCGCCGGGCGCGGCGCGCGGTACGGGTTCCCCGGCTGGGTGACGGAGACGACGACGCGGACGGGCGCCAAGCGCACGTACCTCACGCCGCGCGAGGCCGCGGTCAAGGCCAAGGAGTTCCTCGCTGGGGCGAAGACGTCGGGGGAGATCGCCGGCCGGTGCCTCGCTCTGATCGCGATGGCCCGCCACGCCGACGAGACGGCGGTCGCGCGCTCCAACCGCACGCTGTGGGACCTGCGGTTCTCGGCGTACGGCGGCGCGGGCCTGCCGTGGACCGTCGACGCCGGCGAGCTGCTCGACGAGCTCATCATCGACGTGCTGCCCGACAAGTTCACCAAGACGATCCGCGAGGCGCGCGACAAGCGCGCCGCCGAGCGCGACGAGGCCGAGCGGCTCCAGCGTGAGCGCGACGAGCTGCTGCTGGACCTCGCCGAGCGGGCCGCGTCGATGACCCGCGCCGAGCGCGAGGCGGCGATCGTCAAGCTCCGCGGGGAGCACGGCTACAGCGTCGTGCCGCACGGCATCGGGGACCGCGTGATCGAGCTGGCCGAGCCGGAGTCCCCGGACGCGACCGAGGAGACCGCGGCGCCCGCGCCGGTCGAGGAGCCCGAGGAGGAGGCGCTGGCCGAGGCAGCCTGAGCCTCGCTCGCCGACCGCCCGCGCGCCAACTGCGCGCGGGCGGGGGCGAACTTCCAGCGCCCGCGCCTACGGGGCCGATCTGACAACTAGGTGCCCCCGCGCCGTCTGCAAACGGCCGGGGGCCGGCACGGAAGAAAGGGCCTTCCATGCGCGACGAGCGTACCCCCGAGCCGCCCGCGTGGGCGCGCAACTACGGCTCCGATGACGCGGAGCTGTTCAAGCTGATCGTGGCCGAGCACCCCCTCCAGGTTCACGTCAACGACCTGCAGCGGCTGAGCGGCCACGCCCCGGAGATCGTCGCCGAGCTGGTCGCCGAGCTCGTCGGGTTCGGGCTGGTGAACGAGGGCGGCGGGTTCGTCGCGCTCAGCCACGCGGCGGTGAGGTTCATCCAGCTCACCTCCGAATGAGGTACCGGGCGACACCCGACGCGTCCTTGCGGCGCCTCGGGGACGGAACCGCGGCGATGATCCGCGCGGCGATCGTCGCAGCGATCAACGAGGAACCGCGATCAGCGCGCGAGCTCGCGGCCTACCTGGACCGCCCGCTCCCACGATCGCCTACCACGTCCGCGTTCTGCTCGAGGCGGGGGTGATCCAGGAGGCGCCCGAGGTGGAGGAGCGGGTTGCAGATCAGCGGTGATCACTCATTTTTGACCGACTCCGGACGCGCGGTGCCGATCGTCTCGTCCGCTCCTTCCGGGTGTAGCCTCCTGCCATGCCGCGCACCTGGACGCTCCGCGCCGACATGTTCGACGAGCCGGTCGACCCCGCTCTGCTCGGTCGGGCGCGTGATCTGTCTCCCCTGCTCGACGTCGACGAGCGTGTCGAGCGCGTCGCGCTCGCGACGGGGCCGCGGCTGACGTTGCTGGTCCTGTCGGAGCGCTATTTCTACGTAGCGAGCGAAGGCGGCGACGTGATCTCGCAAGACGGCAAACCTCGGTCAGAGGTGACTGGCCGAGTCGACGGCGAGACGCTTGTCGTGCGGCACCTCCGCCTGGGGCACGAGCAGCGTTACGACGGACTGCTCCCGGCATCCAACCTGCGGCGGTTCTCCGATGAGCTGCACCGACCGTTCACGGTCGAGGACGCGCTCAGCGTGCAGCGTCGAGCGCGGTCGGCCGCCGCGCTGCGCTGGTAGATCAGCTCGAGGCGCGCTCGCGGCCCTTCCGCGTGAGGGTCAGGAACGCTCCGGTGCCCTGCTGGGGGTCGCGTGTCAAGTAGCCGTTGACGATCAGCCAGTCGATCGCCGCCTGGGCCTCGATGTCAAGTTCTCTGCCGAGCGAGGTACTCCGCTCGGCGCCGAGCAAGCGCGCGACGGTCGACCGGGCACGATCGAAGGGCCGGCTGCCGTTGCCGATCGCGGGCAGCAGGACTTCGAGCGCGATCTGCTCGGGCGTCATCTGAAGAAGGTCGGTCATGGACGTGACCGTACGGCCCACGGTGGCCCACCCCGCAAGGTGCCGAGAGGGTGGCTGTTCGGGCCGATCGGCTCCGTACTCTCCGGCCGTATGGAGCGCATCTTCATCAGCTCGCTCGCTCGCGGCGAGATGGGCGCCGTCCGGAAAGCGGCCAAGGCGGCGGTCGAGTCGCTGGAGATGCGGCCCGTGATGTTTGAGACGGAGGCGCCGAGCCCCGAGGGCTCACGCCGTGCGCTGCTTGACCGCGTTGAGAGCTGCGATGCCGTTGTGCTGCTTCTCGGTGCCGAGTACGGGGAACCGGGCGAACGCGGCATCAGCCCTACCGAGGAAGAGTTCCAGCATGCTCGTGACCGGGGCATCGACGTTCTCGCCCTTGTCCAGAGCGTCGCCGATCGCGAGCCGGCGCAGAACGAGTTCATCGCGCGCGTGCGTGGCACGTGGGAGGCCGGGAACTTCACCTCGAACTTCACCGGATCCGGTGACGTCGCGCTCGCCGTCGTCAAGGCCCTGGATGACTGGCGCCGCAGTCGCGCCGGCGGCGACCCGACGCCTGCCGCGACCGAGCGGGCTCTTGAGCTGGCCCACGGCGACGAGCGCCGCGGGACGATGCACGGAGGCTCGAAGCTCCGCGTGGTTGCGACCCCGGTGCTCAACGGCTCATTGATCGGCGCCGTCGAGCTCGCCGACCGCGACCGGCTGCTCGAGGAACTCGCCAGCGCCGCCCGCGCCAGCGGTCTCGTGCCGCAGTCGATGGGCATCACTCCCGCCGTGAACGCCGCCCACGTCAGCCTGATCGCCCAGGGCGCGAACGAGACGCTGAACCTGATCGTCGGCTTCGACGGCAGCGTCGTGGGCGAAGGAGAAGTCGGCGGGGACCAGATGGGCTTCGGCGGGATGATGGTTCGCGCCGACCGCGCCCGCGAGGTCATCGCGCGCACGCCGCCTTTGCAGAGCGCGTATGGCAGGTCGTCGACACCCGCGACGAGGTCCGCAACATCCTCTTGGCCGCCGCGGTTCCCGAGGCGGAGCACAAGAGCTGGGTAGAGCACGACCCAGGGAACTCGATGTCGATGCCGATGAGCCTGCCGCACGTCCTTGTCGCGCCTGAGCAGCCGCTTCGTGCCCGGCGCGCCGATCTCGCTCAGCCCGGGATGCTCGATCGCCTGCACGCTGAACTCCGCCGCGCGTTCGAGCTGGCCGGCGCCGTGCAGCGGCGCAGCACGCGCGGGTTCTGAACTGCCGGTCCGGGGCGCCGATTTCGGTCAGCCGACGCCCCGGGCGGTGACTACTACGCGAGGGCCTCGCGGCATGCCGCCGGGCGGGGCGACGCGTCCGCACGGCCCCCGGACAACGTACAGGCGGGCAGTCTCCGCGCCGGCGCTCAGTCGTCACGCTGAGACTGGCGCCACAGCAGCTCGCTAAGCCCCTCCTGGTCGGCGACCTCCCGAGTGCGGCTGTAGCTGCACGCCATGCACGTGCCGATCCCGACCTCGTTGAGGTAGCCGTCGAACTGCTGGACGACGAGAGCGACCAGATCGCAGGCCGGGCAAAGCTGAAGCTGTCGCTCGTCGTCGGGACTGGTCGCGCCGTAGACGGCGGCGTAGTCGACGGCGCCGCGGCGCTCCCACTCCTCGCTGTCGAGTAGCTCGACGTACGCCTGCGCGCGGGCGAACTCCTCGGCGTCATGGCGATCGGTGCGCAGCTCGTCGCGATCCCGCGCGACATCGCTGAGCGAGAACAAAGCGTCATGGAAGTTGAGCGCCTCGAGCGCGGTGAGCTCCTCGTCGGTCAGCGGCGTGTCGGCCGCTCCGTCGCGGGCGTGGCGAACCGGCTGGGTTCGTTCGATCGCGGCGCGCAGGACCGGCAGCTGGACCTCGGTGAAGTTCGGCGATAGCTCGTCGTCGATGAGCGTGGTGACCCACAGTTCGTCCGGGCTGCCGTGCGGAAGCCGGACGCTTCCGCCGGGCCCGGGAACACCGCGGCCCTCGAGGACGTTGAGCAGCCCCATCGCTGACTTGATCTTGCCGTCGCTGCGGTGCAGCTCCTCTGGGAAGTCGTGCGCGACGATCGCGGCCAGTCCGTTGGTCAGCGCCTGGTCGAACAATGCTTCGGCGCCGTCGACCTCTGGCTCGTGGCGCAGTCGCCACGTCGCAAGTGCGTAGCGGTGGGCGCGGGGATCGGGCGTGGGGAGGTGATCCATCCTAAAGATCTTCGCGGCTCGGGCGATCGCCGGACGCATTTGAAGCCTGGCAAGACCCTTCGTCGGGTACTCATTTGGTGCGGCTACCGGGCCGGTCGGAGCTCAACCCGCGAGCGAACTTCTTCGGGATGTCAGCACTTGTCGATCGGCGCCCCGTGTGGCGGCGCCGAGCCGGTCCTGGCCTACCGTGTTGGCGCCACCGCGACCGACAGAATGCCCGCGCAATGCCCCTCCACTGGGATCGATTGAACTGGGAGAACTTCGTCGGGAAGCTCAGCGGCTACCGGGAGAACTTCTCCAAGCAGGGCCGCGAGGATCGTGCGTACCTGCGGTGTCTGAGCGTGGTGCAGGAACGGCCGATGCACGAACGCGCGGCGCGGACGCGCGACATCGTGTTGTTCCTGAACACCTGGGCGTGCCATCTGCCGAGGGAGGTCTCGGTGCAGGCAATCAAGCGTTGGATCGGCGCGCACGTCGAGCAGCTCGAGCGCTTGGAGGGCGTGCGGGTTTCCGACGACGACTTCCTCGATCGCCTGCCCGAGATGATCGCCCTCTACGACAGCGTGTTGGAGCTCAAGGGCGAGATCCGCACGATGGGGCCGACCGCCGCGTCGAAGTTGCTGCACATGCTGCTGCCCGAGGCGTTCGTCATGTGGGACAACAACATTAAGCCGTTCGCACGTGACTACCGCGACTTCCTCACCGAGATGCACCACCTCGTACGGCGCCTGGTCGCGGAGTCCGGCCACGGGCCCGATGAGATCGAGGAGTTCCTGCGCCGCCATCTGGGCTATGGGGTGCGCAAGACGATGGCCAAGTACCTGGACGAGTACAACTGGTACGTGGCCGTAGGCGAGAAGGACCAGCAGGCCGGCGCCTGACCATCAGCGCGGCCGACGCGGCTGTCGCGGAAGCTGCGCTCGTTTGATCTTCCGTCGTCTCTGGTACAGCTCCGGCGGCTACACAGGCGGCAGCCGCTCCTAGTCGACGTGGGCAGTCGGCCCGTCGAAATAGCCGTCGCAGCACAGCGTCATGAGCGGCGGTCGCAACACGCTGCACCCCTTGCCCGCTTGCCTCGTCGGGCGCTTCGTCCGGATTGTGCGTGTGGCCCTCGCGGCCGGTGCGCCCCGGCAGGTGTGCGAACTCGAACCGCTACCGGCCGCCAATGGCCTTCTTGGCCGCGCGCCGGGCATGCCAGCGCACCATCCCGGCGATCGCCCGCAGGTCGTCGCGCACGTCACTGCGCACGATCTCGTCGACGGTGATCTGCGGATTGGAGACGCCCGCGGCGTTCAGAGCGCGGGCGACGCGGCCGGTCTGCCGGCGAGCGATCCCCCTGTTCGTAAGCGCGAACTGCGAAACGGTCAGCTCGAGCACGCCGCCGCCGGTGCCGAGCGACGCGTCGGGCAGCTCGCCCCAGATCGCGTCGATGAACTCGTCGTCGTCGACGACGGTGCCGGGCAGGTTGCGCACGGTCAGGTGCGCGTAGGCGTTCAGGGCCACGGGGCCCACCTCCTGATGGCCTGAGCCGAGGCTCTACGTCAGGCCGAAAGAGCCGGCGCCGTCCCGAGGTCCGAGAGGGCGCCTAGCCTCGCCCGCGGTGGCAGACGGTCATCTGCTTGCCAGTCACGACGGGGAGGCTATACCGGCGGGTCCTGACGACCAGCACGGTCCGTCGAGGTACTAGGCCACTGAGCCGCCGACGGATGGCAGAACACGTAGCGCTGAGTGCCGGCTACGCCTCAGCCTTGCGCGCCCAGCGAAGGCGGCGGTCGAGGAGGACTCACCCGCCGATCTTTAGCTGCGATCGATGTCGACAGAGGAACCTCGCGTTCTCTCTCCTCCTGAACCCAGTGACGAGCCGGCCTTGTGCCGGCTCGTTGCGTTCTGAGGCGAGGCGCGGGTGGCCCCCGCCGCGAAGCCGACTCCCGCCGATGGTGGCACGCCTTCGGCGTGCGGAAGGGCGGGGACGGCTCCGCGACGGGCGGAGCCCGAGCCCGAGGGAGGTGCGGCGATGCCGCGCAAGACGCTGTCCGAGGACGAGCGCGCCGCCCGGCACGAGGCCGACCGGCCGAAGAGCCAGCGGGCCGTCGAGGAGCTGCGCAGCTCGGAGGGCTGGCAGCGGTGGCTGGCGGTCCGCCGGCACTTCCACACCTACACGCTGCGCAACCAGCTGCTGATCGCGATGCAGTGCCCGCAGGCCACCCGCGTCGCCGGGTTCCGCGCGTGGCTGAACCTCGGCTACGCGGTCCGCAAGGGCGAGCGGGCGATCCGCATCTGGATGCCGATGCCGCCGTCCAAGCGCGCGCTCGCCGAGTGGAAGGCCGCCGGCGCGGTGTCGAAATAAGCCGCCCACGCGGTTCAAGCTCGGGCCGGTCTTCGACCGCTCGCAGGTCGATCCGCTCCCCGCCCCGGCCGAGCCGGTGCCGCTCGACCCGCCGATCGTGCAGGTCGAGGGCGACGAGCTCGCTGACGCCTGGTCGGCGCTCGTCGTGCTGGCCGGCGACATCGGCTCGACGGTCGAGCTCGCCGAGCTGCCGGCCGAGAAGGGCGGCTTCTACGACCTCGAGACGAACGCGATCACGATCGCGTCCGGCCGCGGCGTCAACGCGCAGGTCAAAACCCTCGTGCACGAACTCGCGCACGCGCTGCTGCGCGCCGAGCCCGACGAGGACGACAAGACACTCACGCACGCAGAGGAAGAGCTCGTCGTCGAGTCGGTCGCCTACACCGTCTGCGGATCGCTGGGGCTCGACACGTCCGGCTACTCGATCCCGTACCTGGCGTCGTGGTCGCAGAGCACCGAGCTGGCGACGATCGAGCGCGCGGCCGGCCTGATCGACCGGCTCGCCCGGCGGATCGAGGAAGCGGTCGACGGCGTGGACGCCGCGGTCGACGAGGCGGTGCCAGCAACGGCTTGAGGAACCGCTCGCGGTGCACCCGCACGTCCGGGTCCACCAGGCGGACCGGGGACACGAGGAACGCCTCAAGGCTGGCCCAGGAGGACTGCAATCCGCCACACCACGTTCGCGCTGGCGCGTCGGCTGACGCCGAGTCCTGCGGACCGAACGTGTCGCGTGCGTTCGCATCCCCTGGGCCGAACGCCTGGCGACCTCAATCCCGACCACCTGGAGGACGCCGGACATGCCACGCAAGCCCACCCCCAAGCAGATGCGCTACCTCAAGGCCCTCGCCGAGCGCAGCGGCCAGACCTTCACGCTCCCGAAGACGTTCGACGACGCCGACCGCGAGATCAAGCGCCTCCTCGGCGCCAAGCCGACGCCCCGCGCCGACCGCACCCGCGAGCTGCGCGACGTCCAGCACGCGATGGTGACGGAGCGCGGCGACGCCGCGCGCCACGAGGCCGACGATGTGCAGGGCCACGGGTCGACCGCCCGCTGGACCCACACCGCCCCGGCGCCCACCGGCAACCCGACCATCGGCGAGCGCACGGAGCTCGCCCGCTACACCATCGGCACCGGCGAGCGCGTCATCTACGGCCAGCGCGTCAACGGCATCGTCCGCCTCACCGACTGCCCCACCCCCGGCCATCGCGGGCGCTCGTTCCTCATCGAACGCGGCCTCAAGAGCAAGGACGAACTCGACGCGATCGTCGCCGACTACGTGACGGTCAGTGAGCAGCGCCAGCAGCCGGGCGCGCTCGCGGGGCTGTGACTCCAGCGGGTGGCCGCCCCGCCGCGCAAGGGACGCCGGTACGTCGCGCTGGTTAGACACGTGAGCGGCGACGCTGCTGACTGGCGGTCGCTCCTGTTGCGTACGGGTATTGCTAGCCGCGATCAGGCCCAGTGCCGAGCGGCCGGTCATCAGCTGTCCAACTCCAGTCCTCCGTTATCCGGACGACTTTGACATCGCTGAGCTCGCTGGAACCGATGTCGTGCAGCGCCTCGATAACGAGCGTGGCCGGTATGACGTCCACGTAGGACCCTCGACCCGAAGCCTCATTCCAATCAACCTCGGAGCGCGTCTGCTCCGAAGCCTCCGCCCATTCCGAGGCCGGTATGTCGTAGTTCAGCTGCACATCGGCGTGTGCCCTGAACTCGAGAAGCGCCTTCCCGCCGCTCACGTTGCTGGCAAACGTGACCTCGAAGTCATCCTCGACATCGTGGACGAATTCAATGTCACGATCGCTCCAGTCAAGCTCGATGTCCCCATCAGCATCGAGCTCGGGCCACGACCCGATCCAAGCCTTGTCCAGTTCCGCGCGCACGGCTCGGAAGAACTTCCTCTCACGCTGCAGCCGCTCGTTCAGCTCGACGCGGAGTGCCGTGTGCTCAGCAAGAAACGTCTTGACGATCGCCTTCAAGTCGCGAGCGCCTACCACCGACGCCGCGAACGAGGCCAGATCCTCCTGGAGATCCGCCAATAGCTCCCCGCCCGCGTTCACGAAGTCGCCATCCGCAGACACGAGGACGAACGTTGCTCCGACCTCGGCGGCACGCGCTTGTTCGAGCATCGTGGCCCAAATGAGAGCGTCGCGGTAGCCGGTTCGACCTTCCTGATCGAAGGGCCGTTTGCCAGCGAGCGCGCGCTTCAAGAGATCCTCGTGAGAAACCTGCGGCAGCGGCAACACCGATCCGCCCGCCTCCGAGATGACTGTCCTCAGCCGCTCCACATACCGATCCGCTGCAACGTCAGCGTCGACGGTAGCCGGTAGGCCATCCAGTGGCGGCTCGCTAGCGCCGACGGACAGCCGTTGCCGATCCCGAATTGCGGCACGAAGAGCGCGATCAGCTGAGCGCAACTGACGTCGGAAGTTGCGCCGCGCTTCGGCGAGCACGACCGCCGGCACACCGATGTGCACGCGTCCAGCCATGGCTTCCTCCCGAACCACGCGTCCGGCCGGGCTGTCAAGGAGCCAGTCGCCAACAAGAACGTTTGTGTCAAGGACGAGCCACGGCGCGCGCACCCAGCGGACGCTACAGCCTGCCTTCTCGGAGGGCTGCGCTCCAATCGGCGACGATGTCTCAACACGGTGTCATCCAACGCGCTTGCGCGCGACGCGCACCTCCTTCTCGATCTCGATCGCCTTCCGCCCGCGCCACTCGCGGATGACGTGCGTGTAGGTGTCGAGGACGGTCGAGGTCTTGTCGCCGATCTCCTCAGCGATCTCCGCGATCGACAGCCGCTTCTCCGCGATTCGCAGCGACGCCCACGTGTGGCGGCAGTTGTACGGCTTCTTCGTGTGCAGCTCGACGTTCTCCGCAGACGGCACGTAGATCCGCCGACGCCACGTGCGGTAGTGCTCCGACAGCCACGGCCCGCCGTACGTCTCGTGCGGGAAGATCAGCTCGCCCGGCCCCGGCGATCCGCACGCGACGAACCACGCGTCGAGGTCCTCGCGCACCGGCGGGATGAGGTCGATGCTGCGCCCGCGCTTACGCGCCTTGCGTCGGTTCTTGAGCGGCTTGAGCTCGCCGTCCGCGTTCGCGTCCTCGACGTGGAGCGTTGTCCCACCGATCGCGAACCACCGGAGCGCCAGCGCCTCCTGCGGACGCAGCCCCGTGTACGCCATCAGACGGACCAGCGCCGCGCTCTGCGCGTAGCCGCGCGCCGAGATGTCAGCCACCAGCATCTCGACCTGCAGCGGCGTGAACGGTCGCACCGCGCGCGGCGGCTCGGGCGTCGGCTTCTTGACCAGCTTGAACGGGTTGTAGAG
Source organism: Parviterribacter multiflagellatus (assembly GCF_056863265.1). Classification (NCBI taxonomy): domain Bacteria; kingdom Bacillati; phylum Actinomycetota; class Thermoleophilia; order Solirubrobacterales; family Parviterribacteraceae; genus Parviterribacter; species Parviterribacter multiflagellatus. The sequence goes on from NZ_JBXPIZ010000015.1 coordinate 88,920, forward strand.
CGCCGCGCCCATCTCGACCGCGTCACGGAAGACGCGCTGCAGGAGCGACATCGTCTTGACGATCGAGTGCTTACCGATGCCGGCCTCGACCAGCTCGGCGCGGAAGTCGACGACCACCTCGGGATCGATCTCCGAAAGCCGCAGGTGTGCGAGCCGGTGCTCCGCATGCGCCTCCCACAAGCACCGGTAGACCTCAAGCGTCGAGCGCTCGAGCTCGACGATCCCGTACCGCGTCCACCACGTCGAGAAGAACTCGCCGAGCGTCTGCTGCCCGAGCTGCTCCTGCCGCAGCTCGTGCGGGCGCCAACGCTTCGCGCTGCGGCGCTTGGCGAGGAAGTCCTCGACGTCGTCAAGGGTGTCGAACGTCCTGCGCGGCTGCTTGCCGTTCTCTCGGTAGCGGACGGTGTACGTCTTGCTGACCGTCCCGTCCTTGCGCACGTACTCCCGGACGGACACGCCCGGCGGCAGGTCCTTCGTCGCCGCCATCAGGACTGGACCGTCCGCGGCGGCAACGGCAGCCGCTCACCGGTCGAGCGCGCGAAGCGCTTCGTCGACCGGCGCGCCGGCTTGACGGGCGCGACCACCACGGGAGCGGAGTCGGCGGTCGCGCCCGGCGTTGCCTTGACCGACTTCGCGCGCCACCAGGCAGCCGCGTCGCACGCGAGCACGCGAAGGCCGCACGGGTTGCTCGCGGCGAGGTCGCCGCGAGCGATCGCACGGCGCACCGAACGCGGATCGACGCGCAGTCGCTCGGCGATGTCCTGCGGGGTCAGGACATGGCCGTCGTCGAGGTCGTCGAAGGGCGTGCGAGGCATCCAGGAGCAGAGCGAAGAACGGTCTGCTGCTGAGTCGCGCGACGGCCGCGGCCACCCCCCGCGAGTTCTCAGAAGGGGGCGCTGCTCGACATCGCTGGGCACGGCGCTGTGCCCACAACGTGCCCACAAACGGGCGAGGCGCCGATTCAGCGGCGAATCGGCGGTGGCGAAAACCTGCGATTTGCAGGTACTCCGATGGAAGCCCTCTGCCGGACTCGAACCGGCGACCCCTTCCTTACCATGGAAGTGCTCTACCAACTGAGCTAAGAGGGCGTGCGTCGGAAGAGTAGCGGGTGGAGGGCCGCGCGTCGGGGTACCTGCACGGGCGTGCAGGGACGCTTCCCCTCCGCCGTGCTGCTGGACCGCGACGGGACGCTCGTGGTGGACGCGCCGGTGGGCGGGGATCCCGCGCGGGTGGAGCCGATGCCGGGCGCGGCCGAGGCGCTTGCGCGGCTGCGGGAGGCTGGGGTGCCGACCGCGCTCATCGCGCACGAGGACGGGCTGGCGCGCGGCGAGATCGACCGGGTGCAGGTCGAGGCGGTGCACCGGCGGATCGACGACCTGCTCGGGCCGGTCGGGCCGAAGGCGATCTGCCCGCACGCGCCCGACGCGGGGTGCCGGTGCCGGCGGCCGCTGCCCGGGCTCGTGCTCGAAGCCGCGTCGACGCTGGGCGTGGCGCCCGAGGCGTGCGCGGTGATCGGGGACACCGGAACCGACGTGCGCGCCGCGACCGCCGCGGGCGCGCGCGGGATCCTCGTCCCGTCGCTCGCGACGGCGCAGCGGGACCTCGACGACGCGCCCGAGACCGCGCCGGACCTCCCCGCCGCGGTCGACCTCCTGCTCGGCTAGGTGTAAGTCCCGAGCAGGTTGTTCAGTCGCTGGGCCGGGGTTTGCCGGCTGAGGGCGCTGTGTTGGCGGCGATGGTTGTAGTGCCAGAGCCATCCGTCAAGGGCTGCGGTGCGTTCTGCGCTT
>NZ_JBXPIZ010000016.1:0-34658 GCF_056863265.1 Parviterribacter multiflagellatus
GCACCGGCGCGGGAGCGGCCGATGGCACGGGCGCGGGCGGCCCGGCGGGAGCAGGCGTGGAGGGGATCGGCGCGGGCGCGCGCGGGCGCTCGAGGCGCTGCGCCAGCCGGTCCGCGGCCCGGCACGCGGCACGTCGCCGCTTGCGCTGCGCGACCGTCCGCTCCTGCCCGCGCCGCCGCCGCTGGTTCAGCCGCCGGCAGGTCGCCCGCCGCTGCGCCAGCTCCCGCCGCGCCCGCTGGTCGCCCTGCGGCGCGCCGCCGCCGATCGCGACCATCGCGGACGCGGTCGGCGCGCGGTCGGCGGGACCGGGGACGAGGAGGAGCAGCGCGCCCAGGCAGGCGCCGAGGGCGATCGAGGTCAGACGGTGGGGCATGGCACGGCGCCGGGGTGGGCGACACGGCGGGGGTACCCGCCGCCCTCGCGCCCGACCCGTTCCCCCTCGCACGAACCTCCCGTGCCACTCACCCGGCACGACTTCGACTCGCTATCCGAGTCGAAGTCGTGCCGCGTCGCCCGCAGCGGCGCGTCAGGCCGCGACCGCGAGGCGTTCGGCGAGGTGGCGGCCGGTGAGCGAGCCCTCCGCCTCGATCAGCGCGTGGGGCGGGCCCTCGAACACCACCATGCCGCCGTCGTGGCCCGCGCCGGGGCCGATGTCGATCACCCAGTCGGCCGCCGCGACGACGTCGAGGTCGTGCTCGATGACGATGATCGACGAGCCGCGGTCGACGAGGTCGTCGAGCAGGCCGACCAGGCGGTCGACGTCGTCCATGTGCAGGCCGGTGGTCGGCTCGTCGAGGACCAGCACCTCCGACGCGCGCTCGACCTCGATCGCGAGCTTGATGCGCTGGCGCTCGCCGCCCGACAGCGTGGTCAGCGGCTGGCCGAGCCGCAGGTAGCCGAGGCCGACGTCCGCGAGCGCGGCGAGCATCCGCGCGACCGGCTTCTCCACGAAGAACTCCGCCGCCTGCTCGACCGGCATCGCCAGCACGTCCGCGATCGACGCCCCGCGCAGCCGGTACTCCAGGACCGACGGCTGGAAGCGCTTGCCCTCGCACGCCTCGCACACGCTCACCACGCCGGTCATGAACGCGAGGTCCGTGTAGATCACGCCGTTGCCCTTGCACTCCGGGCACGCGCCCTCCGAGTTCGCGCTGAACAGCGCCGGCTTGACCCCGTTAGCCTTCGCGAACGCCTTGCGCACCGGGTCGAGCAGCCCCGTGTAGGTCGCCGGGTTCGAGCGGCGCGAGCCGCGGATCGGCGCCTGGTCGAGCACCGTCACCTGCGCGTGCTGACGCGCCAGGCAGCCGTGCACCAGCGAGCTCTTCCCCGACCCCGCGACGCCGGTCACCGCGACGAGCACCCCGAGCGGGAACGACACGGTCACGTCGCGCAGGTTGTGCAGCGACGCGCCCTCCACCCGCAGCGCGCCGGTCGGCGTCCGCACCGCGTCCTTCAGCCGCCGCACCTCCGCGAACCGCCGGCCCGTCAGCGTTCCGGACGCGCGCAGCCCGTCGAGGTCGCCCTCGTAGACGACCTGCCCGCCGTGCGTCCCCGCGGCCGGGCCCATGTCGACGACGTGGTCGGCCAGCGCGATCACCTGCGGCTCGTGCTCCACGACCAGCACCGTGCTGCCCTTGTCGCGCAGCCCGAGCAGCAGCCGGTTGACCCGCTGGACGTCGTGCGGGTGCAGGCCGACGGTCGGCTCGTCGAAGACGTACGTCACGTCCGAGAGGCTCGACCCGAGGTGGCGCACCATCTTCACCCGCTGCGCCTCGCCGCCCGACAGCGTCGCCGACTCGCGGTCGAGGCTCAGGTAGCCGAGCCCGATCTCCGCCAGCCCGTCGAGCGTGTGTCGCAGCGACGCGAGCGCCGGCGCGACCTGCGGCGCGTCGATCCCCGCGACGAACGCCGCGAGGTCGTCGACCTGCATCGCCGCGCACTCGGCGATGTTGCGCCCGTCGATCCGCGCTGCGAGCGCCCGCCGGCTGAGGCGTGCGCCGTCGCACTCCGAGCACGTCGCGAACGTCGCCACCCGCTCGATCGCCGCGCGCACGTGCGGCTGCGCGGTCTCGACGTCCTTGGAGAGGAACGTGCGCTCGAACCGCCCGACGAGCCCCTCCCACCGCATGTTGATGCCGGCGATCTCGACCTTGTCCTCGGGCGCGTGGAGGAGCAGCTCCCACTCGGCGTCGGTGTAGTCCGCCAAGCGCTTGTCCGGGTCGAACAGGCCCGACTCCGCGTACAGCCGCCACTGCCAGGAGCCCGGGCCGAACCCCGGCAGCGTGATCGCGCCCTCGTTGAGCGACTTCGCCCGGTCCACCAGCGCGTCGACGTCGACCGTCGAGATGCGCCCCATCCCCTCGCACCGCGGGCACATGCCCTCGGGGTCGTTGAACGAGAACGCGCTCGACGACCCGGCGTGCGGCTCGGCGAGGCGGCTGAAGACGAGCCGCAGCAGCGTGTACGCGTCGGTCGCGGTGCCGACGGTGGAGCGCGAGTTCGCGCCCATCCGCTCCTGGTCGACGACGATCGCCGCGCTGAGGTTGCGCAGCGCATCGACGTCGGGCCGCCCGACGTTCGGCATGTACGACTGGATGAACGTCGTGTACGTCTCGTTGATCAGCCGCTGCGACTCGGCCGCGATCGTGCCGAACACGAGCGACGACTTGCCGGAGCCGGAGACGCCGGTGAAGACCGTGATCGCGCGCTTGGGGATGTCGACCGAGACGTCGCGCAGGTTGTTCTCGCGCGCGCCCCGGACGACGATGTGGTCGAGGTCCGCCATCCGCTCCAGCGTGGCGCACGGCCGCCCCGATCACCGCCCCATACCGGGCAGAAGCTGCCCGCTTCAGCCGTGCAGCAGCGACGTGCCGTCGCTCGCGTCGAACAGGTGCAGGCGCGCGGCGTCGAGCCACAACCGGGCCGGCGTGCCCGCCGCGACGCGGCTCGCCGCGTCGACGCGCGCGATCGCGTCGCTCTCCGGGCCGGCGGGGAAGTGCGCGTAGATCTCCGCGCCGAGCGACTCGGTCAGCTCGATCTGCGCCTCGAACGTCCAGCCGTCCGGCCGGTCGCCCACCAGCGCCGCGTCCTCGAAGTGCTCGGGCCGGACGCCGACGACGACCTCTGCCGCGCCGGACGTCTCGACCGCGCGCCGGTGCGCGTCGGGCAGCGGGATCGTGCCGAGCGCCGTGCGCACCGCGCCGCCCTCGGCCGTGCCGGCGAAGAAGTTCATGGCGGGGGAGCCGATGAAGCCCGCCACGAACCGGTTGCGCGGCCGCTCGTACAGCTCGCGCGGCGGCGCGACCTGCTGCAGCACGCCCGCGCGCATCACCGCGACGCGGTCGCCGAGCGTCATCGCCTCGGTCTGGTCGTGCGTGACGTAGACGGTCGTCGTGCCCAGCCGCTTCTGCAGCCGCGACACCGCCGCGCGCATCTCGACGCGCAGCTTCGCGTCGAGGTTCGACAGCGGCTCGTCCATCAGGAACGCCTTGGGCTCGCGCACGATCGCGCGCCCCATCGCCACGCGCTGGCGCTGGCCGCCGGAGAGGTTCGCGGGCTTGCGGTCCAGGTGCTGCTCGAGGTCGAGGATGCGCGCCGCGTCGAGCACGCGCCGCTCGATCTCCTGCTTCGGCGTCCCGGCCAGCTGCAGCGCGAAGCCCATGTTCCGCCGCACGGTCATGTGCGGGTAGAGCGCGTACGACTGGAACACCATCGCGATGTCGCGCTCCTTGGGCGCGAGGTCGTTGACCACCTCGCCGCCGATGGTCAGGTCGCCCTCGCTGATGTCCTCCAGCCCCGCGATCATCCGCAGCGCGGTCGACTTCCCGCACCCGGACGGGCCGACGAGGATCATGAACTCGCCGTCCTCGATCTCGAGGTTCATGTCGGTGACGGCCGCGAAGCCGTCGGGGTAGCGCTTGGCGACGCGGTCCAGCCCGATCGCTGCCATGGGTCAGTGCTCCTGGTGGTGGTCGTGGTCGAGGACGAGCGCCGCGACCTCGCCGAGGTCGGACACGATGTGGTCGGCGGCGCCGAGCTCCTGCACGGCGGTGAGCGCGTTGGGCACGACGATCACGCGCATGCCCGCGGCCTTGGCGGAGGCGAGCCCGGCGGCGGTGTCCTCGACGGCCCAGCACGCGCCGGGCGACACGCCGAGCCGCTCGGCCGCCAGCAGGTAGACGTCCGGCGCGGGCTTGCCGTCCGGCACCTCCTCGCCGGTGGCGATCGCGTCGAAGCGATGCGCGATGCCGAGCGTGTCGAGGACGAGGTCGACGAACGTGCGGCGGCTGGAGCTGGCGAGCGCGATCTGCCGCTCGCCGTCGCCGTCGATCCGCTCCAGCGCGGCGACGACGCCCGGCATCGGGACGAGGCCGCGCTCGGCCAGCGGGAAGAAGGCGGCGTCGATGCCGTCGCCGACCTCCTCCTCCGCGTGCCCGAGCTCGGCCGCAAGCTCGGGCAGGAAGTCCTCCCGCCGCCGGCCCAGCGTGCGCGCGAACCACGGCACGAGGTCGGGCCGCCCGGCGGCCTGCACGTACGCGGTGAACGCCTGCTCGAACAGCGGCTCGGAGTCGACGAGCACGCCGTCCATGTCGAAGACGACCGGGCGCGGCCCCACGCTACGCCGCCTCGGGCACCGCGTACGCGATCGTCGACATCAGCGCGTTGGCCGCCTGCCGCGAGTCGAGCCGCGTCTGCTGCACGACGACCGGCCGGTCGCTGCGCACGACGCACGAGAAGTCGGTGGCGATCGGCACCGGCGCCGGGTCGGTGAGGTCGTTGAAGCGCTGGTGGTGCGTGCGGCCGGCCGCGACCGTGAAGCGGTAGGGGCCGACGGGGTCGCGGTCGGTGAAGTGGAGCGTCAGCTCGACGGCCGCGTCGGTGTCGCCCGCGTTGAGCACGCAGACGGTGTCGTGGCTCGTCATCTCCGGCGCGCGGCCGGTGCTGCCGTCGGGGATCCAGCCGTCGACGATGACCCAGGTCCGCGATCCGATGCTCATCGTGTCTCTCCTCCGGGGTGAGGTCGGTCAGAAGGTGTTGGGGCTCTTGGCGAGCAGGCCGCCGTCGCACACCAGGTGCGTGCCGGTGACGTACGACGCCTCGTCGGACAGCAGCCAGACAGCGGCGCGCGCGATCTCGCGCGGGTCGGCCATCCGCCGCAGCGGGACCTGCTCGGCGGCGAGGCGCTCGAGCGTCTGGCGCGCCTCGGCGCGGTCGTCCTCGGGGACGTCGGCGAGCAGGAGCGGCGTGTCGGTCGCGCCGGGCACGACGGCGTTGACGCGGATGCCGTGGCGGGCGTAGTCCAGCGCGAGCGAGCGCACGAGCGCGGAGATGCCGCCCTTGGACGCGCCGTACGCGCTGTTGCCGCCGCCCGCGAAGCCGACGAACGCCGACGGGGACGAGGTGCAGACGAGCGCCCCGCCGTCGCCGCCTCCGCCGTCGAGCATGGTGGCGAGGACGTGCTTGCAGGTGAGGAACGCGCCGGTGAGGTTGACGTCGATCGTCCGCCGCCAGTCCTCCAGCGCGAGCGTGTGCGCGGGCCCGTTGCGCTCGATGCCGGCGTTGACGAGCGCGCCGTCGAGCCCGCCGAACGCGTCCGCCGCCTCGCGGACCGCCGCGGCGACCTGCGCCTCGTCGCTGACGTCCGCGGCCAGCGCCACGGCCTCCGGCGCACCCGCCGCCCGCGCCTCGACCGCGACCGTCCCCGCGGTGCCCGCGTCGACGTCGAGGCACGCGACGCGCGCGCCCCGCTCGGCGCACAGCAGCGCGACCGCGCGCCCGATGCCCGAGCCGGCGCCCGTGACGAGGACCGCGCGGCCGGTCACGCCGCGCCCGCGTCCGCGCCCGCGCCGCTGTCGGCGCGGCGGACGAAGGTGTGGATGTGCTCGTCGAGCTCGGCGAGCAGGCGCTCCTCGTCACCCGAGCGCAGCGCGTCGAGCAGCCGCTCGTGCTGCTCGGCGACCGCGTAGCGGGCCGGGTGCGCCGGCGCGTCGCGGCGGAAGTAGGCGCGGACGCGCGGCTCGATCGTCCGCCAGATCTGCAGGCACTGCGTCTGGCCGGCGCGCTCGATGATCAGCTCGTGGAACCGGACGTCGGTCGCGGCCAGCGCGTCGGCGTCCCCGGCGTCGGCGGCGGCGCGCATCTGCCCGATCAGGTCCGCGAGCTGGTCGAGCAGCGCGTCGTCGACCGCGGGCAGCGCCTTCTGGAAGGCGAACTTCTCCAGCGTCATGCGGATCGGGATGAGCACCTGCTCGATCTCGTCCTGCGACACCGACGCGACCTCGGTCCCGCGGTAGGGGTACGAGACCACGAGCCCCTCGGTCTCCAGCTGGCGAAGCGCCTCGCGCACGGGGGCGCGGCTCGTGCCGAGCTGGGACGCGAGATCGAGCTCGATCAGGCGATCCCCGGGCTGATAGCGCCCGTTCGTGATCGCGGCGCGCAGCGCGTCCGCCACCTGCGAACGGCGCGACTGCTGGCCGATGGGCGGCAGCGGAGCGGCCACGGACTCTCCTCCAACGGTTCGACGGGTAGGTCGCCGCGGATCGTAGCAACATTGTCGGTTGCCGATTGTCGACAATCGGTGCTACGGTCCAACCCAGGAGGGCGCCACGGCGACGGGATCACGCCGTGGGCCAGGACGTCAGAGGAGGAGCGATGTTCGAGAGAGGTCGCCGTTGGGCGGCTCCCACGCTGGCAGCGGCGCTGGCCGCGCTCGCCGGGGCCTGCGGAGACGACGAGGGCACCGGCGCCGCGGCGTCGGGCGGCAAGGAGAGCGGCAAGATCGCGTTCCTGCTGCCGGAGTCCAAGACCGCGCAGTACGAGACGCAGGACCGGCCGTGGTTCTTCCGCAACGTGGAGCGCCTGTGCCCGGACTGCGAGGTGCTCTACAGCAACGCCGAGCAGGACGCGCAGAAGCAGCAGCAGCAGGCCGAGGCCGCGCTGGTCAACGGCGCCGACGTGCTCGTGCTCGACCCGGTCGACTCCGCGTCGTCGGGCAGCATCGCCGCGCAGGCCAAGTCGCGCGGCGTCCCGGTCATCGCCTACGACCGGCTCATCCTCGACGCGGACATCGACTACCACGTGTCGTTCGACAACGAGGCCGTCGGGCGGCTGCAGGGCGAGTGGCTCGCCGAGCAGCTCGACCCGGGCGCCACCGTCGTCGCGATCCACGGCTCGCCCACCGACGACAACGCGCGCCTGTTCAAGCGCGGCGCGAAGGGCGCGATGGAGGCCGGCGGCCTGAAGCTCGCCAAGGAGTTCGACACCCCCGACTGGAGCCCGGACAAGGCCCAGCGCGAGATGGAGCAGGCGATCACCGCGCTCGGCAAGGGCGAGATCGACGGCGTCTACGCGGCCAACGACGGCACGGCGGGCGGCGCGATCGCGGCGATGACGAACGCCGGCGTCGAGCCGCTCCCGCCCGTGACGGGGCAGGACGCCGAGATCGCGGCGCTCCAGCGCGTCCTCGCGGGCACGCAGGGGATGACCGTCTACCGCTCGATCAAGAAGCAGAGCCTGGCGGCGGTGCAGCTCGCGGTCGCGCTGCTGCGCGGCGAGGAGCCGCCCGCCGGCCTGAAGTTCGTCGAGGTCGACAACGGCGCGGAGAAGGTGCCGTCGGTCCTGTTCGAGCCGGTCGCGGTCACCGCCGCGGACGTCAAGGACACCGTCATCGCCGACGGCTACTGGAAGGCCGCCGACATCTGCACGGCCGAGTACGCCGACGCGTGCGCGAAGGCGGGGATCGAGTGATCCCCGGGCCCGCCACGCCGCCCGTGCTCACGCTGCGCGGCGGCGAGAAGAGCTACGGCTCGGTCCGCGCGATGCACGGCGTGGACCTCGACCTGCACGCCGGCGAGGTCGTCGCGCTCGTCGGCGACAACGGCGCCGGCAAGTCGACGCTCGTCAAGGCGCTCGCCGGCGCGCACGAGCTGGACGCGGGCGACCTGCGCATCGGCGGCGAGCCCGTCACGCTGCGCGGCCCGCAGGACGCGACGGCGCAGGGCATCGCGACCGTCTACCAGGACCTCGCGCTGTGCGACAACCTCGACGTCGTCGCGAACCTGCACCTGGGCCGCGAGCAGCGCGCGCCGCGCAGCGCCTGGCTCGCCGAGCCGGAGATGGAGCACGAGGCGGGGCGGCTGCTCGACGAGCTCGCCGTCCGCACGCTGCCGTCGCTGCGCACCGCGGTCGCGTCGCTGTCGGGCGGCCAGCGCCAGACGGTGGCGATCGCGCGGGCGCTGCTCGGCTCGCCGCGGATCGTCCTGCTCGACGAGCCGACCGCGGCGCTCGGCGTCGCGCAGACCGCGCAGGTGCTGGAGCTGATCCGGACGCTGCGCCACCGCGGCATCGCCGTGCTCGTCATCAGCCACAACCTCGCCGACGTCTTCCGCGTCGCCGACCGGATCGTCGTGCTGCGGCTCGGCACGGTCGCCGGCACGTACCGCGTGGGCGACGTGAGCGAGGCCGAGGTGGTCGCCGCGATCACCGGCGTCGGGACGGAGGTGGCGGCATGAGCGCGCTCTCGGTGCCCCCGCAGCCGCCGCGCTCGTGGCGGCGGCTCAGCGACCTGCTGCCCGCCGGCCAGGCCGGCGCGGGCGACGTCAGCCTCCTCCCCGTCGCGTGCGCGCTCGCGCTCACGTGGGTGACGTTCACCCTGCTCAACGGCAACTTCGCGTCGCCGGAGAACCTGTCGAACCTCGCGCTGCAGATCGCGGCGACGGGGACGATCGCGATCGGCGTCGTGCTCGTGCTGCTCATCGGCGAGATCGACCTGTCGGTCGGCGCCGTGAGCGGGTTCGCCGCGGGCGTGATGGCGGTGCTCAACGTGCGCTCGGGCCTGCCCGGTCCGGTCGCGATCGGCGCCGGCGTCGCGACCGGCGCGGCGATCGGCCTGCTCAACGGCCTGTGGGTGACGCGCACCGGCGTGCCGGCGTTCGTCGTCACGCTCGCCGGCCTGCTGGCCTGGCAGGGCGCGCTGCTCGCGGTGCTCGGCGACACGGGGTCGCTCAACCTGAGCGACCCGGCGATCACCTCGCTCGCGCAGGACTTCCTGCCCGCCGCGGGCGGCTGGGCGCTGCTCGTCGGGGCGGTCGCCGTCGTGGCGGCCGGCACGGCCCGGACGCGCCGGCGGCGCGCGGCGCTCGGCCTGGCGGTCGACCCGTGGTCGCGCACGGCGCTGAAGTTCGGCGCCATCGCGGGCGCCGGGGCGATCGCGGTCGCCGTGCTCAACGCGGACCGCGGCGTGCCGCTCGCGCTGGTCATCCTCCTCGCGCTCGTCGCGGGGACCGACCAGATCGTGCGCCGCACGACGCTCGGCCGCCACATCATGGCGGTGGGCGGCAACGCGGAGGCGGCGCGGCGCACCGGCGTCCCGGTCGACCGCGTGCGGGTCATCGTCTTCACCGCCGCCGGGGCGCTCGCCGCGCTCGGCGGCATCATCGCGGCGTCGCGGCTGTTCGCGGTCAACCAGAGCTCCGGCGCGGGCGACCTGCTGCTCAACGCGATCGCCGCGGCCGTCATCGGCGGCACCAGCCTGTTCGGCGGGCGCGGGACCGTCTGGGCGGCGCTGCTCGGCGCGCTGGTCATCGGCTCCATCTCCAACGGGATGGACCTGCTCGGCCTGGTGACGTCGGCCAAGTTCATGATCACGGGCGCGGTCCTGCTGCTGGCGGTCACCGTCGACGCGCGGACCCGGCGAGGAGAGACATGAGGATCACCCAGATCCGCTGCGCAGGCCTGCGCGGCGCAACCCCGAAGGGCGGCTGGACCGAGGAGCTCGCCGCCGACGACGCGGTCCACACGCTCGTCGCCGTGCACACCGACGAGGGCCTCGTCGGAGTCGGCAGCGTCTTCAACGACGAGCGGCTCGTCCGCGCGGCGATCCAGCACCTGGAGCCGCTCTACCGCGGGGAGAACGCGCTCGAGCCCGAGCGCGTCAGCGAGAAGCTCCACCAGGCGACGTTCTGGACCGGCCGCGGCGGCGCGGTCACGCACGCGATCAGCGGCATCGACCTCGCGTTGTGGGACCTGCTCGGCCAGGTCACGGGCCAGCCGGTCGGGCGTCTGCTCGGCGGGCGCTACCGCGACCGCGTGCGCCCGTACGCGTCGCTGCTGATGGACCGGCCGCCCGAGATGGCGGAGAAGATCCACGCCGCGGCCGCGCTCGGCTTCCGCGCGTTCAAGATCGGCTGGGGGCCGTTCGGGCGGGTGAGCCCGGAGCTCGACGAGGCGATCGTCGGCGCGGCCCGCCAGGCGGCGGGGGCCGACGCGCTGCTGATGGTCGACGCGGGCGGCAGCGACCTGCTGTGGCCCAACGGCCTGAAGTGGGCGCTGCGCACCGCCGACATGCTCGACGACTACGACGTCGCGTGGTTCGAGGAGCCGCTGCGGCCCGACGCGCTGGAGGACTACGCCGACCTGCGCGCCCGCGCGCGGGTGCCGATCGCGGGCGGCGAGGTGCTCACGCGGCGCCAGTCGTTCCGCCCGTGGCTGCAGGGCCGCGCGCTCGACATCGTGCAGCCGGACGTGACGAAGGTCGGCGGGCTGAGCGAGTCGCGCCGCATCGGATGGATGGCCCAGGAGAACGGCATCCGCCTGATCCCGCACGGCTGGAACACCGCGATCGGGCTCGCCGCCGACCTCCAGCTCGCCTCGGCGCTGCCGGACTGCGACCTGGTCGAGTACATCGTCGGCTCGGCGTACATCGACGGCATCGCGGAGTCGCCCTGGCAGCTCGACGACGACGGGCTGCTGGCCATCCCGGAGACGCCCGGCCTCGGCGTGCAGCTCGATCCGGAGGCGGTCGCCCGGTACAGCGACGACGGCGCCGTGCTCCGTGCCTGAGCTGGACGTCGCGACGCTGGGCGAGGCGCTCGGCGTCGTGCTGCCGTTCGGCGACGCCACGTTCGCGGCGGCGCCGCTGGCCCGGCTCGGCGTCGGCGGCACCGAGCTGAACGTGGCGGTCGGGCTCGCGCGGCTCGGCCACCGCGTCGCGTGGGCGGGGCGGCTCGGCGACGACGCGGTCGGCGAGCTCGTCGCCGGCGTGCTGCGGCGCGAGGGCGTCGACCCGCGCGCGGTCTCGGTCGACCCCGAGGCGCCGACCGGCGTCTACCTGCGCGAGACCGGCCTCGGCGGCCGGCTGCGCACGCTCTTCCACCGGCGCGGCTCGGCGGGCTCGCGCCTGGAGCTGACGGCCGACGAGGTGCACGCGCTGCTCGACGCGCGGCTGCTCCACGTCACGGGCGTCACCGCGCTCCTCCACGGCCCGTGCGCGCTGACGCTGCGCGCCGCCGTCACCGCCGCGCGCGACCGCGGCATCCCGATCTCGGTCGACGTCAACGCGCGCCACCACCTCCTCGCGGGCCGCACGGTCGCCGACGCGCTCGGCTGGCTGGTCGCCGCGGCGGACGTCGTGCTGCTCTCCCGCGCCGAGGCGCACGCGCTGTTCGGCACCGACGACCTCGACGCGCTGCGCAGCCACGTGCGCGAGGACGGTGGGCAGACGCTCGTCGTCCACGACGCCGCTGGGGCCGCCGCGGTGACGGCGGCCGGCGCGGTCGTCGTGCCCGCGCGCGAGGTCGCGGTCGTCGACACCGTGGGCGCCGGCGACGCGTTCGCTGCCGGCTACCTGTCCGGTCGCCTGCGCGGGTGGGACGAGGAGGAGCGCCTGCGGTTCGCCGTCCTGTGCGGCGCCGCGTCGGTCGCCGCGCACGGCGACCTGGAAGGGCTCCCGCGCGAGCGCGAGGCGCTCGCCGCGCTGGGCCGCACGACCGCCGCCGCCGAGCGATGACGCGCGGACAGGAGGGCCTGGCCGAGCTGCGCGACCGCCGCGTCGTCGCGGTCATCCGCAGCCCTTCCAAGGAGGACGCGGTGGCCGTCGGGGACGCGCTCGTCGCGTGCGGCGTCACCGCGCTGGAGGTCACGTTCACCGTCCCCGACGCCGCGGCGGCGATCGCGGTGCTGGCCGAGCGCCATGCCGGACGCGCGCTGGTCGGCGCCGGGACCGTCCGCACGCCGCTCGACGCGCACGCCGCCGCGGCTGCCGGCGCGCGGTTCCTGGTCAGCCCGGGCACCGTGCCCGGCGTGCTCGACGCGATGCGGCAGACCGGCCTGACCGTGATCGCCGGGGTGCTCACGCCGTCGGAGCTGATGGGCGCGCTCGACGGCGGCGCGCACGCGGCCAAGCTCTTCCCCGCGGGCCAGTTCGGGCCCGGCTACCTGAAGGCGCTGCGCGCGCCGTTCCCCGACGCGTGCGTGGTGCCGACCGGCGGCGTGACGGCCGAGACGGCCGGCGCCTGGCTCGAGGCCGGCGCCTGGGCCGTCGGCGTGGGCGGCGCGCTGGCGCCGCCGGTGGTGCGCTCGGACGCGGACCGTGCCGCGCTGGCCGAGCGCGTCGCGCCGTTGCTGGCGGCCGTCGCGGCTTAGGCCGCCGCGGCGGCGCCGTTGCCGTTGGCAGACGCGCCGTTCGCGCCCGTGCCCTCGGGCTGGAAGCGCACGCCGAGCGCGACCGGGTCGGCCTTCGTGACCGGGATCTCCCGGCCCTCCCGGTCGAGCGCCGCGTACGGCACCAGCTCGACCTCGTAGCCGTTCGCCTTGGCCCAGCGCTTGACGTTGTACCGGAAGGTCTCCGTCGAGCTGTCGTAGTCCTGGCCCTTGACGAACTTCCAGGCCTTGCCGTCCGCCCAGCGGGTGAAGTCGAACTTCGAGCGGGCCGCCCGCTCGGGCAGTCCGTCTTGCAGCAGCTCAGGCATCGTGGGGTTCCTCCGCAGGTCGTTGGTCGAGCGGTGCCCGGTCAAGGCTCCCGGGCACCGGCCGGCGCCTCAACGCCGATCGGTGCCCGGGCCGATCACCGTCCGTGATCGCGGTCAGCCCTTGACGGCCCCGGCGGTGAGGCCGGCGACGATCCGCCGCTGGAACACCACGACGAGCAGCACGAGCGGCACCGTGATGATCACCGAGGCGGCCGTGATGGTCCCGAGCGGGACCTCGAACCGCGCGCTCCCCGTGAAGAACGCGATGGCGGCCGGCACCGTGCGCGCCTCGGGGCTGCTCGTGAGCGTGATCGCGAACAGGAACTCGTTCCACGTCGCGATGAACGTCAGGAGCCCGGCCGTGGCGATGCCCGGCATCGCGAGCGGGAGGAGCACGTGGCGGAACGCCTGCATCCGCGTCGCGCCGTCCACCCGCGCCGCCTCCTCGACCTCGCGCGGGATCTCCCGGAAGAACGAGGTGAGGATGAACACCGCGAGCGGCAGGGCGAACGCCAGGCAGGGCAGGATCAGCCCCTGGTACGTGTTGTAGAACCCGACGTCGGTCCACAGCTTGAACAGCGGGGCCGCGATCGAGATCGGCGGGAACGTCGAGATCGCCAGCATCAGGAAGAGCACCAGGTGCTTGCGCTTGAGCGGCAGCCGCGCCAGCGCGTAGCCGGCGCACGCGCCGATCCCCACCGCCACGAGCGTCGTGATCGAGGCGACGACCATGCTGTTGAGCAGCGCGCGCAGGAAGTCGCCGTCCGACAGGACCGAGCGGTAGTTCGCCAGCGTCGGGTTCTCCGGCACCACCGTCGCGCTCGACAGGTCCTGGCCCGTCTTCAGCGAGACGTTGACCAGCCAGTAGAACGGCGCCAGGCAGAACAGCGCGATCAGCACCGCGCCGAGGTGGAGCGCGACGCGCTGGCGCGTCGACCGCTGGGCGCCCGTCCGGCTGCGCCGCCGCGTTCCCGTGCTCCACGCGCGCGTGCGCGTGCGAGGCAGCTCGCTCGTCGCGCTCATGCGTCCCGCTCCTCGGTCATGCCGCGCAGGCTCCCGCCCATCGCGCGCAGGTACAGCAGCGAGACGCCGATGACGACGCCGAACGTCAGCACCGACAGCGCCGAGCCGAGCCCGACGATGCCTTCGGTGGTGAGCTTGTTGTAGGCGTACAGCGACAGCGTCTCGGTGCCGTTCGCGCCCTTGGTCAGCACGTACGGCAGGTCGAACAGGCGCAGCGCGTCGAGCGTGCGGAAGATCAGCGCGACGTACAGCGCGGGCCGCAGCAGCGGCCAGGTCACGTTGCGGAACCGCTGCCACGTCGACGCGCCGTCGATGCGGGCCGCCTCGTACAGCTCGGCCGAGATCGTCTGCAGGCCGGCGAGCAGCAGCAGCGCCATGAAGGGCGCGGTCTTCCACACGTCGGCGAGGACCATCACCGAGAAGGCCGGGACCGACTCGCCCAGCCACACCGTGTCGGCGCCGGGCAGCCCGAACGTCGACAGCGCGCTGTTGACCAGGCCGAGCTGCGGCTCGAAGAGCGCGCGCCAGATGATCGCGGCGACGACCGTGAGCACCGCCCACGGCGTCAGCACGACCGCCCGCAGGACGCCGCGGCCGCGGAACTTCTCGTGCATCACGAGCGCCATCAGCAGGCCGAGCACGAGCTCGAGCCCGACCGAGACGAGCGTGAACGCGAGCGTCACGAGCAGCGCGTTCCAGAACTCGGGGTCGCTCAGCGCCGTCTCGTAGTTGCGCAGGCCCGCGAAGCGCGACAGGCCCGGGACGCGGACGCTGTACTCGTTGAGCGACAGCCAGACGGCGTACCCGATCGGGTACGCCGCGACGATCGCGATGACGATCACGGACGGGCTGACGAGCAGCGCCGCCAGGCGGCGGTCCGCGCGCTGCGCGGACCGCCGGCCCCGTTGGAGGGGGAGCTGCATCAGAAGGTGCTCAGCGCGCCGTCGATGTCCTTCGCCATCCCGGTCGCGGCCTGGTCGGGCGTCTCCTTGCCCGCGAGGACCCTGCTGACGTGGTCCGCGATCGCCCGCGAGATCTGCGAGTAGACCGGCGTGACCGGGCGCGGCTCGGCCTGCGTGGCCGCCTCGCGCAGGGTGTCGGCGAACGGCATCGCCTCACGCACCGCGGGCTCGTCGTAGGTCGCGACCCGCACCGGCGGGAACGTGCGCTTGCCGGCGATCTGCTGCGCCTCCTCGCCCGCCATGTACTGCGCGAACGCGAGCGCGCCCTGCGGGTTCTTCGAGAAGGCCGAGACGCCGAGGTTGTAGCCGCCGAGGATGCCGCTGGCGCCCTGGCCCTCCCACTTGGGGAACGGGGCGACCTCGAAGTCGTCCTTGATGTCCGACTGCTTGCCCAGCGCGTAGGCGTACGGCCAGTTGCGCATCATCGACGCCTTGCCGGCCTCGAACGCGCGGCGGGCCTCCTCCTCGGCGTAGGTGACGACCGCCTTGGGCACCGCGCCGTCCTTGATGCCGGACTGCATCAGCGTCAGGACCTCGCGCGCCTGCGGGCCGTCGATGGCGGACTTCGTGCCCTCCTCGTCGAGGACCTGGCCGCCGGCGCTGAACAGCAGCTCGAGGAAGTGCACGGTGAGGCCCTCGTAGCGCGAGCCCTGGTAGACCAGCCCGCCCGTGTCCTTGGCCTCGGCGTACGCCTCCTGCCACGTGGCCGGGGCAGCGTCGACCTTGTCGCTGCGGTAGTAGAGGAACCCGGCGTCGGTGACGTACGGGATGGCCCAGTACTTGTCCTCGTAGTTCGCGCTGGCGACCGTGGACGGGATCAGCTCGTCCTTCATCGGCGCGACGACGTCGGTGACGTCCCGCAGCCAGCCCTGGGCCGCGTACTCGGCGGTCCAGATGACGTCCATGCCGAGCACGTCGCACTGCGGGTCCTTGGCCCGCAGGCGCTGGATCTGCTGGGCCCGCGTCTCGTCGGCGGACTCGGGCATCTCCAGGAGCTTGACCTTGACGGCGCCCCCGGCGTTGAACTGCTTGATCGCCTCGCCGATGGAGCCGGTGGTGTCCTCGGCGACGCAGAAGGTGACGTTGCCGCTGGCCTTCCCCTCCTCGGCGGTGAGCTTCTCGGCGCCGGCGGCGGCGCCGCCGTCGGAGCTGTCACCGCACGCGGCGGCGGCGAGGCAACACGCCGCGGCGAGCGCGGCGGTGGCGGTTCGGACATGCATGGGAGTGGGACCTCCGGAGGGGTTCGTGGGTCGTGGGTTCAGGTGAGGTCGAGCGGGTGGCTCGTCAGCGGGCGGGCGCCGTCGGGGGCGACCACCGCGAGGTGCTCGAGGCGGACGCCGAAGCCGCCGCCGTAGGCGCCCGGCTCGAGCGCGAGGACCATCCCGGCCTCCAGCACGTCGTCCGCGCCGGGGACCAGCCAGGGCCCTTCCTGGGCCGCGGCGCCGACGCCGTGGCCGGTGTGGTGCGGGCACTCCAGGCCGGCGGCGGCGAGCTCGTCGCGGATCACCGCGTCGACCTCGCCGGCGGTGACGCCGGGGCGCGCCGCGTTGAGGCCGCGGTCGAGCGCGCGGCGGACGACGTCGTGGCGGCGGCGCAGCGCGGCGGGCGCCGGCTCGCACGCGAGCGTCACGCACGAGTCGGCGTGGTAGCCGTCGTGCGCGGGGGCGAGGTCGAGCAGCACGGCGTCGCCCGGCGCGGCGGCACGCAGCGTCGGCGGGGCGCCGATCAGCGCGGTGCGCAGGCCGGCCATGAGGTCGACCTCGGCCGGGACCGGCGCCCCGGCCGCGCGGGCCATCGCCGCCTGGACGGCGAGCCACAGCTCCAGCTCGGTGACGTCCGCGGCGAGCGCGTCGCGCAGCGCGGCGTGGCCGGCGTCGGAGAGCGCGGCGGCCGCGCGGATGCGGTCGAGCTCATCGGCGTCCTTGACCGCGCGCAGGCGGCCGATCGCCGGGGACGCGTCGCGGTGGAGCCGCTCGCCCAGGCCCTGCGCGGTCCCGAACGCGAGCGCCGCGGGCTCGACCGCGACCGGCTCGTCGGGGCCGATGCCCGCGTGCACGAGGGCGTGGGCCAGCGCGCCGGCCTGCGCCGCGGGGGAGCCGTCGTCGCCGCGCACCATCAGCGCGTCGGCGTCCGGCTCGGCGCCGGGCGCGGCGACCAGGAGCGCATCGCCCGCGGTCACGAGGACGTGGACGCCGTCGCCGCCGCGGACGCCGAGCCACCGCACGGACGCGGGGTCCGAGAGGAGGAGCGCGGCCGCGTCCAGCGCGGCCGCCGCGTCGCTCAGCGCCCGCAGCCGCGCACGGTCGAGGGCATCGCCGCGGGCGGCTGCGAGCTCGATCTGGGCGGCGCTCACTGGCGCGTCCCCGCTGAGAAGTTCATCTGCTCGTCTACTGGTCTGATGACCTGCACACCTGCTACCGTACCGCCTGTGACCGACTTGTCAACGTCCTCCCTCTCGCTGGCGCGGGTCCCGCGCAGCAAGCTGGCCGAGCAGGTCGCCAAGCAGCTCCTCGGCGAGATCCGGGGCAAGGGGCTGGAGCCGGGCACGCGCATGCCGTCCGAGCGCGAGCTGATGGCGGCCCTCGGCGTCGGGCGCTCGACCGTCCGCGAGGCGATCAACGGCCTCGCGATGCTCGGCATGCTGGAGGTCCGGCACGGCCAGGGCGTCTTCGTGGCCGCGCCCGACCCCGAACGCGGGGCCGATCCGCTCACCGCCGCGCTCGCGCACGGCGTCACGAGCGACCTGCTCGAGGCGCGCGCCGTCGTCGCGCCCGAGATCGCGCGCCTGGCGGCGCAGCGGCGCACCGACGAGGAGCTGGCGGCGCTCGTCGAGGCGGCCGGCGCGGCCGACCGCTTCGAGCTCGCGCTCGCGCGGGCGGCGCACAGCACGGTGCTCGCGGGCTTCGCGGCGGCGCTGGCGGGCGTGCTCGCCGAGCACGCGGAGGGCTTGGCGGCGCAGGACGGCCACGGCGAGTGGGAGCTCGCGCAGCACCGTGGGGTGCTGGACGCCGTCCGGACGGAGGACGCGGACGAGGCGGCGGCGCGGATGAGCGCCTACGTCGCGGAGGCCGCCCGGCGCCACGAGCGCGTCGGCCTCGCCTGATCATCGATCCACAGGGGAGTCATGAGCACAGCGACCGACCGGCCGGGCGGCCGGACCATCGCCGAGACCGCGGCCTGGTGGCACGAGGCGGTCATCTACCACGTGTACCTGCCGAGCTTCCGCGACGCGGACGGCGACGGGTGGGGCGACCTGCGCGGCCTCACCGCGGCGCTGCCGTACCTCGACGAGCAGCTCGGCGTCGACGCGCTGTGGGTCTCGCCCTTCTTCGTGTCGCCGTGGCGCGACGGCGGCTACGACATCGCCGACCACACGGCGGTCGACCCCCGCTTCGGAACGCTGGAGGACGTCGACGCGCTCCTCGCCGCCGCGCACGCGCGCGGGATGCGGATCATCGTCGACTACGTCCCCAACCACACGTCCGACCAGCACCCGTGGTTCCAAGCGTCGCGCTCCTCGCGCGAGGATCCCAAGCGCGACTGGTACGTGTGGGCCGACGCGCGCCCGGGCGAGGCGCTCCCCAACAACTGGGTGAGCGAGGCCGGCGGCTCGGTGTGGGAGTGGGACGAGGGGAGCGGCCAGTTCTACCTGCACTCGCACCTGCGCGAGCAGCCCGACCTGAACTGGCGCAACCCCGAGGTGCGCGCGGCGATGCTCGACGTGCTGCGCTTCTGGCTAGATCGGGGCGTCGACGGCTTCCGCATCGACGTCGCGCACATGCTCATGAAGGACCCCGAGCTGCGCGACAACCCGCCCAACCCGGACGGCGAGCAGAACCCGTACGACAACCAGCACCCGGACTTCCACACGCAGCTGCACACGATGGACCGGCGCCACCCGGACCTGCACGGCGTGCTGCGCGACATCCGCGTGCTGCTCGACGAGTACGGCGACCGCATCGCCATCGGCGAGGTCGAGGTGATGCCGTGGAGCGACTGGGCCGAGTACTACGGGGCGGACCTCGACGAGCTCCACCTGCCGCTGAACTTCTCGCTGATCGAGACGCCGTGGGAGGCCGGGCCGGTCGCGGCCGGGCTGCGCGAGCTGGAGGCCGCGCTGCCGGACGGGGCGTGGGCGGTCAACAACCTCGGCAACCACGACCGCTCGCGGCTGGCGACGCGGTACGGGGAGGCGCAGGCGCGCGTGGCGGCGATGCTGCTGCTCACCGCGCGCGGGACGCCGCTCCTCTACTACGGCGACGAGCTGGGGATGGCGGACGTCGACGTCCCGCCGGAGCTCCAGCGCGACGGCTTCGCGGACGCCGATGGCGGCCCGTGCCGCGATCCCGGCCGCACGCCGCTGCCGTGGAACGCGGGGCCGCTCGCCGGGTTCGCGCCCGCCGGCGCGACGCCGTGGCTGCCGCTCGTGCCCGACGTGGGCACGCGCAACGTCGACGCGCAGCTGCGCGACGAGCGCTCGGTCCTCGCGCTCTACCGCGCGCTGCTGGCCCTGCGCCGCGAGCGCCGCGCGCTGCGCCTCGGCGACCTGACGCTCCACGACCCCGGCGCCGACGGCTGCCTGCTCGTCGAGCGCTCGCTCGGCGGCGAGCGCCTCGCGATCGCGCTCAACCTCACCGGCGAGGTGCGCACCGTGCGGCTCCCCGGGGCCGGCCGCGTTCTGCTCTCGACCCACCTCGACGGCACCGGCGGCACGGGGACCGACCTCGCGCTGCGCCCCGACGAGGGCGTCGTCGTTGAGATGAACGTCAACGTTCAGTAGACAGCCAAAAAAAGGGTGACGGGAACCGACATCTCGCGCCGCGGCGTGGCACGAGATGTCGGTGACCGTCCCCAGGCGACGCTCACCGTCATCTCGCCGCGAGTGCGGCGGCGAGATGACGGTTTCCGTCGGGTCAGGCGATGTGGCGCTCGGTCGCGTAGGAGAGCGGCCCGGCGAGGGAGGCCGAGCGGAGCGTCGTGCGGCTGCCCTCCAGCGTCCACGTGCCGCTCCCGCCGAGCCACACGACGGTGGCGCGGGTCGTGCCGTCGGGCCCGGCGAGCGGGATCCGGCCCCCGAACCGCAGCGTGCCCGCCGCGCGCCGCGGCGCGCGCGGGCGCAGGCCCCACCGCACGTGGATCACCAGTCGCCGCACGCGGGGTGACGTGCGCTCCTCCGCCACGAGCGGGACGCGGAACGTGACCCGGTCGTGCTCGCGGCAGCGCGTCACCGTCGTCGCCCCGCCGCGCGTGACGATCGCGAGCTGCTGGTCGGCCGCGGTCGCGCCCGCGGCGAGCTCGAGCCCGAGCGTCCCGTCGCCGCGCAGCGGGCCGCGCGCGATCGGATGCCGCGCGCCGCGGCCGACGAGCATCCACGTCGCCAGCGCGAGCACGACCCACAGCGCGCAGAACCACGCCCACGGCGTCACCACCGCGAGCTGCGCGCCCGTGTACCGCGCGCCGGCGGTGACCACGGTCGACAGCGCGACGGCGCGCACCGCGATCCGCCCGACGTACGTGCGCGAGACGGTCGCGACCGAGTTGTTGCCGATCTCCGCGAGCGCCGCGGCGACGGCGATCAGCACGACGACCGCGACGCCCGGCAGCATCCCGGTGGCCCCCGCGCTCAGCGCGGCGACGCCGGCCGCCGCGACCGTCCACCGGGACGCGACGCGTCCCGCGGTCTTCTCGCGCGTGTTCGCGTGGCGGCCGTAGTAGGCGAGGAACGGCAGGCTGCCGAGCCGCGCCGCCCCGATCGCCGCGACGATCACCGACACCGTCAGCGCGAAGGCCGGAAGGTGCCCCAGCTCGGGCGCGAGCGTCGCGCGGATCGTCGGCTCCAGCGACGAGCCGAGGTAGAACAGCGCGAGCTGACCGGTGGCGAGGCCGAACAGCGCGCGCCACAGCTCGGACACCCGCAGGACGTCGAGCATCGGCACGCCGGCACCCGCGCGCCCGGCGGCCGGCGGCAGCGCGACCCGGCGCACCGCCCACGCCTGGGCGAGCATCCACGCCGCCAGCAGCGCGGCCGCGATGCGCCACGACGCGAGCGCCGTCGCGGCGGTCAGGAACGGGAACGCCGTCTGCACCCCGTACGCAATGGCCTGCGCGCGGGCGTTGAACGTGCCGTCCAGGCCGGGATGACGGTGCGCGAGGACCGCGCGGAGCGGCATCGCCGCGCACGCGCTGACCGCCGCGACCAGGGTGGCCGCGTAGAGCATCGGCAGCGACGGGACGGCGGCGAGCGCCGCGAACGCCGCGCCGCCGGCGACCAGGCCGCCGAGCAGCACGGGGCGCCACAGCAGCGAGCGGCCGGTGAGCAGCTCGGCCAGCGCGAGCACGAGGCTCAGGCCGAGCGAGAGCGCGGTCGCCTGCTTGACGCTGTCGACGCCCGTGCCCAGGTCGGCGGCGACGTCGGACAGCACGGGCGCGAGGAACGCGCCGCACGCGAGCGTGCCCAGCGCGTTCATCGTCCCGGCGACGCGCGCCTCGGAACGGAAGACCTCCATGACTCCTCCTCAGGAGCTCCGGGCCGTTATCGTTGCGTGAACAACTAGTTAACGGCCAAAAAAAAGGGCGACCCCGGCCCGCGCCACGGAGGCGCGGACCGGAGCCGCAGATGGACGGCTCAGCCGCCGCTCACCCACGCCTCGAGCATGGTGTGGGCGAGGGTGTCGGCCGCCGGCGGATCGAAGGGCGCGGCGTCGCCCCGCAGGGCCGCCGCGACCTCCTCCCGCGTGAACCAGCCGACCTCGGCGAGCTCGTCGTCGCCGGGGGCGGCGACGCCGTCGAGCCAGCGGGCGAAGAAGCCGAGCATCAGCTCGTGCGGATAGGGCCACGGCTGCGACCCGAACCACCGCAGATCGCCGACGCGGACACGCGCCTCCTCGCCGATCTCGCGGACGACCGCCTCCTCCGCGCTCTCGCCGGGCTCGACGAACCCGGCGAGGAGGGAGAAGTCGCGCTCGGGCCAGCCGCGCTCGCGGCCCAGCAGCACCCGCTCCTCGTCGTGGACGAGGGCGAGCACGACCGGGTCGGTCCGCGGCCAGGCCGGCGCCGCGCAGCCCTTGCACCGCCGCTTGATGCCGCCCTCCTCCGGCGCCATCCGCGCCCCGCAGGCGCCGCACTGGCGGTGCCGGCGGGCGAACTCGACGAGCGGGAGCGCGTGGGCGACGAGCGCGGCCTCGGCGACCGGCAGCAGCGGCGCCACGACGGCGAGGTCCGCCCACCACGCGCCGGGCGCGAGCGGCCCCGGCTGCGCCACCGGTGCCGCGAACAGCGGCGCGTCCCCGTGCAGCCCGACGAGGATGAGGTCCCCGTCCGGCAGCGGCTGGAGACCGGCCAGCGGCACCAGCTCCAGCTGCGGCCCGCGGGTCGCCGTCCGCACCGGGATGCGGCCGGCCGGTGCGCGCGTGGCGCTGCGGGCCGGCAGGGCGACACGCAGCGCCCGCGCGCGCGGATCGCGGGCCTGCGCGGCCAGCCACCCGCCGTCCGGGCGCCGGGCCGACGCCCGGTCGTGCGTGCCGCCCGTGTGGACGATCCGCCGCTCAGACATCGCCCCGCCTCTCCGCCGGCGCGGCGGCCAGCAGGTCGAGGACGTGGGCGATGCGCCGCGAGCGCTCCACCGGCGCGGGGGCTTCCTCCTCGCCGGCGACCAGACCGAGCGCCTCGTGCCGCGTGGCCGCGACCGCGAGCAGCTCGGCGGGCTCGCCCTCCCCGGCGCCCGGGCGGACGACGACGACCAGCGGCCGCGCGTCGTCGGCCAGCAGCCGCAGCCCGTCGCGGCCCGCGACCGGCGCACCGGCCGTCAGCGCCCGCGCCGCGAGCGCGCCGATCTGCGCCCACCGCACGCCGGCCCAGGGGCCTGAGGCGTCCGCGTGGCCTGCCACCAGCTGCGTCGGCTGCGCGCCCAGCGTCCAGCGGACGCTGCGGCGCACCCGGCCGGCGAGCAGCGCGATCGCGGCGGCGAGCACCACGATCAGGACGAGCGCCGTGCGGATCGACGTGGCGTGCGCGACGAACCCGATCAGCGGCGGCCCGGCGAAGAACCCGGCGTAGCAGACGGTCGTCACGAGGGCGAGCTCGTGCGGCCGCTCACCGGTCGCGGACATGACCGCCGGGAAGATCCCGGCGGCGCCGAGGCCGACGACCGCGAAGCCGGCCAGCGCCTGCGTCGCGGTCGGGGCGGTGACGACGAGCAGGCCGCCGGCGCCGACGATGGCCGCGCTGCCCGCGATGACGCCGCGCAGGCCGAACCGGTCCGCGAGCCGCGGGCTCACGAGCCGGCCGAGCACCATCATGAACGCGAACCCGGTGTACGCCCAGCCGGCCAGCTCGGGCCGGTGGAGCTGCTCGCGCAGGTAGACGCTGCTCCAGTCGGCGACCGTGCCCTCGACCATCAGCACCGCGATGCCGACGCCGGTCAGGAGCAGCAGCCGGCGGTTCGGCCGGCCCATGCGGGTGCGCGGCTCGCGCCGGTTGGGCAGCGCGAGCGGCGCCGTGAAGGCCAGCGCGAGGCCCACGAGCGCGACGACGCCGAGGTGCGGCCACGCGCCCCCGCCGGCCTGGATGGCCGCGCTGGCGATGAACGCGCTGGCGAGCTGCCCGACGCTGAACGCGGCCTGGAAGTAGGCGTTGAGCGTCCGCCCGGTCGCCTTCTCCAGCGCGCCGGCCTGCGCGTTCATCGCGACGTCGAGGCCGATGTTCGCGGCGCCGGCCAGGAACAGCGCGGCGGCGACGAGCAGCGCCGACGTCGTGCTCCAGTAGCCGGCGAGGCCGATGCCGCCCGCGTACAGCGCCATCGACGCGACGAGCACCGCGCGGGTGCCGAGCCGCGCGATGGCCCGCGGGACGAGCAGGCCCGCGGAGAGGAGGCCGAGCGGCATGGCCATGAGCACCCAGCTCATCTGGGCCTCGTCGAGGCCGAGCGCCGACTTCGCGCCGCCGACGTGCGGGAACCAGCCCGCGGCCGTGCCGCCGTTCATGAAGAACACGGCCGCGAGCGCGACCGCGCCGAACGCCGCCAGCGTCCGTGCTGACGTGTGGTTGGACATTCCTTGCTCCTCGTGGGTGAGGGGCCGGGCGGGCCGCGGTGCGGCCCGCCCGGCGGAATCGGATGGGAACGTGCGGGTGGATCAGCCGGCCGGCGTCAGGTCGGGCCGGATCGGCCGGCCGCCCTGGCGGGCGGACTCGTACGCCGCCGCGACGAGCCGCATGAGGTCGACTCCGCGGGCGGCGTCGACCGGGGCGCGGCCCGTGCCCTGCCGGATCTCGTACAGGCGCCGGAGCTGCGCCGAGTACGTCGGGTGCTCGGTCAGCGACGCCGGCTCCAGCAGCTCCGTGCGCTGGTAGACGCCGCCGGTGTGGCTGATCGCCACCGGCACCGGCGGGACCGGGTCGGTGGTGGCGAGCGGCACCCGGAGCGTGCCGAGCTCGAACGCCAGCTCGAACCCGACGCGCTCGCCGGGCTCGAGGTCGGCCTCCCAGCTGACTTCGAACTCCAGCGTCTGGCCCGCCTCGAAGAGCAGGCGGCCCTTGACGTGGTGCTCGACGTCGAGCCCGGTGCCGGTCAGCAGCCGCAGCTGAGAGCCGCGGTAGCCGTAGGCGCGCATCTCGACCGAGGCGACCGGGGGGAACCCGAGCGCCGCGAGCGCCGCGGCGAGCGGGTGGAGCCCCAAGTCGATGAACGCGCCGCCGCCGTGCTGGGTGCGGACGGTGGCGGCGTCCCACGGCGGGATGCCGTGCGCGCGCGTCCACGCGGCGCGCCCGTGGAGGAACGCGCCGAGCCGGTCGTTCGCCAGGTAGGGCTCGACCGCCGGCGTCTGGAACGCGTACTTGAGGCCGTACATGATCGTGCGGCCCGTCTCCTCGGCGGCGTCGCGCATCGCGACGACGTCGTCGAGCGCGATGGCCGGCGGCTTCTCGCACAGGACGTCGAGGTTCGCGCGGAGCGCGAGGACCGTCGGCTCGCGGTGGAGCGCCGGCGGCGTGGCCACGATCGCCACGTCCGCGTCGACCAGCGCGAACGCGTCCCGGAAGTGCGTGAAGTGCTGCGCGCCGACCGAGTCGGCGAGCGCCGCGGCGCCCGGGCCGGGGTCCGCGATCGCGGCGATGGTGAACCGCTGCGGGTCGGCGAGCATCGCCCGGTGGTGGGCGTTGCGGTAGTGCGCTCCCGCGCCGACGACGATCACGCGCACCGGCTGGGTGGGGTTGTGGTTCATCTCTGTCCTCCGTGACTCGGGCGGCATCCCTGCCGCCCGTCGGGTTCCTCCGGCCCTGCGCCGGAGGCGGCTGTGGAGCGGGCGCCGGCTCCGTGCCGGCGCCCGCGGGGGTCAGGCCCTACGCGGGCCTGGGATCACCAGGCGAACCAGTAGGCCGCCTGGCCGTTGGCGACCGCCGCCCGGATCTCCGGCGCGTGCCGCCGGAGGCGGTTGAGCGCCGCGACGAGCAGCTCGGCGCAGTCGTCGCGCAGGAGGAAGGCCCACTCGACGCAGGCCACCTCCTCCAGCGCCCGCTCGGCGACCGGCGCCGGCGGCAGCGTGGTGATCAGCGCGCGGTGCTCGTCGCTGATCGCCGCCGAGTGCGACGTGCCGGGGAAGTACGGGTTCCGGTCGTCGCCCATGGTGAGCGACGGGTACGGGCCCCGCACCTCGTAGCCGATCTCCGCCTCCAGCGCCCGCCAGACGACGTCGGCCGGCAGGCCGAGCTCCGGCGTGATGCGGAACGCCAGCTTGTAGACCTGGCTGTCCGCGCCGCGCTGCCGGCCGAGCGGCCGGACGCCGGTGACGAAGCGCAGCGCCTCGTCGATCCGCCGCGCGTTGCTCTGGAGCTTGGGCAGCCAGTCGTCGCGGTACCGCTCCAGCTGGCAGGCGTACGGCGCGGCGACGAGCGCCGGGAGCCGGAACTGGTCCGACTGCCACCGCTCGTCCCGGCCCGGGACCGGCCGGCCGCAGGTGATGCGCGACTCGATCTGCTGGTGGAGCCGCAGGTCGTTGGTCGCGATCCAGCCGGCCTCGCCGCCCTTGGCGTTCTTGG
Organism: Parviterribacter multiflagellatus; assembly: GCF_056863265.1. Lineage (NCBI taxonomy): Bacteria > Bacillati > Actinomycetota > Thermoleophilia > Solirubrobacterales > Parviterribacteraceae > Parviterribacter > Parviterribacter multiflagellatus. Next base: position 25,763 of record NZ_JBXPIZ010000016.1, read on the forward strand.
ACTCCTGGCCGGAGCCGGTCATCACGTCGACCAGCCCCAGGAGCGAGCGGCCGGCGAACCGGCCGCCCGGGCCGTGGGCGAAGTCGAGCCCGAGGTGGATCCGCTGGCCCGTCCGCTCGGCGATCTCGTCGACGAGCCGGCGGAACGCCGCGACCGCCGGCAGCCGGTGGTACAGGCCCACCAGCCACAGGACGAGCGGCAGCGGCTCGCCGGCGTCGATCCGCCGCTCCAGCTCCCGGCTCGCCTCGGTGAGGCTCATCGTGAGCGTGGCCTCGTCGACGTCCACGATGACCGGGACGCCGCCGAGCGTGAGGACGTTGCCGGCGGTGGCCTGCCACGTCAGCGCCGGGACCATGACGCGCGTCCCGGCCACGACGCCGAGGCTGGCGTTGGCCAGCTGCAGCGCGTGCGTGCCGTTCGTGCACAGCGCGACGTGCTTGGCGCCGGTGATGTCGCGCAGCGCGTCGGCGGCGCGCTCGTGCCAGGCGCCGCCGCTCCAGACGTTGCTGCGGACGACCTCCAGGACGGCCTCCTCCTCGCGGCGCCCGACGGTGCCGGGGTGCGGGAGCCGCTCGCCGTCGGCGAGCGGACGGAGCGGGGTCCCACCGCAGATGGCGGGCAGGCCGGCGATGTCGAAGTTGCTCATGAGCGCGATGTCCTTCCGTGACATCGGTTCGGGCCTCGTGGCGACGAGGCCCTGGACCGCGGGCGTCTCCCGCGGTCCGAGGGGGTGGGGCGCCGGCGGGTTGCCGGCGCCCCGAGGCGGATCAGGCCTGCGAGCGGTCGTGCTGCCGCAGGCGGTCGATCGCGCCGTGCATCCGCGTCAGCGCCGCGTCGACCAGCTCGACGGCGCCCTCGTTGAGCAGCGCCTCGTGCGGGACGACGACGCCATTGCGGACGATCTCGGCCCAGCCGTCGAACGGCTGGCGCGTGGCCGCGAGCGCGGCGCGGTACTGCACGTCACGCTCGGCCCGGGACGGGAAGACCGCCTCGGGCTGCCAGGTCCGGTCCGCCCAGCAGCCCGGGTAGGGCGACTCGAACGGGATCCCGGTGAGGTGGGTGAGCGCGGCCCGCAGCGTGGGCGTCGAGACGCCCTCGAAGCAGTCCTCGCCGCGCCGGCTGGCGTGCTTGTACTGCGGCCCGTCCACCTCGTGGACCTGCGGCACGAAGCCCCAGCGGCTCATGACCGCGTCGAGCTTCGGCCACGCCTCCTCGCGCACGCGCATCTGCGCGGGCACGTCGGGGAGCTGGTGGTGCATCAGCGCCGCGAGGATGCGCGGCATCCGGCTGTTGCGGCCCATGGTCGTGGCCGCGCCGGGCACCGAGCGCCCCGTGTAGACGATCGAGGTGAGCGTGGCGTGCACCCGCGCGTCGGCGGCGCTGACGCCGCCGCCCTCGCCCGTCGTGATCGGGCCCTTGGAGCTCTGGAAGCTCGTGGCGAGCCCGTCGCTCCACTCCACCAGCGGCCGCCCGCGGTACCGGGCGACCTGGGCGTGGGCGGCGTCGATCAGCACGAGCAGCCCGTGCTTGGAGGCGATCTCGCCGATGCGCTCCAGGTCCGGGACGCCGCCGTACATCGGCGGGACCAGGAGCGCGCGGGTGCGGTGGTCGATCGCGGCCGCCATGGCCTCCGCGTCGACGCCCCAGGTGGCGAGGTCGGAGTCGACCATCACCGGGGTCATGCCGGCCTGGAGGACGGCGCCCCAGGAGCCCATGCCCCAGGTGCCCGTCGGGCCGACGACCGTGCCCTCGTCGAGCCCGTGGGCCCGCAGCAGGTGCGCGATCGCGTCCGAGCCGTTGTTGCAGACGACCATCGGGAACCCGAAGGTCTCCGCGAACGCCGCCTCGACCTCGGCGTTGTGGTCGCGCCGCTCGGGGGCGTCGAGGGTGACGACGGTGGAGTGGGTCAGGCCCAGGTCCCCGGCCTCCAGCGCGCGGAGGACCGCCGCCTTGTCGGCGCCCGAGAGGAGCGGCCAGCCCTTCGTCCAGCCGCGGACGAGCCGGCGACCCAGGATGGCCTGCAGGGTGGTGTTGTTGGACACGAGGTGTCCCCTTCCGATGCAGCCGCTCGCGGTGCGAGACGGCAGGCGTCACGACGGCCGGTCGGTCGTCGTGGGGTCGCTTCGTGACGCGGTGCGTGACGGAGAGACCCGGTGCCACCAGAGGGAGTCGAACCCTGGGCTGCTTGCGCGCGGACACCGGTCCGGGCAGGTGGCGTATGTGGAAGGTGCTGCGGGTGCTGCGGGTGCTGCGGGTGCTGCGAAGCGGCTGAGGCCGCGAGGGGTGCGAAGAACGCGAGAAGAAGAGAAGGCGCCAGCGTAGACGCCGGCGCCTCCTCCGTCAACCTCTGTCATTCAACGAAGCGCTGCTGGATGTTCAGCGAAGCTCCTACGACGGCGCGGCGAGGCCGAAGCGCGCCGCGACGCCGGCCGCCCACGCGGCGAACGCGGGGTCGCCGGGCGCCGGGCCGGCGTCGCCGTCGCCCGGCGGCGGGAGCGGCGCCCCGGTGCTCGCGAGCTTGCGGAGCTGGCGCCGGGCCTCCGCCGTGTACGCCGCCGCGCCGGTCAGCTCGCCCAGCCGTTCGAGGTCGCGGAGCGGCCGGACGAGCTCGGCGAGCGCCGCGTCGAGCGCGGCGTCCAGCGTGCCGTCGGCCTGCCGCGCCGCGGCGAGCAGCCGTTCGAGCATCCTGGCGCGCCCGGCGACGACGTCGTTGGCCGGCAGGCCCCAGTCGTCCGCGGTCTGGGCGTCCGCGACGGCCGCAGCCGCCGTCGCGCGCAGGCGCGCGAGCTTCAGGAGCTCCGGCTCGTCCGCCAGGCGCTCGGCGATCAGGTCGGTGAAGGTGGTCATGTGGGTGGTCCCTTCTGCGAGGTGGGATGGGTCAGGCCGGGGGCCGCTGGCCGCCGGGGCACAGCCCGAGGGCGATGAGCGCGCTCTGCGCCCACCACCAGCCCGGCTGGAGGATCGGGCCGGGCCCCGAGCGCACGAGCGCGACCGACAGCCACGCCGCCGCGGCGACGTACGCGGCGTCGCGGTGGGACGGCCGGACGGCCGCGAGCTCGCGCCGCAGCGGCCCGAGGTGGTGCTCGGCGAACGCGCGCAGCCGCCCGCCGAGCGCGTCGGGCTCGCGGACGCGGGCGGCGTGCTCCAGCAGCCGCTCGGCGCTCGTGGCCGCGGTCGCGAAGGTCGGCGGCAGCAGGTCGTGCCGCGGGTCCTCCGCCCCGCACTCCAGCCACCGCAGCAGCGTGTGCGGCTCGTGCAGCGCCGCGGCCACGCCACCGGGCGGCAGGCCGAGGTAGTCGTGCGGGTGCGGCTCGCGCAGCCCGGAGTGGCCGCGGCGCTCCAGCGCGGGGGCCAGCTCCTGGTCGTCGTCGGTCGAGCCGAGCGCCTCGACCTGGTGGGCCTCGACGCGGTCGGCGGCGGGGACGAGCCAGTCGTGGAGCGCCGCCACGCCGGGGTGGCGCAGCCGCGAGGAGGCGCGCGGGTCGTGCACGACGACCGCCTCGACCGCCGGGCGGTGCTCGAGGTCGAGGCGGCGGACGCCGAGCAGCTCGACGCCCTCCGCCAGCGGGGTGCGCGTCAGCTCGACCCAGTCGGCGTGTCCGGACGCGGTGCGGCCGATGGTGAGGCGACCGTGGTCGCCGATGACCGGGACCGCCATCGGGAGGTCGCGCCCGTGCCGCATCGCGAGCGTCAGCGGCTCGCCCAGGCTGACGTCGGCGGTCAGCGCCAGCGCGGCGGAGTGGCGGTGCCAGCGCGCGAGCCCGCCGTGGGCCTCGACGTACCTGTCGCCGATGACCGTGTGCTTCATGTTCGCTCCTTCGAGGAAGGGGCCCGGCGCCACGGTGGCGCCGGGCCGGCGGGGTGGGTCAGCCGAGCAGCCGCGGGAGCGGCGCGCGGAGGACCGCGAGGGGGAACGTCCGAACGGGGCCGCGGCGCCCGAAGGCGACCTTGGCGTGGCCGTCCGGCACCCGGGTCGACGCGGTCGCGTGGCCCGTGTGGTGGTGCTCGTCCAGGTCCGGCGCGTGGACCCGCAGCGGGGTGCCCGGGGCGGGCGGCCCTGGCACCGGCGCGTGGCGCCAGCACAGCCGCTCGACCGCGCCGAGGATCGCGTGGTGCGGGCCGGCCGCCCAGACGGGCTCCGGCGGGGCGCAGCACGCGATCGCCCCGGTGGCCGCGCTCGCGCGCAGCCGGTCGACCGCGGCGCCGATCGCGTGCTTGGCGTGCGGTCCGTCCTCGAGGACGAGGACGAGCGACGCCAGGAGCGCGCGCCGGGCCTCCACCGCGGCGGCCGTCACGGGCCGCAGCAGCTCCAGCGCCCGGAGGCCGGCCAGGAGCGCCGCGGCGTCGCCCAACCGGCGCCGCGACAGGGCGCGCCAGTCGTCGACCCATGTGGTGAGGCGCCGGAGCACGACCCGGTGGTCCGGCCCGGGGCCGTCCCAGCTCGGGTGCACGCCGACGCGGACCTTGCCGCCGTGCGCGTCCAGCTCCCACAGCCCGCGCGTGCGCACGGACGGGTCGCCCGGGAGCGCCGCGAGCGCCTCGGCGGGCGTCCGCGGGAACGGGGCGACGGCGCGCGCCGCGGGCGGCAGCTCCTCCGCCTCGCTCGCGGTCTCGCGCCGGTGCCAGGCGTCGGCCGCGCCGAGCAGCCGGCGTGCGACCGCGACCGGGTCACCCGGCACCGCGCCGACCACGTCGGGCGGTGCCCCCAGCGCGAGCAGCAGCTCCAGCTCGAGGAGCGCCAACCGCGCGTCCGCCTCGGCGTCGTTCGGGAGCAGCCCCGGAAGCCGCCGCCCGGCGAGCCAGGCGTTGAGCGCGGCGGCGATCCAGGACCAGGGCCGGCCGACCCGTGCCGGCCGCCGGGCGTGCAGCGTGGCCAGTGCGGCGACGGCCCCGATCTCCCGCGGGGAGAGGTGGCCGAGCATCGCCGGCCGGCCGCCCGCGTGCTGCACGGCGATCGGGTCGGAGGTGACGAAGGGGACGTGCAGGCGCGTGTCCCCCGTGCCGAGGATCCAGGCGTGCGAGCCGGTGACGACCGGGAGCAGGGCGTCGTCCCGGAGCGCGGCGACGAGCCCGCCGTCGCGGGCTTCGGCGGCGCTCACGCATCGGCTCCGTCCGTGAGCGCGGGCACCGGGACGCCGGCGATCGCGTGCAGCCACCGGTTGTCCGCGACCAGGACGTCACGCAGGACCCGGCGCAGGTCCTCGGACATCGGGCGCTCCAGGTGCTCCCCGATCCAGGCGACCCGGTCGGTGCGCCGGGCGCGCCGCAGCTCGACCGCCGCCCGCACCGCGTGGACCGCCGCGTGGACGGCGCCCGGCAGGGCGCGGTCCGCCGGCGCCGGCGCGTGGCCCAGCACCCCGCGCTCGAACCGCGTGGTGGGCGGCCCGTACGCCGGCTGGGCCGGTACGGACAGAACCGTCTGGGCGAGCGCGAAGGCCTGGCCCAGGACCTGGATCTCGGCGAGCGGGTGGATCGAGCCGCAGGCGTGGTGCCCGAGGCGGTCGAGCATGCGCGTGTCCGGCGCGAGCCGCACCCACTCGGACTCCATCCGCACGACCTCGAGGAGGTACTGGCGGAGCGGGTCGGTGGGGTCGGCGTAGGGGAGCTGCTCGGCGACGACGAGCTCGGCCAGCAGCAGCTCGGCGACGCAGCAGCGGTGGTGCCGCACGGGGCGCCGCCCCTGGTCGGCGTCGAGGGCGTCGCGGAGGACGTCGAGGGTGGTGTCGGGCATGGTCGGTTCCTCTCTTGTCAGGGTCAGCACGGGGCGATGGAGACGGAGAGCTCGTACGGGCCGGCGGCCGCGTCCCAGGTGGCGCTCACGCTTCCGGGCCAGCGGGAGACGGCGTAGGCGTCGACGAGGTCCTCCTCGTGGAGCACCGGCGGCAGCGCCAGCGCGCGCCACGTGGCGGCGCGCCAGTCCTCGCCCGCGTCGGGCCAGACGGTCAGCTCGCCGGTGAGCCGCAGGTCGTCGCCGTGGTGGTGCCACTCGACGTACGCCGCCTCGGTCACCGGCGGCTGGACGCGGACCGGTCGCGCGAGGGTCTCCGGCGCCGCGTGGGCCGCGGCCGCGGGCGGGAACCCGGAGGCGACGAAGCCGGCCAGCGCCCGCAGCACGGCGACCGGGCCGCGGCCCTCGGCCTGGACGGCGCCGGCGATCGTTCCCTCCTCGTCCACCCAGACGATGTCCGCGTGGACCGGCGTCGCGAGCAGCGCCTCCAGCTCGCCGACGGTCACGCCGGTGTCGCCGACCGTCCACGTCGGGGCCGGCCCGCTCCCGGTCACGGGGACGGTGAGGAACGAACCGGGGAGCTGGAGCGACGCCGAGCCCGGAGCGGGCCTGGTGGAGGTGAGAGGCGCGATCGCCTCCCACACGCCCGCGAGCAGCTCGCGGGCGAGCCGCCGCCGTTCGGCGGCGACGATGGTGGTGATGTCGAGATCCATCGCTCATCCTTCCTGGTGGGTGTGGACGCCGAGGAGGCGTCCCTGGAACGTCCCGACCTCGGTCTGGTCGGGGACGCGGATGACACGCCAGGCGTCGGAGCCCGGGACGGGCTCGACGCGCCAGCCGGGCGGCACCGTCAGGTCGACGCGGCCGAGCACGCCGTCCACGTCCGGGGTGACGGTGAAGCCGTGCTGCGCGAGGTGCTCCGCGCAGCACGCGGTGTCGAGCAGCAGGCGCACGGGGCCGGTGTGCGCGGTGGGCGCCGGCAGGACCACGCGCTCGGGCGCCGGCGGTGCGGCGCCCGGGGCGAGCCCGACGGCGAGCGCCGCGCCCGCCACGAGGGCGAGCGCGGCGCACAGGACGGCCCAGAGCCTCGGCCTCATCAGGCGAGCCACAGGACCAGGAGCAGGGCGTTGCCCAGGACGCCGGCCGTCAGGAGCCGGGCGGCGAGGACGTAGGCCGCGGCGGGCCGCTTCCAGGCCCGCTCGGCGGCCGTGACCAGGGCGCGGGCCCGGCCGCGCCGGCGCTCCGCCCCGGCGAGCAGCCAGAGCAGCCCGCCGAGGAAGACGAGCAGCGCGGGCAGCGCGTCCGACGCGGCGAACAGCGTCAGGTAGGCGAAGAGCAGCGCCAGGAGCGCGCCCGCCGCGATGCCACGGCGTGCGTACCCGAGCGGCATCGGGACGCCGCGGCGGATGGCCACGACGACGACGCGGCGCGTGGCCCAGGCCGCGCCGCGTGCGAGGAGCAGCGTCAGGCCGCCGGCGAACGCCAGGACGACGAACGCGACGAACAGCCGCGCGGCGAGGCGGCCGTCGCCGGAGACGAGCGCCCCGAGGAGCGCGAGGAGCACCGCCAGGCCGAGGAGTCCGAGGCCGCGGGTGAACAGGCGCAGGGCGCCGGTGAGGAGCTTGATCATGACCAGACCTCCGTGTCAGGTCTCGAAGGGACCCTCCGGCGGTGGTGCCGGAGGGGACGTGCCGTGTCGAGCGGTGGTGCAGCCGGTCAGCCGCGGCAGGACGTGGTGAACGGCCACGTCGCGGGGTCGTACTCGGTGCCCGTGAAGGTGCGGACCACGCTGTCGCGGTCGACCAGCCACAGCGTGGCCGGGCCCTCGACGATCATCATCTCGGTGCCCGGGACGATCACGCGCGTGACGCCAGAGACGTACGGCTCGGCGCACGCGGTGACGTTGCGGCCCCAGAACGCCTGGGCGCCGGTGACGCCGTCCTCGGAGCGGACGTTGCGGTAGCTCACCTTCACGGCGTCGGGGCAGCCGCCCACGAAGTGCACGCCGAGCGCGGCGGCGCCGGGCACCGGGGACAGGGCGCCGGCGCACTCGCCGGTGGCCTCGGCCTGCGCCCACCAGGCGGCGATGGTCGCGGCGTCCGGCTTCGCGTCCGGGATGGGCGCGGGGTCGGGCGTCGCGGGCGAGGCTCCGGGCCGGGGCGCGGAGCCGGTGCCCGGCGTGGCCGGGGCGGTGGTGACCTCCGTCGCCTCGGGTGTGGCGCCCGGGGCGACGTTGGAGCGGATCGTCCCGACGGTGATCGCCAGGACGACGAGGAACAGCAGCGCGGTGATGGCCAGGGCCACACGTCGCGCGGTCACCACGGGGTGGTGGCGGAACGGGTTGGACGAGGGTCGCATGCGACGCCTCCGTTCTGGTCTCCAGGGTTGGGACCGGCAGTAGGTCAGCGCGATCGCGGGAGTGCGAAGGGCTGTCGGGTTCCTCGCTTCGGGGCTTCGGAGCGCGGCGCCTGGAGGTCCTGCGGATGGTGCTGCGGGGCCCTGCGGTGCTGCTGGTGCTGCGTGTGGCCGAAGCCGGGATCGCTGAAGAGCGAAGAGAGAGAAGAAGAGAGGAGGTGCGAACGTACGGCGCGGGCCGCGGGGCGTCAAGCCTCGTGCGGGCGTTCCGGGCGCGCGGGTGTCGGGCGCAGGTTCGGCGAACGTCGTGTGGGGCTTCGCCGGCCCATGGATGCTGGGCTTCCGGTTGGGCGAAGCCGCGCCGGCGGGGTGGCCCGGCGAAGCGCGTGCGCGCTGCGGCGGGGCCCTGGAGCGCTGCGCCGGGGGTCTGGCGCAGCGCTTCGCCGGTTCAGCGAACGAGCGGCGACGCGCCAACGCGCGCCGCCTCGCCGATCAGGGGGTGAACTCGCCGCCCCAGTCGCCGTCGCCGCCGCTCGAGCCGCCCGAGCTCCCGGAGCCGCTCGAGCCGCCGGAGCCGCCCGTGCTGCCGCCGCCGCCCGTGGGCGGGGCGACGGGGGCCGGCGTGGCCGGCGCCGGCGTGGGCTGCGGGGCGGGCGTCGAGGCGGCCGGGGCGGAGCGCTCGGCCCGCTCCCGGCGGGCGCGCCGCGCGGCGGCCCGGGGGTGCGCCCGGGCCCATGTCCGTTTTCGTGCCGCGACACAGAGGGGGACCCACCAGTCCCGCGCCGCCCGCGCCTCCCCAACGATCTTCCTGAG
>NZ_JBXPIZ010000017.1:0-879 GCF_056863265.1 Parviterribacter multiflagellatus
CGGCTGAGGGCGCTGTGTTGGCGGCGATGGTTGTAGTGCCAGAGCCATCCGTCAAGGGCTGCGGTGCGTTCTGCGCTTGAGCGGTAGATCGCGCCGTAGGCCCAGCCGTCGAGCATCGTGCGGATGAACCGCTCGGCCTTGCCGTTGGTCTGCGGGCGCCGTGGCCGCGTTCTGAGGTGCCGGATCCCCAGCGTGCGGCAGGCGATCGCGTGAACGGTCGAGCGGTAGGCCGAGCCGTTGTCGGTCAGCAGCCGCTCAACGACGATCCCGCGCGAACGGAAGAACGCGACCGCTCGGCGCAGGAACGCAACAGCCGTGGTGGCTTTCTCGTCGCCGAGCACTTCGACGTAGGCCAGGCGGGTGGCGTCATCGATGGCGATGTGCACGAACTCCCAGCCGGCCTTGCGGCGCCGGCGGCCGGCCTTGTCGGTGAACGAGCCGGTGTAGTGCTGGCGCTTGCCGTCGCGAACGCGCTTGCCCGCGCCGCCAACGATCCGGCCGAGCTTCTTGACGTCGATGTGGATCAGCTCGCCGGGCCGCTCGCGCTCGTAGCGAACGGCAGGCTCGAAACCCAGCCGACCCAGCTTGCCCATCCCTGCCGCCTTGAGGATCCCCGAGACCGTCGAGAGCGCCAGATCGAGGATCTCAGCGATCTCTGGGCCGGTGAACCTGAGCTTCCGCAGCGCGCAGATCGCCTCAACGACCGTTGCCGCCGTCTTGTTGGCCACCGTCTTGGGCGCCGAGCTCTTGTCGCGCAGCCCGGCATCGCCTTCGGCGACAAATCTCCTGACCCACTTGCGGCACGTCGGCTCAGAGACGCCGAACCTCTCGGCTGTTTCGCGGATCGAGCGGCCATCGACAACGACCGCCAGGACCATC
>NZ_JBXPIZ010000018.1:0-820 GCF_056863265.1 Parviterribacter multiflagellatus
GTGGCCAGGCGGCGGCCGCGCGGGCCTACGGGGCGGCGGCGGGACATGCGCACGACGCCGCCGACCGGGCGCGCCTCGCGCTGGCCGCCGCCGTGGCCGCCGACCGCGCGGGCGATCGCGCGCCCGCCGTGGCGCTCCTGGGAGAGGCTCGCGGGGCGGAGCGCGAGCGCGTCCGGGTCCTGCTCGACGTCCGCGGCAGCGACCCGGCGGGCGGCGCGGCGCGCGCGCTCGCGGCGGCGGAGGGTGACGGCCTCGACGCCGCCGCGCGCGCGGCGCTGCTCGCGGAGGCCGTGGTCGGCGCCGCGTACGCCGGCGACGCGGAGCTGCTTGCAGCGGTCACGGCGCGGCTCGACGCGGACGGGGACCACCTCACACCGCTGGCCGCCGCGCTGACGCTCCACGCGCGCGGGGAGCGTCAGCCCGCGGCGGACGCGCTGGCCCAGGTGGCGCGCGCCGGGTTCGCGCCCTTGCCCGCGGCGGAGGCCGCCGGCGCGGCGGCGCACGCGGCCGTGCGGCTCGGCGCCGAACGCACGGCCGAGCGGCTCGCGACCACGCTCCACGACGCGTGCCGCGCGACCGGCGCGGACGGCCTGCTCGCCGCGCCGCTCGGCGCGCGCGCCGCGCTGGCCTTCACGCGCGGGCGATGGGAGGAGGCCGCGCGCGACGCGGACGCCGCCGTGACGGCCGGCCGCGCGGGCGGCCACCCGCTGCTCCTCGCCGGGGCGCTCGCCGTCCGCGCCACGCTCCACGCCGCCGCGGGCCGCGCGCCGGCCATCGACGACGCCGACGAGGCGCTCGCGCTCGCCGAGCCCGCGGGCGC